>JAUSID010000219.1 GCA_030648295.1 Opitutaceae bacterium | reverse complement strand
AGAAGGGAGCAGGAACCAAAGCGAATCCCGCATGCGCCTCAGTTTTATCCGTGCTCATCCGCGAAATCCGTGGTTAAACCCGAACTCAGTTCCACTCCTTCGGTCGGCTATTTCCTTCCGCCGCTGTCTTGTCCCATCTCCTGTCTCCTGTCTCCCGTCCCCCTGTCACCTGTTTCCCCTCCCCATGCCCCCTTCACGGTTGCTCACTCTCGCGTTCGCATTGGCCGCGGCGGCCGGGTTGCACGGTCAGCCACTCACCGACGCGAAGGTTACCGAATTGCGCGCGCAGATTCGCGCGAACTTTTTCATTCCCGAACCGCTGCCATCACTCGACGCGAAAACCCACCGACGGTTTGCGCCCGCGGCGGGCGTGAAGGCCGAGGCGGTGACGTATACCACGCAACTCGGTTCACGCGTGCCGGCGATCCTCTACCTGCCGGATCCGCTGCCGCGGGGAAAGATACCGGCGTTCATCGTCGTGAATGGCCACGGCGGCGACAAATACGCGTGGTACGCCTATTTCACCGGCGTCTCGTACGCGCGCGGCGGCGCGGCCGTGCTGACCTATGACCAGGCGGGCGAGGGCGAACGCAGCGGCAATCGTACCTCCGGCACGCGCGAACACGATAAACTGGTCGGCGACGCGACGATGGCGCGGCGGCTCGAGGGGTTGATGCTCACCGATGTGATGCAGGCGGTGTCCTATCTCCGCAGCCGGCCCGAGGTCGACGCGGCGCGAATCGGCGCGGCCGGTTATTCGCTTGGCTCGTTCGTCCTCAGCATCGCGGGTGCGATCGAGCCGCGGTTGCACGCCTGCGTGCTTGTGGGTGGCGGCAATCTCGACGGCCCCGGCGGTTACTGGGATCGCGCGAAACAAATGTGCCAGGGGCTGCCTTACCGCTCGCTCGAATTCCTCGGCGATCGGCCCGCGGTGATTTATGCACTGCACGCCGCGCGCGGGCCGACGCTAATCTGGAACGGCCGCGCGGACACGGTGGTGAACATGCCGAAAACCCAGGACGACTTTTTCGAGGATCTGCGCCGCCGGGTAATCGCGCAGCGCGGATCGGCGGAAGGAGTGTTCGAGTTTGGTTTCATTCCGGCGACGAGCCATCGCCCGTATTTTCTCACGCGTCCCGTCGTGGCGTGGCTCGAACGGCAGCTGGATTTTCCGAACTGGACGGCGCGCACGCTCGAGCAGCCGCCCGAGACGCACATCAGCGAGTGGGCCACACAGAACGGTGTCGCGATGGACAAGCTCTACGCGACGGAAGAACGCGAGGGGGGCACGCGCGCGGTCGGAACCGACGTGCCGGGAGTGGCGCGCGAGACGCTGAGTGTGTTTACGGCGGAGGAGTGGCAGCGGCACAAAAGCGAGCTGACCTTCGACGGGTGGACGGAACGGGCGCGCGCCGCGCGGTAGTCCTGGGAGCGCGTATTCTCGGTTCCTCGCTGCATCATGGAGAGGGCACGAGGCGCCGTATTCGTAGCGGAACGCGTGAGCCCGCCGAAGGCGGGTAAACGCTTGCCCGCCTCTGGCAGGTTTCGTGGTCTTGGCGAAAAGCTCACGCTTTCCGCTATGAGGCCTACGGATCCCAAACTCCATCAGACACTCAATACCCGACGGCCTTCGCATCCGGCTTCCGCGGATCCGCCGCGCCCAGACGCAGGTTCGTCTGCGGATCGATCAGGATTGTCTCGGCGTCGCCCTGGTATCCACCTTCATACGACACGCGCTCCTTCAGGCTGTGGCCCTTGGCCGTGAGGATCGCGAGCGTGTCGGCCGAAATACCGTGGCGTTCATGGGTCAGCGTGTCCGGCATCCACTGATGATGAATCCGCGGCGCCTCAATCGCCTGCGCCACCCCCATCTGGTGATCAATCACGTTCACGATCACCTGGAGCACGGTGTTGATGATCGTTGGCCCGCCGGGGCTTCCCGTCGCGAGCAACAGTTTGCCGTCCTTGAACACCAGGGTCGGCGTCATCGATGACAACGGTCGCTTGCGCGGAACGATCGCATTCGCCGGACCTTGGAGCAGCCCGAACATGTTTCGCACGCCGATCTTCGCCGTGAAGTCGTCCATTTCGTTGTTCATCAGGATGCCCGTTCCGGGAATCGTGACCCCACTGCCGAAGCCGCCGTTGAGCGTGTAAGTGACCGTCACGGCATTGCCCGCGGCGTCGACCACGCTGAAATGCGTCGTCTCCTCGGACTCGCGCGCAAAAACCGCCGAGTCGCGCTCGCGCGCCTGCGACAGCTGCACCGGGCCGAGGCCCGGCGCCACCGCGTCGGACGGAGTCGCGCGCCCGGGGTCGAAGTCCTTCATCCGTGCTTTCACGTACTCGCGGTCGAGCAACTGCGCCACCGGCACCTTCACGAAATCGGGATCGCCCAAATATTCGGCGCGATCGCGAAAGGCGCGGCGCATCACTTCCGCGAACAGGTGGTATTTGGCGGCCGAGTGATGGCCCATCGTGGCCAAATCGAACGGCTCGATCATCGCCAGCATCTGCAGCAACGCGATTCCGCCCGAGCTCGGCGGCGGCATCGTCACGATCTCGTGCCCGCGATAAACTCCGCGCAACGGCTCGCGCTCGGCGGCGCGATATGCCTTGAGATCCGCCAGTGCGATCGTGCCGCCGTTCTTCGCCATCGCGTCCGAGATCCGCCGCGCCGTTTCGCCCTCGTAGAATTCGCGTGGGCCGTGTTTTTGCAGCCGGGCAAACGTGGCCGCGAGATCGGGCTGCTTCCATCGTTCGCCGGCCTGCAGGAACGCGCCGCCTTTCAGGTACACTTTTTTCGACTCCTCGAATTGGCCCAGCAGCTTGGCGTGATTCCGCAGCCCGGTGGCCGTGCCCTGCGTCACGACATGCCCGTCCGCGGCCAGCCGGCGCGAAGGTTCACAGACATCGGCCCAGCTGAGTTTGCCGGAGCCATGTTTTTCCAGCGCGAGCGCGAACCCCGCCACGGATCCCGGTACCCCGCTGGCGCGCCAGCCGACGATCGAGGAGCCGGGCCCGTCCATGACCCTGCCGTCAGGGCCGACATACATGTCGCGCGTTGCGGCGCCCGGGGCCATCTCTCGGAAATCGATCACGGCCTGGCGTCCACGGTCGTTCGCACCGCCGTCGGCCCGGTGGAGCACCATGAACCCACCGCCCCCGATGTTGCCGGCAAATGGATACACCACGGTCAGTGCGAGGCCGGTGGCGACGGCGGCATCAACCGCGTTGCCCCCGCGCTGGAGCATCTCCACCCCCGCCTGCGAGGCGAGCTCGTGCGCCGAGGTTACCATGCCGTGCCGGCCCTCCACCGCGACGCGCTGGGCGAGCAACCAGTTCGTGGATACGGTGAGGGCGAACAGGCTGGCCGCGATGCGCGCGAAGCACGGAATAGACGAACTGGCTCGCGGTTCGACGCGCCGTGGAGCAGGGAGCAGGGAGCAAGGAGCAGGAACCAGTTCTGCCGCGGTGGGCGTTGTCATGCTGGACGCAAACATCTGTTCTGCGGGGTGCCTTTTCAAGGTCGGATGATTGGAGGGGCGGAGGGGCGGAGGGACAGCGTCGCGCCGGGAGGGTCGGATCCGGTTTAGGATCGCAATCCAAGACTCGAAACCCGAACCCGGAACTGCGCGCGCAGCGCGAGAACTGCGCGCGCAGCGCGAGAACCCAAAACTCAGAACTCAAAACTCAAAACCGCGCGCGTCGCGCGCCGCGCGCCGCGCGCTACGAGCTCGGTCCGGCGGCGGGCGCGATCCGTGCGATCCGCGTCGGCAACAGCACATACAGCGCGCCATCCGGTCCACCGATCACGTGGCGGATCCGGCCGAGATTCTTGAACAGGATCTCCTGCGCGACGACCTTGCCGTCCTTGATTTCGATCCGGCGCAGCTCCTCGCCCACCAGCGAGGCGAGGAACAGCTGGTTTTTCCATTTGGGAAAAAGATTGCCGCTGTAAAAATTCATTCCGCAAACCGCCAGCGACGGCGTCCAGTAGGTGACCGGTTGCTCCATGCCTTCCTTGGCGGTGATGTCGGTCATCGCGCTGCCGTCGTAATTCATGCCGTACGTGATGACAGGCCAGCCGTAGTTTTTCCCTTTTCCCACCAGGTTCAGTTCATCGCCGCCGCGCGGGCCGTGCTCGGCGTCGAACAGCTGGCCGGTCACCGGGTGGAACGCGAGACCCTGCGGATTGCGGTGGCCGTAACTCCAAATCGTGGGCACCGCCTTGGGATCCTTCGCGAAGGGATTGTCGTCCGGCACGCGGCCATCGTCGAACACGCGGTGAACCTTGCCCATCGGCACGCTGAGGTCCTGCGCGTTGGCGCCATTGCCACGCTCGCCGATCGAGAAGAAGACATGACCATTCTGGTCGAACGCGATTCGGCCGCCGAAGTGCGGCCCGCCGGACTTTGGGTACTTCGCGAGTGGCGCCTGATAAATCGTTTCCTGGTCAACGAGCGCGCCGTCGCGGATCTTGCCGCGGATCACCTTGGTCAGGCACACGGCCTTGCCTTCGTATTTCTGCGGATCGGCAAACGCAAAATACAGCCAGCCATTGCGCGCAAAATCCGGATGCGGCACGACGTCGTACAGTCCGGCCTGCCCCGTGCTCTCCACTGGGGGCACCCCCGTCAGTGGCTTTTCGGCGCGCTTGCCGTTCTCAATCAGGAAAACATTGCCACGCTTTTCAGTCATGATGGCGCGGTGGCCCGGCAGGAAGGCGAGCGACCAGGGCTCGGTGACCTCTCCGACCCAGGTGTTGAGCTGATAGTCGTGCAGTTCGCCTTTCACTGTCACGGAATCCTGCGGCTTGTTGAATTGGATCAGCCCGCGTTGGAACAGCGCGCGCTGCTCGCGAATATAAATGACCATCGCGCGGATTTCCTTTTCCGGCATCGTCGCGGACCACACCGGCATTTCCTTTTCCGGGTACCCGTTGCGGATGCTGCGCGCGATGCTCTCGTCGTCACCGCCGTGCAGCCACTCGTCATCGAGCAGCGAGGGCACCTTGTTGCCGGCGGGCGTCTGGCCGCCTTCGAGTTTCTTGCCGTGGCAATTCGCGCACTGCTGTGCATAGGCTTCGTTGGCTTTTCCGGTTGGGCGCGGATTCTGGCCGAACAGCAGGCCGGCAGGGGCCAGCGCAGCAGCGAGTATGACGAGGGCGGGGAACGTGGGACGGAGGGTGGGGGGCATGGGTGGGACCGGGTAGCAAATGAGAGTACCCTCGCGACGCAACTGCGCAGTGCGGCATGACGCGGGAGTCAGGCGACAGGGAACGGGCGACAGGGGACGGGCGACAGGGGACAGGGAACGGGCGACAGGAGACAGGAGACAGGGGACAGGCGACAGACGACAGACGGCAGACGGCGGATGGTCGCGGCACCGCGGGCTCCAATGTGACGCGGCGGTCCCTCACTCCCTCACTCCCTCACTCCCTCACTCCCTCACTCCCTCACTCCCTCCGCCACCTTCACCTTCACTCTCACTTCCCCTCTCACTTTCACTTTCACTTTCACACCCGCTGCGGGTCGCTCACCTTCGCCAGCAGCCACATGCCGCCGCCGAACAGCAGGAGGAGCGCGAGAATCGAAAGCCGGTTTCCGACCAGTACGGCGCTTACGCCCATCAGCGCGGGGCCCATTACGGCCGCGAATTTCCCGAGCATGTTATAGAATCCGAAGTACTCGCCGCCCTTTTCCGGCGGGATCAATCGCGCGAAATACGAGCGACTCAGCGACTGCACGCCTCCCTGCACGAGCCCGATCACCACTGCCATGGCGAAGAATTCGCGCGTCGAATCCATCCGCGTGGCGAACAGGCACACGCCGGCATAAACC
This sequence comes from Opitutaceae bacterium, assembly GCA_030648295.1. GTDB lineage: Bacteria > Verrucomicrobiota > Verrucomicrobiia > Opitutales > Opitutaceae > ER46. The sequence goes on along the minus strand of JAUSID010000219.1, from coordinate 17,933 downwards.
GCGATTCCAACCATGATGCCCCGCTTCGCGCCGAATTTTTCGCCGATCCGGCCGAACACGATCGCCGCGGGAAACGCCACGAATTGGGTCACCAGCAACGCCTTGATCATTCCGGCGTCGTCCAGCCCGATCGCCGACCCGAAGTCGGTCGCCATCTTGATCACGGTGTTGACGCCATCGATGTAGAGCACGTACGCGCCGAGGAACAAAAGCAGCCGCCGGTCGTGCCGCAGGTCCTTGAACGTGGTGACGAACTGCCGGAATCCGCGGGTGAGCGCCGATCCTTCGCCGATGGCCGGGACGCCCGGGGTTTCGCGCACCCAAATCAGACACGGAATCGTGAAGACCAGCCACCATCCGGCGGTAAGCACGAAGGACAGCTTCATCGCCGCCGGCACGCTCGAGAGCCCGAACCCGGCCGGATTGCTGACCATGAGCGAGCAGAAGAGAAATAATGTGCCGCCGCCGATGTATCCGAGTGCGTACCCGAGCGCCGACACGCGATCGTAAGTAGCCGGACCGGAGACGTCCGTCAGTAGCGCGTCGGAAAACATGTTGTTGCCTGAGAAACCGAACGCCGCGACCACGTAGAGCGCACCGGCAATCACGAACTGGCCCTGGCCGACAAGTGGCAGCAAAGCGGTACCGAGGCAACCGAGCAGCGTGAACCCGATGAGAAATTTCTTCTTGGCGTTGCCCTGATCCGCCACCGAGCCGAGCAGCGGCGCCAGCACCGCGATGGCGGCACTCGAGATCGTGTTGGCCAGACCCCAGTAAAGCGTACTGCGCTCGGGCGTCATCCCGGGCACGTCGCACCAGTATTTCTTGAAGAACATCGGAAACAACGCCGTCAGCATGATGACGGCGAAGGCCGAGTTCGCCCAGTCGATCAGCGCCCAGGACCAGACGGCGCGGCGGTTTTCTTGCATGGGTTTGGGGTGGGTGGAGCGGTGGTCTTCCAAGCGCATCCGCGGCGCAATTACGGTGGGCAACGGCGAGGCACGCGTCGATATCGAACTCGGAACGGCCATGTCGTGTTATGCGTGATCCCACAGTGAAAGGGATCATTTCCCTGGGAGCGCGGGGATCCGGCCCGCTATGATTGGATGGCACGGGTATCCTGCCAGGCATCCTGGCCGTGGAGAGACCAGATCATGGGCGAGACGCCCATGCCACGTTCGGAAAACCGATCAAATGAAGTGGCACCGGCATCCTGCCGGTGAATCTTCGGGAGCTCGTCAGTGTCATCGGCTCGTCCTGAGAGCGCGGACCTCCGGCCCGCAACGGTGGGAGTGGCACGGCTCTATTGGCCTCCGACCCCCGCCCGGTCGTTACGCCCGCTGCTAACCGCAACGTCGTTCCCTCATAAATCTCGTGCGAGTCTCGGCGCCGGCACTGCGGCATTGCCGCGACTTCGCGTCACGCCGACCCTCCAGCGAAAACCGCCATGCTTCCCACCATCGCCACGGTCGCCCTCGTTCTTGTCCTCCTACCAGCGCTGAAATGCGCCACGGCGCCGGCGGGCGAGTTGTTGGACCACGTGTGGGCGGGCCATCCGGTCGGCTTCGGGCTGCTCGTCGATCGCGGCCATCAATTCGTCGCGTACTACGACGCGGAACGACGGCTCACCGTCGCCGGCCGGAAGCTCGGCGACGCGACATGGACGCGGGTTCAGCCGGCCGGGGTGTCATTCCCCACTCGGAAACGCGCTTCGAACGTCATCGCCTGGGATAGTCACAATTACATCCGGCTCGCGCTCGACTCCGAAGGCTGCCTGCACGTTTCGGGCAACATGCATGTGGACCCGCTCGTTTACTACCGGACGCGGCGCCCGTTCGACGTGGCTTCGCTCGAGCGGATTGACCGGATGACGGGCGAGCGCGAAACGCGCTGCACTTATCCCATCTTCTTCAAGGGCGCGGCTGGCGAACTCATGTTTCGCTATCGCGACGGCAGCAGCGGAAACGGCAGCGACCTCTATAATATATACGACATGCGTTCGCGCACGTGGCGGCGGTTGCTCGATCGGCCGCTGCTCGAGGGCGAAGGCGAGCGCAATGCGTACTCGCTGGAGCCGAGGCTTGGCCCCGACGGCCGTTTTCACCTCGCGTGGATGTGGCGTGAGACGCCGGACTGCGCGACCAACCACACCCTCTCGTATGCGCGCAGCCGCGATCTCATCCATTGGGAAAACAGCCGCGGTGACGCCATCGCGCTGCCGATCACCCTCGCCACCGGTGAAGTCATCGATCGGGCGAAGCCCGGCGGCGGGTTGATCAACATGGTTTTCAATCTCGGGTTCGACGCGTTGAAGCGGCCGCTCGTCGCCTATCATCGCTATGATGCGAACGGCCGCTCACAGGCCTACATCGCGCGCGCCCGCGGAGATGGTGGCTGGGAGACGCGGCAGGTGAGCTCGTGGGATTTTCGGTGGGCGTTTTCCGGTGGCGGATCGATCCCGGCGGAAGTGAAGCTGGGGCCGCCGCGGCTCGAGCGCGATGGAACGCTGCTGGTGGATTTTTCGACGGACGCCGCAGGGTCAGGTCGGTGGCGGCTGGATGCGGATACGCTGGCGCCGGTCGCGCAGCTGCCCGCGGCGGCGCCCGCCTTTCCCGCGGCGCTACGTCGCTCGACCTCGGGTCGGCCCGGAATGGAAGTGCAATCGCTCGCGGCCCGAAGTGGTGGACGCCGCTTTGTATTGATTTGGGAAACATTGCCGCGAAATCGCGACCGACCGCGCGAATCGGCGCCGCCACCCTCTGAACTGCGGTTGTATGATTTGCCGGATGCCGACACGACCAGCGCCACGCACGTGGGATCGTGAGGTTCGAAGTGGCATTGGATTACAGCCGATGGTGGTTGGCTCGACCCGGGAGCGCGGGCCTCCGGCCCGCAATGATTGGAGTGGCACCGGCATCCTGCCCGCGCCAGACCAGATCATGGGCGAGACGCCCATGCTACATTCGGAAAATCGACGTCTTGAAGTAGCACCGGCATCCTGCCGGTGATATTTAAGAAGCTCATACACGTCATCGGCTGTGGCGGGCGAGACGCCGGCGCTCCCGGGTCGAGCCGTCCCGTCTCATTGAACGCCACTCGCCACGACCGGTTTCCAACTGACAACAAACTCCGCAGACCTCAGACCAACTCCAACTCATGCGTGGATCTCACGTCCTGCTCCTCCTCCTCGGTGCCATTCCGCTTGACGCGACCGAGCCGGTCGACGTGGCGCTGAAACCGGGTGCACCGTGGAAGTCGTATCCGACCCGGACCGTGGCTGATTTGCCCGCGCTCGCCGCGTCCGCGCCCGACACGACGTCGTTCCGGGCGGTCGCCCAGCCGCTCGCGTACACGCGGATCTGGAATTTCATGAGCAGCTACGGCAAGCGCCGCGGAGGGACGTATCAGCAACCTGGGCACACCGGCTATCCCAAGGACGCGATTTTCGTCTTCGATCCGGAGTTCGATGCTTTCTGCGACGAACACGCACGCCAGCTTGCGGCGACGAAGGACGATCCGTGGCTGCTGGGCCACTTCACCGACAACGAGCTGCCGCTGGGGCGCGGCGCGCTCGCGAGTTTCCTGTCGCTGCCGCCCGGCGACGCCGGGTTCCAGGCCGCGCGGGCCTTCCTGCGCGAACGTCACGGCGTGGATGCCACCGCCAGCGCGATTACGGATGCGGACAAGCCAGATCATGGGCGAGACGCCTATGCGACTTTCGGAAAGACGGCCGCCTGAAGTGGCACCGGCATCACGCCGGTGATTCAAGAGAGGCACGGCCTCATCGCGTCAGCAAACATGGCCGAAGACGAAGGAACACTGAATGGGACGCAGACGGTGAAAAATGCGGGCTGGCGCTCCCAGGAAACCGATTGCGAAAACGCAGCGGCATTACCAGCGTGCGGGTCGCCTTGCGCCACCGTTTCAATTTCGACGGCCAGCAAGATCCCCGACTCGTTCGCATCATGCCAAACGCCATTCGCGCGCTCATTTCACTCGTATCTCTCGTTGCAATTTCGTCGACGTCGCTCGGCTCGGTCGAGCCGGCGGCCGCTGTGCGCGTGATCACGGATGTCGCGTATCTCGCGGCTGACCGGACCGAAAAACTCGATATCTACCTACCGGCTCAGCGCGCACCGGGAAAATTGTCCCCGGCGCTCGTTTGGATTCACGGCGGCGGGTTTTCCGGTGGCACGAAGAACGAGTCGCGCGCGAAAAATATCTGCGGGACGCTGGCGCAGAACGGCTACGTCGCGGTGAGCGTCGACTACAAGCTCGGCCAGGGCGCGTGGCCCACGAATCTGCACGATTGCAAGAACGCGGTCCGTTTTCTGCGCGCGCACGCGTCGGAGTACGCCGTCGATCACACGCGCATCGCCGTCGCGGGCGGTTCGGCCGGGGGGCATCTTGCGCTGATGGTGGGATTGACGACCGGCCAGCCGCAGCTCGAGCCGGCCGCGCCTTACGCCGGCCGGTCGAGCAGCGTGCGTGCGATCATGAACTTCTACGGCGTTACCGATCTGCTGACGCGCCGATCGACGGACAAGAAAGGCCAGCCCACTTCCGCGACGCGCGACCTGGGCGGCGTGCTCCGGCTCTTCGGCGCGAAATCGGACGACGACCCCGTATTGCGTATTGCTTCACCGGTGACGCACCTCTCGCGGTCCAGCCCGCCCATCCTCACCTTGCACGGCCGCGCAGATGCGACGGTTGATTATATGCAGGCCGAGGAACTGGATCGGGTCGCGCGCGAGCGTGGCGCCCGGCACGAGGTCATTTTCCTCGACGGCATCGGGCACACGTTTGACTTGCAGACGTGGGCGAAGAAACCGCTGCCGCGCGACCTGAGGCCCGTCGTCCTCGCGTTCCTGGAAAAACACCTCGGCCCGCCGTGACCAGCTTTGATTTCGTGATGCAGACAAACGCGATTTCCTTCGGAGGAGAACGAATCAACCGAGCTCCGAGGCTGAGAGAGAGGTTGTTTCGTCCGATCCGAACATTGCGGGCGAGACGCCCGCGCTCCCAGGGCAGACGCGGTCCCTTGTCCGTGGCGAAACTCGTTGTGAACAGGTCAAGCTTGCCCGCCTTCGGCGGCGCCGTAGGCGGCCAGGGTTTTCCGAGTGCCCGGAAATCTTGTTCCGAGCGAAGCGACATCAGCCAATCGGGCATCTGTCATCGGGCATCTTGAAATTGGAAAACCGCATCGAACGCCAATGGGTTGGAAATTCTCAGATTTTAGATGCCCGATGCCAGATTTCACGATTTCCGAAATCACACGGTCTGAGGCTGCGCCTCGCTAGTCCTTGGTCCCTCGTCCCCAGTCTCTGGTCCCTCTCCCGCCCCATGTCGTTGCTCACCGTATTTGATGTCTCGCTGCTCGGTCGCGCCGGCAACGCGGCGCTCGAATGCCACCAGCCCGACGGCAGCCGGGTGGAACTCACGTTCGGCGACCTCGAGGCCCGCAGCAACCAGCTCTCCCACGCGCTGCGCGCACGCGGGCTGGCCCGCGGCGATCGGATCGGATTCTTCCTCGCGAACCGCGTCGAGGTGATCGATCTGTGGCTCGCCGCGGTGAAGCTCGGACTGATCGTTGTGCCGATCAACGTGCTGTATCGCGAGCGTGAGCTTCGCCACATCCTGTCGGATGCCGCGCCGACCGCGGTGATCAGCTCGCCTGATCTCGCGAGTTTTCTTCCGGCCGACACCAGCGGGTGGAATGTCACCGAGCTCTGGCAGGCCGCTGCCTCGCAACCGGCCACGCGCATCGCGGTGCCGTGCGACGCCGGCACTCCGCTGTCGCTGATCTACACGTCGGGCACGACCGGCGCCTCGAAGGGCGCGGTGCTGACGCAGGGCAACTTTGCCACGAACGCGCTCACGCTCGTCTCGAGCTGGGCAATAACGGCGGCCGACCGCTATCTCGCGACGCTGCCGCTGTTCCATGTTCACGGGCTGGCCAACGGCGTGCACTGCTGGCTGATCAGCGGCTGCCACATGCGGCTGCACGAACGGTTCGAGCACGGGAAAGCCGCCGCGTGGTTCGAGTCGTATCAGCCGACGCTGTTTTTCGGCGTGCCCGCGATGTATGTGCGGTTGCTGGAATGGCCGCCCGAGCAGGCGCGCGCGATCGGCCGCCGGCTGCGTCTCGCGGTCTCGGGCTCGGCGCCCCTCCCGGCTGAAGTACTGGAGAGATTTCGTGTGCTCTATGGCCAGGTGATCCTGGAACGTTACGGCATGACCGAAACGTTGATGAACATCGGCAATCCCTACGCGGGCGAACGGCGCGCGGGGACGGTGGGACTCCCACTCGCGCACGTCGCGGTGAAGATCTGCGACGAGGCCGGCGCAACCGTGCCCGATGGCACCGCGGGGGAGCTCTGGGTGCGCGGGCCCAACGTGTGCGACGGCTACTGGCGGCGACCGGACGCGACCTCCGCGGCCTGGCGTGAGGGTTGGTTCCGGACCGGAGACATCGGCGTCCGTGCCGCCGACGGCTATGTAACGCTGCAGGGTCGGCGCAGCGATTTGATCATTTCCGGCGGCTTCAATATATATCCCCGCGAAATCGAGGAACTCCTGCTCGAACAGGACGGCATCCGCGAAGCTGCCGTGGTGGGTGCGCCGGATCCGGTTCGTGGGGAGGTGCCGGTGGCGTATGTCGTGGCCGACGCGGCGTTCGACGAAGCGGCGCTGCGGGTTCGGCTCGCGACGCAGCTCGCCTCATTCAAGCTCCCGCGCGCCTTCGTGCGGATCGACGTGTTGCCACGCACCGCGCTGGGCAAGGTGCAGAAGCATCTGCTTCCGCGGTGAAGCGGGATATTTCCCGCCGTCTTCGGCAGTGAAGCCACGATATTCAGTTTAGGGCTGCCGCATGCGGAGCACCGTGTGGTCATTCCAACCGCCATTCGCGGCTGCAGCGTGGCAGCTGACGTGAGGAGGCTGGGCGATCGACAACTCGATATTCCGGCCTCGTTACCTCGGCTGCCACGATTAAAACGTGCTCGCACACGTGGTGGGCCCGCGGCAGAGGAAGATGTGCCAGAATCCGGATCGTAAACCTCCGCGACGATTTCAACGCCCGGCGTTCTCATGAGCAAACGGAGAAAACAGAGGACCGCTTTCGTTCCGTATCACCTCGTTTCGAAAGGTCGGTTTCTTGCTCCTTTCTCCCTGCTCCCTTCTCCGCGGCGCATCCATCCAACAGTAAGAACACTTCGGTTGAAACAGCGCCGCTTTGCATGACCCCCGCGATCCTGTCGCTTCTCGCGTTGCTCGTCGTCATCGGATTCAGCCTGACGGCTCGAATCAACGTCGGCGTGCTGGCCGTCGCGCTGGCGTGGCCGATTGCCGTGTTCGCCGCCGGCTGGAAAACCGAAGCGTTGATGGCGGTGTTTCCGTCGGGCCTTTTCCTCACCCTGCTCGGCGTGACGCTCCTGTTCGGCATCGCGCACAAGAACGGAACGCTCGAGGTGATCGCGCGCCACGCCACCGCCGCCTGCGGAGGTGTGACCGGGCTCCTGCCGATCGCATTCTTCGCTCTCGCCTGTGGTGTTTCCACGTTCGGTCCGGGTGCGATCGCCGCGACCGCGCTGATCGCACCGCTGGCGATGTCGACCGGGGCGACGGCCGGCGTGCCCGCGTTCCTGATGGCACTGATGGTCGCAAATGGCGGCAATGCCGGCAACCTGTCGCCGTTCAGTGCGGTGGGGGTGATTGTACAGTCGCTGCTCGTGAAGATCGGGCTCGGCGGCCATGAGTGGGGCGTGTTCTCCGCGAATTTCGTCGCGCATGCGCTGGTGGCGGCGGCGGCCTATATGCTTTTCGGCGGCCTACCGTTGTGGCGGTTAGGGCGCGGTGCCGGCGCGATCGTTGAACCGCCACCGTCGTTCGCATCGCGCCACGTCTTCACCTGCGCGGTGATTGCGCTGTGGATTGCCGCGGTTGTCGTCTGGCGGACCAATCCGGGCCTGTCGGCCTTCGCCGCGGCCGCGGTTCTGATCATTGCGCGGGCCGCGGACGATACGACGGTCGTCGGTGCGGTGCCATGGTCGGTGATCCTGATGGTGTGCGGCGTGAGTGTACTTGTCGGTGTGATCGAGAAAACCGGCGGGATGGATTTGTTCACCACGCTGCTGGCCCGGATCACGAGCCCGGCGACCGCGAATGGCATGATGGCGTTCGTCACCGGGGTGATCTCCACCTACAGTTCGACCTCAGGCGTGGTGTATCCGGCGTTCCTTCCGGCGGTGCCCGGGCTGGTGGAAAAGCTGGGCGGAGGTGACCCGCTCGAAATCGCGCTGAGCATCAACGTGGGCGCGGCGATCGTCGACGTCTCACCGCTCTCGACGATCGGCGCCCTGTGCATCGCCGCGCTGCCGAATGCGGCGGAGGCACGCGTGCTTTTCCGGCAGATGCTGCTCTGGGGTTTTGCCATGACCGTCGTCGGTGCAGTGTTTTGCCAGCTGGCGATCCGGTTCTTCGCGTTCTGAGTGGTCGCAGGGGCCGATGGTCTGATGATCAGATGGTCGGATGATCGGCCACGGTGCGCTTGAGCGATGCTTCCCTGGGAGCGCGGGCGTCTCGCCCGCTGGATTCCTTGAAGCGCGAAAGTTATTGTGAACAGGTCGAGTTTTCCGAACGCGTGTTTCACCCGCCTTCGCTCTTCGAGCTACGGCGTGGCAAGCCGCGCCTCCGTACCTCCGTACCTCCGTACCTCTGCACCTCTGATCATCCGACCATCCGATCATCCGATCATCCGATCATCCGACCGTCCACCGCTTCACCGTCTTACGGATTCACCGCTTCACCGCTTCACCGGCGACCTACGGCGTGGCGTATTTCTGTGCCAATGCCGTTTCAACCTGCGAACGCTCCGCGGGCGCCAGCGCCCGGTTGTAAATCAGCAGCTCGGCGATATCGCCGTTGAACGCCCGGCCGCCCGCCGCCGCAAAATTTCCGACCGCCACGGACCGCGGAGGATTGATCGACATCTGCGATGAAATGCTCGCGGCAAATTTTTGCTCGCCGTTCAGGAACCCGGACTGCGTCGCGCCGGATTTGATCATCGTCAAGTACTGCACCGCGCCCGCCGGCACCGTGACTGTGGGACTCAACCCTTCCCATCCGTTGCTCAGATTCCTCCATCCCAAACCGTATTGGTTCAGCGCACCGCCATTCTGTTGAACCACAAAGCCACCATACGGAACCGTCGCATGGTCGTAGTCGAAAATGTCGGCGTGCTCGACCTGCATCGCGGCGGGGTTGACGACGGCGATGATCGTGATGTCCGCGCTGCCCTTCAGCAGGTCGGCGAGCGCACTGCGCAATACCGTGGTGCCGCCGTTAAAGCGTATGACCGGCATGCTGCCTGCCGCCGCCGCCACCACCACCGGTTGCGCGGCGGGATCGGTCTGCCGCGCATGCACGCCGTTTCCCGATACATCGGTCCAGCGCGTCACCTGGCTGCTGCCGTTCGTGGCGACACCGAGGTCCGCCCGATACCAGAGCTGGAGCCCGCTGCTGACGGCTGCCGCCGGCCATGGCACCAGGCCTTGCTGCTGCGATTGCCATAGGGTGCGACTAACGCCGCCGGGATCGTCCTGCGGCCCATAGGCCAGCGTCCCGAGTTTTGCCATTTCCCAGAGATCGGAAAGTCCATCGGCGTCGGTGTCGAAATAGCGCGTGCCACAACCGTCTTCAATCCGGGCGCGTTCCGTCGCCGTCAGCGCGCGATTGTAGATCAGAACCTCGGCAATCTCGCCATTGAAATAGCGGGAGTTTTCCGCGACGAAGCTGCCGAGACTGAAGATTCGCGGCGCATTCACCAGCATTTGGGCTGGTACCGACGTCGTGAATAGGGGCGCGCCATTCAGGTGACCCGCCTGCGTCGTGCCTTCCTTCACGAATTCGAGCAACTGCGGGGCGTCCGCCGCAATTGGCAGCGTCGACTCCAATCCGATCCAGCCAGCATCGCCCGGGTCGCGCCATCCAAACCCATATTGATTGAAGTGACCCACGTTCTGCTGGACCACGAAGCCGCCATACGGCGCAGTGCCATGGTTGTAATCCATGACGTCTGCATAAGTCGGCTGCGAGGCGCCCGCCTTCATCACGACAACCACGGTCATGTCGCTGCTGCCCTGCATTAGATCGACCGTTGCGGACGTCCGCAGTGTGCTCGCGACGCCGTCGAAACGTACCGCCGCCTTCCCGCCGAGCGAGGACGCCACCGCGAGCGGCTGCGCCGCGGATGCGCCCTGGGCCAGGTGAACGGCATTGCCCGACAAATCCACCCAGCGACTGACCTTGTCCGCCGCGTCTCTTGTAATTCCAAGATCCGCGCGATACCACAACTGGAGTCCGCTGCTCACGGCCGGACTTGGCCACGGGGTCAGGTTATCGAAATGAGACAACGAGAGCGTTCGCCCGATTCCGCCCGGGTCTTCACTGGCCCCGTAGCCGAGCGTGCCCAAATACTTTTGCTCCCAGCCGTCGTCCAATCCGTCACCGTCCGTATCGATGATGGGCGGCGCGAGGCTGATCGAGAGCGTCTTCGTCAGGCTTCCCGTCTGCGCGGTCGCAACCAACGTGCTGAGCGGCGCCGCCGGCGACGGGTATTGAACGTAAATGGAGGCGATTCCCTGCGCGTCACTGCGCACAACCAGCGTCGTCGCCGGACTTGTCCCCAGCGGGCTCGTCGAAATTGCAATTCCGCCTGACGTCGTCTGGAAAGCAATCGGCGCATTTGGCAGCAGCGTCCCGTCCGCGCGCATGACCCGCACGCCGACCAGGCCACTCGGGCCCGGCCGCAGGTTCCCGCCGATGAGTGAAACGAGCTCCGGCAATACGCCGTTGTAGTAATCGTTCGGATTCGTCCCCGTTTGATACTCCAGCGGATTCGTCTTTCCGTCGCCGTCGCCATCCGCCGCCGCATCGGCCGGATCGAGCGGATTGAGCCCGTACAATATTTCCCAACCATCAGCCATCCCATCGTTGTCCGTATCGATTGCCATCGGATGCGTGCCGAGGGTGAATTCCTGCACGTCAGTGAGACCGTCGCCATCGCTGTCGTCGTTGGATGCAGCGGCGACGGTTGCCGACAGGCCGTGCTGGATTTCCCAGCCGTCGGGCAAACTATCGCCGTCCGTGTCGACGAGTGTTGGACTCGTGCCATGGCGATATTCGCGAATATTAATCACGCCATCACCATCGATGTCACCCAGCCGATCGTTGATCAGCGGATTGAGTCCATACCGCGTTTCCCAATCATCGTTGATGCCGTCGCGGTCGGCATCGGTGAACATCGGGTTGTCGAAGCCGGCGAAGAATTCGTCGAAGAGCGAGCCGGCCGTGTCGAACCCATTAAAAGTGATCCGGGTGAAACTTTGCGCCGCGTTGTCGGTGAAACCCATCTCGGACGCCAGGAGCCGTCCATCGACATAAAGATCCCAGCGCTTCGCGACGAAATCCTCCCGCAGCGTGAGCGGGAGCCAGGCGCTCGAGCGGCCGTCGGCTCCGAGAAGCGCCGTGAAGCCGGTGGGAACCCACGTTCCGCCACCGGTGCCGTTCCCGTTCAGGACGACGAGTTCGCCTTGGTCGCCGGCGCGGACAAACGCGACCTGCGCGCTGTCGGCTTGCACGACGATCGACGCTGCCGGGCTCGTGCCTGCCGCCGGTTTGCTGAACAAATCGATGAAGACGACCTGCGCCGCCGAGACGGGAAACGTGTGCGTCGCCTGCGCGCCGGATCCGGAACCGCCGACCAGCACGGCGCGGCTGCCGGAATTGCCGGCACCGTCGACGACGGCGACCGCCCCGGTGGCGATCCAGCCCAGTTGTCCCGAGAGTGGACCCGCTATATAGCCGTCGCTCGCCTCGAACCCCGTGAAATACGGCAGGCCAATCTGCACGGTGATGTTTCGCGCTGCCGACAATGTACTCGCGCCCGCGTTGTCGTAGGCTTTGGCGGTCAGCACGTATGCGCCCGGTGAAACATTGGCCCAGATGAACTCGAAGGGGGCGGCGACCGCCTCGCCGAGCTTGCTGGTGCCCTGGTAGAACTCGACTTTCGTGATTGCGCTATCGAAATCACTCGCGGTGGCGGACAGCAACATCGAGGCCGGCACCGTGAACAGGGTGCCATCGGCCGGGGCGGTCAACGCGACAGTCGGCGGTACGTTCGGCGTGGCATGCGCGAGCCGCACGACGGCATGGCCGGCCAAATCGAGACGGTCGCCAATTATGCCGCCGGTCAGCCGCGCTGTTCCGCTCAACGAGATCGTTCCAGCCGGCACATTGATATAGCCGTCGATCGACCCCGCGCCCGTGAGGGTCAGGCCGCCCGATGAAATGTTCAACGCCAGCCATGACGGTTGGGCGGGTGAACCGATCGCACCTTCCGTCATGACCGTGTTCCCGACGGTGATCACGACCGGGCCGATGACCTGAAGTTGGCTGCCGGCCGTCAATTGCAAATGCTCGAAATCGTAGTGCGCCGGGGACGTTGCACCAGCGATGCCCAGTGTGAATCCACTTCCGGCATGCGCGGTAAACTCGCCGTACGCGCCGGGTGGGACGACGATCTGACCGGCCCCGCGGGTGAGTCTGAGGTGCCGCAGCGTCGGGAAATCCGGCGCCCCCTGGCTCGGCGACGAGATGATAACCGTGCGGGTGCCAGTCGGAACGCGCGGGGCTGTGACGCTCGCGATCACAACCGGATCAGTTCGGCGTACCACGTTTCGCAGCGATGTCCTTCCGTTGAGTACCACGTGATACCCGGAGGGCGAGGTGCTGCCGGTGTTTTCGATCGTTCCGCCGAAAGTCGGATTTCCATTAATGAGTACGGCCGGCATGCCCGGAACCAGCACATCGCCCGTGATGGCGATGGAACCAGCGAGCATCACATCTTCACCCGACATCACTTGCAGCGAGCCCTCGATGATGCCGCCGTTCAGGCTCGGCGTCCGTCGAACCAGTGCCGTGCCTTCGGCCGCGACCGACAAACTGGTGAAACCGAGGATGGCTGCCGCCAATACTGCAAGCCGGGTCCGACCACTCCGGCTTTGGAGGAAGGAGAAAAAATGATCCCCATGAGAGCGGCGCCGAAAAGCCGGCGTTGCGAGTAGGTCGGTTGAACCGGCCAGCAACAAATGCATACGGTGGTTCATGGCTGGAGCATCCCGCTTTCCCTAACCGCCAGCAATCGGTCTGGTACCAATTTTGTGTAAAGCGGGTTCTATAGCGTAAAATATTCGTTCAGCGCAGTCGATCGACCGTAGCCGAATGGGCCGGCGGAGTAGGGTCGAATGGGGCGGCCTGTGTAGCAGCCGACGTGAGGAGGCTGGAGTGTCGGATGGCCGGATGATCAGATGATCAGATGGGCGGATGAGCGGATGGTCGGCTCCGGCTCACTTGAGCGATGCTTCCCCGGGAGCGCGGGCGTCCCGCCCGCAACTTCATGAGGGGATCAGACGGTCGGATGAGCAGATGGTCGGATGGTCGGATGGGCGGATGGTCAGATGGTCAGTGAAAGTGAGAGTGAAGGTGAAAGTGAAACGGCGGAATGAGGGAATGAGGGAGCGAGGGATGACGGAGTGAGAGTGGGACGTCTACAGGGACCGGCCAGCGAACCGTGCGAGGACTGCACCAACGCCCCGAAGCTCTGTGCCCCTCTGCCCCTCTGCTCCTCCGTTTCACCGACCACCGTTTCACCGCGCCTCCGGCCTTCGCTCTTCGAGCTACGGCGTGGCAAGCCGCCCATCCGACCACCGACCACTGACCACCGACCACCGACCACTGACCACCGCCTCACCGCCTCACCGCCTCACCGCCTCACCGACCACCGACCACCGCCTCCTGTCTGCGCCCCACCTATCAGGCGATCACTCCATCGCAACCGGACGCGATCGGATGTATGCTCGGGCCATGACGAATAATTTTCATATCGCGGACAAGATCGGCTTCATGGCCGGCACGGCCCTATTGGCCTCGCTCGTTGGGTGTGTGTCCGAGCCGTCGAATCAATCCACCGTTTACCGCGGACGCCCGCCGATGCAGTCGCGCACGATGGTCGTTTATCAGGACGACTACGACTATTATCCGGGGTATGAGGTATATTATGGCCGCAACCGCCGCGAATTCGTGTATCGCGATGGCAACGCATGGGTTCGCCGGCCGGCGCCACAGGGCGTCACGGTGGATGTCCTTTTTGCCTCCGCGTCGGTGCGAATGGCATTTCAAGATCCGCCGGAGCAGCACCACAGCACCGTGATCCGGAGTTATCCGCGAAACTGGGCGCCGCCGGGGATGAATCGTGGCAACCAGCCCACGATCGTTCGGTCGACCCAGCGTGAGGCCTATCCGGAACGCCCGGTCGTGCAGGCGCAGCGCACCGTCGTGCAGGCGCCCGTCACGGTCGTGACGCGCGAGGCTTACGATTATTATCCGGGGTACGAAGTTTATTATAACCGCACCCGGCGCGAATATGTGTCTCGCGACGGCAGCGCGTGGGTCCGGCAGCCGGCGCCGCGGGGCGTCACGGTATCCGTGCTGGCGGCCTCGCCGTCAGTGCCCTTGGAGCTTCAAGGCCCGCCGGAGCAGCAGCACAGCACCGTCGTCAAAAGCTATCCCAAGAACTGGAAGCACGGGGATAAGAAACACGACGACAAGGACGAGCGCCGGGAGGACAAGAACGACCACCGGAGGTAGCGCGCTGCGCGCGCGGTTTTGAGTTCTGAGTTTGGGGTTGTGGGTTTGGCGCTTCGCGCGACCGTTTCGAGTTTCGGGCTTCGCGTTCGCAATCCGGTGGTTTGGTCCTGCTCCCTGCTCCGCGGCGCATCAGTCGAAAATACGTGCCGCTCCGGTAGCGGCCGTTTCGGCAAGCTCGATGTCCCGAGACATCTGAGCAGGGGCTGCGCCGCCCCAAATCTCACCCGTCTTCCGTCTTCCGTGTCTTCTGCGTTTTCCTCACCTTCACCGCCGAAGAATGTTCCGGAGAATCGGCCCGAGTGACGCCGCCTGATCGAACAGCAGAAACGTCGTCGCTCCCGCCGTAAACGCGGCCTCCGCGCGATCGATCCCCGACATATAGACGATCGGAATCGTCGCGCTGGCCGCGCGAAGAAACTCAACCATGGGCAGCCCGTCGGCGTCATTGGCGCGATGCACCACGAAGCCAGCTGCGTTTCCGGCGCGCAGTTCGGCCAGGGCAGCCTCCGAGTTTTCGCAACCGACAATATCGGCTCGCGGGAACACCCCTCGGACGGCCCGCGAAAGGAAAAATCGCCCCTCCGGGTTGTCGTCGACCACGACGATGCGCGGGCTGAAATCGCCGTCCCGCTGCCGTTGCTGGCGCTGCAGATCTTCGATGGCGAGTACGCGACTACGTTCGAGGGCCTCGATCGTCCGCCGGTTCACCACCAGCCGGTCATCGAGTTCGACCATGATGTGATCGGCCGCGCCGTTCCGGCGTGCGACGATTTGCTCCTGGGCACGTTTGAACTTCGCGATTGTATCATCAAATCGCGCCACCCTTTCCTGAAGTTCGGTCGTGGGGTCCAAACTCATTCCGCCGTGGCCGGACTTGATGTGGTCACACGTCGGCAGAAGCGAGGTTAGAAATTCACTTCGCGTCCTTCGCGGCTTCGCGTGAGCTCTGCCTTGGTCGGCGGGAGCTTGGCTTACGCGAAGCCGCGAAGGCGCGAAGCTCGAAGTCCAGAACCCAGAACCCAGAACCCAGAACCGAGTGCCATCCACACGCTCGTAGCTACATTCGGACAAGTCAGCAGCTGCGATCGGGCGAGCGGTCGTTGTGAACCAAACTCGAAACGCGAAACTCGAAATCGCGCGTAAGCGCGCATCTTGCATCCCGAACCGCCGATGGTGAACACTGGCCACTCGTCACTCATCACTCGTCACTCCGCGGTTATCTTTGCCGTCAAACGGAGTCATGCGACCGGTTTTGGCTTTCGCCGGCCCGAAAAGAAAGCGCTCCGACTATTCAAAATTGAGTATCCGAACGAAAGGGATTTTGTTGTCCAACAGCTTGCGGAGGGACATTTCAGATGCCGGGCCCTGTCGAGCCCCTTCCACCATGCCGCGCAAAGACAAACTCAGTTGGTCCCAATAACACTGTTCGGCAAAGGATGAAAAAACGACTTCTCCTCCGCGCCATCGTTTACTCTACGGTCATCTACTGCGCTCTTTGGTTTATTACTTTTGTACATGCGCCGATTCTCCTTCGGCGGCAAATATTTCAAAGGATGTCCGTCGAAGCAGACAGGATAAGCCGAGCGATCGCTGAGAATCCTGAGTCCCATGAATCAAAGCAACTGGCGAAGCGTACTGCCGGGGGACCAATGGCCGAAGTCGAAGTATTAAGATGCCCAGCGCCGTTCTGGTTCGAAGCCCGAGTCCGCCAGTCAATCGGGACATTTATGCAGAGCGGAGGGGAACGCTGGTATCTTTACACGCCTTGGAATGTCTACATATGGACGTACCCGATCAAGGCCTAACAAGTCGCCGAGCCAACGACCACAGCCGTCACGCCGCATGCTGACGCATGCGTCGCGCCCGCGCAGGCCGTGGCATCTCTGACGTTGGGCAATCTCGGAAAGTTCCCCTGAAAGATTCTATGAATACATCCAGCGTGATTGTACCGCCTGAAGGTCCAAGTGTTTCTCGTGCGCAACGACGTAAGACCGGCGCGGAGTTGGTTCCTCTTGCGATGTTAGTCCTTTGGCGCGTCGCGGTCTTAGTTCTGCTCACAACGATTGCGGTGCAGTTGTCAGGCCGCCTAAATGTGTTTGTTTCGGGCGGCTACATTGACGCCGATACTCGGCACAAAGGCTCACCCATCGAAGTGCGAGTTGTTTCGCAGCCGACAGTTGATGTGCCGCTGAAAGTGCACGTAGAAAACGTGGTCAAGGTAGATCATCCCGGACTTCATGACCTTGATGCAGCAATCTACGAGAGCAGAGGCGGACAGCACAGAATGTGGGTATCGCCGTAGGGCAGCTCAAAACTGTTGAAGCATTGGCGGCCGAGATGTCCAGCGACCTAAAATGGCGATCCTAATCTATCAAATCGTAATTGTTATCGCCGTTCTTTTGTCGGCTCTTGCAGGGAGGAGGCGTCTTTTCTATGTCGCAGGCGCCCTCGCTTTGTTTACTATCACTCACGTATTCATGCCGTGGTTAATGATCATGCAATTCTGCACGATCGCAATCGCGACGGCGATCGGGGTGAAAATCTCCACGAAAAAGGTCGAGCGAAGATGAAGAAGGAATAGGCCCAACCTGAAGTGAAGTAGGTCGCGAGCGGACGGGGCTGAGCAGGTGTTATGACGGTATCGAGCGATCTACATCACGGCTTGCCCGCCTCTGGAGGGTTGGACGAAGACGTCGGCCGGACGGATCAGCGGATGATATATATAAAGCGAAAGTTCACCCGCCTGGGGCGTGGTAACCTCGGGGCGGCAGCGGCGCGGGCGTGGTTGGGTCGAGGCCGGGAGGCATCGCAGCGGCGGTCGGGGTGGTGGCGGCGGGAAACCAAGGGCGGAGCGGGCGGCGAAACCGCTTCTTCGTGGGCCGGCACGGCAAGGGGGCAGGCTCCGCCCTGGCCGGCGGTGGAGGGGCCGGAAGACCGAGGGGGAGAAACATGGGCGCGCGCAAGCTCACGGCGGTTCACGGGCTTTTGCCGGTAACGGCGAGTGGCACCGGAAGCGGCGGGCCACTGGGCAACACCACCGCCACGCAATATACATTGGTCTTGCCGCAGTGCGGACAGGCTGGCCGGGTTGCCTCGGGTGCTGCCGCCGCGGCCACGTGTCGCGAATGGACGCGAATGAACACGAATTGCGGAGAGTGGGGAATAGCAAGCGTGCTTCGCAGCGGTAACGTTTCTGAAACTTGGCTGACACAGACAGCGCAGGCTGG
>JAUSID010000218.1 GCA_030648295.1 Opitutaceae bacterium | reverse complement strand
AGAATCATCCGAAAGTCGGGTGCGATGCTCCATGACCACTTGCTGCTTTCCAAGCCTTTGGGTGTGGGGATGATTGTCAGGGCATACAGAGTCGCGCTCGTGGACGAAGGCGGGCTGGAAGAGGCTATGAATGTGATGCTTATGTCGAACAGACATGCGTCTGAGCGTGCTTTGGCGGTTGGCGTGCACTGCGCAACGGACGTAAGCGGTTTTGGGCTTCTTGGACATCTTTCGCAAATGCTGCTTCAGGGTCAGGGTGCTGTCTTGGACTTTGAAGCGATTCCCGTGATTCCCTCTGTATCTCGTGTGACGGGCAGACTCAGCCAAACGTTTTGGAGCGAGCAAAACCTAGATTATGTCCGGTCGCGTGTGGAATTGAAAGGTTTCCGGAATGAACCGCCCTTCTATCCATTGTTAGATCCGCAGACAAACGGAGGGCTGCTTGTATCTGCCCCCGCATCGGCCGTAGCAGGCCTGACTGAAGCAGGGTTTCGTAGGATCGGTGAGGTGACGGAGTGTGGAGTCATCGAGTTATCGTTCTAAGCGTGCTTCCTCGTTCCCACACAGAGCGCGGGGACGAGAATAGACCAGTGGCACCCGCGCGACGTTGTGATTCGCAGCGATGGAAGGTCCATCGCGTATGACAAGGGATGGGATAGAGAGGAGCGGCAGCGTGCGCTTTCTTCAGTCGTGACGACGGGCTCGAAAACGCCGCCGATTTCGGGCTCGAAGACGCCCTCGCTACGGTCTATCTCTGGCCGTAATCCTTCATCCCGTTTCCTTCCGCCGTGTTCTTAACGGCTCTTCTTCCGTGAGGTGGTCTTCTTCCGTCTCCTTCAAGGCCAGATGGATCTGGTACGTGTTCTTCCAAGTTTCCTTCGCGTTGCTTGACATTCGCCCCAGTGGCGGAAAGCATCGCGTCTGGCTTTCCTGGTTTCCTTCGCGCGGTGGCGGAGGGGAGCTACTTGGGGAAGTCGATCGCCCCCGCGGCGGCGATTGGAGAAAGACGAGATGGCAGGGGTGAAGTGCCCGAGGAGGATCAAGTGCATCCTCCCCGGGCGGCCCCAGGGAGTGGCAACCTCCCATGGGACGCGCGCAGGATACCAACGAAGCCAGCCAATCTGCAAGCGAGCGCCGGGCCGGGAACCGGCGGCTGGGATGGCGGACTTGCCTTCGCAAGGGGTGTGGGCGGCGGTATCGTGCCCGGCAGTGGAACCAGTGGTACTGCCAAGATCCCGAGTGCCTGCGCTTGGTACGTCGTTGGCACGCGACGCGGCGGCAACGCGCCCGTCGGGCGGCGTCCGAGGGGCGTGAGAACCATGCGGAGGCGGAGCGCATCCGGCGGCAGCGAAGTGCCGGCCAGAGCAAGCCCTCGGTGAAGGGCGATTCGGCGTCGGCGATCACGGCTGCACGCGGCGCGTGGTCACGCAGCGAAACCCCTCTTCCGCGCGTGTTGTGCGACCGGCCGGGTTGTTACGAGCCTCCGCGGGATTCGCGGCGAACGACGGCCTCGTATTGCAGCGATGCGTGCCGCGGGGCGATGCGTCGGGTGCGGGACCGAGAGCGCAAGTACTTGGCCCGCAAGACGAAAGCCGGCCGACTGAAGCGTCGCCTGGAGTACAAGTCCCTGGCGGACAAACGGCTGGCGTTGCCGGCGGCGAACGAAGATTCTCCACGGTCAAGCCAGATCGTTGGCGGCGTCACGGCAGCAACCATCGCGGTCGGCGGCTATGGGCAGGGCGAGTCGTCTGCTCTACCTTTCCGGCAATCCCCGGAGGTTGCCGAGCATGATTGCCAAACAAGTCTTGGTTCCCGACCGCGTGCGCCGCCCGCCGACCACGGGCTGGTCCTGGATTGATCGCCGTTTTCTGCGGGAGCGTGCCCCACGGCTGAGGCACGAGGCGATCGTGTTGTACTTCTTTCTGGCCGCCGTGAGCGACAAGGACGGGCTGTCCTTTTACAGCGACGCCTCGATCGCCGTCCGTCTGCGGATGACGGAAACGGCCGTGGTCGCGGCGCGGGACGAGTTAGTAGCGGAAGACCTGGTGGCGTACCGGGCGCCGTTGGTGCAGGTGCTCTCCTTGCCCCGTGTTACCGTCGAGCGTCGCGGCGGCGGTCTGGCCCACTTTGGCGCGATGCTCCGCGGGCTGGCGGGGACATCCCCTGATGCCGATTGAGCGGAGGTTACGATGAAAGTTTCTCTTTGGGCGGAGATTCGCCGCTTGTACGAGGTCGAAGGGCTCAAGCGACGGGCAATTGCCCGCCGTCTGCACTGCTGTACGAAGACGGTGGCCAAGGCGCTGGCGCGGTTGACCCCGCCTTTGTCAGTGCCGGAGCCGGGCGAAGCGGTGCAGGTGGATTGGGGCGACTGCGGACGGCTGACGATCGGCAAGACGCCGCGGCGGGTTTCGGTGTTCGTGGCGGTGCTCGGCTACAGCCGGCTGCGTTATATCGAGTTCAGCCTGTCGCAGCGGAAGGCGGACTTCTACCGGGCGGTGGTCCATACACTGGAGTTCTACGGCGGTAGTCCGCGGAAAATCATCTTCGACAACCTCAAGGCGGCGGTCATCAGCGGTTCCGGGCGCTATGCCTGCTTGCATCCCGAGTTGCTGGTCCAGAGCGACCACCGCCTGGCGGCCTTGAAGCTCCGCCGGCGTCGCCAGGCCGACCAGCGCGTGGAGGAGTTCGATGCCCTGGGGCCGGAAGCCCGCGAGTTCCACCTCAAGCTGCTCTCGATGCCGGTCAAGCCGACCGTCCATCTGCGGCGACTCTTGGGGCTGGTGCGGCTCTACGGTCGCAAGGAGGTGCTCGCCGCCATCCGCCAAGCCCTCCAGTACCAGACCTACGACGCGGCCTACGTGGAGGCGATCCTCGTGCAAGAGCGCCGCCGCCGCGAGCTTCCTTCGCCCACCCCCTTGCAACCGAAACGCCGCGAGCTGATCGAAGACATTCACCTGGAAGAGCCTGATCCGGCCCGTTACGACCGCCTCTGCGGCGATTCCGAGGACAAGGAACCCCCCTCATGACCGCACCACGACACGAGAAACTGCTCGCCGACCTGGCGGAGCTGAAGCTCCACCGCATCGCCGAGTTGTATCAGGAAGTGCTCAACGAGGCAGCCCGCAAGCAGAGTTCCATGCTCGACGTGCTGGCCGCACTGATCGGCGAAGAAGTCACCGTCCGCCGACAACGGGCCTTGGAGCGGCGGCTCCATCGCGCCCGCTTGCCCAAATGCAAGACGCTTGCGGAGTATGACTTCACCTTCCCCAAGCGGATTCCCAAACAGACGATCTTGCGACTGTTCGACTGCGACTGCGTCGCGCAACAAGGGTGTGCAGTGTTTATTGGGCCTACCGGAACGGGGAAAAGTCATCTCTTGAATGCACTGGGGCATACCGCGTGTGAAAAGGGATTCTCGGTCCAGTTCAGCCGCGTCGTGGACATGATCAACACGCTGACTACGGCACAGATCAACGGCACGCTGGAGAAAAAGCTCCGGCACTACACCACCCCACAACTTCTCCTCCTCGATGAGCTGGGCTATCTGCCCATCGACAAACGCGGCGCAGACTTGTTGTTCCAGGTTGTGGCCGCCCGGTACGAATGCGGCTCGATCGTGGTCTCCACCAATCGAGCCTTCCGGGACTGGGGCGCGATCTTCGACGTGGACAACACTCTGGCCACCGCCATGATCGACCGGCTGATGCATCACGGGGAGGCGATCATCATTCGAGGAGACAGCTATCGGATGAAGGATAAACCCACCGAGTAACCCCGAAGAGCGCCACGCTTGCGTGAGTGGTCGCTTCCGCCCGGGTCTCGTCGCCACACCGTCAGACCGCTTGGGGAGCCCAGTTCGCCCTCCGGCCGGGGCACCCGCTCGCGGGTCGGGAGTTGCCGACTCTTCGCTGGTACGGCCCACCCCTCGCCCCTCGTTCTCAAGCGCGCTTGCACGGAACGTTCGCCCCTGAGGCGGCATCCGACCCACGCCCTTGCCCCGAGTTGTGGCAAGCACCGCGGCCGTGGCTCGAAGAGACGGCGGCGGCCCAAGCCTCTGCACCTGGAGGCCGACATCGACATCCCCGCGGACACTGCTTGACTGCAAACGCGGCAACCACCTCTGTCAACTCCGCCAGCTCCGCGTCTTTGGCCACGTGCCGAGCCGGGCAGCCCTATGCGCCAAGCCCACTTCAACTCCCCGCCCGAACAGCAGTGAGGGCCGCCGCCCGCCCGAAACCAAGGGCGTCCCGAAGCCCGTCGTCA
>JAUSID010000200.1 GCA_030648295.1 Opitutaceae bacterium | reverse complement strand
TCATGTTCGTGATCCCGACCTTGCCTTCATCCGCGCGCGATTGCGTTCGCGTTCAAATCCGCCGGCCGCGACGTTGCAGCCGGCCGCGCACCACGGCGTGAACGCGGCGACCGTTATGATGAAACCAACTCTCATCGCCCTCCTGCACGGGCCGGATCAGCCCGGGCTGGTGGCACGGGTGGCGGGCTGGATTTTCGAACGCGGCGGCAACATTCTCCACGCGGATCAACATCGCGACATGGAGGCGGGGATATTCTTCCAGCGCGTCGAATGGGAACCGTCGACGGCGAGCTCATCGCCGGCAGGACTGGCCAATCTGGCGGCCGCGGAGGCCGAGTTTGTCGGTTTCGCGCAAGGGTCGCTCGGCATGAACGTTCGTGTGCTCTCGTCGGTGGACCGCCCGCGCGTCGCCGTGTTCGTGTCGAAGTCCGACCACTGTTTCCACGATCTCGTGCTGCGGTGGAAAGCGGGCGAATACGCGTGCGACATCGTTGCGGTGATCAGCAACCACTCTGATCTCGCCGACGCCGCGCGGGGCTATGGGCTTTCGTTTTTCCACGTTCCGGTGACGGCGACCACGAAATCGGAAGCCGAGCGCCGGCAGGTTGCGCTGCTGGCCGAGCACAAGGTCGACCTCGTGATCCTCGCGCGCTACATGCAGGTATTGTCGGCGGAATTCCTCGAGCAGTCCGGCGCGACCGTCATCAACATTCATCATTCCTTCCTGCCGGCCTTCGCCGGCGGGCGCCCCTACCACCAGGCCCATGCGCGCGGCGTGAAGCTCATCGGTGCCACGGCGCATTATGCCACGCGTGATTTGGACGAAGGGCCGATCATTCATCAGGACGTTGCCCGCGTCACCCACCGGCACGGAGTGGACGAACTGATTCGCAAAGGCCGCGATTTGGAAAAATTCGTACTCGCCCATGCCGTGCGCTGGCACCTGGAGGGGCGGGTCCTGGTTTACGGCAACAAGACGGTCGTGTTCGACTGAGCTGCGGCTTTTGCGACCCGGGCACCACCGGTAAATCTACCGGAATTCCGGTAGAAAAAGGGTTTTCGATTCGCCGTCGATTCCTCCTCGATGGAGCCGTGGCCGCCAGCGTGGCGGTCGTGAAACCGCCAACCTTCCGACCCATGACACCTCTCTCCATCCTGATCGTCGATGACGACGAAAGCGCCCGAAATGTGTTCCGGATCGTGCTCGAACGAGCGGGTTATAGCGTGACGGCCGTGGGTTCCGGACAAGAGGCTCTCGCCCTGCTCGAATCCTGTCGATTCCACGTCGTGTTGACTGACGTCATCATGCCCGATGTCGACGGACTCGAGATTATCACCGCCGCCAAAAGGCTACAACCCGATGCCCGCTTGATTGTGATGTCGGGCGGCAGCAGCTACCTCGGGGCGGAATTCTGCCTCAAACTTGCCCGCGCGATGAGCGGCGGCACCTCGTTGCAAAAGCCATTCACGCTGCCGCAGTTGCTTGCAGCGGTGCAAGGGACGGCGAAACCGGTCGCCCACCAGTCGCGAGTGCACACGGTCGCATAGGCGCGGGCTCGGCCCGGATATTTCTCACCGCGGCACGTTGGCCGCAACAAAGCGTTTACCCGCCTTCGGCGGGCTCACGCGTTCCGCTACAACAGCGCGTTCGACCGCTCATTCCCGCACCGGCCGCCGGAGGCGGCGCCTCGCTGGATCCTACTTCTTCCCCGGCAACTTCACTTCGAACGAGGACGACTCGTCTTTCTTGGCCGCGGGCGGTGCCCCGGCCGGAGCGGCATTCGCCGCCGTGGCGGGCATACTGGCCCGAAGCGACATCGCCCGCGAAACCCACGGACTTGTCGGATCAATCTTCATCAATTCGTCGGAAAGCCTCTGCACGTCGGCGGCGTTGCCCACGTCGGCCGCGAGACTCGCGAGCTGGTAGGCCGCCTCGGTGCGGACGGCCTTGAGCTGGTTCGGATCGTTGCTCAGCTGCTTCAGTTCGTCGGTGCCCTCGGCGGTTTTTCCCGCCTGCACCTTTGCCATCGCCCGGCCAATCCGCGCGCGCCCAACGAGCGCAGGTTCCTTCAACATTCCGATCGCTTTTTCGTAGCCGGCGAGTGCATCGGCCGCCTTGCCCGCGGCGTAGGCGTCGTCCGCGATTCGCAGTTGCGCCAGGGCGCCGAGCATGTGGCTGCTGTGCGCCGCGGCGAACGCCTTCAACTGCTCCGGCGTGGTAGCCGCGGCATAGGCCCGCTCGAGATCGAGTTCGCGCTCGCGGGAGATATAATCCCAGACGCCCTTGCCGACGATGAGGACAACCACGGCGACACAGGCGCCGACGACCAGCCCGCGATTGGCCTGCCAGAACGCGTTCACCCTGTCCTCGAACGACAACGCGGCGGTCTCGTTCGCCGCGACGAGGTTGCGGTCGTCACCGGCAGGCTTGGAATCGGAGGGAGGAGTGGCGGCCATGGGCATGCGCAAGGTTCTGTGCTTTGGAACCGCCGACGAGAACAAATGCCCCCGGCCATGTAAATGCCGGAAAGCGCCGGGCCGTGACTCCTTTTGAATTTTCAGGGGTTTGGGGCACGGAAATGGCTGTGCGAAGACGGGATAAAACGCCCAGAACTTGCCCGGTGGCACCGTTGTTGATGTGCTCACACCGTGATACCTCCTGCGGTAATTGTTGCGAGTCACCGGCAGCTCTATCCCCGGAGCTGCGTCGCGTGGTCATTGGAACTGTTGTTGAAGGCACATGATCAAATCCCGATTCAATCGTATCCGCTTCAGTCACCTGAGTACGTGGTGGGATACGGTGCCAAAGAGATTCAGATGCTAAGAGACCGTGGCTTGACCGTCGGCCACTGGCACCAACCAAACGATTTTCGCGGGCTGGTTTCGCTGATCTCAACGAATTTATCCCAGAAGACGTGCACCGTTTTCATGATGCCGAGTCTCGTTTACATGAATGTTGAAGCCGAGAAGCTGGAACTCGACTCACATGCGTTTACGGCAGATTGGGAGGGCGGCGAATTGGCGTTTCTAACGTGGAATCACCAATACAACAAGGTGTCGCGAGTTCGGCAGTCTCGAATGGAAACGATTCACAGGGACTGGGCGCTGATTGCCGCTCCCATACCAGAGCTGCGTGGGAGCCTGATGAATTGTCTATTTGCCAGTCTCGAAACGCCAACCGAGGGGACGGGCCAAAATACCGCCCCGAGCACATAAGTAATTCAGACATTGGTCCCCCCGCATCTGAGTCATGTCGTTGGATCGAAGTCTTCATGGGTCTCCCGTGTGAAGTTACACGCAAACGCCGCCAGTTTTAGGATTTTTCCAGCAATTCGATGAAATCCGTCACAGCCGTCATTACCGATTTCGATCAATTGGCCCGCGCCTCAGACGACGAGATCATCCGCCGGTTCGTGTATTACTGTCACAACAGCAAGAAGCAGCTGGTACCGAAAAACGTCGCATCGTACGGGAGTAAGGTCCAACGCCAGCCTGAACTGTTGACCATTGGGCTCTTCAACGCGGCTGAAAAGCAGGTTGCGACGTTTTCGTTCGCACCCGTACCGCCGTTTCGTGCTGGTTAATCATTCGGCTTCCAATCAAGCCGGATCGACGCGGCGAAAATCGCAGACGCCGTGTCGCGTCTCGTAAACTTGGTGCAGCTTTAACCCGTCGAGCGTTTCGAAGCTGATCGTGATTCGACGGGGCTGCCCTCGCAGCGCGGGGTCATACTTGTAACAAACCATCGCTGCTTGTGGATCGTTTTTGATGCCCCATGGAGTCAACATGAGCCCCTCGGACGGAGCCCAGTCATCGCCAACACTACGCACGGACTCACCGTCATTTGACACATCCAGCTGAAGCATGGCGCCACTTGGAGTGGACGGATCAACCTCCGCGCCACACTGAACGATCTGATTTGGACGGTCGCCGATTTTTGGGACATGCAAGTAAGCCGCCTGTAGGAAAGGAGCGCGCCCACGTCGGATGATCTCGCGCATCTCGGATTCGAGAACCGCGGCTCGCTCCTCGGCGGTCCGCTTCTCTCTTCGTTCTTCCAGATAGCGAAGCAGGGAAAACACGAAGGCGAGCGTCGAGACCACGAATCCGACGCCGAACACCCATTCCGTGAAAGTTATCTCGGCAAACATGACTCTTCAGCCGCGACCAGTCTGCGTCACCGCTTTACCGATTCTCTGTTGTCTGTCTTCATGTCAGTCCGCGTGCGATGAGAATGATTCCCGCCACCAACATCGCTAAGAGAAATGCGGCCATAAGCACCACGCCACGCATTCGGTTTTCTTGGAACTCTTCGCCGGTCTTGTGAGGGCGCTGCTTCATTCGGGTAGAACTCACGTTTCCACCGGCACCGGCCCACCTTCGACGGCAGCAATCAACTCGTCGGTAGAAAACGGCTTCGTCAGCGTGGTGCCGCCGCTCATCGCTCCGGCGAGCTTCAGGCAAAAATCGGCGCCAAGATACTTGCTTCCGCCTGACATCGCTACCACCCGTGGGCGTGGGTTTAATGCCTTCGCCGCAGTGACGATCTCCAGCCCATCAATGTCGGGCATGATGACGTCGGTGAGAACCACGTCGAATGGCTGTGAACGGAGAAGAGCGAGGGCCTGCCTGCCGTCCCCGGTCTGTGTCACGATATGGCCAGCTCGTTCGAGCACGACTGCGAACACGGTTCGGGCACTGTCGTCATCGTCAACGATCAGAATGGAGAGAGATTTTGTCATGGTGGCGCGATATGCATCGAAAGGTGCCGCCATTCTGGTCCCGACGACTCGAACGCCGAAGCCCAAAAACTACCGGAATTCCGGTAGTTGTTATACGTGCATTCAGGTAAGAATTGCGCCAGACTGGGAAGAAATCTCCTCCAGCAGAACATGAAACCACCCAGGCCATCAGCAGGATTCATCCCCGAACTCGTCCCATCTCCTTCGCCAGCACCTCCGAAACGGATCACAGTTGGGAAATTCTACATCTACCAAGAACCGAGAATCTCGGCGGCCAAGCTGGCCGAGTATGCGGTAGCAAGCCCTGCGCGGCAAAAGACGCTTGCACAAAATGCAAAGATCGCGCCCACGTTGCTGCTCGCTCCTTATCGCGAGGCGCGCGACACGCTCTCGCATGCGCATACGCACAATGGAATTAACGCCGGGTATCTACTCCGCGTGGCGGATGAGATCGAAAAACGCGTGCCGGAAAAAGATTGGCAGAAGGCTGAGAACCCCCGTTGCGTCACGGCGCTCCGACGATTGGCGAAGGTTGCCGATCAGGTTGAATGCGAAGGTGGGCACCTGATTCATCGGCCATCCAGCGGTTGGGGTGGCATAAAAATCGCCGGTGTCTATGTCAGCATAAATCCCGAACTCGTTTTTTCAGTTGATCACCGCGGGGTTAGAAAGGTTGGCGGTGTAATCCTCAACACTGGCCAAGGACCCGCGCTATCACTCGACCGTAGTCACGACGACCATAGTGTCGGCGACTACCTCACGACGCTCCTGTTTTGCATGCTTGAAATGCGTCTAAACATCACTGGCATTCCGCTCCACACTCGATGCTATGCAATCGATATCGCGCGGGAGCGTATCCACACCGCACCCGCATCTCACAAGCGTCTGCTTAAGAACTTGGAAGCAGCCTGCGAGATAATCGCAATGCGCTGGGACAAAATCGACGTGAGCGCAGTGACAGAACGGGTCGGTGGCGAAGAGGAAGAGTAGTTACTCGTCGGCACCGAGCGCCGCCCAAAACTCAGTCTTGAGCATCCAGCCGGTGAAGAAATCTGACTCGATGAAAATCTCCGTGAGATTCTCGTCGGTAATCATGCCCTCGCCTGCCTCCGGAAAAAAGACCGGCGTTCCCAGCAACCTAGGCTGGAAGTCATGAATTTCTGCCGAAGCTTCCATGACGGCTGTCTCCTAACGCCCACAGATGTTTACAGCAAGGATTTTGTTCCCAACTGAGCCTGCCGATCAGAAGACTCCTCGTGGTTTCTTCTTCGGCAACTCGTATGCGGTTGCGCACGTTGGCAAAGCTAGTTTCCATGATCCGGGGTTACACGAATTCCGGACAAGATTTCTGTGTCGCCTAGTACGGCTCCTTCCTCGACTCCTCCACGTTCAGCCGCTCGATCAGTTCCTCAATCTGCAAGGCCGACGTGACGAGCCCAGCCTCCATCGCTGGTGTCACCCGAATCACCGGGTGGATGCGGCAAAAATTGTAGTACGTGAAGTGAAGTGCGACTGAGGCGCGCATGTTCCGGATGCGCCGGGAGAATGCGTTCGTGAACCGCGTGTAGCGTCGGTTCGACATCCGGAGGAGCAGGTTTTGAGCCTCGATAGTTGTCGTCGTGACGAGTTCTTCGTCCGGGTGCCCGTAGACCGACGCCTTCCGGTTCTTCCGCAGCTTCGGCTGTTCGATCCTCCCATCCGGCGTGAATCTTGGCTTTCCCATGACCTTTTGGATAGTCGCGTAATCTACCCGGTCGCCAAATGCATTCTCTACGGCAGCACGGTAGTGCTGGAGTTGATCTGATGTGAGTTGGAGCCGACCCGGAATCCGGCTGGCCAAGTCGTCCATGAACTCCTGCGCATCGGAGGGCTTGTGTCTCCCTACGTGCCAGTTCACGACCATCTTTGAATCCGGATCAATTGAGATCCACGTCCACCGGGTACCAGCGAACGCCCGGAGGTGCCGTGGCAATGACGCCAGCGTCTTGTCCTTCGCGTAAATAAATGCCCACGCTTCGTCCGCCTCGATGCGCATGCAGTTTAACCCGCGCACATTTTGATCGTGGAATGTGTAACACGCTTCACCGAGCCAAACCAGATTACGAAGCACCGTGTTCAGCGTCACGTCGGCCAAGCGGCTCGTGGCGCGTACGCTGTTTCCTTCAACAAGGCATGCTGCGATCCGCGCCTGCTTGTCTAACGGCAATCGATTCACAGCAATCGCCGCTTATGCTTGAGCGGTCTAGCAAAGTCAATCTCAATGTTGGCCGGCAGGTGCGCTTTTCGTTCGAACCAAATTCTCGAACTGCTGCTTTGTGGCCTCGTACTTTTCTCGGGGCATTTTGATACCAAGGCTCTTTTCAATCTCGCGCCAAGTGTACCCTTTTCGGACTAGCTTCACCACGTCCCATCGTTTCTTTGCCGCGTTCGCTGCGATTTTGCGGCGTTCTTTCGCCGAGAGGGCCTTGGCACGGGCCTTACCACCCTTAAGTCCTCCTAGGCGGCCGAGAGCCACTGCTGCAGGGTTTTTCTGCGCATCCGCTCCCCTCTTAGCCGCCACCCTTTTCAACAGCGCTTCGTAGACACCTGTCGGAGGCTCTAACCCAGTAACGCCCGCGACCAATTCGGCCGCCGATTGATTCACATCCCGCTTCATCGCTTTTTTTGCCATGGTAGCCTGTGTTTCTACCCGGCGCTCCCGGGCACTACCCAGTAGTAGCCACCTTGCCTGAACGCTCAAGCACGAAGCGGACAAAATGGAGGAGCGTCACAATCCGGCACGCGAGAGCAACGCGGATGGCTTAAGCCTAAACGCCCGCGCGACCCGAAGCACATTCGTGAACGACACGTTTTTCTCGCCCCGCTCCAATTGACCGATGTAGGTCCGATGCAGATCGCAGATTTCGGCGAAATCCTCTTGGCTGACGCCGAGCTTGGCCCGTTCCGCGCGAATCGCGTTCCCGAGTGACCGTAGCTCAGTTCTGCCCTCATCGGCCATCCCCGCGAGTCTAGCGGGGTGATGCTTTTGAATCGACAGCCGTTAAGTAGCATCTTTATGAGTGCAGTTCGCTTTCCCCGCACCACCATGGACGGATTTAAGGCTGTAGTCGTCATTCTCTTGACGATCATCGCCTGTGTCATTTTTCCACCGCTGCTGATCGTCGTGGTAATTTGGCTGGCCGTCTTTGCCGTCCAAATGGTGCTAAGACCATCGCCGACACAGGGAGACGCGGTCATTGCCACCGAGCAGCGACGTGTAGCAGACTCAACCCGAGCCGAACTGGAGGCACTTGCCAACCGCGCTCAGCGACTGGGGATGACAAGCAGTCAGTTCGTGAGTCTACTCTGGGAAAAGTGGCAAATCGACTTCTCGATTCATGGTGGCAATGTGAACATCACAGAGGGCGAACTTCTGCGACTCGCGCCACACATTCCAGCGCTGAAGGCGATGTTCAATCCGGGACGAACACCGGTACCGACGGCATGATCTCATTGTTCGACGTGGCGACCTCTCACCAAAAGAGTGGAGGTGCCCTGATCTTTCGTCATCCTGACGGCAAAGAGGAGCGTTTGGTCCTGTTGTAGAAAACGGAACACAACGCTCGAAGAAATTAATCAAAGTCCCCGTCCAGCCGCGAGGCGGGACGGGACTTTGATTTTGGTCCTCCGGTGCATTGGCACTGAGTGACGCCAGCGCAAACGACGATGCTGGGACGACATTCAAGCACACATTGAGGCTACGCTGAACATTTTCTTTCATTTTTCTCTGGGTCGTAGCACCAAGATGAATACACTGGATAGCTGGCCCGAAACATCGCAGGAGTTCCACCTCCTTCGATGTTCAGGCCAGCCGTGGCCGGTCCGCTCTGCACCCGCTCACGGAGCACCCAGCAGTGCACTCCTGTGCGGGTCAGGTTGAGACTGGCCCAAAAGGACACGGGGCGCTGCTGTGTGTCCCAGCAGCCCTTCCATGAAATCGTATCTACTGATCGACTCTTCTGGGATTATTCCACCCAGTCTGAACATGCAGTCGCTGCTCCCCGGCTTGCTCATCATTTGGGATGCACGAGACCCAGAGGCCATCACTCAAGAACTGAGAAACGCTGGCGCATTTTCTGCGCAATCTGCTCTCTTAGAACTGTCGCACCCGTTTGAAACAGTTGGGCTTTCTGCGAAGGCGAGGGATCGGTGGGAAACGGCAATGCTCCATGCGCTTGGTAATTCGATCCAAGGTTTTGGAGAAGAGTGGCTGCACGAGTTAAGAGATGCCGCTTAGAGTTGAGCATGGTTGGTTGAAGTTTGTTTCAGAGCAACTTGACGATGGCCGCACGCTCAACCGCCACGCCCGCCAGTCGCCTACACTTAACGCGGGCATCCTCGAACATTGCCGAAATCCGAGTTAAGGCGGCTGGCCCGACGCGGTGGGGCAGCTGGAGAATAGATTCAGGCGCAGGGTCTGGGTCTCTCACCCACAAAGGCCGTGCCCACCGGCTGTCCGCCGCCCCAAGCCATCCAAATGTGTTATCCCTCGGATTCGGCAGTCGTTTGGCTGTAAGTGAGCGGTCCGGCCGAGGTGTCGCATCAGCCTGCGCCTTCCATGCCCGTGACCCGGCAATCGCTCGATGGCGGCGTCGGATGAGGTCGGCTCGTTCGTCGTTGCTCATGGTCGGTGGTCTAGGCGCTGAATGAGTGCCTCGTAAACACCGAGCGGGGGTTCCAGCCCAGTGGCCAGCGAAACGGTCCAAGCACCCGCTTGGTTCACGTCTGGCAATTTTTGTCCGTGTGATCTTCGTGTTCGGGAACTGCGGGTTTCGCGCAGCGTTGGGTTCAGTTTCCGTTTTCTACGTTCCATTGGTTACTGCCGCTCCACGGGCGGGATTGCATGTGGAGCCGGCAGGTATCGGACCTGCGGGGAAAGCTCGAATTTCCGAGCGAAAAGAGGGTGGAAAATCAAAAGGAGTCACGGCCAAGCGCCGGGTGGTAGCTCGGTTTGAACTTAAGATTCCAGATTAGCCACTTGGGCATCAAACCCGCTGGCCATGAATGCAAAGGAGGTGGAAGAGATGTTGGGGCAACCCCGAGGCGGGAAATTTGGGCCGATCCCTGTCGCAGCGTGGTTCCAGCGTGGCTGCAGCGTGGTTGCAGCGTGGACAGGAAGTTGCACCGGGGGCGGTCGCGCTCCCAACCAATCGACATGAGTTGCGACCCGGCGGCCGGGGTTCCAAGCCTCACGGCTTCTACCAGCCCCATCCAAATTAGGGCGGTTCCGGCGAGTAAGGTGAAGGCTTGGCGGGCTGGAAGATCGCCAACTGGCGTTGCCGTCGCCGGTGCCACGCGGCGCCGCACAACGCCACCGCGCCTGCGATGGCGGCATACGTCGACGGCTCCGGGACGGCACTGGCGCCGTAGGAAAAGTTGTCGAGTGCGAGGCTGTTCCAACTCGTGCCACTGGTGGCGGTGTTGTCGAAACGCAGCGTGACCTGGCCCGATTGATTGCTGATCGCGGAGAGCTGGCTGGAGGTGAGCGAGATCGAGATGACGGAGAGCGCGACGCCCGCGGCCGGCGTGGCGACCGTGGTGTACGAAACGGTGGGAGAAAAATTCGTGAACGTGCCGGACGTTCCCGCCTGATACTGAAATTGAAAACTCGCCGTGCTGCCGGAGCTGTTCGGGGTGAACACCTGAAAGCTGAGATTGTCGAAACTCCAGCCGGTGGTGTTGCTGAGCGTGAACGTGATCGATCCGTTGCGGCTCGCCAGATCGCCCGCTCTCCAGCCGAGCGCGCGATCGCTTCCGGCCGAGAGTCCGGCCGACCAAGTCTGGCTCGCGCCGGGCAGATTCCGAAAATAAGTCGTCGCGCCCGCCGACGCGTCGTTGGCGATTTGCGTCGTGCTCCAGTTGAACGCCAGCCCGTTCGAGGTCGAACTTGAGGACGTCCAGACGCCCCAGCCGGCGGGCAGCCCGGAGCCGAGCGAGTTGAAGTCCTGCGAGTAATTCGAGACGACGCTGACCTGGGCCGCCGCCGGGACGGCGAGCGCGATGGAACTGGCGAGGACGAACGGACGTAGCGCATTCATGCGCGTGGATCCGTTCACCCCCATCCGCGGAGCACAATGGCGCCGAATACTCAAAACGCAGTATGCGCCCGTACCGGCGTTTTCCGGCCTTCCCTGGGAGCGCGGGCGGCCCGCCCGCCACTGTATTCGAGTACTGATGACGTCGCGAATCACCCCGGCCGATCGGTCGAGCAGCGTGCGTCCGCTCTCGACGAACGAATAAAATGCGGGCGGGACCCGCCTCCGCCGGAGGCTACCGCGGCCAGGCGGCCCGCGCTGCTGCTAAGAAACAGCATGCGTCACCTGGGAGCGCGGGCGTCCCGCCCGCCTGGATTGAAGTGGCACGGGCATCCTGCCGGTGGTGCTGGGGGCGCGGGCGCCCTCGCCCGCAGAGAAATGCCGATCGCCAATCCTACCGAATCTGCGGCTGGAAGCCGCAGCCACTCAATCTCCCAGGAAACCGCGCGGCCGTAACAAGGCGCTCGCCGCGCCCTCCCGGAAACTACGGCCCGACTTCGTATACCTCGATCAGCGCGACGCCGGTCCCATTCGCGGCGTTCGCGTTGGCGGGTCCGGATACCACCGCCGTATATGCGCCGGGCGCGAGGTAGAGCAGAACCGCTGCGTCCTGGCGTTGCGCGCCGAGCGCAAATGCGCCGACGGCGGTGGCGGCATCACGAATCAGCGCCGCTTCGGGATCGCGGAACCAGTCGTCGTTCGTTTTCACCGGCGTGTTGCCGCGAAACACCGTCAGCTCGGGATCCGGCAGGACGCCGGCGACGTTGAATGGCGCCACGCCGAGCGTAGGTCCCACGCCGCGAATCAGCACGCGCTGCGGTCCCGCGCCTGAAATCACGAAGCCGGCGATCAGCGGCGAGCCGGGGATGACAGGCCCGCGGGCGGAAACATTCACCAGCCGGCGCATCCCGGGCGTTTCGTTGCTTTCCATGACCTCGTACACCTCCGCCAGCGCGATGCCCGTGCCGCCTCCGACCACGACGGTGTACGCTCCGGGCGCGAGCGTTCGCAACAGCGCCGCATCCTGGCTGCCCTGCCGGAACGGGAACGCGCCCGCACGCACCGCCGCGTTTGCGACCGTCGTGGCATTCGCGGCCGGCGTCCCCCAATTGTCGTTTTGCGCGACCGATCTGCTGCCATTGAAAAGCTGAATGCTCGGGTTGCCCAGTGCGCCCGCAAGGTTGAATGGCGCGGCCGCGAGCGCCGGTCCCGCCGCGCGAATCAACACCTGCTTCGGGCTCTCGCCGGTAATCACAAATCCGGTGATCAGCGTCGCCGTGGGCGCGACGATGCTGCGGACCGAAAGATTGGCCAGGTGTTCGTCACGTGTGATTCCGTCCGCGACGCCGGCAATGCTGCCGGTGATTCCACCCGGCAGCCGCACGGTCCCGCTCACAATCCCGTCGCTGAATCCGAGGTCGAGCGCCGCCTGCGTCGCCGTCGTCAGCTTCAGCCGGCCGTCGCTTCCAATCGTGCCGCTCGCACTGTCGATCGTGCTGCCGCTCGCGGTGAAAACATAGGCCCCGCCGTCCGGCGCCACGAGGATGTAGCCCTGGCCGGCCGCGCTGCCAATGAGCGCGGCGGAATAATATCCCGCCTGGGCCGACGCCGCTCCGATCGATGGTGCGCGCGTTCCCGCCAGGCTCGCGCCGAGTTCGGAAATCGTGCCGGTCACGGTGCCCGCAACTTCATCCAGCGTGCCGCGTACGGTGACGGCCTGCGGCGCAGCCGACGTCGGCGGCGTTCCATCGCTCCCGATGGCCGCCAGGTCGGTGCTGCCGCTCGTCGCTAAAATCGTCGTTGCGCCAATCGTGAAGCTGCCGGCGTTGTCCACGATCACGTTGGTCATTGCCAGTCCGGTCTGGAGACCCGGCAGATGGCCGACGAAAACGGCCGTTCCGTCGATGCGCACGAACATCGCGAAGTCGCCCGTCGCTCCGCTGAACCGCCCGAAATAGAAGCCGCTGAAATCGCGCCAGTTGACACCCAGCGTTGCCACCGCACTGGTGGCGGCGCCGAGTTCGTTCGTCACGACGACGTCGTAGCGTCCCGCTTCCGTGTTCCGCACGCTCGCGAAAACCAGCGTGGAGTTGGTGGCGCCGGCGACGGCCGTGCCGTTCCTGCGCCACTGATACGTCATCGCCGGGTAACCCGCCGCCTCGACACTGAGCCGCACGGAGGTTCCCGCATCCGCCGTCTGGTCGGTTGGCGACGCGATGATGATTGGGGCGGCGCGAACAAACAGCGACGCGGCGGCCGTGACGCTGCCCATGCTGTTGCTGACGACCACGGTGTAGCGGCCGGCATTCGCCAGCGTCGCGTGCTCGAACGTCAGCGCCGAGTTCGTGGCGCCCGCGAGATCGGCACCGTCCTTCTGCCACTGATACGTCGGCGTCGGTGTGCCGATCGCCGACACGCGCAGGGTGGCGGCGGCCTCCGCCGCGACCGTCGTGTCGACCGGTGTGCTCGTGATGAAGGGCGCCATCGCGCCGGCGACGAAGTTGAACGTGCGCTCGACCGTCGCGGCGGCGTAGGCCGCATCGCCGGCCTGGGTCGCGCGGACCACGACGTTGCCGCCCGTGCCGGTCAGGATGTTGCCGCTCAACGTACCCGGGCCGGACAGAAACGTCATGGTCACCGGCAGCCCTGAACTCGAGGTTGCGCTCAACGTGAGGCTCGAACCCGCGGGCACCGCGGTCGCGCTGCTGGTGAACGAAATGGTCTGCGGCCGCTTCGTAATCGCGACGGCAACGGGAACGCTGCTGGCGGTGCCGGCCGAGTTGCTGGCCACGATGACGTAGAGTCCAGTGTCAGTGACGGTCGCGCTGGGGATGGTGAGCGTGGCGTTGGTCGCGCCGGCGACCGGCGAGTTGTCACGCAACCACTGATACGTTGGCGCGGGCGACCCGTCCGCCGCGCCGGTGAGCGTCACCCGATCGCCAATCAGGCCCGTGTAGGGGGACGGATGGACCGTCAGCCGCGGGGCAATCACCTCCGAGACGACGTGAAACACGCGATCGACGAACGGGGCGGCGGCGAAATTGCCGCCGCCGGACTGCGAGGCTCGCACCGTCACGGCGCCGGTCACTCCGGTGAGCGTCACGACGTTTCCGGCCAGGGTCGCAATGCCCGGCGATCCATCTGCGAGCGAGAAGGTCACGGGCAATCCGCTGGTTGCGGTGGCGTTGACCGTGAACGGGGCGTCGTCGGGCAGGTGATCGACCGGCGCGGGAAAATTGATCACCTGCGGACCCGGCAATACCGCGAGCAGCGCCGACGTGCTGCCCTGGTAAAACGTATCGTTCACCGTTCCGACCACGGTGTAGGAGCCGGCATTCGTCGGCGCCGTGGCCGAGCCATCGTAGGTGATGTCGACCGTGCGGCCGGCCGGCGCGGTCGTGGCGGTGACGATCCGCGGCGTGCCATTGTAGGTCTGGGTCGTCGGCGTGAGCGTCACCGTGGCGGTTGCCTTCGTGATCGTGAACGTCCCCATCGCCGTGCCGGCGTAGTCGGGATCGTTGATCGTCGCGACGACGGCATAGGAGCCCGGATTGGTCGGCAGCGCGGGCAGACCGTCATAGGTGAACGTCACAGTCTTGCCCGCCGGAATGGTCGTCGCCGTCGCGCTTTGTGGTGAGCCGTTGTAAGCGACGGTAAGGTTCTCGAGCGTGACGGTGCCAGCGGCCTTGGTGACCGTTAGCACCGCGGCGGCCGAGTTCATGCTCCCATTGGCATCGGTTACGACGACATCGTAGCTGCCCGCATCGGCCATTGTGACCGCGGGGATCGTGAAGGTGTCAGTCGTGGCTGACGTATTACCGGCGATCAGCACGAGGTCCTTCCGCCATTTGTAAGTGAGAGTTCCGGATCCGGTGGCGCTGACCGAGAAAGATGCGGGGTTTCCGACGACGACGGTTTGGGCCGACGGCTGACTCGAGATTACGGCTGCGGTGGCCGCCTCGATTTCGAAATCATCGATCGCAAACGTATCCCGGGTCACGCTGCCGGACGAGCCGGATGATGCCGCGAGTGCGACGACCCGGAGCCAGACGTTGGCTTGGTTGGTCAACGCACTACCTATGGTCGTGGACGGGATGACTATTCGGGTGCTGCCAAACGCTCCCGAATCCGCGTACGTCGCCAGCGTAGTCCAAGTCGTCGGGCTCGCACCGATGCCGTATTGCAGGAGCCACGTTGTGCTCCTCGCTTGAACCGACAGCATCTGCGCGGAAAAAGAAACCGAGGTAACAGCCAGATTGCTCGTATTGAAGTTGAAGGCGAACGCAGCTCCCGGGTCGAAACCGGTGGTCGTGGTTTGACGCACGCCGAGCGCTCGATCTAGTGCCGCGTTTTGGTCGGCCGTTGCTTCGTTTCCGATGAATCCAGTGTTGTCGGCGGCGGCGAGGTTCTTGAACGCGCCTCCGCTGTCCGACCATGCAGCGGCCGTTGGCGTGAAGGACTGGAAAGTTCCCAGTGACGTGGCAGAAGCTGACGTGTACGTGTTCCACCCCGTCGGCAGCCCGCTGCCGATGGTGTCGAAAGTCTGAGTGTATCTTCCCGCGCTCAACGTGACCTGCGCGGAACTGATGGCCGTGGCGACAATGAAGCCGCACAAGACAAGAAAGCTGGACCGCATGATCGTCTTCAACCAAGCCGGAGACGCGGTGTCGATGCCGCGGTTGCCGGCGTGGCGCGAATTTTGCGCGTCAGCCATCGGATAAGCTCGCGGGGATGATGAGTTATCCGTCGGGCCGGCATCAGCGGCGGACGAGCGCGAAGAGAACGCGGCGCGGGGAATTTGGCCGGGGCGCCAGGACGTCATGGGCCGCGTCATGGCACCCGTCCGGACCCCTTTCACCCGCGGCGTTTTGCCCGAACCTTATAACGCTGAGTTGTTAATCGCTTTTCTCGTTCCCCCGCGGACTCATTTCCCTGCCGGACTTGCGGGCTCCCCGAATATTTCGACTTCGCAGTAGTGATTCAGCTCGTCCGAGGTGTTTCCGTTGCTGGTGAGCCGGACGTATCACTGCCGCTCACCGGCCGGCCTCGAGACAGCAGCGTCGTCCGGCGGGTCACCAGGAATTCCGGTTCTCTCTCCGGTGGCAGGACGAGATTCGGCCGATCGATCGGCTTTGGCGTGCCATGGTAGGCAGCCTTCGGGTACTCGATGGTCAGCGGGACCTTCATTTGTATTGAAAGAGCTGATGCGCTGCCAACATGGCTGCCTTGATCCGTCGAGGCTCGCGGTTGTTCACCCGCAGCCGGAAACGCTTCTCGCTCCACGGTGCCGGACTTTCAATCCACCCGACTGTGATGCCCGTCGACCTTGATGGTCCTTGATTGAAATCTTGAAGCGCGCAGTTTGCCTGCCCATGAGCTCGACAACAAATCTGCCCCGCAGAACCTGCAATTTCGGCGTCCACCCGAATTTGAGTATCCCGTCCGTAAAACGCGGTTCGAGCTAATAACACTGTTCGGCAAGAACAAGAATGAAGATCCGAAAAGCGACAGTTTCTGATGCTCCGGTGCTGGTGGCGCTAAATCAGAGCGTGCAGAATATGCATGCGGATGTGTGGGCGTTTAATGAGGAGGCAAGACATGTGTTTACCAGCCTGGGTTTTCGCCGAATGGCGGAGAGAATGATGCTGACGGCAAGTGAGCCGAGCCCGTCGCCACCGCCAACTCCGAGGACGGTCACGCCTCGTGCGATCGAATGAGAACCGGTCAAGCTTGCCCGCCTTCGGCGGCGCCGTAGGCGGCCAGGGTTCTCCAAACCCATGCGACCACGGATGACACAGCAAAACACGGACAAGACCAATTCGCGTCCGTGTTCATCCGCGCGATCCGTGGTTGAATGCGTCTGAGGCCGCGCCTCGCTGGGAGTTCAACCGCGAATAGACGCCAATTCACGCGAATGAAAATGGTCGGGGCGGCGAGATTCGAACTCGCGACCTCCTGGTCCCAAACCAGGCGCTCTACCAGGCTAAGCTACACCCCGAAACGAACGCACCACCGTTGGCGGAAGCGCGGCGGTGTCAATGTTGGTCTCGGCGGCGTGAACCGAACTCTGCGGCGCTGGCTGCGGCGGGGCGCGAGTTGGCGATTTTCCGCTGGCATGGAGGCGGCTCCGACGCACGCTGGCGCGGATGTCGAGCCCACCCGGCAGCGCCCCACCCGCCGCGGTATTCCTGTCCTATGCTTCCGAGGATGCGGACGCCGCGCGCCTGATTTGCGACGCGCTGCGCGCCGCCGGGGCGGCCGTCTGGTTTGATCAGAGCGAACTGCGCGGCGGCGACGCGTGGGACGCGAAGATCCGCCGGCAGATCAGGGACTGCGCGCTGTTCCTGCCGGTGATCTCGAGCCACACGCAGGCGCGGCTCGAGGGCTACTACCGGCTCGAATGGAAACTCGCGGTGGATCGCTCCCACCTCATGGCGGACGGAAAAGTGTTCTTCGTGCCCGTGGTAATTGACGAAACCACGGATGGTGCGGCGAGGGTCCCGGACAAGTTTCGCGAAGTACAGTGGACGCGGATGTCGGGTGGCGAACCGACGCCGGCATTCGTGGCGCGCGTCCAGCACTTGCTCGGCGGCCCGGACACCGAACCGCTGCGCCGTTCCGCGGCGGAACGTGGCGCGAGCATCGCAGTTCCGGCCGCGCGGGTGGCCCGAACGCGTTGGCGCGCGACAGCCGCAGCCATCGTGGTTGTCGCCGCCGTCCTCGACGAACGCGCCCGGGCGGATCCGCAAAATCTCGATGTGCGAATGAAACTCGCGGTCACGCTGGCGTGGCTGAAGGACACGTTGCGCGCGCAACGCGAGCTGGCCACGATCGAAACCGCTTGGCGCGAGCAGTTGAACCCCGACCGCGCCTGGGACTTGGCGAGTTTCTATGCCGCGAGCGGCGATGCGGCGCGCGCGGTGCCATTGCTTCGCCAGGCTTTGCATCAGGGGACTGGAATCGCGCCGCTGACGGTGTATCAGCTGAAGCTGGATCCGTGGTGGAACGAGATTCGCGCGACGCCGGAGTTTCAGGCGCTGCTGGCGGATCCGCCGCCGATGCCGCCGCCGATCGAGGGGGCGAAACGCTGAGCCGGAAAGTTTGCGGCCCCAGCCGCAAACGCGATTGCTCCAGAAGCGAACGTACAACGGTTTCCTGGGAGCGCGGGCCTCTGGCCCGCAATGCCTTCGGCCGAACGAGCCGAGAGCCCAAGCGTGGGCATCGGCGTCTCCCTCGACAGGGTCGGGACCCTTGGCCCTGCTATTTCAATCCATGCGGGCGGGACGCCCGCGCTCCCAGGTGACGAGTGCTGTATTCTGTTTCCGACGACACGGCAAAAGCTTGAACGGCTGCGCGCAGGTTTGTCACTGCTGGCCCGCGCCGCCGAAACGTCGCAGCGTACGGCGGAACAGGAACTTCCCCGACGTTGCGACAGGCAACCCGCCCGCTTGACGCCAGCGAACAATCTCTTCTTGCGTCGACCCCCGATTGCCCTTGTTGTCGGCGGTACTTTCCTTCCATGGACACAATTTCGCGCGAAAACAACAGCATGCTTCCGGTTGCCGGTGTCATCGTCGGCGGTCTCGCCCTTATCATCGGCGGATATGCCGCGATCACCCTCTCGAAGGTCAACAAGTCGCTGACCGAGCATGAGGGAAAGCTCGCACGGGTTGAGGCGGTCGAATCCGCCGCGAATTCGGCGGCGGCGGCGGCGGAAAAGGCGGCCAAGGACAACCAGAATCTCGCGCGTTCAACCCAGGACGCTTTCAACCAGGTGAGCAGCGAACTTGGCAATCTTCGGGGTTCGGTCACAAAGCTCGAGGAAACGGCCAAGAGGCCCGTTGTGGCCGCGGCGGACAAGAAGAAGGGCGGCGGACCCGTCGTGGCCGGTCCGGGCGAATACATCGTCAAGGCGGGCGACACCGGCATGAAGATTGCGACGGCGAACCATGTGACGATCGGTGACCTCCAGGCCGTGAACCCGGGCGTCAACTGGAGCGGACTCAAGGTCGGCCAGAAGCTGAAGCTGCCGGCGAAGAAGTAAGACTCGCCAATTTTTCCGAATGCCTCTCGCCCTTCGCGGTCGAGAGGCATTTTTTTGGTCATGAGTTCCAACCCGCCCGGGCCGTCACGCTGGGAACGGCTGCGCCACACCACCCAGATCAAGACGGCAATATTCGAGCTGCTGAGCGTGCGTTTTCGTCACGCCGCGCGTCGGGCGGAGCGCGACTTCACGGTGATCGACGCGCCGGATTGGGTGAATATCGTCGCCGTCACGCCGGATGATCAGCTCGTGCTCGTCCGGCAGTTTCGCTATGGCATCAACGAATTCTCGCTCGAGATTCCCGGCGGCGTGATCGAGCGCGGGGAGGAGCCGGTCGCGGCCGGCGTGCGTGAGTTGCGCGAGGAAACCGGTTACGTGGGGACGAACGCGACGCTGCTTGGCTCGGTTCATCCGAATCCGGCCATCCAGTCCAATCGAAGTCACTTTGTGCTGGTGGAAAACGCGGTGAAATCGGCTGAGCTCGCATGGGACGCGGACGAGGAGATCCACGTGACCACCGAGCCGTTCGAGGAAGTGCTGGCACTCGTCGATCGCGGAGCGATCGTTCATGGACTGGTGCTGAATGCGCTCATGTTCTACGAGCGCCGGCGGCGCCGCTAAACCGTGACAATTCAGCCCAACCGCGAATGAACGCCAATTAACGCGAATGGAAACCGGATCCCGAGGGGAATATCGAAACGCTCCACCAAACGGTAACCTGGAATTCGAGTCGGCAATATTCCGTCACCCACTCTGTAATTCGCGTCCATTCGCGTTCATTCGCGGTTTCCCACTAGGAAACAGCGTGCGTCACCTGGGAGCGCGGGCGTCTCGCCCGCAGAGAAATGCCGATCGCCAATCCGACCGAATCTGCGGCTGCCCCGCGACAAGGCTCGGGGCCCTGAGCCGGTTCGACGGGCTCACGGCCAATTACTTCATCGACAGCGAGGCCTCGAGCACCCTGTTTGGCGCGGTCCCCGTAGCAGCGGAGGTAACGACGCTGGATGGTCCGGTTCAGCGATCGGTACCGGTAGCAGCGTAGGAGACGACGCTGCATCCTCCGGTCCAACGATCGTTCCGCCTGTCGACGGCTGAACCACTCTGCACTGGAAACTGCACTGCAATTCCCAAAGTGAGCCTTCTGGTCGCCATGCGCCGCCAAACCGCTGCTCCGGCGCGTCATGCAGGATTCGGGGCCACGCTGCGGCGGCCGGCGGGCGTTTGACATCGGGAGTTCACCCGATTTCCTGCAACGGGAAACCCACTGATGTCCGTTCCCACTTTCGCCAACGCTCCGGAGTCGCTCGGTCACGCGACAACTGACTTCGTTCCGACCGCGCTGGAACGGGAGGTCCGGCGCATTTACGCGCGCAGCCCCCTTTATCCGCAGCGGTTTCCGCTCCATCCGGAACCGCTCCAGTGGTCGTGTTTCCGCGAGATCCCCGCGCTTTCGAAGCAGGAAATCATCGAGCGCGGCCACCAGGCGTTCTTCGTCGACTACGGCGAAGTCGAGCGCGGCTTTCAGACCAAGCGCTTCGAATACGAAAGCACCGGCGGCACGACCCAGGCGCCGATGACGGTGATCATGGAGGAGGGTTGGTGGAACGCGCAGACGGAACGCGCGTACCTTGCGTCGCCGATTCTGCGCGAGTTCGTGGGCCGGCCGCACCGCAAGTGCGTTCTCGCGCCGGTCGGGTGCTCCAGCAACCTCTGCCCGTACGAGGATCATCCCTTTCCGCACCGTTATTTCGACGGCGTGGTGTACCTGAATCTTTCGAGCGATCCCTTCGCGTTTCCGGAGCGTGAATGGGACCGCATCGTCCTCGAGCTTCAGGCGACACGGCCCGAGATTCTCGAGGGCGAGCCGGTCTATCTCTCGCTGCTCGCGCGCGCGGCGAAGAAGCGCGGCGTCCGTATCCCCAGCTTGCGTGCGGTGATTCTCACCTATGGCAAGGCGAGCCTTCAGCATGGCGCTCGAATCGCCGAGGTCTTTCCGGTCCCACAGGTGGACCTGTATGGTTCGACCGAAGCCGGATACCTCTTCGTCGGCGAGGCGTTCAAGGACAACTCGCAGGTCATCGACGCGAACGCGTTCGTCGAGCTTGTGCCGTGGCGCCATTGGCAAAGCTCCCCGCGCCGCCAGGATCACCTTGGGCACGAAGCGCACGCTGGTGCCAACGGTTCGGCGGCCGGCAGAGCCAATGGCGCCTCGGTAGCCCAGCGAGGGACGAGCGGGATTTTCCAGATTTACGTCACGACCCGCGATCGCGAGGCGATGCCATTGCTGCGTTACCACACCGGCGACATCGTGCAGAAGCTTCCGCACGGATTTCGG
Source organism: Opitutaceae bacterium (assembly GCA_030648295.1). Lineage (GTDB taxonomy): Bacteria > Verrucomicrobiota > Verrucomicrobiia > Opitutales > Opitutaceae > ER46. The sequence continues at coordinate 68,225 of JAUSID010000200.1, read as the reverse complement.
CTGCTTGGCCGCGAGAGCAACCTGCATTTTCGGGCCAATGGATCGCTCGTGTCACCGGCGGACATCGATGCGGCGCTGCCGGCGGGATTTGCGTGCTGGCACTACATGCTGGTTCAGACGGGCGAGACGCGCTGGGACTTCCATTACGTGGCCGACCACGCGCCGGCGCATCGCGAACTCGAAACGCCGCTCGCGGCGATGCTGGGCGATGGCGCACGGGTCAACGCGTTCCGCCGCCGGGTCATCGCGCCCGCGGCGAGCGGAAAATTCTCGCTCCTGAAGGTGCTGCCGGCGACGAAACCGGCTTGATTTTCGGCCGGGCCCTGAAATCGGCACCCGCGTTCCGATAGCGCGGGATATCCAGACTTTTAGGCACCCTAATAAGCGTGGTATGCCAGTGCCATGCCTTTACTTCATGGCGGCGGTCATGGAATTTTTTGCGCCGCTTTTGCGTCGTTGCCCCGCTTTCGATTATTCCGATGAACTTTGTTGGCTCGCTCTTTCGCTCTTCGATTGGCCGCAAGATCCTCATGGCGATCACCGGGTTGATCCTCATCGGCTTCGTCATCGGCCACCTGGTTGGCAACCTGCAGGTGTTTCAGGATCCTGATCACATCAACGGGTATGCGCAATTCCTGCGCCAGCTCGGCCCTCTGCTCTGGGTCGCTCGCATCGTCCTGCTCGTGTGCGTGGTCATCCACATCTGGGCGGCTACGGTCCTGACGCTCGAGAACAAGGCCGCGCGCGGTCCCGAACCCTACGCGGTCAAGCACACCATCCGGGCGACGCTCGCATCGCGCACCATGCGGCTGACAGGTTACGTCGTCCTCGCGTTCGTGCTTTATCACCTGGCGCATTTCACGTGGGGCGCGGCGCAGAAGGACACGTTCAAGGACAACCTGAAGCACTACACAATGCAGCACGAGTATCGGTTTGCCGGCTTCCCGGTCGTGAACGCCGGCACGGAGGTGGACGATGTGCACAGCATGGTCATCCTGGGATTCCAGAATGCGGTGGTATCCGGATTCTACATCGTGGCGGTCGGGCTGCTGAGCTTTCACCTGCTGCACGGCTTCGACAGCATGTTCCAGACGCTGGGCGTCCGCTCCAGCCGCTGGTCCGCGGGCCTTCGCACGGTCGCGCTGGCATTCTGCCTCGTGTATTTCGTCGGCAACCTGGCGATTCCCGGCGCGGTGCTGCTCGGCAAACTGCAACCCCGCACCGCCAGCGTCGCCGCGGCGCAACGCTAACCTCCTCCGCTTTCCGTCATGGCCACCCTCGAATCCAAAGTCCCCTCCGGCCCGCTCGCTGACAAGTGGCGGAAGCACAAGGCGGACATCAAGCTGGTCAATCCCGCCAACAAGCGGAAATACGACATCATCGTGGTGGGCGCGGGCCTCGCTGGCGCCTCGGCGGCGTCGACGCTCGCCGAACTCGGCTACCGGGTGAGGAACTTCGTGTTTCACGACAGCCCGCGCCGGGCGCACTCGATCGCCGCGCAGGGCGGCATCAACGCGGCGAAGAATTACCAGAACGACGGCGACAGCGTGTATCGTCTCTTTTACGACACGATCAAGGGCGGCGACTACCGCTCGCGCGAGGCCAACGTCCACCGGCTCGCGGAGGTGTCGGTCAACATCATTGATCAGTGCGTGGCGCAGGGCGTGCCGTTCGCCCGCGAATACGGCGGGCTGCTCGCGAACCGTTCCTTCGGGGGTGCGCAGGTCTCGCGCACATTCTACGCCCGCGGCCAGACCGGCCAGCAGCTGCTGCTCGGCGCCTACTCGGCGCTGTCGCGCGCGATCGCCGAGGGACTCGTCGAGATGCACAACCGCAGCGAGATGCTCGATCTCGTCCTGGTGAACGGTCAGGCAAAGGGCATCATCACCCGCGATCTCATCACCGGGGCCATCGAGCGTCATGCGGCCGATGCCGTCATCGTCGCGACCGGCGGCTACGGCAACGTCTTCAATCTCTCCACCAACGCCATCGGCTGCAACGCCACCGCGATCTGGCGGGCGTACAAGCGCGGCGCGTGCTTCGCCAATCCGTGCTTCACCCAGATTCACCCGACGTGCATCCCGGTGAGCGGCGAGTACCAGTCAAAGCTCACGCTGATGTCCGAGTCGCTGCGCAATGACGGCCGGATCTGGGTGCCGAAACGGAAGGAGGACTGCGCGAAGGAGCCGGGCTCGATTGCCGAGGCCGATCGCGACTACTACCTCGAACGCATGTATCCGAGTTTTGGTAACCTGGCGCCGCGCGACATTTCCTCGCGGGCGGCCAAGCGCGTGTGCGACGAGGGTCGCGGCGTGGGCCAGGGCGGGCGCGGCGTCTACCTCGATTTTGCCGATGCAATCAAGCGGCTGGGCGAGGCGATGGTGCGCGAGCGCTACGGCAATCTCTTCGACATCTACCACGAGATCACGGCGGAAAACGCCTATCGCACGCCGATGCGGATCTACCCCGCCTCGCACTACGTGATGGGCGGGCTCTGGGTCGACTACAACATGATGTCGAACATCCCGGGGCTGTTCGTGCTGGGCGAAGCCAACTTCTCCGACCACGGCGCGAACCGGCTCGGCGCATCCGCGCTCATGCAGGGTCTGGCCGATGGCTACTTCGTCATTCCGTATACGATCGGCGATTATCTCGCGACCCAGAAGCCCGGCTCACGTCCGAGTGCCGACGGGCCCGAGTTCAAGGCGGCCGCCGACAATGTCACCGCGATCACGAAGCGGCTGCTCGACAACAAGGGCCGGCAGCCGGTGAGCCATTTTCACAAGCGGCTCGGAAAGATCATGTGGGATTATTGCGGCATGGCGCGCACCAAGGCGGGGCTCGAAAAGGCGCTGCAGGAGATTCCGGCGCTGCGGCAGGAATTCTGGGCGAATGTCCGCGTGCCGGGCTCGGCCGACACGCTGAACCAGTCGTTGGAGCAGGCGGCTCGCGTGGCTGATTACATGGAACTCGGCGAGTTGCTGTGTCTCGACGCACTGACCCGCGAGGAGAGCTGCGGCAGCCATTTTCGCGAGGAATTCCAGTACCCCGACGGTGAGTGCAAACGCGACGACGAGAAGTTCGCGCACGTCGCGGCCTGGGAATATCAGGGCGAGGGCAAGGCGCCTCTCCGCAACGTCGAACCGCTGAACTTCGAATTCGTGAAGCCCAGCGTCCGCAGCTACAAGTGAAGCGCGCCAGCGCGTCATCCTGAGCGCAGCGAAGGATCCACCACGAAATCATCACAGAATGTGACATCTTCAACCGACCAATCTGGTGTTTTCGTTGAGGGTTCCGCTGCGTTAATTCCGGCGGAGCGGATTGAGTCGCGAATTTACCTGATTCGGGGCGAAAAGGTGATCCTCGATAGTGATCTCGCAGAGTTCTATGGCGTCGCGACCAAGGCGTTAAACCAATCGGCCCGGCGCAATCATGAGCGATTTCCTTCTGATTTCATGTTTCAGCTTACCGAGGCTGAGGCAGAGGTTCTCGTGCGGTCACAATTTGTGACCGCAAGAAGCGAAAACAGCGTCAAGCCGCTGAATATCAAAGGCATTCTGAGGTCACAATTTGTGACCTCAAAGCGCATTGGCACAGGCGGACGCCGCTACCTGCCTTACGCCTTCACCGAGCAGGGTGTCGCGATGCTCTCCGGGTTACTGAATTCTCCCCGCGCGATCGCGATGAACATCGGAATCATGCGCGCGTTCGTCCGGCTGCGGCAGCTCATCGCGTCAAATGCGGATCTCGCGGCCAAACTGGCGGAGCTCGAAAGCAAATACGACGAACAGTTCAAAGTGGTATTCGAAGCGATTCGCGAACTGATGGAGCCTTCCGTGCCGCGCCGAAATCGCGAACTCGGTTTTCACACTCGTATTCCCGCATTGCGGCCGGCGAAAGACCGAGTGCCGCATCCGACGAAAACAAAAGCGATCGCCTGACCCCCTTTCCGACCATGGTTGCCGAAAATACCTCCTCGCCGATTTCCATCACCCTGCGCGTCTGGCGCCAGGCCGGCCCGAAACAGCCCGGCAAGTTCGTCGACTACCAGTCGGCCAACCTGAACCCAAACATGTCGTTCCTCGAGATGCTCGACGTCGTGAACGACGAGCTGACGACGAAGGGCGAGGAGCCGATCGCGTTTGCGCACGACTGCCGCGAGGGCATCTGCGGCACGTGTTCGGCCACGATCAACGGCAAGCCGCATGGCCCGGGCGTTGGGATCGCCACCTGCCAGGTGTACATGCGCAGCTTCCGCGATGGTGATATTGTCACGGTCGAGCCTTTCCGCGCCCGGCCGTTTCCGGTGATCAAGGACCTGATCACGGATCGTTCCGCGTTCGACCAGATTCAGCAGGCGGGTGGCTTCATCACCGCGCGTGCGGGATCGGCGCCGGACGCAAACGCGACTCCCATCCCGAAGGGAGACGCGGATCTCGCGATGGACGCGGCGACCTGCATCGGATGCGGCGCGTGCGTCGCTGCCTGCAAGAACGCGAGCGCGATGCTGTTTGTCGCCGCGAAGGTGTCGCACCTCGGTCTGCTGCCGCAGGGACAGGCCGAGCGTGATCGCCGCGTGCTCTCGATGGTCCAGAAGATGGACGAACTCGGCTTTGGGAACTGCACGAATTTCTACGAGTGCAGCGCCGCCTGTCCGAAATTGATTTCGCACGACTTCATCGCGCGGATGAATCGCGATTACCTGAAGGCCGTGATTCGCAGCGGCCTCTCTCCGGAATCGGTGAGCGTCGGCGGATCGGCCTGAGTTTTCCGCGGCGGCGGAAAACTCATGTAACTTTTCGGGGCGAGTCGGGTTTTGGAGGCATCACAATTCCTCCGATGAAATCCCTTCCTGCCCTCGCTTTCGTTGCCGCGCTCGCCGCGTTTGTCGTGTTGCCGCTGAGCTTTGCCGTTGGCGGCTCGATCCTGTTCTCCGCCGGACTCGTCGCCATCGTTTTCTCCGACTACACCCGCACGTGCGGCGGATTCCTTTCCACCTCCAATGTCCGGGCGCGATTGCGGGGTGAACGTTTCGGACTCGCCGCGTGATTGGCGGCGGTTCGCACTGGGGCGGCCGCCGCGCTCGCGCGCGGCGGCCGCTATTCTTCCGGCAAAGTGGCTGCGGCTTCCAGCCGCAGATGGTTCGACATCCCGGTCCGTGCTGCACTTGAGCCGCACGATGCTCGTGTCGAATCCCGAAAATCCGCGCTGACACATTCGGCAGCCAGCACCCGCGTCCAATTCAGTTGGCGCGTTCGAGCCGCACCCTTTCGCCGATACGCGTGGGAAAAACCAGCAGCGCCCCGCGAATGCGCCCTGTCGTTGTGCCATCACGCGTCAAGGTCACTTCTTTGCCGGGCCACGGATTGTGGAGCCGGCAGGCGGCGCCTGCCTCTGAATGGATCTCCGCAGACCCGATACGTCCGTCCTTGTGCGCCGCGGTGATCACGAAACCACCGCGCGCGCGCAGCATGAACGTGGCATCCCATTCCGCCGGCCAGGCCGCAAAGAGCCGGATGGCCGGTTCCTGTGCCGGCCCGGGCGGTGAGCTGTTCAGCAGCGCGAGTTGCAGAGCTTCCGCCGCGCGGCCAAGCCGTTGGGCGTCGAATGCCTGGTGACCTTCGCGCAGCGACAACCGGTTCAACAACGGCCGGCCCCCGCGATAGGCGCCTTCGCGTTCCGCCGTGAGCGAGCGCATCTGGTTTGGGATCAGGTGGCGGGTGGCATCGACGCGGCCGAGCGCCGCGCCCGCGATGGCAATTTTCGAGAGCACTCCGACCGGCGTGTCCGCGCTCGGCGGCCCACCGCGCAATGCCCGGTCGAACGTCGCGTTCGCGAGCGCAGTCATGTCGGCGTCACGCGAGTCGAGATTGCACAGGTCGAAAAACCACATCGGCAGGCTGTTGCCATCGGGCGTGAAGCCGCGGCCGTTCACCACCGGGGTGCGTCCGCGGACGAACACCCGCGGCCCCGTGTAGTCCGCCGGCTTGATCGCATCGGAATCCGAACTGGTCGGCAGCGGCGCCAGCCGGCCCAGAAACTCCGTCCACTGGCCGCGCAACTCCGGATCCACGTCGAGGATTTCTGCCGCGCGACCCGCCACCGCGAAAATCGCCCGCATCGCCGAGAGATCCTCATCGGTGTCGCGCGCGCCCACGACACTCTCGTTGCTGTTCACGTGGTGAATGTGCATCCGGCCGTCCTCGCCCCGCCGGACGTTGGGGAAATGCCGGTAGAACTCGGCTGCGCCCTTGATCATCGGATACGCCCGCGTCTTCAGCCATTCGCGGTCGAGCGTGTACTCGTAGCGGCGCCAGAAAAGATACGCCACCTTCGCGGTCGTGCCGAGAATGTGGGTCACGGGGCCATACGGGCCGAACCCGCGTTCCGTCGGCGCCCAGTTGCCTTCGACCCAGCTGCCGCCGCCCCACCAGTTCCAGCGGCTCGAATGCGGCAGCCGTGTCCGCGCATACGCCATGAAACGGTCCGAGCGCTGGGGCCAGGGTTTGCGCAGCAGGTACAGCTCGCGCATTTCCGCGGCGACGTCGTCCGGCAGCCGCGCGAGCCCGTCAAACCACACTGTCTCCGGAATGTAGATACCCTCGCTGCCCCACTGCTGCCGCGCCGCGACCGCCGCCGCGTCGAACATCCCCGAGTACATGTCGAACATGGGGTCCAGCAATTCGAGCCGGTTCGAGGCGAAGAGCGCCTCGTAGAGGCAGCTCAGGTTCGCGAACCAGTGCTGCGCGCCCCACGTCCTCAGGTCGCCCGCCGTGTTCCAGAGCATGCCGTTGAACTTCGTCGGAAATCGCCCCCGCGAAGTCGCGCCCATGAGGTAAAGGTAATAGTGGTAGTTCTCCGCCACGTAATCGGCGACGCCGTCGCGGCTGTGGAGCTCGATCCAGCCGCGCGCCCAGAACGCGCGCCACCATCCCGCGGTTTCGGACGCAAGCTGGTCGAAGCTCCGGCCGCCGGTCGCATCGATCCCCGCCAGGGCGGCCGCGATCACGTCGTCGCCGGCGTTCAGCGTCGCGGCGCTCGCGACCAGGATAGAGACGCGACCCGCGCCGGCGGGTGCCGCCAACCGGACCTCGGCGTCGTGGACAAACGTGGCTTTGGCCATGCGACCAACGACGGCGATTGCGACCGCCGACTTCGCTACATGCGCACCCTCCCGGAACTCCTGGGTCAGGATGATGCGATCACCGCGGATGTGGAGTTGCGACGTTGCGGTGTGCTGTCGCGTTCGGATGGTGACGATGTGGTTCCGGTTCTGCGTCTCGAGTGCCGCGTGATATTGCCCTGCATAACGCAGCATCCGCAGGCTGACGGCCAGCGGCTGCGGGATGGCGCGGCGATCATCGAGTTCGATCGCGAAAACGTCGCGGTGCGGCCAGGCCACGATTCGTGCCGTGACGCCGCGACCGGCAATCGTGAGCAGGCCATCCGCAATCGACAGGTGTTGCGGCGAGTTTTGGGCCGTGAAGACGTCAACCCCCGCCATCCCGAGATCCACATCCACGAATCCACAACCGCCCATGTAATCGGAATTCCGCTCGAAGAAACTGCTCGTCTCGCAGCTGATCGGTTGGACGTCGTTGCGGTTAACCTGGAAGTGGAGAGCCGTGGGCGTCGTCCAGACCAGCGAACCCATCCGGCCGTTGCCGATGGGCATCCCGTCCTCGCTGCGTTCGACGGCACCGGGATAGTGCAAATCGGACCGCGCGACGAGGGCGCGCACGTCAACTCCCGGCTCCGCCGCCCCCAGGCGCACGGCGCCGAAAAGCAGTGTGAAGCAGGCGAGCGGAAACCGATTCGGGCGCGATGGCATGGGCCGTGTTGATGGTGTCAGTGGCGATGAGCCCCGAAATTCGCTTCGTCGGGATCCAACGATGGTGGGGTTCGTCATGACATTTGCAGCGAGGAAAACAGCACCAACACGAACCGGCCTCCGAAAGACGTCAGTCCCGCCGGGATTTATATGGTTAAATATCGTCGCGGAGGTGGCGGCTCCGCGATTTGGCCGCAGAGCCGCAACCCTAACCGTACCAAGCCGGAACAATTCAATTTAACCGCGAATACACGCCAATTCACGCGAATGGAGAGGGCTTCTTTGGGGAGCATGGAAACAATAAACCAAACGGTGACCATGGGTTCACGTGGGCAATGCTTCCCCTGCTCCTCTGGAATTTGCGTCCATTCGCGGTTGTCCGCTCGTAGGGAACAGCGTGCGTCGCCTGGGAGCGCGGGCAGCCTGCCCGCCGAAGCCTTGGCGAAGGTGGGTCTCGCCCGCAGGGATTGAAGTTGCACGGGGCATCCCTGGTCGCCTGCGGCGCCGCCAGAGGCGGGTAAACCCTGGCCGCCTACGGCGCCGCCGAAGGCGGGCAAGCTTGCCCGTGGTGCTGGGGGCGCGGGCGACCTCGCCCGCAGAGAAATGCCGATCGCCAATCCGACCGAATCTGCGGCTGGAAGCCGCAGCCACTGGATCTTTGCGGGCCAGAGGCCCGCGCTCCCAGGAAACCATTGTTTCTTCCCGTCCGGAGCAAAACGCCTTTTGCGGTGGAGGCTGAATCGATATGGTTAGGGTCGCCCGCCATCCTCCGCGGCGGCACAACCGTCGGGGTCCGACCGGCGCGCCCGCAAATAATTTGAATACTTTGGCCTTGGGCACGCGTCATACCGCGAGCCACTCTTGGGCGGCACGAAATCCGGTTGCGCTTTGCCGACCGGAGCTTTGTGTCTCCCGGCACTTTTTTCCCAACCTCCAACACATGAAAATCCGCCTGTTGTTACTCACTCTCATTGGCGCGCTCGTCGTGGCGCCGTTCTCGTTTGGCGCCGATGAGCCCGAAACCGAACTCGAAACCAAGATGGACAAAATCGGCAGCGCGTTCCGTACGCTGCGTCGCCAGATTTCCGATCCGGCGAAGAACCAGGATTCGCTCGCGAAACTCGCGGTCATTCGCGAAAACGCCCAGGCGTCGGCCAAGCTCGAGCCGGCCAAGACGGCTGAGGTTCCGGCGGCCCAGCAGCAGAAATTCGTGGCCGACTTCCAGGCGAAGATGAAGGAGTTCATTGGCCTCGTCGACAAGGTCATCGCGGCCGTGAAGGCCAATAACAACGAGGAAGCCACCAAGCTGGTTGGTGTCATGGCCGATACGCAGAAGAAGGCGCACGGCGACTTCCAGAAGAAGAAAAAGAAGTCCTCGTAACGGCCAGATTTTCTCGCCCAATCTCAAACGCCGCCGTTTTCGGCGGCGTTTTTTTCCCCCCATCGAGTTCGGCTGCGCCGGAACTCGAGGTGCCAAATGCCAATCGCCACCGGGCAGCACCTGGTGACACAGTCCGTGCTTGATTGTGCGCGGATCAATGGGATCGCTCAATTGACGCCGTGCCGCACGACGCCTCCAGCATGAGCACATCACACATCGCATTCCTCGGGCTTGGTATCATGGGGGTCGGCATGGCTCGCCGCCTGATTGGTGCCGGCTTTCCCCTGACGGTCTACAATCGCAATCGCGACAAGGCGGCGGCATTCGCCGGCTCCGGTGCGACCGTTGCCGGTTCACCGCGCGAGGCGGCGGGCAACGCCGATGTGGTCATCAGCATGGTCGCGGATGACGCGGCATCACACGCGGTCTGGCTGGGGAAACAGGGCGCGCTGGCCGGCGTGCGTCGCGGCGCGATTATCGTCGAGTGCAGTACCGTGACGCCCGGCTGGATCCACGAACTCGCCGCCGCCGCGACGGTCGCCGGTTGTGAGTGCGTCGACGCGCCGGTGACCGGCAGCAAATCCGCCGCGGCCGCAGGGGAACTTAACTTTTTAGTGGGTGGCAGTGCCGAGGCGCTGGCCCGAATCCGGCTGGTGCTGGCGCCGATGAGCCGCAGCATCGTTCACCTCGGCGGCACCGGCAGCGGCACGCTCGTGAAGCTGGTGAACAATTTCGTGTGCGGCGTGCAGGTGGTGGCGATGGGCGAGGCGATGGCGTGGCTCGAGCGAGCCGGCGTCGAGCAAGCCAAGGCGCTGGCCGTGCTTACGGAGGGCGCGCCGGGCAGCCCGCTGGTCAGGCTGATCGCGGGGCGGATGACCGCGGGGGACTTCGAGCCGAACTTCCGGCTGCGGCTCATGACCAAGGATCTTGGATACGCGCTGCGCGAGGCGCGCGAGACCGGGCTGCACCTGGCCACGGCCAAGACGGCCTACGGCGTTTTTCAACACGCGATCGTTGCCGGCCATGGCGACAGGGACATGTCGGCCGTGGTCGAGCCGCTCCGCGCCGCCGGTCGCTGACTGGCCGCGGCTCCGCTTCGCGCCGCGCGAGCAAATCTAACGTCAGTAGTTCTGGCGCATCTTTGGGGGGCCCGCCTCTGCGCGGGCCATGAACGGTTGAATCTACCGATCGCGGACGGCGCGGAGGCCGTCCCTCCACATCGGGCGCAACTAATTGTTCGTGGCGTACAGCTTCGGCGGCCTTGCGCCAGCGCGACTACTGGTTTTTTCAGCGCGGCGCGCGATTTCCGCGTGCGGCACCTGATCGCGCCTGCGATCGTCGGGACTGGGTTTATTCTGCGGGTGGACCGGTTTATCGGAATTCATGGAGCCACCATCGTAGCTCCGGCCCCGCAAGTGTTCCGCGGATGGCACGAGTCCGGTCGCGATCGCCGGACCGCCACCCGCCGCGTCCCGCCCGGGGACGAAACGCTGACGGTTACTTCAACTCGCGAATCTTCAGGTTGCGGAACCAGCACTCGTCGGTGTGGTGGGTGATCATGATCGGGCCGACGATCTTGGTCCCAAAATCCGCGTGTTTCGCAAACTTGCTCGCCACGAGCCCCGCCTTCACCTCGGGCGAGCCGAGTTCGTAGGCCAGGATCTTTTTTCCGTTGAGCCAGTGCTCCACGTGCTCGCCGCGAACGAGGATGCGCGACGCGTTCCATTCGCCCGGCTTCTTGAGCGGCTTGTCCGCCGCCGGCGGCAGCACGTCGTAGAACGAACCCGTCTGGCGTTTCGTCATTCGTCCATCCGAGTGGGCACCGTCATCGATTAACTGATACTCGTGGCCCGGCGCGCTCGGCCGATCTTCGGTCACGAAATACTTGATGCCGTTGTTGCCGGCCGGCTGGATCCGCCACTCCCAGCTGAATTCGAAATCCTTGAATTTGCGCTCGGTGACGATGTTCGTGCCCTTGACTTTCGGTACCGTGCGGAGGGTGCCTTCCTTGACCTCCCAGCCCTGATTCGGCGGCGTCTTTTGTCGGTAAACGTTCCAGCCGTTCAGGGTCTTGCCGTCGAACAACAATTCCCAGCCCTGCGCCTTTTCGGCTTTCGAGAGCTGGTTGTCAGCCGCGTGGGCGAGCGGCGCGCACAGCACGAGGGCGGCGACCGACAGGTAAGGACGAAGGTTCATGGGGCGGATGCGAAATCGAATCATGGCAATGGAGGTGACGGAGCACAGGGGAAAGTCCGTGCGACGTCACGGCGAAACGAGCGCGGGAGAAGTTGGAATCACGACGACTCTGCGTCGGCGCACGCGATGCGTTTCGGCTTGGCGACCGCTTCCCAATCCGCCGCCGCCATGATGATGCTGCGACAGACATGCTATTTCGCGGCGAACCGGAAAATCGTCGTGCTGCGAAACGGTTTTCCCGGCCGCAAAATCGCGCTGGGAAACGCGGGTTGATTCACCGCGTCGGGATAATGCTGGGACTCGAGGCAGAATGCGCCGAATCGAACGTACGGCTTTCCCGCCTTGCCGCCGCGCGGGTTGTTCAGCCCGTTGGCCGTGTAGAGCTGTACGCCGGGCTCGGAGGTCAGAACCTCCATCACGCGTCCGCTCGCCGGTTCGCGGACGATCGCGGCGAGCGCCAGCGATCCGTCCTGCGAATCGAGCACGAAATTGTGATCGTAGCCGCGGCCGTTCCGGATCTGTTCGTGGTCGGCGTTGATCCTTTCGCCGATCAGCCGCGGCTTCGTGAAATCGAATGGCGTGCCCGCGACCGGCGCGATTTCGCCGGTTGGAATCAGCCCCGCATTCGCCGGGGTGTAGCGGCGCGCGCGCAGCGTCAGTTCGTGGCCGAGGATGTCGCCCTCACCTTCGCCCTTGAGGTTGAAAAACGCATGGTTGGTCAGGTTGATCGGCGTCGGTTTGTCCGTTTTCGCCAAATACTCGATCCGCAGCCCGTGCTTCCGCTCGATCGAGTACAGGACCTCGACCTGGAGCCGGCCGGGGAAACCCTCCTCGCCATCCGCCGCCGTGTACCGCAGCCGCAGCGCGGGTTGCCCGTCGCGGGTCGTGGGCTCCGCGGCCCAGACCACCTTGTCGAACCCGCGCTTGCCACCATGAATCAGTGCGGGGATCCCGCCGCCCTTGCTGTTCGGCGGAATCGAATAGCTCATGCCGTCGATGGTGAACTTTCCGTCCGCAATTCGGTTTGCGTATCGGCCGATGAGCGCGGCGGCCGCGGCTGAACCGGCGAGATACCGCTCGAGAGTCGGCTGGCCGAGCAGCACATCGGCCATTCGCCCGCCGCGATCCGGCGCCAGCATCCTAACGACGATGCCGCCATACGTGATGATGTCGGCGCGAAACCCGGCCTCGTTGCGCAGGCTGTAGAGCTCGACCTTGGTGCCATCCGGCAACTGGCCGAACGGCTCCGCCACCGGTGCGGCGGCCCGGGCGGGCAGCGACGTAATCGCCAGGGCAACGAGGATGAGCAAGGAGGGCAGGGAACGTTGAACCGAATTCGAGAGGGGCATTGGCATCAGGGGCAGTGCCGATGAGCAAACCGATCGGCCGCCGTGGGTTCAACCCGGATTCTACCCTGGGAGCGCGGGCGTCCCGCCCGCATTGAAAGTGGCATGGGCGTCTCGCCCGTGATCGTCCGATCAATCAGACGAAAAGCCGACAGTCGCCTTTGCGGGCGAGACGCCCGCGCTCCCAGGGAAAACGTCGTCATGAAATTCCTCGTGACGGCTTTTGCCTTTCAAACGGTCGCGCTCCCGGCAACTCGCCGCCCGCCATGCCGCGGAAACAACTTGTTCCCGCCGTTGCGAGCACGTATCCACGCCATTCCTTCCCCATCATGCCCGCGAAAGTAAAGGTGCGCGATCTCTCGAAACGCTATGGCGGACTCGAGGCTGTCCGGGGCGTGAGCTTCGAGGTCGAGGCGGGCGAGATTTTCGGGCTGCTCGGGCCCAACGGCGCGGGGAAAACCACGACGGTCGAATGTCTGCTCGGGCTGCGCGAACCGGATACGGGCCAGCTCGAAGTCTGCGGGTTTGATTCCCGCCGTCAGAGTCGCGAGGCGAAGCAGCGGCTCGGGGCGGCGCTGCAAAGCACCGCGTTGCAGGACAAGATCACGCCCCGCGAAGCGGTGGCGCTCTTCGCGTCGTTTTATCGCGTCGCCGCGAGCCCCGACACGCTGCTCGAACGTTTCGAGCTCGCCGACAAGGCGAACGCGCGCTTTGAGACGCTCTCCGGTGGACAGCGCCAGCGACTCGCGCTCGCCCTCGCGTTTGTCAACCGGCCCGAGGTCGTGCTGCTCGACGAGCCGACGACAGGACTGGATCCGCATTCGCGGCGCGAGTTGCACGTGTCGATCCGGCGGATGAAGGAGGATGGCTGCACGGTGTTGCTGACGACGCACTATCTCGAGGAGGCGGAGCAGCTGTGCGACCGCGTGGCGATCATCGATCACGGCAGGATTGTCGCCACCGGTGCGCCGCGCGAACTCGTCGCGGCCTCGCGCAGTGCGCTTTCGGTCACGCTGACGCTCCGGCCAGGTATCGAGGCTGCGCTGCTCGCATCGGTACCGGGTGTCGACGAGCTGCGCGTCGAGGGTGGCACGGTTTCGTTTCGGACCCGCGACGCCACCGACACGCTCGCGACCGTGACGCAACTGCTCCGGGAAAAACGGATCGAGATTCTCGATCTGCACGTGCGCAAGGCGTCGCTCGAGGACGTGTTCCTCGCGCTCACCGGCAACGGCGAATCGACACCGGAGGCCGGCGGATGAACGCGCTGGTTCAGCACATCCGCGTTTCGCTGCGGCTGCATTTTCGGAACAAGATGGCGCTGCTCTACGGCTATCTCTTTCCGTTGATATTCCTGATCGCGTTCTGGGTGCTGTATCGGCACGAGAGGATTCCGCTGCTCCGCCACATGGGCGAACTGCTCACGGTGAGCGTGCTTGGCGGCGCGTGTTTTGGACTGCCGACGACACTCGTCAGCGAACGCGAGCGCGGCGTCTGGCGCCGTTACCGGCTGACGCCGGTGCCGACGTGGGTGGTCGTCACGAGCACCGCGCTCGCGCGCTACGTCCTCGTGCTCAGCGCGGGACTGCTTCAGCTCGGCCTCGCCTTCGCGCTCGGCATGACGATGCCGGCGCACCCGTTCGATCTTTGGGTGGCGTTCACGCTCGTGTCGTTCGCGTTCATCGGGCTCGGGCTGGTGATTGCGACTTTGGCCGACAATGTCCCGGCGGTGCAGGCGCTGGGCCAGTGCCTGTTCCTGCCGATGCTGATCATCGGCGGCGTTGCCGTGCCGCTTGCGAGTTTGCCCGATTGGGCCCAGCACGTTTCCGCGTTTTTTCCCGGTCGTTACGCGGTCGAGTCGCTGCAACTCTGCGTCACCGGCGCCGGGCTGAGCGCTACGCGGTTCAGCTTGTTTGCGCTTATCGTCATCGGCTTCGCCGGTTGTATCGCGGGGGCGAAACTTTTTCGCTGGGACGCGCAGCAGCGGTTCGCCGCGATCGGTGGCAAGGCTTGGATTCTGCCCGTGCTCGCATCGTGGATTGCCGTGGGGGTGTTCGCGGAGTCGCGCGGCCGGGTGAAAGTCGCACCGGCGACCGAGATCGCAGTCGCGACAACGCCGGCTGGTGCCGCGCCATCGAGCAGCGGGACGAAAGGCGCAGCGGCGAGCAACGCGACTTTACCCACGGCTTCACCACCCGCCGCTATTACCGCGACCGAAGCCCCGACACCGTCAGCGAACACCAACGCGACGTCGCCGGCGCCGACTCCCGCAACGACGGTGACCCCGCCCGTGACCACCGCCCCGGCGCCGACCGTAGCGTTAACCCCTCCGCCCACGGTTCCGGCGAAGCCGGAACCGCCATGGATGAAAGTCACCGACAAGGACGTGGCCGCGCTCGATTACAATGTGCCGCCCGACCAAGGCATCGTCTCCCCGATCGCGGATCGGGACGAGGAGGTCGCGGATTTCATCAAGGAGCAGATCACGACGGTGCAGGAACGGCTCTCAACATGGGAGCCGGGAATGGACGAGGACGAACTCCAGGCCGTGCGAAACCTGCTGTGCGTCGCCGCGGTTCCAGACTCGATTCAGCTGCCGAGCGAACGCTACGTGCCGCGCGTCGTGTACGAGCACCTGAAGGAGCGTTTCCCGAAGGACAAATTGATCAAACTGCTCACGTGGATCGCGATGAACCCGGAACGCGGCATGGTCCTCGATGAGATGAACGATCTCGGGATCGAGGGCCAGGCCGGCGACGCGTATCAGGTGCGCGAGCGGATGTACCTTTACGCGATCAAGTTCATCGCCCGGCTCACCGGCAGAGTGGAGGAGTAGGCCGGAGGAAGGACCAGAGACTAGGGACCAGAGACCAGAGACCAGGGACCAGAGACTAGAGACTAGAGACTAGAGACTAGAGACCAAGGACCAAGGACCAAGGACCAAGGACCAAGGACACTGACCACTGACCACTGACCACTGACCACTGACCACTGACCACTGACCACTGACCACTGACCACTGACCACCGTCTTCCTCGTCTTCCCAGTCTTCCGCGTCTTCCAGCGTCTTCCGCGTCTTCCCCGTCTTCCAGCGTCTTCCCCCCATGGCCCCACGCCCCTCCACGGTTCGCATCACGCTGTTCATCCTGTTCGTGATGGCACTGGTCTGCGCCCCGTTCATCATCTGGGGCGAAGAGTTCGTCGTCCCGTTGCTCAAGTCGCGTGAGCAGCAAACGGTCGGGTTGGTTTTGCTCGCGATCGTGCTGCTAATGGCGGATTCGGTCGCGCCTGTTCCCTCGACCATCGTGATCATGTACCTTGCCGCCAAGGCGGGGTGGGCCGCCGGAATCATTGGCGGAACCGTGGGGATGGCGGCGGGAGTTTTGGTCGCCGGCTGGCTCGGACGCTTCGCGGTCGGACGGATTGCGCCGAAGTTCATCCCGGACGCGGAACTCACGCGGTTGCGCGATTCACTGCAGCGCCGGTTGACACTGACGCTCGCCTGCCTGCGCAGCATTCCCGTCCTCGCGGAGACATCCGTGATCGTGGCCGCCGCCACCGGGGTGCCCGTCGGCCGAATCTTCTGGGTGACCCTCCTGCCGAACTTTGTGATTTCCACGATTTATTCGGTGGCGGCGGACGACTCGCTGATGACGGCGGCGGTGACGTTTCTGGTGATCATGATCCTATCGTACCTGCTCTGGCGGATCGCCGGCCGACATGAGAACGCCGCGGCAGCGGCAGCCGGCGGTGAAACGGACCGCCGCTAATCCAGTTTTCTTTTCCGCGGCGAACTGAAAGCCTCGCCCTCGCGTCTCCTGCGTCTTCTGCGTCTTCTGCGTCTCCCAAGTCTTCCAGTTCTTCCGCGTCTTTCCCGTCTTCCGTGTCTTCCCCGTCTTCCTCGTCTTCGCCATCCGGTCTGCGCAAGGGCCTCACCAGCTACGGCGACTCCGCCTTCTCGGCTTTCCTCCGCACCAGTTTCATCAAGGGCGCCGGGTACTCGGATGACGCGCTTTCGCGCCCTGTAGTTGGGATCCTGGATACAGGCAGCGGTTTCAACCCCTGCCATGGCAACGCAGCCCAGCTCGTGGAAGCCGTGCGCCGCGGCGTGATGCTGGCCGGCGGACTGCCGATCACGTTTCCCACGATTTCAATCCACGAGAGCTTCGCGCACCCGACGAGCATGTACTTGCGCAATCTCATGGCCATGGACACGGAGGAAATGATCCGTGCCCAGCCGATGGACGCGGTCGTATTGATTGGGGGATGCGACAAAACCGTGCCGGCACAACTGATGGGCGCCGCGTCGGCCGGGGTGCCGGCCGTGCAGCTCGTCACCGGCCCGATGCTCACCGGGGCGCACCAGGGCCAGCGGGTCGGCGCATGCACGGATTGCCGGCGGTTTTGGGCGAGCCACCGCGCGGGGCAGATCAATGAGGACGAGATCAATGCCATCGGCAGCCAGCTCGTCGCGAGCGTGGGCACCTGCTCCGTCATGGGGACGGCGAGCACGATGGCGTGCCTGGGCGAGGCCCTCGGCATGATGGTGCTCGGGAGCGCGTCGGCGCCGGCCGTAACCGCGGATAGGATTCGTGTGGCCGAGCGCACCGGCGCGGTGGCGGTGGCGATGATCGGCCGGCAGCTCACACCGGACAAAATTTTGACGCCGGCGGCGTTCGAGAATGCGCTGCGTGTCCTGCTCGCGATTGGCGGTTCGACCAACGGATTGATTCACCTGGCCGCCATCGCGGGCCGGCTCGGCATTGCGGTCGACCTCGATGCGTTCGATCGCATCGGGCGCGATGTCCCGGTCCTGCTCGATCTCAAGCCGTCGGGCCAGTTCTACATGGAGGATTTCCACAAGGCGGGCGGAATGCTCGCGCTGCTGCGCGAGCTGGGGCCGCTGCTGCACCTCGATGCTTTGACCGTGACCGGCCGCACCCTCGGCGAGGAACTCGATGCCGCGAGTGCCGGTTTCGCGCAGGAGATCGTCCGCAGCCGGACAAATCCGATTTATCCGGGGGGCGGCATCGCCGTGCTGCGCGGCAATCTCGCGCCGGGCGGCGCGATCATCAAGCAGGCCGCGGCGACACCGCGACTGCTCGAGCACGAGGGCCGCGCGGTCGTGTTCGAAAACGCCGAGGATCTCGCGCGCCGAATCGACGAGCCCGACCTCGATGTCATGGCCGACGATGTGCTGGTGTTGAAACGTATCGGCCCCGTGGGTGCGCCCGGAATGCCGGAGGCCGGGTTGATCCCGATACCGCGCAAACTGGCGCGGCAGGGGGTGAAGGACATGGTCCGGATTTCCGATGGCCGGATGAGCGGGACTGCGGCCGGTACCGTCGTGCTGCACGTCACGCCAGAGGCCGCGATCGGCGGCCCGCTGGATGCGGTGCGCTCGGGCGATCGCATTCGCCTCAGCGTCGCCAGCCGAACCATCGAGCTGCTCGTCGCACCGGGTGAGATCGCCGAGCGACTGGGCGCGCGGCGGAAGGACGACGGCGCGCCGACGCGCGGCTACTTGAAATTGTTTTTGCAGTCGGTGACCCAGGCGGATCAAGGTTGCGACTTCGATTTTCTTCGCGCGGCCGAGATTCGCGAGAGCGTGCCGAGGCTGGTTACGGCGAAGCGCAGCGATTGACGCAGACCGCTCGTCTCCACTCTCCGCCTCTCCCCTTCACTCTCCCTTTCCCTTTCACTTTCGCCCCGTTCCCTCTGTCCCCATGAGCAGCAAGCGCCTCGGCGTCGGATTCATTGGCAGCGGCTTCATCACCCGGTTCCACCTCCAGTCCTGGCTCGCGGTGCGCGACGCCGACGTGCTTGGCGTCTGGAGCCCGAATGCGACGAACGCGGCGGCGACCGCGGCCTACGGCCGGTCGCTCGGCATCGGGGAGACGCGGCCGTACAAGTCGATCACGGACATGATCGCGGATCCGGCGATCGATGCGTTGTGGCTTTGCGGGCCGAATCACCGGCGGGTCGAGAACATGGAGGAGATTGTCGCCGCGCTCGAGTCGGGCAAAGGCCGGCTGCTCGGCATCGCCTGCGAGAAACCGCTCGCGCGAAACGTCGCCGAGGCGAAGCGATGCCTGGAATTGGTGAAACGCACGGGTGTCGTCCACGGCTACCTCGAGGATCAGTTGTTCACGCCCTCGCTGATGAAAGGTCGCGCCCTGGCGTGGGGTCGAGGCGCGGCGATGAGCGGCCGGCCGTATCTGGCGCGCGCGGCCGAGGAGCACAGCGGACCGCACATGCCGTGGTTCTGGCAGGGCGAGCAGCAGGGCGGTGGGGTGCTGAATGACATGATGTGCCACAGCGTGGAAGTGGTACGCTATCTCCTCAGCGATCCGAAGAAACCGCGCAGCAGCCTGCGGCCGAAGAAGATCAGCGCCACCATCGCGAGTCTGAAATGGTCGCAGCCGGAGTATGCGCGCATCCTGAAGGAGACGATGGGCCCGCAGGTCGATTACGCGAAGCGGCCATCGGAGGATTTTGCCCGCGCCACGATCGAGTATGTCGACGATGCCGGGCAGCGGTTGATCGGCGAGGTGACGACGTCCTGGGGCTTCGTCGGCGCGGGGCTGCGGTTGACGACCGAGTTGCTGGGGCCCGAGTATTCATTTTCCCACAACTCGCTCAACACCGGCAGCAATCTGTTCCTCAGCCGGCGGATTTCCGGCAAGGAGGGCGAGGACCTGGTCGAGAAACAAAACGCCGAGCAGGGGCTGATGCCGATTGTGGGCAACGAGGCGGCGGAGTACGGTTACGAGGCCGAGAACCGGCACTTCGTCCGCTGTTTCCTCGACGGCAAACCGCCGGAATTGACGTTCGAAGACGGGGTCGAGGTCGTCGAATTGCTGATGACGGCTTACATGAGCGCGGAGCAGGGCCGCACGCTCGACTTCCGGCCACCGGGGCTCGATACCTTCGTGCCCGCCGTCGCCCAAGGAACGTGGAAACCTTGAAGACCGGTGAAACAGTGATGCGGTCAAGCGGTGAAGCGGTGCGCGACCACTGACCACCGCCTCACCGCCTCACCGACTCACCGACTCACCGACTCACCGACTCACCGACCACCGACCACCGACCACCGACCACCGACCACCGACCACCGCTTCACCGTTTCACCGACAACTGCTTCACCGAAAACCGATTCACCGAATTATGATCCCTCCAGCGGACCAATCCTATCGCGGGCGCCTGTTTGTCATGATGGCGCTCGAGTTCTTCATCTGGGGGGCATGGTTGCCTCTCATTTTCGGCTACCTGCCGAGCCTGGGTTTTTCGCCCGGCCAGCAATCGGCCATTCTTGTCGCGTTCCCGGTGGCCTCGATCATCGGCATGTTTTTCAGCAACCAGTGGGCGGATCGAAAATTCGCGGCGGAGAAGTTCCTCGCCTTCTCGCACCTGATCGGCGGGCTCGCGATCCTCGGCTGCGGGTTCACGAAATCGTTCTGGCCGTTCTTTCTCCTGATGCTCGTGCACTGCCTGCTCTACGTGCCGACGATCTCGATCACGAACGCGATTGCGTTCGCCAACATGCGGAATCCGGAAAAGGAATTCGGCATCGTGCGCATGGGCGGCACCATCGGCTGGATTCTCGCCGCCTGGCCGTTCGTCTTCATTTTCGTCGATTGGAATGCGGTCAGCGCGCTCCAGACGACGGGCGTCGTCGACTGGCTCGGACAGGCGCTGGCGCATCCACTGAGTGGCGACGCGGCGAAGGTCGCGACGAAGTGGACGTTTGTCGTGGCCGGCGTGGCTTCGCTCGCGCTGGCGGCCTTCAGCCGCACCCTGCCGCACACGCCGCCCAAGAAAATGGCCGAAGGCGCGATCGAGAAACTCGCCTGGCTCGAGGCGCTGCGGCTGTTGAAGCACCCCTTCGTCCTCGTCCTCTGGCTGGTGACCCTGGTCGACTCGTTCGTGCACAACTGCTACTTCAGCTGGACGGGTGTGTTCCTGGGCACGCCGCAGGCGGCGGGCGGCGTCGGCATCGCGTCGAACTGGATCACACCGGTCATGAGCATTGGCCAGATTGCGGAGATTCTCACCATGTTCGTCCTCGGCGCGACGCTGAAGAGGCTCGGCTGGCGCACGACGATGATCGTCGGCATCCTCGGGCATGCGGCGCGGTTCGCGGTGTACGCGTTTTTCCCGCAGCACCCCGCGCTGATCATCCTGGTGCAGGTGCTGCACGGCATCTGCTATGCGTTCTTCTTTGCGACCGTCTACATATTCGTCGACGCGTATTTCCCGAAGGACATCCGCTCGAGCGCGCAGGGTCTGTTCAACCTGCAAATCCTCGGGATGGGCGCACTGCTGGCGTTCTTGCTCGGTCCCTGGCTGATGCAGACGGTATTCACCGCGAATGGCGTCACGGATTTCCGCGGGCTCTTCATGGTGCCGATGGCCTCGGCCTCCGCGGCGGCCATCGCGCTCGCCTTGTTCTTCCACCCGCCAAAAGACACGGCGGCGACGTCAGGCGCGCCGACGGTTGCCCCGCATTGACGGCGCCATAGGCAGGACGCCTCAACCACGGCCCAGCCTAAGCCGAAAGTATTCAGCCCGGGTGGAGCGGCTTGCCCGTTCGACAAGCTCAGGGTCCCGAGAAATCTGAGCCTGTCGAGGGACTCCCCAAGCCGCTTTTTTCGACTGAACGGTCCAAGCGCGCTGAGGAGGTCTGCTGGCCAGCAGACCGCACCACCTTTCAGTGGATTCGAATTCCCAACGAGGACGAACTTCGACTGAAATGTTTCGGCCAAGCGCGGAGCTTCGGCCCGCGCTTAGGCTGCGCTGCGAGGCGACCTGAGTTCGGGCTGAAGCACCGCGCCACGGCGCTATGCCCTCGTTCTTTCGCTCTGCGACGGCGATTGCCTCGCGGATCCGCCGGCATTACCGTTCCGCCGCTATGATGGACGTCATCAAAAAAACACTGCTCGCCGGAGTGGGCGCGGCGGTGATCACGAAAGATCGCGTCGAGGCGGCGCTCGACGAGTTTGTGCGGCAGGGCAAGGTCAGCGCTTCCGATGCGCGGGCCATGGCGGATAAAATCGCCACCGATGGCCGGCGGGAGTTTGAAAACCTCAGCCGGGAACTGAACGAAAGGATCCGCGAGCGGCTTTCCGGCGCGGATCGCAAGATGCAGGAAAGGGTGGACGCGCTCGAGGCGCGCATCGCCGCGCTGGAGGCGGCGGGTGTCGCGCGCAAGGCCCGCCGCAGCGCGAAGGCGTGAGACCGTTCAACGTCCTGCCGGGTTCTTCCATGCCGATCCCCACGCCGGCAACATCTTCGTCACGAGCGACAGCCGGCTGTGTTTTCTCGACTGGGGACTCGCGGGCCATCTCACCCGCCGGCTGCGCCATGCGCTCGCGGATTTCTGGATCGCAGCCGTGGAGCAGGACACCGAACGGATCGTGCAGCTGGCCGCGGAACTGGCGCCGGTCGATGCGCGGCCCGATCTGCGCACGATGGAAAAGGAGGTCACGCTGGCGCTGCGCGAGGAGCTGAATTTTTCCATCGGCCGGCAGGCGATCGGCCGCGCGATGATGCGGCTGCTTTTCATCTTCGGCCAGCATGGCATCACGCTGTCACGCGACTATGCCCTGATGGCCAAAGCGGTCCTCTCGATCGAGGAAGTCGGCCGGATGCTCGATCCGCAGTTCGATCTGCGGCGGCACACCGAGCCGGTGCTGCGCGAACTGCATCGCGAACGCGCCAATCCGCGGCTTCTCCTGCGCCGCACGATGGACGCGGCGCGGCACACGTTGCTCGCGCTGCAGGATTTGCCGTTTGAGCTGCGCCGGCTTGTCCGGCGGCTGGAGCACGACAGCCTCGCGATCAACCTCCATCATCGCGGACTCGAGGATCACGACGAGGCGGTGAAGATCGCGGCGAACCGGATCACCCTGGGCGTCGTCATCGGCTCATTGATCATCGGTTCATCGCTGATCGTGACGACCGGGATCGAGCCGCATCTGCTTGGCTTCCCCGCGCTCGGAATTGTCGGCTACCTGCTATCCGCCATCCTCGGGTTGTACATCGTCTGGGACATCATCCGCCACGGCCGGCACAAGTAGGTTTTCGCTGCTGCGAAAACCTAGAACAGCGTCGCGAACGGCGTGCGGTTGTCGCGCGCGAACGCATTGCCGCTGCCCGCGGTGGCGGTCAACTCGCACCAGGTCGAGGGCCGGAAGTGCGGGTCGAGCGAGGTGGGAAGTCCGCCCAGCCGGATATCGTAGTGAAACTCTCCATTGCCGGAGATGACCGCGGACTTCGCGATCACCGCTCCGCTCGTGCCGCCATTGCCATTCAACGTGGCGTCTGCATTTGGCGCATAGATGGTGCCGGTATAGGAGCCATTGCCGCCGACCGTGATCGTCTGCGAGCCGCTGCTCGGCGCGGTTCCCCATATCGTCATGTTCGACGGGACGTTGGTACTGTTCACGACCCCGTTGCCCGAGAGCGTTATGTTACCGGGACAATAGATGTTCAACGACGGCGATATCCCGCTGATCACGAGCGACGAATTTCCGGTCATCGATATGCTTCCGGTCACGATCAAATCGACGTCATCGGTCACGGTAACGACTTCAGTTCCCGCCGCGCTGAGACTGCTCGCCGAGTAGAGATACCGTCCGTTCGCGCCGACCGGATCGCCCACCCGGGGCAGCGAGATTGACGTGCTGATGGCACCCAATGAAATCGCGGTACCGGTCGGCGCCGTCACATCGGGGAGGTTCGCCGTGAAGTCATGGCGGATCCGGCTCGTGTCCACCAGCGTGCCGCTCGGCGTGGTGGAGCCATAGATTGTGCCACCGCTACCGACCTCCGGCTCGGCGGCTCCGGTGGCCACATAGCCGTAGATGCTGGCGTTGCTGCCGACGACGATGGGATCGAGGGCCGTGCTCGTCGTGGCAACCGTGGCCTGGTCGGAGCGGTTGGTCGAGGAATTGAAGGGACCGAGATTGGAATCGTAGCTGTCGATCGACGTAGTGCCGGAAAACGTGAGCGTGTTTTTGACCACCAGCCCGTTGCTCCACAGTTGACGTTTGCCGGCCACCACGCGGATTTGCTTCATCATCGGCGGCTGCTGCGGAATGCGGATGACGCCGGCGGCGAGCACCGTCGGCGTCAGCGTGGTTCCGCCGTCCACGCGAATGTAGATTTCGCCCGTCGCCTGCTGAAAATCAAAACCGGACGTAATCGTCTTGGAGTAATCATCCGTCGTGCCCGTGATCAGCGACCAGCCGTTGGCGGTGTCGAGTGCCGTCGTGTTCGACGCGTACAACCCCTCCTCGATTCCGGCCTCGGCCAGGTTCAGCGCCACCGACTGAAAATAGGACCGGCTCGCGAGCCGCGCCTCCTGCGCGGCGCGAAACAGGAAGCTCGATGCGATCACCGCCGTGACGGCGGCGAGCACCAGGGCCGCCAACACGGCGCTGCCCCGCTCAGTGCGCCGTGGATTTGGCGCGCATCGTGTATTGCGCAGAGATGACATATTCCGAGGTGACGGACTGCGCGACGAGGCGCAGCATGCGCAGGCTGAGCTGCACTTGTTTTACCTCCACCAGGCTCGTGGTGGTGGCGTTGTTCCCATTGGCATAATAAAAGATGAACGTCTCGACATCGCGCGCGAGCGTCGCCGTGCCACTGTTGTCCTGGCGCGAAACGGTGCGATCGACGCTGTTGTATTCCCACATCACGTCCTGCGTCGTGGTCGCAGCGGTATTCGTCGGTAGCGTCAGCGAAAGCGTGCTGGTGGTGAAGTTCGTGACATCGGTGGCGGCACGCAGATCCTGGCCCAGCAACTCGAGCATCTTGCGCGCCTGCGCGTTCATCTCGCCATAGTTCTGGAGCGAGCGATCGCCACGCACGATGAAAAGATACGACGTGAGCAACGCCAGCGTCAGCATCATGACGAGCGAGAGCGAGATGAGCAGCTCGACGAGGGAGAACGCGCGCGCCCCGCGCCGCGCATTATGCTGGCGTCCAGCCCACATAGAAGTAGTCACTCAGCCCCTTTTCACCGAACCAGGTCGTGAGTTTTCGCGTGAAGGTCGCGCCCCGCTCAGTCCAGGTGACGGTTAGAGTTACCGTGATCTTGCCGAGCTGCGTCGAGGTGGAAGTCACCGCGGTCGTGAACTGCGCCGTGACCGAGAAGCCCGAGGTGAAATTGGAGGCGAAGCGTTCGCTCGCGAGCATGCTGGCAAAACTCACCGGCTGCGTCTGCGCGGCGTAGACTTTCAGCTCGTCGTAATTACGCAGCCGCAAATCCTCCATCGCCGACTGCGCGATTTGGCCGGCCAGCGTCACCATCCGGGCGTGGTGCGTGAATCCGTACGCCTGGGAGAGCGCCGTCAGGCTGGTCATGATGACGAACCCGAGCAGCACGGCCGCAATCAACACTTCCGCAATGGTCATGCCGCGGCGGTCGCGCATCAGGCGCGGCAAGCCTCGGAACAGTGGGGGGGTGGGAAGGCGGGACATCGGAAAAACGACCGGAAAGACTCTCTTCTCAATCGAATCGCGCTGTCCAAGGGGATTTGTCCGCTTTTACTGCGTATTTACCGCCCCACATCTGGGGGGAGCGCCGCATGGTCGATGGTCGCTGACTGCTGCCCGTGCCGTGTTCAAGTCGTTGCCACCGGTGGCAGTCCCTCGGCTTTTCTCACTTGGGCATCCACGACGATGGTGGTGACGAGATCGGAGCCGACGTTCGTCATGGTTCGGGTCATATCGAGAATGCGATCGGCGCCGAGCACGATGCCGATGCCCTCGGGCGGAATGCCGAACGTGGCCAGGAGTCCCGCGATGAGCGGAAGCGATCCGCCCGGGATACCGGCGACTGCGACCGCGCTCAAGACGGCCAGCAGCAGCAGCGTGATTTGCTGGCCGACCGAAAGATCGACGCCGAACACCTGGGCGACGAACAACACGACACATCCTTCGTAGAGCGCCGTGCCGCTCATGTTCATCGTTGTGCCCAGCGGCAGCACGAAACCGGCGACGCTGGGCTGAAGCTTCAGCGTGTCGCGCGCGCAGGTCAGCGCCGCCGGCAATGTCGCGTTGCTCGAACTGGTGGAGAAGGCGGTGACGAGCACCGTGCGCATGTCCTTGAAAACGCGGGCGGGACTACGCCTGGCCCAGAACTTGATCCAGAGCGACATCGTGCCGAACAGGTGCAGCAGCAATACCGCGACGCAGCCGAGCACGAACACCCCGAGCGCAATGAGGATGTCGATGCCGATCTTGACGATGACGCTGTAGATCATCGCCGGCACCGCATACGGCGCCAGCTGCAGGGCGAAATTGACGATGCGCGTCATCAGCTCGGTCACCAGCTCGAGCGTGTCCTGGAGCCGCTGCCGTTTCGCGTCGGTGAGCTGCGTTCCGGCGGCGCCGACCAGAATCGCGAACAGGATCAGTGGCAGCACATCGCCGATGACGGCGTTGCTGTGGCCGGTCACGGCGCCGAGCAGGTTTTTCGGCATGAACATCTCGACCAGCGTCCCAAAGTTCAGCGCCGGCGAGGCGGCGCTGTTCGCCACGTGTTTCTGCGCCGCGCCGCCGAATTCCGCGAGCAGCCGGGTTTTTGCGGCGGGATCCAAGTGGCTGCCGGGATTGACCACGTTCATCATGATCAGCCCGAGCGCGACGCCGATCGCCATGTTGAGGAAAAACAGGACGAACGTGCGGCCGGCGAGCGGGCCCAACCGATCGAGCCGCCCCAGTTGCACGACGCCCGCGGCGAGCGACGCAAACACCAGGGGTATGACGACGAAGAACAGCAGCCGCAGGAACACCTGGCCCAGCGGATCGAGAAAACTCGTCGAGATCCGGCGTGCCTGAGCGAGCAGCGTGGGAAACACCTGTCCGAGTGCGAGGGTGATGACGCCGGCGATGACGCCGATGACCAGCCCGATCAGGATGCGGTTGGCGAGGGGGCGGTTGGTCTCTGCCATATTGGCCGCGGCGAGGCTGGAGTCGCGGAGCGGTGGTTGTCGAATGGGAAGTGGCAGCAGCGTGTCGGACTGAGAAACCGGACTCTGGGGGTTGAATAACGCCTGGGCGGCAATCGCAGCTGCCCTGCCGACACGCTGCTAAACGAAAATGCCGGTGGCATTTACGGGGGCGGCACAAGATCCGCGACCACCATCCGAAGTCGACGTCGGCTTGGGCGTGTTCCTTATTCCGCTGGTGACTCAATCCGCCGAAGCTTCGCCGGTACCGCCTGCGCCCGTCGCCCGACCCAGCGCCGTGCTGCTCGCGGCCGGCCGCTCGATCCGGATGGGGTCGGACAAGGCACTGCTCGAGGTAAACGGCATCGCGCTGTGGCGCCGTCAGCGCGATGTCCTCGCGGCCGCGGGCGCGAGCGAGATTTTCCTTTCGGCGCGTCCGGATCAGCCATGGGCCGAGACCGCAGACGGATTCAACGCGGTCGTTCGTGACGTGGTGCCGGGATTTGGACCGATCGCGGGGATCACAGCCGCGCTCGAACGTGCGGCGCATTCGCATCTGCTCGTGCTCGCGATTGATTTGCCGCGAATGCCGGCCGCATGGTTCGGGCGATTGCTGCGCGACTGTTCTGCCGGCATGGGCGCGGTCGGCCGGCGCGAGGGCATGTTCGAGCCGCTCGCGGCGGTTTACCCGCGCGAATTATTGCCGGTCTGTCATGCCGCCATTGCGAGGGGACACCGGTCACTTCAGGCGTTGCTCGCCGCGGCCGTCGCCGAAAACCGGATGCGCGAGCACGAAATCACGGCCGCGGAAACGCCCTGGTTCGAGAACTGGAATGAAAGGGGTTTCCCCGCGCCAAAATCCAAATCCTAGTTTTCGTCCCGCGAAACCTATGCGTAACGATCCTCGGTCCATGGATCGCCGGTGTTCGAGTAACCCCGCACCTCCCAAAACCCGAGCTTGTCCTCCGCCAGGAACGTGATCCCGCTCACGAACTTCGCACCCTTCCACGCGTAAAGTTTCGGGATGATCACGCGCGCCGGACCGCCATGCTCCTTCGGGATCGGGCCGCCTTCGAATCGGGTCGCGACGAGGACGTCATCGTCCAGGCATTTTTCGAGCGCCACGTTGGTGGAATAGCCATCGAAGCTGGTGAAATAGACGAACCGCGCCCCGGGCTTTGGCTGCACGAGTTCGTAGAGCGTCGTGAACGGGACTCCGGCCCAGCGGCAGTCGAATTTGCTCCAAGTCGTCACGCAGTGGAAATCGCTCACGTCCTCCACCTGCGGCAGCGCGTGGAAGGCCTCCCACGAGAGCGTGGCGGGTTTCTCGACCAGCCCGTCGATTTTCAGCCGCCACTCCGGCAGTGGAATTTCCGGCTGCACTCCGAGGTCGAGGACGGGAAACCCCGAAGTGAGTTTTTGTCCCGGCGGCAGCCGATCACGCGACGCTTCCGTCCGCGCCACCACGCCACGGGCTTTCTGTTTTTCGGCCCAAGCTTGTTTCGCCTGGAGGTGCCGCTCTTTCGACATGGCGGTCACGCTACGTCCGCCGACCGCGGGCGCAAGGGCCGCTATTCCTCGTGCAGCGCCCGCGAGATCGCGTCGCGCCGCCGCAGGTAATAGAGCATCATGCCGCCCTGATACAGGAGCGACACCAGTGCCACCATCCAGAGTCCGAGCCGGTAAACGAGCTTCAGGTACTCGGTGACCCCAAGGCCGGCCTGGGCCGCGCTCATTTCGATCATCGGCCGTAATTCATCGGGAATGGGGGGGATTTCGAGGTACAGCAGCCGCATCCCGCAATAGGAGAGGATCGTGGTCAGCAGGAAAAACTGGCTGCCCACCAGCCACGTGATGCCCCGCTCCTCGCCCTGGCGCAACAATGCGGCGCCATGCAGTTCGATCGCACCGGCACCGGCGACAAGCAAACCGACGATCGCGCCGAGGAAATCTCCGCCCGCCGCGGAAACGCAGGCAAAAAAACCCGCAACCGCCAGCACGCCGGTGCCGTCGACCCGCGCGAGCCGGTAAACTCGCGTCAGGGTCTCTTCGGGAAGAAGCGGCGGTTGTCGCATGAAGGGTGTGTGTCATTCCTCCGTCGCCCCCGAATCTCAAGCTCGGAAGTACAGGCGAATGAAGGCGAAGGTGAAAGTGAGAGTGAAGGGCAGAGTGAGAGTGAAGGTGAAAGGGAAAGTGGAAGTGAAAGCGAGATGGAGGGTGAAGGTCAGGATGAGAGCAAAAACATCAAAGGAAGGGCGAAGGCATCCGCGAATCCGATCGGCTCTACTGATTTCGATGGCAGTTTGTCCTCCCCGCACATTTCCACTCACTGTCCCTTTCCCTTTCATCTTCACTCCTCACTTTCACTTCGCTTGTCCTCTCGTCCCAAGACCCCGTTTCGCTTCCGGCTCGAATTTCCACCCGAGCTGCCGATTACCGCGCGGGCGGAGGAAATCACGGCTGCGATTCAGGCGCACCAGGTTATCATCCTCGCGGGCGAAACTGGCTCGGGCAAAACCACGCAGATTCCGAAAATGTGTCTGGCCGCGGGGCGGGGCACCGCGGGCCGGATTGCATGCACGCAGCCGCGGCGGGTGGCGGCGCTTTCCATTTCCCGGCGTGTGGCCGAGGAACTCGGCGTCGAATGGGGTCGCGGGGTCGGCTGCAAGATCCGTTTCAACGACCAGACCACGCCCGAAACGGTGATCAAGTTCGTCACCGACGGCATGCTGCTCGCCGAGGTGCAGGGCGATCCGATGCTCCGTGAGTACGACACGATCATCATCGACGAGGCGCACGAGCGCTCGCTTAACATCGACTTCCTCCTCGGTCACCTGCGCACGCTCCGCTTTCGCCGGCCCGAGCTCAAAGTCATCATCACGTCCGCCACGATCGACACCGAGGCATTCAGCGCCGCGTTCGACGGCGCGCCGGTCGTCCTGGTGGAAGGTCGCACCTTTCCCGTCGAGGTAATCTATGCGCCACTCGATGAACTCGGCAGCGACTACACCGAGAACGACGAGAACGAGGAAAAAGACGATGCGAACGCCGTGGCGTCGGCAAAGGCCGAGGCGATGCACTACGTCGACGGCGCGGTCGAGGCGGTGCTGCGCATCCTGCGCGACAGCGACCGGGGCGACATACTCGTTTTCCTGCCAAGCGAGCGCGATATCCGCGACGTCGGCGACCTGCTCGAAGGCCGGCTGCAATCCGCAATCCGAAATCCGCCATCCGCAATCGAAGTGGTTCCCCTTTTCGGCCGGCTCTCGAACGCGGAGCAGCAGCGCGTTTTTGCCGCGACGCAGCGGAGAAAAATCGTCCTCGCGACCAACATCGCCGAGACCTCGCTCACCATTCCGGGGATTCGGTTCGTCGTCGACACCGGCCTGGCACGGTTGAGCCGCTACTCGCCGCAGGCGCGAACCCGGCGGCTGCCGATCGAGGAGATATCGCAATCGAGCGCGGAGCAGCGCAAAGGCCGCAGCGGCCGCGTGGCCGAGGGCGTGTGCATCCGGCTGTATTCAGAAAAGGATTTTCTCGAGCGGCCGCGATTCACGCAGCCCGAGATTCAGCGCGCGAATCTGGCTGATGTCATTCTGCGGATGAAGGCCTTCGGGCTCGGTGATGTGGAACGTTTTCCCTTCATCAACATGCCGTCAACGAAAGCCATCCGTGCCGGCTACGCCCTCCTCGAGGAACTCGGCGCGATCGGCGGCGCTGCTGCGCCGCCGAAGGACAAAGAGGTCGAATCGGCAGGGAGCAGGGAGCAGGAAAAAGAGTGGAAAACGGAACGTGGTGTTGGCGCTCGCGGAGCTGAGCAAACGACTCGTGACGCGATTTCCCCTTCTCCCTCCTCCCTTCTCCCTTCTCCCGGCGAGTCAGCGGAGCTGACCGCCATCGGCCGTGAACTGGCGCGGCTGCCGGTGGATCCCACGGTCGGCCGGATGATTTTGCAGGCGCGGATCGAACGGGCGCTGCGCGAGGTCGTTATCATTGCCGCGGGACTTTCGATCCAGGATCCACGCGAGCGGCCCCTGGACAAACAGCAGCAGGCCGACACGGCTCACCGGCGATTCACGCATCCGGATTCGGATTTCCTGACGCTGCTCAACATCTGGGAGGCGTATCACGACGAATTCGCAGCCATGACCCAGGCCAAGCTGCGGCGTTTCTGTCGCGAGCATTTCCTGAGCTACACGCGGATGCGCGAATGGCGCGACATCCATGCCCAGCTGCTCGACGTGCTCCGCGAGCGCGACGATTTCCGGATGACGTCGGTCTTCGATGCCGCGGCACGCCTGCCGGCCGCGGCGGAGCGAAAAGAGCCCCGCGGTGGATCGCGGAAACCGGCGGAGCCGGCGGATCCACTGGCATTCGGCACTCCCGCCTATCGTGCCATCCATCGCAGCGTGCTGGCGGGTCTGCTCGGCAACATCGCGCACTTCGACGAGGACAGCGGCCTCTACAAGGCAACTCATGATCGCAAGGTGGCGCTCTTCCCGGGCTCGGTGCTCTTCAGACGCGACGACGCGAAGCGACGAACGCCCAAGCCGGCCGCGTCGCGCGATGCGGCCACGAAAGCGCCGAAGCCGCCGCGCTGGATCATGGCGTCGGAGATGATGGAAACGACGCGGGTTTACGCGCGGACCGCCGCGCGGCTCGATCCGCCGTGGGCGCTCGAACTCGGCGCGCATCTCGTGCGCGTCGCGCACAGCGAACCGTTCTGGAACGAGAGCGCCGGCCGCGTGATGGTCAAACAACGCACGCGGCTGTATGGCCTGGAGTTGGAATCACGTGCGGTCGGCTACGGCCGGATCAAGCCGGTGCATGCGACCGAGATTTTTATCCGCGAAGGACTGGTAAACGACACGATCGCGTTTCCGCTCGATTTCATCGCGCACAACCGGGCCGTCCGGGAAAAGATCGAGGACCTGCTCACGCGCGCGCGGGACAGCGGTTACCTGAACCTCGATGAAGCGGCGTATCGCTTTTACGCGGCGCGATTGATGCCCGGGGCGGCGCGTGCAGAGGCTGCCGGCGAGGCTGGCGTTTCCGCGGTGGCGGAACTGGTCGACTTCGTTCGCCAGCGGCGCGGAGCCGAGCCGCGGTTCCTGTTCATGACGCCGGAGGATCTCCGGGATCCGGATACGATCGCGCACGATGCGTCGGCCTTTCCCTCCGCACTGCCGCTGGAGAACCGGGCGCTGCCATTGCAGTATGCGTATAAGCCCGGCCAGCCCGAGGATGGTGTGACGCTCGACGTGACGGTGCGCGAAGCCGGGGCGCTGACGCCGACGGCGCTGGACTGGGCCGTGCCGGGCCACCTGGAAGCCAAGGTCGGGCATTATCTGCGCGCGCTGCCGAAGGAGTTGCGCGTTCTGCTGGCCAGCAGAATGCCGCTGGGCGACACCGCGAAAAGTCTGGCGGCGCAACTCGCCTCGCGTGATCGGCTGACGGGCCGCCGCGAAACGCTGACCGAGGCGCTCGCCGCGCAAGTCGCCGGGCGATTCCGGATCTCGCTCGATCCCGCGGTGTGGAACGACAAGCCACTGCCGGAGCATCTGCGTGTTCGCGTGCGGGTGCTGAATGCCGAAGGGCGCGAACTGGCGGCGAGCCGCGATCTGGCCGAGATCCACACGGCGCTGGTGTCGCATTCACGTGAGGCGAGCGTCACGCTTGCGCGCGAGGATCCGCCCGCGTGGCGCGCGGCCCGCTCGCGCTGGGAAACACCGGAGCACACGACGTGGGCGTTCGACGAATTGCCGGAACGCGTGCTGGTGACGGAACACGCGGGCGCGCCGGTCTACGCCTTTCCGGGACTGCGAACCGGTGCGAATGGCGTGGCGCGGCAATTGTTCAAGACCCCGGAGGAGGCGGAGGCTTCGACCCGCCGCGGGATTTCTGTACTGCTGGAACGCCAGCTTGGACACGACCTGATGTGGACCCAGCGGGACTTGCGCGCCTTGCGGGAACTCGGAGCTCTGATCGCGACCGTGGCGCCGCTCGAGGAACTCCAGGTGCAGGCGTTCGAGTCGATTCGACAGTGGATCACCGATCCGACGCGAGTGACGGCGTGGGCTTCCGGTGCGAAGTCGGCGCACGCCCGTTCAGCGAGCAGCGGCCGAGGTTACAATGCCGAGACCTTTGCGACCGCGGTGGAGCAGGCGAAGGCCGATTTGCGCGGTGTCGTGCCACGGCTGGTGGATCTGTTGCGCGAAATATTGAACAGCCGTTCCGAGTTGCTCGTGCTGCCGGATCCGCCGCCGGGATTGCAGGCCGGCGTGCTGGCGCTGGTCCCGCCGGATTTCCTGCGCCGGACGCCTTTCACGCAGCTTGCTCATCTTCCGCGCTACCTCAAGGCGATGAAGCTGCGGGCGGAGCGCTGGCGAAAGAACCCGGCCAAGGATGCCGAGCGCGGGGCGCAGCTCGCGCCCTACTCGAGTGCGCTCGAAAAACTGCGCGGGCGCGAGGGAGCGGAGTCGTTCCGCTGGCTGGTGGAGGAATTTCGCGTGAGCCTGTTCGCGCAGGAACTCGGAACGGCCGAACCGGTTTCGGCGGTGAAGCTCGACCGCGCGCTGGCCGAGTTGCAGGCCGGCCGCGCCGCCGGCCGCGAGCCCGCGACCGCGGCCCCGCCGGCGAAACCAATCGTGGCCGTGCCGATGACCGAAAAGAAACCAGCGCCGATCAAGAACCTCAACGCGCTCGACAAGCTGTTTGGGCGCTGAGACTGCGGCGCAGCCGCAACCGAAATACCACTCGTGGTCGTTTCATGCGCCGCGGAGAAGGGAGCAAGGAGCAGGGAGCAGGAACAGACCCGGATGTATCTGCGCCGCGATCAGACTTCCTCAACCTTGTCCGGCAGTTCGTTCTGGTCGGCGCGGGCGCGGGGGAAATGCTCGCCAAGCAGCGCACCGGCGCGCTCGATCCCAAGGACGAGTCCGTCGGTGAAGTCGCCGCGCCTGAACCGCGCGGACATCGCGCCGGCAAGGTCCTGCCAGAATGCCGCGCCACATTTGTCGTGGATACCGCGGTCGCCAATGACCGCGAAGGTGTGCGAGCGCGGGCAGAGGAAAATCAGCACGCCATTGCGCGCCGCCGTTTGCGTCATGCCCAATCGTTCGAATTGCGCCTGCGCTGCTTTGATCGGATCCGGTGCCGGCACGCGCGACACCACGACACGAACCTCGCCGGAGGTCCGCCGCTCGGCAGCCGCGATCGCCGCGACGACCCGGTCGTGATCGATGGGAGGATTTTGCGGGAGCAGTTTCATCACCAGCGTCCTCCCGCGCCGCCGCCGCCAAAACTTCCGCCCCCACCCGAAAAGGTTCCACCGCCGCCCGATGATCCGCCACCCCAACCGCCCCCGCCGCCCCAAGGCGGGCCGCCGCCCCACATCACGTGCCGGCCCCGCCGGCCATATACGACGTCGCGCCGCGATCGACGCATCATCGTGATGATGAGGAATACCATGATTAGGAAAATTACTCCGCCCGCCGCCCCGCCGGACCAGCTTTGCGCGGCGTTCCCGACCGTTCGACCCGTGCCGCGGTACTCGCCGCGCGCGGCCGCCATCATTGCCTCGACGCCCGCCTTCACTCCGCCATCGAAGTCTCCGGCGCGAAACCGCGGGACGATTTCGTTCTCGATGATCTGCTTGCACAGGGCATCGGGTAGCGCGCCCTCGAGGCCGTAGCCCGTCACGATCCGGATGTCGCGCGACTCCTGAAAGACAAACAGCACCGCGCCGTTGCGACGCTCGCGCTGGCCGACGCCCCAGCTTTGCGCCACACGCACGGTGTAGTCCTCGACCGAGGACGCTGATTGCAGGCGCGGAAAAATGGCGACCACGATCTGATTCGACGTGTCGCGTTCAAACTGCGCGAGCTGCGAGTTCAGCTGCGTCGCGGTCTCGCGCCGTACGACTCCGGCATGGTCGTTGAAGTGATCGCGCGGCGCAGGCGGAATGACTTCGGCGGCATGACCCGCCACGAACGCGCAAACCAACGCGAGCAGACCGAGGATCGGCCATCGCGTCCCGGCGCGTGCCCTCGCCGGCCATGACACCGGAGAAATTTTGCCGGCGAGGATCATGTCATGCTTATGGCCGGCCCTCAACCGCCGGGGCTTTCTTGGAAAAGTCAAAATTCACCGGCGGCGGCTTGTCCGCGCCTTCGGTCGCGACGAAGTACGGTCGTGGATGGTGGCCGAACATGCCGGCGATGATGGCGGCGGGAAAACGGCGGATGGCCGTGTTGTAGGCCTGGACCGCCTCGTTGAACCGGCCGCGTTCGACCGCGATCCGGTTTTCGGTGCCCTCGAGCTGCGCCTGCAAATCGCGGAACGCCGTCGTCGCTTTCAGGTCCGGGTATCGTTCGACGACGACGAGCAGTCGCGAAAGGGCCGAACTCAACTGCGCCTGCGCGCGCTCGAACTGGGCGAGTTGCTGCGGATCGGTTGGCGCCGCGCCCGTCGGCACGGCGACTTTGCCGACGGATGCCCGGGCTTCGACCACCTCGTTGAGCGTCGTGCGCTCGAAGTTGGCTGCGCCCGAAACCGTGTTCACCAGGTTGGGAATCAGATCGGCGCGCCGCTGGTACACGTTTTGTACCTGCGCCCACGCGGCGTCGGTTCCCTGCTGGAGCGAGACGAGGCGGTTGTAGATGCCCGCGCCCCACAGGCCGATGATGACGCCGCCGGCAATCAGGAGCCCAAGGACAACGAGGACGATTTTTCCAGCACTCATGGTAGTGCGCAGACAACAGGTTGCGGGGGTGGTGCGCAAGAGGCGCCGTGTTCCAACGTCACAGGCAGGTTATAATAGACATGCCCTTGGCGCGAATCTTGCGGTCACGATCCGAAATACTGTGTGCTCGCACTGGATTTCGGATTGCGGTGCGTGGGGCAACGGACACAGTCCCGTTCACCCCCACGGATACTTCCCATGAATACTTCGATCTCTGCGATCCTCGAGCGGAAGGGTCGCCAAGTTTATTCTGTCGGTCCCACCTTAACCATCGCCGAGGCGGTGGCGGAAATGAACCGATATCGCGTCGGCTCGGTCATGGTCCTGGATGGCGGGCGGCTCGTTGGAGTTTTCACCGAACGTGACGTGTTGCGCCGCGTGGTGGGAGCCGGCGTTGATCCCAAGACTTCCAAGGTTTCCGAAGTCATGACTCCGGACGTGATCACAATCACGCCCGAGACGACGATCGAGGAGACGATGCAAATCTTCACCGACAAGCGCTGCCGCCACCTGCCCGTCCTTGATCAGGGAAGGCTCAGCGGCACGATTTCGATTGGCGATGTCACGCGCTGGATGGCGGATCATCACCGGGCCGAGGCGGAGCATTTGAAGAATTACATCACCGGCGGTTTTCCCGCTTGAGCAGGAGTTTGCGTTGGAGTGATCGCGACGGTGATGTTCGGCGCGCCGCGCCCGAGCGCGCACGTCGAATTTTTCACGTTGCTGGCGCGTGGCTCGGCGCCGCGCTGTTCGGTGCAGGTGTTGGCGGATGTATGATCGGCAAAGCGGTGACCGCGCCGGTGAAACTCGCCGCGACGACCATTGTTGTGGCGGCAGAAACGGCGGGAACCGTTGTCACTTCCACCGGAAAACTCGCGATGAGCGCCGCGCGGGCGTCGGGTGACGTGGTGCGACTTGGACGGTGACGGACGTTTGAAGAATCGGTGAACGTGCGAAGGGGCGGCATGGGATCGCATCCGGCGGCTTGCATCGCGCCGCCGTTTCACCTTTCTCGCGGCAGATGGATCTCGATACCGCCCGCCGCCACATTCAAGCCAGCCTGGAACGCATGCGCGTCGCATATTTGCAGCCGGTGTTCGACGAATGGGCGATTCTGGGCGTGGCGCCCAAAACCGGTGGTGTGCTCGCGTATTTCGGGCCGCGGCCCGATGCGTTTCGCCGCGCGCTAACGGACGACGCCGAACCGCTCCGCGCCCTCACGGCGGGAAAAAGTTTCACCGAGGGTGATCTCGAGTTCGTCCCCGACGCGGTCAAAACCCGCTACGATGCGTTCATGAAGATTGGCGCCTCGAGCTATCTCGTGTTGAACCACACGGTGCGTTCGATGGAAGAGATTCGCGGCGACGCGAAGTGGCTCAACGCGCAGGCCATGTTGTTCGACCTCAGCGAGAAGTTCCGCGCCGATCCGCTCGAGGAATAGCCAGCTCGTTTTCTCCAACGCTCCCGAGCGACCAGTTTTGTGTCACACGTGTGACACAAAACTGGCAGCCGGGTTTGCGGCGCTCAGAGGGGAAACCCGCTCCTCGCCGCCCGAATCGACCAGTTTTATGTCACACCTGTGACACAAAACTGGCAGCCGGGAAAGGTATGCTCTTGCCGACGAAGGGATGGCCACGGCCGACGGGGGTACGACAGAGGCGCGACGGGCGGGAGTGAAGCGGCGCGCGTCAGGTCAGCAAACCCGAGCCGACGAACCACGCGTAGGCGGCGAGCAGCGGCCAACCCATCCATCGGGGCAGCCCGTCGGCCATAAGCACGCACACGAGGTGAATCGTGGCGGCGCCAATCAGGATCACCAATCCGGTTTCAAAGAAATGTGGCAGCGCGATCGGCTCCAAGATCGCGCTCAGGCCCAGGCACAGCGGAATACAAATGTGGCCGTCGCCGACCTGCGATGCGTAGGCGATGTCGGCCCGCTGGCGTGCGGCATAAAAGAACGCGAGCAGCGCGTTGGGCAGTACCATGAGCCAGCCACTCAGCCAGCCGAGATTGCCCGCGTTCACGAATGAACCATCCTGGCCCGACAGCCAGCTGACCAGCCAGTCGATGCTGGCGTAGAGACCGTAGCCGCAGAGCAACACGAAAAAAAGATCCAGGTAGAACAGCGGGCTGAACGAGCGGCGCTGCCGCACATTGTGCTTCAGGACGTCGAAAACCTGGAACGACTGCCAGAAGAGAAAAAGTCCAACCAGTACCAATCCGTCGCTCGCGTCGAGACGCCCGTCCGCGCCGAGCGCCCATGTGAGGCCGCTGAAAAAAACCACGGCAACGAGCGTAAGCAGCAAGGAAAGCCGGTTGAGCTGTCGCGCGGTTTCGGCCGCAGCGCCGGCACCGGATTTTTTCGCCGCCCGCGATGGCTTCGCGATCTGCTTCGCGCGCTCGAGCCGCAGTCCCCAGAACAGTGCCGGCAGCCCGAGGATTACGGTGAGATTGGTGACGTTGTTGACGAGACAGTTGATCAACACCTCGCCACCCGGCCCGTGTCGCGACGCGATGATCCCGACAAACAGCAAATTTCCGAGGCCCGAGCAGTAGGGCATCACGAGCGTCCCGAGCGCGGTCCCCTCGAGTCCGTGATCGAGCAGCGCCTCGAGCCGCCAGATCATGAGCAGTGACGTGGCGAGGAACAGCGCGAGATACGTCCAGACGTTCGCGATTCCGAGCGCGTCGATTGCTTCCGAGAGCGGGTTCACGAAGCGGCAAACTCCAGCCGCAGTCGCGGGCCGGAGCGCGTGAGGGTCATTCGCTCGCCGAATGTGGCGGAGAGGTTCGCCGACGTGAGG
Organism: Opitutaceae bacterium; assembly: GCA_030648295.1. Lineage (GTDB taxonomy): Bacteria > Verrucomicrobiota > Verrucomicrobiia > Opitutales > Opitutaceae > ER46. The sequence continues at coordinate 29,963 of JAUSID010000200.1, read as the reverse complement.
ACCTCGTCGCGCGGGCCGGCCGCCACGATTTCGCCGGCGCGAAGGAGCAAGGCATGGGTGAACCCCGGCGTGATTTCCTCCACGTGATGGGTCACCAGCACGAGTGCGGGCGCGGAGCGCCGCGATCGTGCGAGACGCGCGACGAAGCGCAGGAAATGTTCGCGTGCCACCGGATCGAGTCCCGCGCACGGCTCATCGAGAATCAGCAAACGCGGCCGCGCCATGAGCGCGCGCGCAATCAATACGCGCTGCCGCTCGCCCTGCGAGAGATAAGCCCACTCGCGGTCCGCGATTTGGGCCAGTCCGACGAAGCGCAGCCACCGGTTGGCGGCCGCGCGGTCCGCTGGCGTGGTGCGGTGCCAAAGATCGAGCTGCGCGTACTTTCCACTCTCCACCGTTTCGATCACAGGCTCCGCGGGTGGAATCGACGTCGCGAACGCGCTGGTGACGACGCCGATCCGCAATCGCAGCTCCCGCCAGTCGCATGCGCCATATTGGCGGCCCAGGAGCGAAATTTCGCCTGCCGTGGGCGACAGATAACCCGTAAGCGCCTTGAGCAGCGACGTTTTTCCCGAACCGTTGGCGCCGAGTATCACCCAGTGCTCGCCGCGATCGACGCGCCAGTCGAGCCCGCGCAAGATTGTCGCGCGCCCACGCGCGACGCGGAGATTTTTGACCGCAAGGACCGGCTGCATTCGCCGCGAGGATGTCGAGCCGCGCCGCGTTTCGTCAAATGGGTACCGCGGGCCCGCGGATCTGGGGTGCCAAACCGGGGTGGGCTGGGGCGCAGGACTGAATTGCACGATGCAGGACGCGAGGGTTCCCACGAAAAAGAAAATTGGATGCGCAACGTGGATACGTCCGGGCGCTCTAAACCACGAACCAGAAAAGGAACTTTGTTTATGAAATACCCGAACACTTGTCTTGCGATGTTAGCCTTGGTGGCCGTCGCGCCTGCCGGCTTTTCGACCGCGTCTGCGCAGTACACCACCAATTCCAATCGTCCTGTCGTGATTACGCCGCCGGCCGTGCAGGATGGCAGCAATGGCAGCCGCGCGCCGCTCCCGGCGGCACGGCCCGCGGATGATATCAATCCGCCGAACGGGCTCGCGATCGACGACAACGTGCCGCCGAACACGCGCGCCACGAACATCGAGCGCGCGCCGGAGGCCCGCGTCGCGATCATGCAACCGGCGCCGGCAAGCACGGTCACGGTGCTCACGCCGACCGGTCGGTCCACCACCGGTGTGGCGGCCGCGTTGAATGCGACACAGCTGGAGACGACGCTTAGCAGCGCCGATTTTAGCGCCCACACGCAGCTCATCTCCGACATTGAGGCGGCGATGAAGACGGCCGAAGGCGCAATGCGCGGCGTGCGCGCCACCATGAGCGAGATGAGCGCCAGTGGTCGCGCGCAGTTCAAGACCGCGGACGATGAAGTGAAGCGCGCGGAGCGCGCCCTGCGCGATAGCCTGAGGGACGCGCGCAAGGCCACACAGCAGGGGTGGGACGCCGCGCGGGCCAAGCTCGCGTCGGACTTCCAGGTGTATTCGTCCGCGCTGACGGCCATCGATGCCGCCGCGGGAGTCCGCTAATCCGACGACGTTTTGTTTCGGATAGGTCGAAGCTCCGGAAGCGATGGCTTCCGGGGCTTTTTTTTGGCGCGATCCGGCGCGCGATTGCATCCCTGCGGCACCCGTCACACGCTCACGTCGATGAGAATATTTTTCGGCGTCGCCTTGAGCTTGGTCGTCGCGCTGACCGCAGCCGCGCGCCCGTTCACGGTCGTCGCGTATAACGTGGAGAACCTCGTCGATCTCGACGGGCTCGCGGGCTTCGAGGAATACCAGCCGGCGCGTTACACGCCGGCGCATGCATTGACGAAGCTGAAGAACATCGCGCGCGTCATCGCCCGGTTCGAAGAGGGCCGTGGGCCGGATGTTCTCATTCTTGCGGAGGTGGAGGTGGATCACACGCCGGCGACCACGCCATTGGACTACGATGCGATTCTTCGCCGCTACGCCGGGATGAAGCTCGAGGAGATGATCGGCCCGAAGCTGAATCGCGAGATCGCCGACCTTCCCGCGGAGGCGCTGCTGGTCAAGGCGCTGGCCGACGCGGGCGTGACGGGCTATCACGTCGTGGCCGCCGCGGATTTGATCGCGCCGGGCACGAACCGGCCGCTCGAGCAGAAGAACGTGGTGTTGACGCGTTTTCCGGTAAAAGCGGCGCGTTCGCATCCGACGGTCGATGCCCGCGCGATTCTCGAAGTGGAGGTCGAAGTGGACGGCGCGCCGTTGTACGTGTTCGCGAACCACTGGAAATCCGGCGCGGGTGATCCCGTGACCGAGCCGACGCGGATCGAGAACGCCCGGACGTTGCGCCAGCGACTGGACGAGATCCTGCGCGCCGACCCGAACGCGGACATCATTCTCGGTGGCGACTTCAATTCGCAGTACAACCAGAAGCAGCGGTATCCGGCGATGAAGACGGCCGCGATGAACGATGTTCTGCGCTCGCAAGGCAACGAGCTCGCCGTGCGCCGGCCGGACCGCGATCTCTACAACCTGTGGTATGAACTTTCGCCGGAGCAGCGCGGCAGCGACACGTTCCGCGGCGAATGGGGCACGTTGATGCACCTCATCATCACGCGCGGACTCTACGATTTTCGCGGCGTGCAGTACGTCGACAATTCGTTCGCCGTTGGAAAATTCGCCGGCCTGAACGCCGATGACAAGGGGCTGCCCGTTCGCTGGTCCGGCGAGGGTGCGACCGGTTCGGGCTTCTCGGATCATTTTCCCGTCTCGGCGAAATTCACGACCGTGGGCGACGGTCACGCGGATCGATACCTCGCGCTGCGCAAGCCGTCGGACGAGGGGAGCGGCGCCGCGGCGCCGACGAAGATTGGCTACGACAAACTCGACCTCGCCGCGATCGCGCTGACGCCAGCGAAAGTGCCGCCCGGCGGATCGATTCGGACGGACGCGTACAAGGGGAAAATTTTTCGGGTCGACGGCCGCGTCGCGGCCAATGAGCGGCTCGCAGTCGAATACCTCGGCGAGACGTATGATGTTTGGAGTTACGACGAGGCGCTGCGTACGAAACTGCGCGCGGAACATCCGGCCGGCGCGACGATTCGATTCTACGGGGAACTCGGCCAATACCGCGGTCGCTGGCAGTTCATCATCCAGGATCCCAGCTGGGTGAAGTAGCGGCGAGCGCCACCGAGCCGTGGCTGGTTCGGCTCGCTGGCGCTCGCTGTTACGAGAGCCTCCACTCGCTCACGCTCGTGGCCACGGTCAGAGATCGTACCGCTTCAGTCCGAGCTTCTGTCCCAGCAGATGCAGGACGAACAGCGGGTTGGTCTTAAAGTAGCGCGGGCCGAGTCGACGCGGCTCGGTCGCGAGGCGGAAGAGCCACTCGAATCCGCGGCGCTGAATCCAGCGCGGAGCCTGCCGCACCCGGCCGGAATGGAAATCGAACGCGGCGCCGACGCCGATGAGCACGCCGGCATCGAGGTCACGCCAGTGTTGCGCCATGAATTTTTCCTGCTTCGGCGTACCCAGCCCGACCCACATGACATCGGGCCGCGCGAGCGCGACATCCGCCTGGAGCGCGCGGAACTCCGCGGCGTCGAGCCGGCGAAACGGCGGAGTAAACGTGCCGGCGATGTTCAGTCCGGGAAATCGCGCGGTCAGCCTCGCGCCTAGTTCCTCCGCTACGCCGGCGACGCCACCAAAAAGGAAGTGCCGCAGTCCTACGTTTCGTCCCGCATCACAAACCGCGGCCATCAAGTCGGGCCCGTACACGCGCTCGACGCCGCGCGGACCGAGCCAGACGAGCGGCATGCCGTCGGGGGTCGTCAACCACGACTGATTGTAGATCCTTCGCAACTCGGCGTCGGTGCGTGCCTCGGTTAGCCCGTGAGCCGTGCCGAGGCAGATGTAGCCGTTGTGGGTGGTGTCGCGGATGCCGACCACGAGGTCGCGCGCCTGCGACAGCGTCAGCGCGGAGACGCCAACGCCGAGGACGTTGTAGCGTGGCACGGGCGGCGCGGGCATGAAAACCGACGCTGCCGGCCGCGAACGCGATGGCAAGGATTCGTCCGCTGGGAGCGCGACCGCCCCCGGTCGCACTGACCGTCAGCGGATAAATTCATTTGCGGCGCCCGCGTGGCACGGCCGCGTTTCACGGCAAGACTGGGCCTTGCCTTCAACGCGGGTCGTCGCGAGGGTGGCGGGTTCCCATGGCCATAGTCAGTCTTCTCGATGTCAGCCTGAGCTTCGGTGGTGCACCGCTGCTCGATCGCGTCAATCTCCAGCTCGATCGCGGCGAACGCGTCTGCCTTGTTGGCCGCAATGGCGCGGGCAAGAGCACGCTGATGAAAGTCATCGCCGGTGAGTTGAATCCGGACGACGGCCAGGTGTTTCGCTCGCCGGGCGTCATCATCGCGACGCTGCGCCAGGAAGTTCCCGCTGGCATCACCGGCACCGTGCAGTCGGTGGTCGAAGGGGAAGGCGGCAGTTTCGAAGAGCACAACGACTGGGAGCGGCACGATCGCGTGGAGCGGCTGCTGGAAAAGATGGGACTGCCCGCGACGATTGATTTCGCGGCGCTTTCGGCCGGGCAGAAGCGGCGCGTGCTGCTCGCGCGGGGGTTGGTCGAGGAACCGCACCTCCTGCTGCTCGACGAGCCGACGAACCATCTCGATCTCGAGTCGATTCAATGGCTGGAGGAATTCCTGCTCGAGTGGGGCGGCGCATTGCTGTTCGTCACGCACGATCGCGCGTTCCTGAAGAAACTCGCGACCCGGATCGTCGAAGTCGACCGCGGCCAGCTCGTCGGCTGGCAGTGCGATTACGACACGTTCCTGGTGCGGAAACAGGCGGTGCTCGAGGCGGAGGAGGTGCAGCGCGCGCAATTCGACAAAAAACTCGCGCAGGAGGAGGAATGGATCCGCCGCGGGGTGAAGGCGCAGCGTTCGCGTGCGATGAACCGGATCAACGCGCTGAAGGCGATGCGCGTCGAACGCGCGGCGCGGCGCGAGCGGGCTGGCACCGCGAAGCTGACCGCGCAGGAATCCGAGCGCAGCGGGTTCAAGGTCATCACCTGCGAGAATGTCAGCTTTCGATATGGGGCCGACGTGGCACGGGCGTCCCGCCCGTGGTCTGAGGGCAATCCTTCCAACATGGGCGAGACGCCCATGCCACTTTCAAACACGGGCAAGATGCCCGTGCCACTTTCCAACATGGGCGGGACGCCCATGCCACCGGACCGCTGGGTCGTCCGCAATTTCAGCACGCGGATCGAGCGGGGCGACAAGGTCGGCATCGTCGGCCCGAACGGCGCGGGCAAGACCACGCTGCTCCGGCTGATGCTCGGCCAGCTCGCACCGCAGAGCGGAGTCGTCGAGCACGGGACGCGGCTCGAGATCGTCTATTTCGATCAGCTGCGGGCGCAGCTTGATGAATCCATGCGCGTCCAGGACGCGGTGGCGGACGGTAATGCGACCGTGACCATCAATGGCCGGACGCGGCACGTGATTTCGTACCTGGAGGATTTCCTGTTCGAGCCGACGCGGGCGCGAACGCCGATCCGTGCGCTCTCGGGCGGCGAACGAAACCGGCTGCTGCTGGCGCGGCTGTTCACCAAGCCGGCCAACGTGCTCGTGCTCGACGAACCGACGAACGATCTCGACGCGGAGACGCTCGAGTTGCTCGAGGATTTGCTCGTGGAATTCGGCGGCACCGTGCTGCTCGTGAGCCACGACCGTGCGTTTCTCAACGAAGTGTGCACGAGCCTGCTGGTGTTCGAGGGCGAGGGTGTCATTTCCGAATACATCGGCGGGTACGACGACTGGCAGCGGGAATGCGCGGCCAAGACCGCCGCGCAGGTGGCGGCGGAGGAAAAGGCGAAGCAGGACGCGAAAGCGGCTGCTGCCGTCGTCGCTCCGCCGAAAAAAGCGCGCAAGCTTTCGAACAAGGAACGCGCTGAACTCGAGGCGTTGCCGGTCCGGATCGAGGCGCTCGAAGCCGAGCAGGTGAAACTCACCGCGAAGCTGGCCGATCCCGCGTTCTTCAGAACCGGCGGCGCGGACGTGCGCGATGCCACCGCGCGACTCGACGCCATCGAGAAAGAACTGGCGGTGGCGTTCGCGCGGTGGTCGGAGTTGGAGTGATGCGGCGCGAGGGGCAGTTGAGTCCGCGTGTCGTGCGGATTGCGCGCGCGGCCGCCGTGGGCGACGCGAACAGACCGCGCAAAACCGATGCACCGATGGGAAGTGGCGCGACTAGCCCGGTTATTTCATAGCCAGACGAACCAAGGCCTGGGTCACAGAGGACACAGAGCTCGGACACAGAGGCAGCAGGAGGCCACAAGGTGTTTGGACGCGCCTGATGCGAATGGACAGGCATTCCAAATTGGATCGAAGGGTTTTCCTCTGTGAACTCTGTGTCGGAGCTCTGTGCGCTCTGTGACAAAAGGGTTTTTTCATTTAGCCTGTGAAATGTCCGGGCTAGCGCGCCACCTACGCTTTACCGCGCTACTCGACGTTCTTCTTTCTTCCGGCCTTCTTCTCTTTCTTTTCCTTCACCCCGCCTTTGCCGTCGCCGAAGTCCTCGGCGCCCTTGTTGGGCCGGCCGCCGATGTCAGCGTGATTCGTTTTGGGCAGGTATTTCGCGAGCTCGGCTTTCTTCGCGGCAAACTCGGGTTTCATCGCGAGGTTGGCCCATTCATTCTCGTCCTTCGATTCGTCGTAGAGTTCCTCGTCGCCGTTCTCGTAGCGGATGTAACGCCAGCCGGCGTCGCGGACGGTGTGATTTTTAAACCGATACGTCGTCATCCCGGGCTTGTCCCACGCCGCCCTCGGATTCGCGAGGAGCGCACGGATGTTTTCGCCTTCGACATGCGCCGGCTTCGGGATGCCGCAAAGATCCATCAGCGTTGGATAGATGCTCATGAAATCGACCGTGCGATCGGACACCGTGCCCGGCTTCGTCAGCCCCGGCACCTTCCAGATGAGCGGTGAGCGGGTCGCCTCTTCCCAGAGCGTGAACTTCCGCCAGTGATGCTTCTCGCCCAGATGCCAGCCGTGGTCGCCCCACAGGCAGATGATGGTGTTGTCCTTGTAGGCGGATTTCTCAAACGCATCGAGCAGCCGGCCGAGGTTCATGTCGGTGTACGCGATGGCCGCGAGATAGCCCTGGACGGCCTCCTTCCACCGGCCGGATTTCAGCATCGGTTCGTGGTCGGTGTTCGGATGCGCCATTTTCTGTCCCGCGGGCGGGATGTCATCGAGGTCGTTTTCCAAATACGGCGGCAGCTTGATGGTCTCGAGCGGGAACATGTCGTAGTATTTCCGCGGCACGTTCCAGGGCATGTGCGGCTTGTGCACACCGACGGCGAGGAAGAGCGGCTTGTCGTGCTTCTTCTTCAGCTGCTCGATGCCGTAGCTGATAATCCTCCAGTCGTTGATGTCCTCGTCCTTGCAATCCAGCGGGGCGAACTTGATTCCGCCCACGCCATCGCTCTGGCCGGCGGGAACCCTGGGCATCCCGCCTTCATTTTCGAGGTAGTCGTCCCATTCCTCGCGGCGGCGGTATGACTCGTGATAAATCTTACCCGCGCCGCAGACGTGGTAGCCGGCGTTGCGGAACGCGGTGGTGAGCGGCTTGTCGAGCGCGATGGCGGTGCGCCAGTCGTTGCTGTTCTCGTAGACGCCGCTGGTGGACGGGCGCAGGCCCGACATCAACGCGGCGCGCGAGGGATTGCAGACCGGTGCGGCGCAGTAGGCGCGCGAGAACGACACACCCATTTTGGCGAAGCGATCGAGGTTCGGCGTCTTGGACTGCGGGTTGTGGGCGAAGTAGCCGACCCAGTCGCGCAGGTCGTCGATCGCGATGAACAGCACGTTGGGTTTTTGCGGCGTGGCGGCGTGAAGTGCACTCGCGAGACCGAGGACAACAGCGAGGTGAGCGAGGGGCTGGAGGAGGCGTCGGGGTTGGTGGTGCATCAGGGAGGGAGACGGGGAGACGAAAGGCGGAGAGAGTTGAGTGAAGCGTGGCGATTCGACGGGCGAAGTCGATGCACGGCTACGTTGGATCAACTGTAGTGGCGGGCGTCAGCGAATCGGGCCCTGGCCCAATTCACGTCAGCAGGGAATTTTCCCAGGTGACACCCGTGAGTCGGGCAAAATCGGTGTCGGCCGACTCATGGCAGCATTATGATGCTGACTGTTTGTTGCTGTAAAGATGCCCGGTCGCCGCGCGCCGCTGCGCCATCCGCCGGCGCTTCGCCCTGACGCGGCCAGCGAACGCGCAACCTATGAGAACCGCTTGATCAATTCGTCCAGGGTCGCTTCCGCGAGCGAGTTCACCTTCCAATCCGCGTGCGCGAAATCATGGTGCGCGGTGGAGGCGTTGGGCACGGCGACGACCCACAGCTTCGCGCGTTTCGCCGCGAGCGTACCGGCATGGGAATCCTCGAACGCGATCGCCTCGTGACTGCGGATTCCAAATTGATTCAGCACGAGCCGGTAAAGATCGGGCTCGGGCTTCGGCGACGGCGCATCTCCCCGGCAGGCCACAAACTCGAAATAGGGCCGCAACCCGATTCGCTCCAAATGTGGGTCCACCCACGCATGCTCCGAGTTGGAGGCCATCCCGATTTTCAAACCTCGCGCGCGTGCCCCTTCGAGCAGCGCCCGCACGCCGCCGAGAATCGGCTGGCACAGCATGAGCGCGTCCTTGTGCGCACGTCGTTCGAGTTCAAGCGCCGCGCGATCGGCGTGCGGACTGAAGCCGTGCCAGGGATCGAAGGCGTAATCCGCGTGACCCACGCTGCGGACGAAGCGCGCGCGATCGAAAGCCACACCATGGCGGGCATGAATCTCGGCGTAGGCGTCGATGAGCGGCGTCTCGGTATCCAGGATCAGTCCGTCGAAATCGAAGATCAGCGCGCGGATCACGATTTCATGGCGTAGTCCCGCGGCTCGACGACTCCGGCACCTTTGGCGGCATCGGCGAGCTGGCTGTTGTGCGTTCTCAGCTCTAAGCGGATCGTGAGGCGTCGTTGTGCTTCCACTTCCTCATCGCTCAGTTCCTGCCGCCGGGTTTGGATGGCGAAGTAAGTCTGTCCGACCGCGACGATTTCTTTGGCGGGGTCGGCGTTCTGGATGACGAGGTAGCAGGCGTAGCGCGACATCATCACGGTCTGCACTGGACGCTGCCCGCCTTTGCCGATCCCGATCAATTCGGTGACGCCAACGAAATGATCCTCCACCCGCTGCCCGCTGTTGAAACAGGCAGTGCGGGCCTTTTCGATCACGGCCTCGAAATTGCGGTAGTCGGTGTAGCCGAGCACGCGGGCGAAATCGCGGCTGGACCAGTATTCGTTGCCGGCGGGGTTCGTCCGGCGAATTGCTTCAAACGGGGTGATTTCGTTGCTCATGGCGGGTGTCGGGAGAGTCGCGGGAGCGGGACGAGAGTGTCACGTATTACGTGACAGTGGGTTTTGGGGCGACGGACTCCCCGACGATTTTGATTTCCGCGGGTGTCAGGCCGTAGAGAGCGTAAACGTGCCGGTCGATGTTCGTGCACACGCCGAGCACCATGCCTGAGAAGTTTGGACGGGAAAACGGCATTAAGCTGATCGCTGGAAACTGGCACCTGCGAGAACAGCGCGCGGCGTGGCGCGCGGCAAGCGCGCGATTGCCGGGTGAAACGAAGAACGGGGAAAACCCGCAGCTTTACGCCGGCGCCGCGGCCATCGCGGGCCGGATCGCCTGGCGGCTTTGCATCACGCCGGCGAGTGCCACCAGCAACACGGCCGCGAGCAGGATGAACCCGGCCGGTGGACCATGGGAATCGATGATGCCCATGGCGAAGACGAGTACGGTTCGGAACACGCGATCGAATACGTTATAGAAACCGCCCACGCGGCCCATGACCTCGTTCGGCACCACATGCATCAGCTGCGACATGCGCGCAACGCGGCAGCCGGCATTGCCAAATCCGAGGAGCGCTCCAGCGGCGAGATACGCGAGCGGAAATTGAAACACGATCACGAACACGAGCCCGGCGAGAAAAACGACCATCGTGGCCGGAATCGTCGCGGCCGCACTGTGCTGCGCCAGCAGCCGGGGTACGCGGAAATCGCGCGGCAAAGGAGTCATGCGGACGGGAACGGCCATGCCCTGACAAGATGCGGTGCCGCGGAAAACAAAAGCGCGGAGTGAGGGCGGCGCGGCGCAAACGCCCGGAATCATTCGCCGCGACTGTGCTGAACGAGCACGCGAATGGGTGAGGTGTTAACCGCGAATGAACGCGAATGGACGCCAATGAGAGCAAACGGCAAAAGGAGAAGAGCTTCCGGCTCAATCCTTCTGGTGGGAAGCCGGGCCTCCGAACTTCGCATTCGCGTCCATTAGTGTTCATTCGCGGTTAACCCGGATTGCTTCGCGTTCATTCGCGGTTGCGCGAGGGCAAACTCCGCGCTCGTCACCGCGCGCCGACGCGTTTCATGATCCGCGCTGATGGTGAAAGCTTCCACCACTGGGCAGGGGATGGCCGCGGTGCTTCGCCGGCTGGCGGCGTTGCTTCCGGCCGGGCGGATTCTCCAGGGGCCGGCGCAAATGGCCGCCTACGAAAGCGACGCGCTGACCGCGTTTCACGCCCGCCCGCTCGCGGTCGCCGTGCCACAGACGCAGGACGAAGTCATCGCCGTCGTGCGATTTTGTCGCGACGAGAAACTTCCGTTCGTCGCGCGCGGCAGTGGCACGAGCCTTTCGGGCGGTTCGCTGCCGCTGGAAAACGGAATCGTCATCACGCTGAACCGGCTGAACCGGATCCTCCGGCTCGACCCCGAACAGCGGATCGCGGTCGTGGAGCCGGGCGTCGTGAATCTCGCGGTCACCGCGGCCGCGGCACCTTTCGGACTCCACTACGCGCCGGACCCGTCCAGCCAGTCGATCTGCACGATCGGTGGCAACGTGGCGTTCAATGCCGGAGGCGCGCATTGCCTCAAGTACGGGATGACGTCGAACCACGTGCTCGGCGTGAAGGCGGTACTCGGCACCGGTGAGGTGGTCGAGTTTGGCGGGCCGAGCCGCGAGCAGATCGGACCGGACTGGACGGGGCTGTTCGTCGGCAATGAGGGACTGTTTGGCATCGCCTTGGAAATCACGCTCCAGCTGCTGCCACGCGCGGAATGTTACCACACCGTGCTGGCGGGCTATCGGACGCTGGAGCAGGCCGGCGATGCGGTGACCGCCGTGGTCGCGAGCGGGCTGCTGCCGGGCGCGATCGAAATCATGGAGAAGCTCGCACTCGAAGCCGCGGTCGCGGCGGTGCACGCGGAGTATCCGCCGGGCTGCGAAGCGGTGTTGATTGTCGAACTCGAGGGCCCGCGCGAAGTCGTCGCGGCGGATCGCGTCCGGCTCGATGAGATTCTGGCGGCGAGCAGCCCGGTCGAGGTACGGCCGGCGCGCGATGCCGTGGAACGACTCGCAATTTGGAAAGGCCGGAAGAGCGCGTTCAGCGCGGTGGGCCGGCTGTCGCCGGACTTCATCGTGCAGGATGGCGTCGTACCACGGCGGCGGCTGGGCGAGGCCCTGCGCAAAATCAACGAGTGGTCGCGCGAATCCGGCATTCGTTGCGCGAACGTTTTCCACGCCGGCGACGGCAACCTGCATCCGCTGATCCTCTACGACGGACGCGAGCCGGGTGCGTTGCAGCGGGCCGAGGCCCTGGCGGGAAAAATCCTCCGGATGTGCGTCGAGATGGGCGGCTCGATCACGGGCGAACACGGCATCGGCGTGGAAAAACGCGACTACCTCGCGGACATGTTCTCCGCCGACGAGATCGCGTGCATGCAGCGTATCCGCGCCGCGTTCGATCCGCTGACGATCGCGAATCCGGGAAAGATGTTCCCCTCTGCGGAAGCGCCCGCGCTGACCCAGCACGGTCTGCACCCGCTGGAAAAAGCTGGCGTGATTTCACGCGAATGAATCAAACCCAGAAGGACCGCCCGCGAATGGACGCGAATGGACGCGAATGCGATCCGACGGCGAGGCCATTGGGCGGGCACGTCACTTATCCGTGTAGCGGAACGCGTGAGCGTTTCGCCGGATTAGGCGCAGGATTGCAATGAGCATCGCGCTCGAGCCCACCACGACCGCTGAACTTGTCGATGCCGTGCGCTCGGCGCCGCGGGTGATCGCGATTGGTGGGGGGACAAAACCGCGGCTGTCACGCGTTGGGGACGGTTTCACGCGGATTTCCACGGCGAAGCTCAACGGCATCGTCGAATATGAGCCGAGCGAATTCACGTTCACCGCCCAGGCGGGAACCCCGTTGCGCGACATCGTCAAGGCGCTCGCGGAACGCGGCCAGTATCTGCCGTTCGATCCGATGCTCGTGCGCGCGGGCTCGACACTCGGCGGCGCCGTGGCGGGCGGGTTGAGCGGGTCCGGCCGGTTCCGTTTCGGCGGACTGCGCGATTTCATCCTCGGTATCCGATTTGTGGATGGTGAGGGCCGGCTGCTGCGGCTCGGGGGTAAAGTGGTGAAGAATGCTGCCGGGTTCGATCTGCCGAAATTCTTCATCGGCAGCGCCGGGCGGTTTGGCGTGCTGGCGGAACTCAGTTTCAAGGTTTTCCCCCGTCCCGCGGCTTCGCGCACGCTGCGACTCGAGGCGGCGGACTTCGGCGCCAAGGTCAAGCTGTTCGCGGCGCTGGCGAACAGCCGGTGGGAAATCGATGCCCTCGATGCGCCGCTGGAGGAACCCGCGGTTTACGCGCGTATCGGGGGACCTGCGACGGCCCTCGATGCGCTGGCGGCGGAAATCCTCGGGCGGATGCGCGGGATGGTTTTGACGAGCGGCGAGGCGGACTTCTTCTGGCTGACGGTGAGCGAGCTGCGCTGGGCGCATTCGACGGGCGTGCTGGCGAAATTCGCGCTGGTACCCACGGCGGTCGAGGCGTTCGCGGCGCGCGTGCGGGCCTGCACCGGCGCGCGCGGCTGGATCTCCGCTGGCGGCAATGTCGGGTACGTGTCGACGCCGGCGGGCACTCCGTTGCCGGATTTCGGCACGGTTGGTGTCACGCTGAGAGGAGATGCGCCGCTGTGGCTGGGCCCGCGAACGCGTTTCGAGGTGATGAACAAGGTGAAGGCGGCGCTGGATCCGCAGAATCGCTTCCCCGATCTCGATGAACGCGAATGAACGCGAAGCAGATTTAACCGCGAATGGACGCTAATGAGAGCTAACCGCGAATGGACGCCAATGGACGCGAATGAGGTCCCAGAGAGGCTCCGCCTCAGACCAAGGACCAGAGACCAAAGACCAGAGACCCCAAGCCACGAAACACGCGTTCGGAAAACCCTGGCCGCCTACGGCGCCGCCGAAGGCGGGCAAGTTCGACCTGTTCACAATGACTTTTGAGTTTCAAGCACTCTAGAAGCTTTGATCCCTATTTCACTTCCATGATTCGTTGTCCGGGCATTCGCGTCCATTCGTGTCCATTCGTGGTTAACCAACTTCGCGGTTAAGCATGCTGCATTCGATCAAAACCGAACAACACGGGCCGCTCGGCGAGCCGATGGCGCACGCCGTGCAGACGTGTGTGCATTGCGGCTTCTGCCTCGCGGCGTGTCCGACGTATTCGGAGCTGGCGCAGGAGATGGACACGCCGCGCGGCCGGATCGTATTGATGAAGGAAGTACTCGAAGGCACGCTGCCGGCGAGCGCCGCCGCCATTCACATCGATCGCTGTCTCGGCTGCCTCGCGTGCGAACCCGCGTGCCCCAGCGGCGTGCCGTATCGCGACCTCATCAGCCCCTATCGTGCCCAGGTGCAGGAGCAATTGCCGCGGCCGCTGCTGCATCGGTTGAGGCGCTGGCTGGCGGCGAAGACGATTCCATTTCCGAATCGGTTCCGTCTCGCGCTGCGCGGCGCCGCGATCGGCCGGCTGTTCCGGCCGCTGGTCCCATCATCGCTGCGCGCGATGCTCGACCTGGCGCCTGCCCAGGTGCCACCCGCGGTCGTGCTGGCGGCGGTTTACCCGGCGAAAGGTGAGCGGCGCGCGCGCGTGGCGCTGCTCGCCGGTTGCGCGCAGCAGGTACTCGAACCCGACATCAACGTCGCGACGATCGATGTGCTCACGCGCAACGGCGTTGAGGTGTTGGTGCCGACGGGGCAGGGCTGCTGCGGCGGGCTGGCGTGGCACACGGGCGACATGGCCGCGGCGCGGGAGTTCGCGCGCCGCAACCTCGACGCATTTCCCGCGGATGTGGACGCCATCGTCACGAATGCGGCGGGCTGCGGGTCCGCGATGCACGAGTACCACCTGATTCTGCGCGGCACGGCGGACGAGGCGCGCGCGGAGAAATTTCGCCACCGTGTCATCGACGTCAGCGTTTTCCTCGCCCGGCTTGGCTTGAGCGAAGCGCCGGCGGGTTGGACCGAGCCGCGGCCAATCGCCTATCACGATGCGTGCCACCTCGCGAACGCGCAGAACGTCCGGACGCAGCCGCGCGATTTGTTGCGGTCGATTCCCGGGGTGGAGGTGCGCGAGATTGCGAACCCCCATCTCTGCTGCGGCAGTGCCGGCAGCTATAATCTCGATCAGCCGGAGATCGCCGGCTCGCTCGGCGAAAAGAAAGCCCAGGCGGTCATCGCGACGGGTGCGGACATCGTCGCCACCGGCAACATCGGTTGCATGACGCAGGTCGGGACGCATTTGAAACGACTCGGCGTCAACGTGCGCGTCCGGCACACGATGCAGGTGCTGCGGGATGCGTATCGCTGAAGCTGGCGAAGCTCCAACATCCAAGCTCCGCGTCCCATCGCCGGACCCGAATGGCGCACTTTTCACACCACGCGTTGCGTCTGCTCCCGCATCTACTCCGTCGAGGGAAACAAGAGCGCATTCCGCGTCATGTCACTGCTGCGCGCCGATAGACGGCCGATCGGAAAGCGCGCTTCAACTCGCGCTGCGGAAACAAGCCGCCATTGCTGCGTTCTTTGGTCAGCAGCGCACCGCGCCACGCTACCGCGGCAGCACCAGCTCTCGCGGATCGCGCCGCGTATCCCAGACGCGCAGCACCTCCACGCGCCGCTCCGCTTCTTTCACGCGATGATAAATCGCGTAGTGCCAGCGAAAGACCTTTCGCATGTCGCCTCGCTCCTTCACGGGCGCACCGCGATGCGGCAGCACGGAGAGCGACTCCGCCGTCGCGATCAGTTCGTTCCCGACGTACGACGACGCTTCCGCGCTATCGCGCGCGATGTACTCCACAATCGACCGCAGATCCGCGAGCGCCTCGTCGGTCAGGCCGACTTTGAAGTCCATGTCGGCAGCATTTTCCGAACATCCTCGATCGGCGTAGTCCCGCGCTCATCCGCGGAGCGGGCGGCCGCATCCAGCGCCGCAAGCATTTCCGGCGTCTCCTCGGCCTCGTGCGCGTGCACCCACTCGCGCACCTTCGCCTGCTCGTTCGCCGGCAACCCCTCGATCTGCTTGATAACGTCAGCCGCAGTCACACCCGGACCATACCCCGACCTCGGCATCTGACAAGCCCACCGGTGGGCAACTTCTTCGGTCTATCTCGCCGGTTCGAACCGGCGCAGCCCCAATGCGCATTATTCTCTGGAGCCTGGCGCTTGGATCTTGGAGCTTCGCGCATGCGGCTGCCCATGAAACAACTGTATCGATGCTGGCTCGCGGTTGCGCTCGTCGCCTGCACCGTGGCTCACGCGGCGGACTCGGCGGCCGTGACCGCGGTGCGCCGCGCGGACAATGCGCGGCTCGCGGCGATGATGGCGGGCGATGGCCGGGCGCTCGCCGCGCTGATGTCGGACGAACTGAAGTTCGTGCACTCCGATGGACGGATCGAATCAAAGGCGCAGTACGTGAAGAACATGATGGCCGGCGACACGCAGTATGCGGACGCGAAGACGAGCGAGGTGACGGCCGTCGAGCCCGCGCCCAACGTGGTAATCTTGATCGGCGCGCAGCAGATGCGAAAGCGGCTGGGAACGACCTGGTCGCAGATCAATCTGCGCTACATGGCGGTGTGGCGAAACGAGAGCGGCACGTGGCGGATGTTCGCGTGGCAATCGATGAGGCCGGCGGGCAATAGTGTGATCCCAAAGAAGTAACTGTATCCGGTGCGTACCGTTCCCGCCGGAAGATCCAAGAACCAAGATCCAAGCTCCAATCAAGCAGCCTCAAAAATCAATTGATCGACTGGCCGTGGGTGCGGATTGGAAATTGGTGATTTCTCCAGGTTGAAGATTCTCTGGAGCTTGGATCTTGGCGCCTGGATCTTCTGAATGCGCGCTGCGCGCATTCAGTGCGGTACCACGCTCGTCCACACGTAGGCCTGCAGCATCACGAGCCCGCCGACCAGAATCGCCAAGGCGACGCTGTGCCAGAACACGGCGCGCAGAATCGTGCCGGCGGACGGACTTTCCGGGTGGCCGCCGGTGGCCACGCTCGCGACCACGATGCTTTGGGCGTCGATCATCTTGCCCATCACACCGCCGGAGCTGTTCGAGGCGCACATGAGGAGGGGAGGGAAGCCGAGCGCTTCGGCGGAGACCTTTTGCAGGTTGCCGAAGAGAACGTTGGAGGACGTATCGCTGCCCGTCAGCGCCACGCCGAGCCAGCCGATGAGCGGCGAGAAGAACGGGAACAGCCAGCCGGTGCCCGCCATCGCAAGTCCCATCGTTGTATCCGTTCCGCTGAAACGCGTGGTGAAGCCGAGCGCCATCATCACCGAAATGGTCAGCAGCGAGATCCGCACGCGCAGCAGCGTGTGGCCATAGATCGCCAGCGCGCGCCGGAGGCCGACGCCCAGGGTGATGACGGACGCAATGCCGGCCAGGAGCAGCGCGGTGCCGGTGGCGGAGAGTAGGTTCAGGTTGAAGACGGCCTTTTCCAAGGTGGGCGTGGGTGCAACGGGCGGCACTTTCTCGACCGCGAGGTGCAGCGCAGGAACCGGGATTTGCGGCGCGTACCAGGCGTTCAACTGGTTTTTGACGAACGGCAGTCCCCAGCAAAACACGAATCCCGTGAGGAAAAGCCATGGAACCCAGGCCTTCCAGGCCGGGCCGGTGGCAAGCGGGACGGCGACCGCGGCCGCCGGCGCCGGCGGCGCGTTGCGCGATTCCTCGCGCGGTTGCCAGAAGCGCATGAGCACGACGACAGCGAGCATCGAGACGGCGGCGCTGACAATGTCGACCAGCCAGGGTCCGTGAAAGTTGCTCATCAGGAACTGCATGATTCCGAAGCTGGCGCCGGCCGTGAGGCACGCGGGCCAGACGGCGATCATGGCGCGCCAGCCGGCCTGCGCCCACACCAGCCAGAACGGGACCAGCAGCGAGAAAAACGGCAGCTGCCGGCCGACCATCGCGCTGAGTTGCAGCAGATCGAGGCCCGTCAGCGGCGCGAGCGTCACGAGCGGAATGCCCAGCGAGCCGAACGCGACGGGCGCGGTGTTGCCGATGAGGGCGAGCTTTGCCGCTTCGAGCGGCTTGAATCCGAGCCCGATCATCAACGCGCCGCTGATCGCCACCGGCGCCCCGAAACCGGCCGCGCCCTCGATGAACGCGCCGAACGAAAACGCGAGCAGCAGCGCCTGGATCCGCCGATCGCCGGACACGCCGGCGATTTGTTTCTGCAGGACGGAGAACTGGCCGGTTTCAACCGACAGCTGGTAGATGAAAATCGCGTTGATGATCAGCCAGCCGATGGGAAGAAAACCAAACGCCGCCCCGTAGCCGGCCGCGGCGAGGGCGAGCGTCGCGGGCATCCCATAAACGAATACAGCGATCGCGATGGCGACGAGCAACGCGACAATCGCGGCGATGTGCGCCCGCACATGCCAGAACGCGAGCAGACCGAGCAGCAAGACGACAGGAATCGCGGCAATCAGGGCGGAACTGCCGATGCCGCCGACCGGGGCGTAGTTTTGGGACCAGGCGAAGATCATGGGGTAAGTCGAGGAACGACGGACTACGAACGACGGACGGCGAGACCGCAAGCCGGCGGATGATATGAAGATTTACGCGCAAGCGGTCCGCGCGGAGGCGGGCGGTGCGGCGAATCGCCACGTCGCGGCAAGATGGGGGAACGACGTCCGGGTCGTCCGCGCACTTTCCTGTTGACGTTCTAAAGGAGAGGTTCATCCCGGTCTCGTTCAGATTATCTGAAGGAGCCCCATGACGAAGGAAAAATCGGAATTGCTGCAGGGCACGCTCGACCTGCTGATCCTGAAGGCGCTGCAACTCGAATCGATGCACGGGTTCGGCCTCGCGCAAAAGCTGCGTGCGATGTCGAAGGACGTTTTCCAGGTGGAAATGGGCTCGCTCTATCCCGCGCTCTGCCGGCTCGAGGCGCAGGGCTGGATCAAGGGCGAGTGGGGGATTTCGGACGCGAACCGGAAGGCGCGCTACTACTCGCTGACCGCCGCCGGTCGGAAGCAACTCCAGGCCGAGACCGCGCAGTGGGAACTGCTTTCGAGCACGATCAACGCGATGCTGAAAGCGACCTGAGATCGATTGGACCTTTCCAATGCAAGGACACAGAGGTCACAGAGGATCCAGCGGAGGACACAGAGGGATTTTTCCGCTCTGTGATCTCTCTTCCGGGCTCTGTGTGCTCTGTGGCCACATGGTTTGGCTGCTGGGATATTCATGATCCGCCTACGCGAACTTCTTTTTCGGCTCCAGCCGCTTTTTCGGAAACGGAAAATCGAGGCGGGCCTGTCGGAGGAAATCCAGGCGCACCTCGCCATGGCCATCGAGGCAAACGTCGCCGTGGGGATGTCGCCGGAGGAGGCGCGCTACGCCGCGCTGCGCGAGTTCGGGGGAGTCGAACAGATCAAGGAGCGCTATCGTGACGAGCGCGGCGTCGCCTGGATTGAGCACCTTGTTCAGGATCTGCGTTACGCGGTGCGGCAGTTGCGCAAAACTCCCGGCTTCACCGCCGTCGTTATCCTGTCGCTTGCACTCGGCATCGGCGCGAACACGGCGATTTTCAGCTTTATCAATGACGTTCTGCTTCGGAAGCTTCCGGTCAAGAATCCCAACGAGCTCGTGCTTTTCAACTGGCTCGCGGAACCGGAAAGCATGCGGCAGCGGAGCTGGTCGGGACGTGTCGTCGATGAGCCCGGCACCGGACTTTGGCTCGGCACGACCTTCTCCGGGCCGGTGTTCGAGCAGTTCCGGCAACACAGCCCGGCGCTATCGGATGTGTTCGCCTTCGTTCAGACAGTTCGGCCGGTCAAGGTCACAACCGGCGGGCAGGCCGAGACCGTGCGCCTAGCCCAGGTTGTCTCCGGCAACTATCACGCCGGGCTCGGCGTGTCCGCGGCGCTCGGCCGCCTGCTCACGCCGGCCGATGACCAGCCTGGCGCCGCGCCGGTCGTGGTTATTTCGTATGGATTTTGGCAGCGCAAATTTGGTGGCGACCCCGCGGTCATTGGCCAAGTGCTCACGGCCAATACGGTGCCTTGCATGATTGTCGGGGTCACGCCGCGCGAATTTACCGGCACCGGGGAGGTTGGCGAGGTGCCCGACCTCACGTTTCCAATGGTGAAAAAGCTCGAGCTTGAACCGTTCGACCGGAGTCCGACCAACACCTGGCGGCTAAATATTATGGGACGACTGAAGCCCGGCGCCACGGCGGGGCAGGTGCGCGCCAGCCTCGAGGGTCTTTATCGGGAAGATGTGCGCCAGGGGGACGCAGCCAAGATGAAGGAAAGGCGGGGCCCCGCGATCGCTCCAATGGATGTCCCGCAGCTCAGGGTCGTTTCCGGCGCCCGAGGTCTGTCCCAGACCCGAAAGAACTATGTGCCATCGCTGCAAATCATGATGGGCCTTGTGGCCCTCGTGATGATCGCCGCTTGCGCCAATGTCGCCAACCTGCTGCTCGCGCGCGGCGCCGCCCGCCGGAAAGAGATCGGCATACGGCTGGCCCTGGGGGCCAGTCGCGGCCGGCTCGTCCGGCAACTGCTCACGGAAAGCATGCTCCTCGCGTTGCTCGGCGCCGCGGCCGGTGTTGGGCTGGCTTGGTGGGCCCGCGACGGGCTTCTCGCGCTTCGTCCCATCGGACCCAACAGCGGCCTCGTCTTCACGCTCGAGCTTGACGGGCACGTACTCGCTTTCACGACGGCGGTGGCGATGCTGACCGGAGTCGCGTTTGGCTTGCTTCCAGCTTTGCGCGCAACACGCATCAACTTGACGGAGGAATTTCAAGGCGGCACGCGCAATCTCGGTGCCGGCTCGCGGCCGGCGCTCGCGAGATCGCTCGTCGTCCTACAGGTCGGCCTCTCGCTGGTGCTGCTCATCGGGGCGGCGCTTTATGTCCGGACACTGCGCAATCTCCAGGAGGTCGATCTGGGCTTCAACCGCGCGGGCGTACTGCTGTTCAGGGTTGACGCGTCGCTTGCCAGCGACCGCAAGTGGCGCGAAATCGTGCAGCTTCACGACCGGATTGTGGAACGGCTGAGCTCGATTCCGGGTGTCAAAGGAGTCACGTATTCGTACCGCCCGCTGATTGGCGTCTTTACTGATTTTGCTGGCAGCCTCGTGTGGGTGCCGGGTTACACGGTGCCAGGCAAAGAGGAAATGGCGCAGGGCCACTGGATCGCGCCCAAGTTTTTCGATGTTTTCGAAATTCCCCTCATGCTCGGTCGGAAGTTCGACGCCCGCGACTTTGATTCCGCCAGGTCCGGTAGCGTCGCGATCGTGAACGAGGCGTTCGCGCGGAAATATTTTGGCGAAGAAAATCCGATTGGGCGGCTTTTCGGGAAAAATAAGATCGGCGCAGCGCCGGCCGGAATCGAGATCGTCGGAGTCGTCCGTGACACAAAGTGGTTGGTGCGAGAGGCTCCCCGCCCCAACGTATATTGGCCCTACCCGAGTTTAGGTTTTCCGACAGCCAGCTTCGCCGTGCGCGCCAGCGGCGATCCCCACGCGCTGACCAGCGCGATCCGCGGCGCAGTGCGTGAGATCGATCCCAAGTTGCCTCTCTACGACGTGCGGACGCAGGACGAAGACATGGACCGGTTGTTCCATCAGGAGCGGCTCTTTGTAGCGCTTTCCAGTTTCTTGGGCCTCCTCGCGCTCGCGCTGGCGAGCATCGGGCTTTACGGGCTGATGTCGTATACCGTGCATCGGCGCACCGGCGAGATTGGGCTTCGGATGGCGCTGGGTGCGCGGTCCGGTCGGGTGATCGGGATGATTGTGCGCGAATCGCTGACCCTCGTATGCCTGGGCATTGTTCTCGGCATCGCTGGAGCGTGGGCCGCCAGTCGGCTCATCGCCAAAATGCTCTTCGGCCTTTCGGCCACAGATCCGGTGACCTATGCCGGCGTGGCACTGCTTTTCACAGGCGTGGCGCTGCTCGCCTGCCTGCTCCCCGCGCGCCGCGCGGCGAAGGTCGATCCGATGGTCGCGCTGCGCTGCGAGTGAAAGACGACGCTGGGCGGGCTAACGCGCCGTCGCAGTCCACGCGCTTCACACGCCCACCTTCAGCCCTTCGAGTGCGGCCAGCTTTCGCGCGCGCAGATCGAAACTAAAAAAATGATCGCAGCCGAGGATGCGCGCTGAAACCACATGCAGTAGGTCGTAGGTCCGGAAGCCGTGTCGTGCCGTATGGCGAAGGGAGGTCTCTTCGAATACGGCTTCAAGCGCGGAGGAATCGGGCCGAGCCACGCGCAGAAACGTCCCGCCGCCCACGTCTTCGCCGAAGGTTGCCAGCGCCACGGCGGCCTGTTGCGCGCTGACGAATGGATGTCCGCCCTGTCGGCCCAGCCATACGGAAAACTCGAACGCGTTGACGAGTTCCATTCGGTGCAGCCAGGTGACGGGAACCGGCGAAGCGTTGCCGCTCCTCGCCGCCGCGAGCCATTGATCGGCTTCCGCGCTTTCCGGCAGATCGAGGTAGAGCCGGGTGAAAAAGTTGGTGTCGGCGTAGGGCTTCATTCGCCTGCCAGCGCCTCGTCGAGTTTCCGCGCGAACACCCGCGACAGCGGCTTCCGAAAAAGTTTTTGGCGTCGCGCCGCGAACGAGGGCAACGATGCCATCGTGGAGACGGCGCCCTCCTCCGGTTTGAGCAGGTAGGTTCGTCCGTCGCGTCGCCGGATGCGCGCTTCGCCATGAGCGTCGCACGCTTCCAGCACCTCGCCCGGACGCCGATCCAGGTCGCGCACGGTGAAAGTCTTCATGTCCGACATCATGTCGGCGTTCATGGCAGCGTCAAGCGGTCGTCCGCGTCGAACCCCGCGTGGGATCCCGGGGGCCCTAATATCTGGTGGCCCGGCGCGTGGGCCTCGGAAATTGATGACGAAGAAAGATTCTCCAAGTTTTCGCTTGCCTCATTCGATTACGGGCGTAATCGATTCATGACAGTTTACAACTGTAATCGCATGCACGCCCCATGAAATCGATCCCGAAAATTTCCGAAACCGAGTGGGAGGTGATGAAGGTGTTGTGGACCGCGTCGCCACTGGCGGCCGGCGAAATCATCGCCCGGCTCACGGCGCAGGATGAGGCGTGGCATCCGAAGACCGCCAAGACGCTGCTCAGCCGGCTGGTGAAAAAGAAGGCGCTTGGGTTCGAGAAGGACGGTCGCGCCTATCTCTATCACCCGCTCGTCAAGGAGGCGGACTGCGTGAAGGCGGCGAGCGACTCGTTTCTCGATCGCGTGTTCGGCGGCTCGCTGACCCCGATGCTCGCGCACTTCGTCGAGCGGAAGAAGATGTCGTCGGAACAGATTCGGGAGCTGAAGCGACTGCTCGATCGGAAGGAGTAGGCAAAAACAAGCGACGCGAGACAGGAGCCAGTTTCCTGCAAATACCCCAACCCCAAACCCTTTTTTACAGGAGGACGCGGAGATCGCGGAGGCACCGATTGCTCTGCGCTCTCCGTGGCCTCCTGTGAAATCCGAAATCGTCTGTCACCCCTCGGATGAATGCATTGTTCACTTCCTTGACCGCGCTCACGGGCGCGCTGTGGAAGAGCTCGCTCCAGGCGTCGCTCGTGATCGCGCTGGTGGTCGTGGTGCAGTGGGCCGCCGGCAAACGTCTTTCGCCGCGCGTGCGGTACGCCCTGTGGCTGCTGGTCGTCGCCCGGTTGGCGCTGCCAATATCCCTCGAGAGCGGCGTCAGCGTGTTCAACTACACGCAGTCGGTCGTGGCCAGCGTTGCGCGCGCGGCGAATTCGGTCGCCGCCAGCGACCGGCAAGCCGTGACGGAGACCGGACGGACGGGCGGGGGCGGAGAACAGAAAACAGAGGTCAGACGTCAGAGGCCGGAGGTCAGTCCGGGCCTGGTCGCGGAAGCGGGGCCGGCGAGGGAAAAGAACGTGGCGGTGGCTGGGGCGGCTGCCCCATCCATCGCGGCGGTGCCGATGGCGCCGGCTAAATCCTGGCCGTGGCCGCTGATTCTGTCGCTCGGGTGGCTGGCGGGCGTGGTGTTTTTGCAACATGCTAGAATGCCAGCAGCCCAAGCAGGATCGCGACCGGGATGACAGCGATGAGCGCGGACGTGCCAATGCCACCGAGAGGGGCGTAGTTTTGGGACCAGGCGAAAAACATGGTGGGGGTGAAGGAGGACCGGACGGGGCAGCAGGCTACGGACTACGGACGACGGATCCCCGGAGGGCAAGCCGCGGGATGCCGGCGTTGGTGAGGCGCGCATCTCACTTTTTTGCACGGTGCGCAAAGTGGCACGCTCTGCTGGCCAGCAGAGGGCCCGTGGACGGCGCTCCGCGCCGCAAAGATGGGCGAGACGCCCATGGCACGTTTGCTCCAATGGCTGTCGAATTGGTTCGCAGTGGCTGCGGCATCCTGCCGCAGATCGGATTGGAAGCACAAGCAGACGATCGAAGGATTGCCAGCGTCGTCACCTCCGCTGCTACGAAAGCCGGGCGGAAAACCCGAACCATCCGCGGCCGGAAGCCGCGGACCGGTGGCGGCGTGAGCGCGCTGTTTGCGTAGCAGCCGACGTGAGGAGGCTGGCGAGTGCGGATCGGAATGTCATTCCGCCAGCTTCGTGACCTCGGCGGCATTGTAGCGGTTCCAGAGCGGCAGCTCGCCCTGGCGCAGCGCCCGATGCTGTATCATCGAAAACGGTACATGCTGCCACATGACCGCGCCGATGTCGGAAAGCTTCACGTCCGTCATCGTGGCGTCGGTGGAGCCCGGCAGCGTCGGATAATTCTCGTAGAGCAGAATCGTGCCGAGATTCGGCGAGACGTAGCTCTTGCCGAGGAAGACGACCGGATACGCGCTGAAGACCGTGGCCAGCAGCGCGACGAGACCGATCGCGCGGCCGGGCCGGGCGCCCAGGGCGACGGCGGCCGACCGGCAACGCGATCGCAGGCGCGGAATGCGATCCAGCGCCAGCAGCAGCGCGGCAAGCGCGAGAAACACCGGCAGCGCCCGCGGCAACAAGTGCCAGGCGTGATCGCGGAGCCGCGCCGGCACGATCAGCGGGGGCGTGAAGGTGAGCGTCGTCTGGGGATCGTCACCTTGCGGAGCGGTGACGATTTCGAGCACGCCCTCCACCATTTGCAGCGAGGCGATCTGATGGTCGGCCTGCAGTTCGCTGAACGGCAATTTCCGCCAGACTCGGCCGCTGGGTGTGACGACGCGCAGCGCGCTCAGTATGAGCATTCCCGCACGATCCAGCGGATCCAGCCGAAAGGCCCGATAGTTGCCTGGCGGAAGCGGGAAACGATAGCGCGTCGGCGTGGTGCCCGGTGCGACCGGCACGCGCACCGAGGCAGGTTCGCTGAACCCGTTGCCGTCGTCGTAATAGAATTGAACGTTGCCGGCGACGCTCGACGTGAGCTCGGCCTCGAGTGTGTAAAGAGCCGGCTTGAGGTTCGCGCCCGCAAAGAACGGCAGCGCCACCACGGCACTGACGAGCGCGGCGGCCAGCAGGGCCGGGAGCGTGAAAAACCTCATGCGAAGGCCGCGAATGTCGAGGGAAGATGTCGTGCGGGACAAGGTTTTTGGGGCGGAGTGGCAGGGTCATGTCCCGGGCGCGCAGCTTGGGGTTTAAGCTCGTTAACCATGAGCCCTGCCTGCGGGAGCTTGTGTTCTTGGATCAGTAGAAGACGACCCGAATCACGACGGCTTTGGCGGTGCAGTTTGCGATTGGCTGCGATCCATTCGTACTTCCGTTACGCAGAGTCTACGTCCTGGCCAGGAGCAGCGGCTGCCCCGCGAAGGAGCCTGCGATGCGCCGCAAGGCTAACAAGCGCGAGGCTGCGCGATTCTCGCTGGTCCGCGTCTGGTCGCGCTCGCGGGGCGTATCGTGGGAGGAGGTTAACGCGTCCCATTCGCAAATTGCCGGGTTGACCGGAGCCATTGTTACCGGCAGATCGTTCGGCGCGCGCGGACCGCATCCCCTGGCGGATCCCGCTTATCCAGCCCCATGAGCGACTCGTCGCGTCCGCTGTCAGTGTCCGGAGGATAACGGCAAAAACAAGTCACGATCACCAGACTCGGCCGTTCGACCATAGGCGGCTGCTTCCTGGAACGAAGAAATCCATGCCCTCTCCCGCCCCGGTCGAAAAAATTGTCTGGTCCCAGCCGCCGGATATGCTGGATATCGATGTTATATCGGGGAGAAACTCGGACCGGCACTGGCGAGTTTATCATCAAACCTACACTATCTGCTCTATCATCGAACACGGCGGCCTCACGGAGTGGAGCTATCGCGGAAAAGAATATACGTCGTATAGAAAGCAGTTGACACTGATGGAACCGGGCGAAATCCACCAGACCAGCAAGCATACCGCGCAAATTGATTTTCACGTGCTTCAGATTGCTCCTTCTTTGATGGAGCAATTAACGCAAGATTCAGTGTATCGCGGACTGCCTCACTTCAAAACAGGCCAGGCCAGCAGACCATCACTGTTCCACGCATTTGCGCAATTTCATCTCGCCTTGGCGGTATGCGCACCGCTTTTGGAGAGACAAAGCCGACTGGCGGATTGCGTTCGAGCGCTATTGGTGGACTGCGCGGAGCGAGAGCTGCGCGCCGAGCCTACTCCTCCGCGGAGCGCTCTTCGGCGGGCGCGAGATTATCTGCATGAGCACTATGCAGAAAAAATAGCGCTGCAAAATGTGGCCGATATTGCGGGTTTGAGCCAATTCCATTTCTTGCGGGCATTCTCGCGAGAATTCGGGCTGCCGCCGCACGCTTATCAAAACAGCCTGCGCGTCGAAAAAACCCGATTGCTCCTGAAAGCCGGAGTGCCGGTGCAGGCAATCGAGGCTGGATTCGCCGACCAGAGTCATCTCATTCGGCATTTCAAGCGGATGATCGGTGTTACGCCGGGCGAATATGTCGCAATGATGGGCGGCAAACGAACGACGTCCGCACCGCGGCGGCAGCAATAACGTTCAATACGGATTGTTCGGGCGTAGCCATGATGGCTGCTGTCCCCATTCGCCACCGCAAGGTCCGCGTCGGCGTCGTGGGGCTGCACCCCTGTTTACCTGCGATGAGTATTCGTTTTCGAGTCTTCTTGCCCCGGCATGGTCTGTTTTCGCCGGAAATTTCGCGCTGTGGGTTGTGGCGCACTTTTTCCAGCTCGGATCGAGCGTCGAACACCTGCTTCGGTTCAACTGCCATGCCTCCTGCTCGCTCTTGCTCAACGGGCGCGCTCCGGCGGCAGCGACACGGATCCAGTGCGCATGGGTGCCAAAAAGGATGAGCCGGTAATACGCCGGTAACATGGGACGCGTAGGCTTGGCTCCTCGTCACCCCACGTCCCATGGCGCCTCACGGTGCACCTAATCCAGCTTCAGCCCCAATGAAAACAACCCCTGCTCCCTCTGGACTCAGCTATAGACGATTCCGTCTGTTCTCACTGCCATGTCTCGCCCTGCTCCATCTCATCTGCGCGGCCCAATCGGTCTGGGATGCCACCAGCAACTTCTCGGTCGCCAATGGCAATCCAAACGGAGCCTGGAGTTACGGCTCGATGGACACGGGATTCACGACCTTCACGCGCTCGACGAACCCGAATCCCAATACCTACGGCGGACCACATTGGTGGATGCCCAACCAAGGCGCCATCTGGGTCAACGCCACGGGCGGTGCGGTGTATGGTGCTCCGAATGGTGCACTTTCACTGCATCCGGGCGCGGGCACCGAGCCCACCGTGCTGCGCTGGACTACCCCGGGCAACTTCGCCGGCACCATTCATGTCGTTGGACAATTCCTGCCGGGGGATGGCGGCCAAATGCAAGTTGCCGTGCGCTTCAACAACAGCGTGGTCTGGCAGGCGATAGATTCCGGCGCATTCTCTCTCACGTTGGAAGTCATCCCGGGTGACGCGCTCGATTTCGCGGTGTTTGGCGGATATTACTCTGGCACTACGCCGCTCGACGTGACGATCTCGGGCACGACCGAGACGGCCGTCGAAGGTGTGCCCGGTCCTCCAGGCCCGCCCGGACCGGCCGGTCCCGCCGGCGCGCAAGGGCCGAAGGGCGACCGCGGAGAGATTGGACCGCAGGGGCCGGTTGGACCCGCGGGCGCGACTGGTGCGATCGGGCCACAGGGGCCGCAGGGACCGAAAGGCGACACGGGAGCAATCGGACCGCAAGGCGCGGTTGGCGCACAGGGGCCGATCGGCGAGGGATTGGTTTCGGGCTCGCTGCTGTATCTGGTCGATGGAATCGCTGCGCCAGCGGGCTACGACTACATCGGCAGCTACGCCATCGAGCTGAAAAATCGCGCAGCCGGCCCCGCCAGCAACGTGCATCTCGACGTCAACGTGTATAAGAAGCGCTGAGATCCCGGTCGCGACGTCCGCGTTCAACCCCGCTCACAATCTCAGGCCACGCCGGTTTCCAATCCGCACTTGCTCGTGGCTCTGCGCCGCGCGCGATCTCAGGCCGTCAACTTTCAGCCCCAATGAAAACAACCATCTGCATTTTCCGCACGGCGCTTTGTCTTGCCGCCGCCGTAGTCTTCGCCGGCGTCATCGCGTACGGGCAGGCCACGTCGTCCGTTCGCCAACTCGTCATCACCACTGCGACGCTCGATGCCGCCAACAACGTTCTCGTGATCACGCTGACCAATCCAGCTAACAGCACGCCCGTGATCACGCTTGGCTCGTCGGTGCTGGCGCTCGATTCGACGCCAGCGCCGGCGGGCCTCCTGCGGGCGAAGTTGCCCGCAACATGGACGCCCGGCACATATCCGCTCTCGGTTGCTTACGGCAACGACGCAACGAGCCGTGCGTCTTTGGATGTTACGCTCGGGACGAGCGGACCCGCCGGGCCACAAGGTCCGCAAGGGCCGAAGGGCGAACAGGGAGTCGCGGGCGCCCAAGGTCAGAAGGGAGAAACCGGTGCCACCGGGTCATCTGGACCGCAAGGCCCAAGCGGCGCAACGGGCCCTCAAGGACCCAAGGGCGACAAAGGCGATACGGGGGAGCTAGGCCCGCAAGGGATCCAAGGTCCGACGGGGACTCAGGGCGTACCAGGTCCAACGGGTGCGATAGGCGCGACCGGATTGACCGGTCCCCAAGGGCCGGTTGGTCCTCAAGGGCCCGCCGGTGGATCAGTCAATCTCAAGAGAATCGCGCTCCTTCGTTGGTACGAAGCCAATCAGGCGGGCATCACCTTCCCGATCGGCAATCAGGCCCGGCACCTGGCTTTTGACGGAACACACCTCTGGACACCGAATGCCAACCCGCCGTTTGTAGTGACAAAGATTCATGCGGCCACTGGTGCCGTCGTCGGCTCCTATGGCGTTGGCTATCTGCCGGAGTGTGTGGCATTCGACGGAGCGTACATCTGGGTGGTCAACCGCTACGGGCTTTCGGTCACTAGATTGCTCGCCAGCACTGGCGCAGTAGTCGGCACCTACCAGGTGGGCCAGTACCCTCACGGTGTGGCCTTTGACGGTACCAACATCTGGGTAACCAACACCGGGTTTGCGACCATCACCTCGAACACCGTGACAAAATTGGATGCGATGACGGGCCGGGTCGTTGGCACTCATGTTTGCGGCGACAGCCCGTTCGGAGTGGCGTTCGACGGAAAGAACATCTGGGTTACGAATCCCGCTGCGGGCACGGCTACCAAGTTGGCGGCAAGCACCGGCGCGATCATTGGGGTCTACCCGGTTGGCCCGTACCCAACCGAAATGGCATTCGATGGCACGAACATGTGGATCGCCAACCAGCCGCATGGGACGGGGATGGTGACCAAAGTTCAAGCTGCCACGGGCACTGTCGTCGGCACGTATCCGTGCGGCAACGATGCCGTCGGCGTGGCGTTTGACGGCGTAGATATCTGGGTCACGAACGGCGGCAACACGAGTAGTGTCACGAAACTGCGGGCGAGCACAGGCGAGTTCGTAGGCACTTACTATGGCGGACATAATCCCACGGGCATCGTGTTCGATGGCGCCAATGTCTGGGTCGCGAATTACGGCGGAAACAGCGTGACCAAATTGTAGCCGCCCGCGCGGCTTCGTGCGGAGCGATCCGAAGGGGTCACGGTTTGACTCTTGACAGAATGCCACAGCCGCCGGGGTGAACGTCCCGTCTCATTTTTAGCCGCTCGGTTACGCTCGGCCGAGCGAACGGTACGGGAAAAAAATTCATGTCTTGCAGTTGATCCTCGCGGTACAGCTCGCGCCAGCGGAGCTGACACGAGCTTTGCTTGCTCCTTGCGCTCCTATGGTCGCTCCAGTCGGCCGGGCAGCGACCCCGTCGGCGCCGGCGGTGGCGGCCACGGGCACCGTGGCTGCCGGCACGAAACCGGCGGCCAAACGACGGGGTCAGGTTGGAATGGCGCTAAGTTAAGCCAGCAGTGAGGATGGCGAACGGGGATCATCGCAGTCTCCGTGAATTGGATACGCGCATGAGGTGGCGGGGGCGGTTCAGCAGCTGATAGTCTTTTTGCCGTCGCTTTCGTGCCCGCGGCTC
>JAUSID010000245.1 GCA_030648295.1 Opitutaceae bacterium | reverse complement strand
GCAAAAAGGATCCCGCCCTTCATCAGGTTGATTTGCGAATAGTATTCGAGGCCGTCCATCTGGAACAGCTCGTCGGGCAGGTTCGTTCGCGCAAAGGTCTTGAACGGAAACACGCCCTGAAAGGCGATGTTGTGGATGGTGAAGACGGTCTTGAGCGCGAGCGTCGTGCTGTGGCGCCGCTCGGTTTCGCGCAGCAGGAGCGGCAGCAGCGCCGCCTGCCAGTCGTGGCAGTGCACCACGTCGGCCCCGAAATCACCCAGCCGAAGCGCCTCGACGACGCCTTTGCAGAAAAAAATGAAGCGGTCGGCGTTGTCCTCGTAGTCGCGATCGCCGTTTCCATAGGCTGCCTTGCGGTCGAAGAATTCGTCCCGGCAAATGAGGTAGACCTTCAGGTTCTTTCGGGGGGTGAACATCCGCACGTCGCCGGTCAGGAACTGATCCGCCATCTCAATTTTCAGCCGCAGCGTGCGGCTCGCACCGGCGGCGTCCTTGTGCTCCATCGCCGCCCGGTATCCCGGGATAAACGCGGAAACTTCATGGCCGTTGTCCGCGAGTGAGGCGGCCAGGGCCGCAACCGCATCCGCCAACCCACCTGTCTTCATATACGGGAACAACTCGCTCGCCACGTGGACGATTTTCATCGCGCCCAGCTAAGCCAGACTGTTCCGTAACGCCAATCTGAAAGCACCCGAAGGCGCGTTCCACGTCGCACTTAACCCATGTCCATTCGCGATCGATTGCTCGAGGTCCTGCAAAACCCGGAATACAAGCCCGCGAACGAAGTCGAGCTCGCACGACGGTTGGAGCTCCGAAAAAAACAGCGGCATGCGCTCGCGCATGAGGTGCGGCTGCTGCTGAAAACGGGCAACTATGTTCGCACCGGCCAGGGCCGGATTGCACCTCACATGCGAGGCGATCGAAGCGAACGCGGCGAACGAGGCGAGCGCACCGAGCGAACGCGCAGCACGGTCGAGCCCCGGAAAATCTTCGTGTCGTCGAAACGCGCGGCCGCGCTGGCAGCGGAGGCCGCGGCGGCGGAGAAGAAAAACGCCGTGGTCAGCCGGACGACGCACCACGACAGGCGGGAGCCGCATCGCAGCCAGGTCGGACAAGAACGGCACGCAGGCGCCAAGTCACACGAGCGCGAGATTTTTTCACCGGACTCGCATCAGCGGCGTGAGAAACCAGGATCGCGCGAAAGGCATCCGGCGGCGGACGAACGCAAGCCGGCGGCCGCTTCGCACGACCGGCACGGTGCCACCACCGTCCGACACGCCGCGCCGCCAGCGCAAGAGCTGGCGAAAGAGCCGGCATTGCGGCAGCGGCCAGCCGCGCCCGCCGGGAAGCTGCGTTCCGATGAATTGGTTGGCCGGATACAGTTTCGGGCCGGCGGTTCCGCTTTTGTGGTTCGCGAAAGCGTCGCCGGCGAAGTCGCCGAGCCGGCACTCCAGGTTTTTCCAGAGGACACCGGCGTGGCGCTGCCGGGAGATCGCGTGCTGGCGCGGGAGTTCGCCGGCCGCAAGGGCCGGCGCCCGGGCGAGAAGATTGGCGGTGTCGTCCGCGTCCTCGATCGCGAGCGCCACCTCATCGTGGGCGAGCTGCGCACGGGCCGGCGCGGCTACATTGTCCAGCCCGATGATCCGCGATTCAGCTACGAAATCCACGTCAGCGATCCGACGAAGAGCGGTGTCACGCCGATGCCGAAGCCCGGCGACAAGGTCACGGTCAAGCTGGGCGAGTGGAAACGCCGGGACGAACCGTTGCGCGGCACGATTACCAGCCGGCTCGGCCGGACGCATGAACCGCGGGCCGAACTGCTCGGCATTTTCATCAAATACAACCTGGCGACGGAATTCCCGGGCGATGTCGAGCGCGAAGCCGCGACGCTGCCCGATCGCGTTCACGCCAGCGAGCTGACCGGCCGGCTGGATTACCGGCACGAGCCGGTGTTCACCATCGATCCCGACGACGCGAAGGACTTCGATGATGCGCTCTCCTATGAAGTGCTGCCGAGCGGGGACGTCCGCATCGGTATCCATATTGCGGATGTATCGACCTACGTGAAGCCTGGCACCGCGCTCGATCGCGAGGCGCAGAAGCGGGGCAACTCCACCTACCTCGTCGGCGTGGTGATCCCGATGCTGCCGGAAAAATTGTCCAATGGGCTGTGCTCGCTGGTCGAGGCGCAGGATCGGCTGTGCAAGGCGGTCCTCCTGACCTTTGGCAAAAACGGGAAGATCAAGGACACATCGTTCGCGAACACCGTGATTCGGAGCCGAAAACGGCTCACCTACAAGCAGGCCTATGCGCTGATGTTCCAGGACGACCTCGAGCAAATTCGGGCGCTGCCGCTGCCGGCGAAGCACCAGACGGGATCGACCGGCCGGGCGCTGCGCGATCTGAGCGACCGGGAACTGCATGATTTGCAGACGTGGGTTCGCGCGTTGTGGAAAATAGCCAGCCGGCTCCGCCACGAGCGGATGGCCCATGGCAGTCTCGATCTCGATTTTCCCGAGACGAAAATCTACGTCGACGAGAAGGGTTACGCGGAGCGGCTCGAGAAAATCGAGAACGATGAAAGCCACCAGCTGATCGAGGAGTTCATGCTCGCGGCGAACGAAGCCGTGGCGCGGCTGACCCGCTCGCACCGGCTGCCGTCCTTGTACCGCGTCCACGACGAACCGGATCCAGAGAAGCTCGACGAGTTGCGCTCGCTGCTCGACACGTTCGGCATCCACACGGGCGATCTTAACCATCGCGAGGAGTTGCTGAAACTGCTCGAGCGGCTGCGGACGCACCCGCAGGGCTACACGCTGCGCACGCAACTGCTCCGCAGCCTGAAGAAGGCGGCGTATCGGCACACCGCGGACGGCCACTTCGGGCTGAACAAGAAGGACTACTCGCACTTCACGTCGCCAATCCGCCGATACGCGGACCTGGTGGTGCACCGCGTGTTCGATCATCATCTCGCCCACCAGGCGGGACCCTCACACGCCACGAGGGCGGCGGGCTATGATTTGCCCCGGGTGGAGCGACTGGGCGAGCACCTCAGCCTGACGGAGGTGAACAGTGCCGAGGCCGAGCGGGACAGCGTGAAGGTGAAGATCCTCGAGTTCTTCGAGCGCGAGGTGGAGAAGCGGCCAAAGACGATATTCGCGGCCATCATCACGGACGTGAGGGCGAACGGTTTCTTCATCGAGCTGACCGAGTCGATGACGTTTGGCTTCGTGTCGGCGCTGGCGCTGGGAGATGACTATTATTCATTGAACACGTCCGGCGACGCGCTGGTCGGCCGGAAAAAGAAGAAGCGCTATACGACCAATCAGCGACTCGACGTGGTGGTCGAAAAGGTCGACCGGTACAAGCGGTTGATCGATTTTATGTCGGTCTGATTCGGTGAATCGGTGCGGCGGTGAGTCGGTGAATCGGTGAGGCGGTGAGGCGGTGAGGCGGTGAATCGGTCTCGGGCAGAGGTGCGGAGGGATGGAGGAGCAGAGGGACGGATGGTCGGTGAAGCTGCGGAACGAGATTCGTCGTAGCGGAACGCGTGAGCGTTTCGCCCTGGGAGCGCGAGCGCCCTCGCTCGCCGGTTATCCGGTGGTCGGTTGGCGGTGAATCGGTGAGGCGGTGACGAGCAGATGGTCGGATGACCAGATGATCGGATGCTCAGTGAAGCGGTGAAGGCAAATGGCGAATGGGCATGGGGACGCCTTCAGCGCCGGTTTCGGGTTCTGCGTTTAGACGGCTGACGGTTCTGAGTCCGCGTCTTCCGTTGTCTCGCGTTCTCGCGTTCTCGCGTTCTGTCCCTGGTCTCTGGTCTCTGGTCCCCGCTGCCTCGCCCTCGGCGAGCCATTGCCCATTTACCACTCGCCCGTGCCACTCCAACCATGCGGGCGAGACGCCCGCGCTCCCAGGGGCGCAGTTCTCACCTCCCCTCTGTTCCCCTGCTCCTCCGCTCCTCCGAACCTCCGAACCTCCGACCATCTGACCATCCGGCCATCTTCCCGCGCCGGAGGCGCACTCCCGAGTTGCCGCCCGACGTTCTTCGGCCATGGTACGAGCAGCCACCGTTACCATGTTCACACGTGGTCAAGGTCAGCTGGCCGGGATTCTCATCGCGCTGCTGTTCGCGGCAGCAGGAGCTACCGGTGCGGGCCTGTGGGATGACCGGCCGGTGCGGGTCATGCAGACGGTCGACATGCACTTCCCGCCGTCGCTGCTGTTCGAGGGGATCACGCAAGGGAGCGTCCGCGTCGTGCTCGAGATCGATGCCGATGGAAAACTCACGGACTTTCTCGTCACGGGCTTCACGCGGCCGGAACTTGCGGCCGAGTTGCAGCGAGCGCTGCCGACCTTTGAATTTCAGCCGGCTCACCAGCGCGGCGTGCCGATCGGAACCCGGTCCGAGTCGAATTTCATGTTCGAAGCCCGCGGCACGGTTCTGTCGCTCAGTCCGATTTCGGCTGCTGGCGCACAATTCAATGTACTGCCGACATCGATGACGATGCTGGTGGCGCGATCGACCGATTTGGACCACCCGATGAAGGCCCTGCACCGCGTGAACCCGATGCATCCGGGAAGAATCCTCGGCCCGAACCATTCAGCCGGAAAGGCGCAACTCGACTTCTACATTGATGGCGAGGGTCGTCCGCGGATGCCCGTCGCGTTGCGGGCAACGCACGAGGCGTTCGCGGCCGCGGCGGTGGACGCGCTGCTTCAGTGGCGGTTCGAACGGCCGACGCACCAAGGGCGGGCGGTGATCGTTCGCGTGGTGATGGAGTTTGTTTTTCCGGCGACCGCTGGGACAGCAGCTTCGGACTGAGGGACTGAGGGGCGGAGGAGCAGAGGGTCGGAGGAGCAGAGGGTCGGTGAGGCGGTGACGAGCAGATGGTCGGATGACCAGATGATCGGATGCTCGGTGAAGCGGGGACGGCAAATGGGTAATGGCGCGTCTGTGATCTGACTTCCTGTTATCGATGTCCTGACTGAAACGTGCTGGCGTCTGCCCTCTGCCATCTGCTTCCCCTGGGAGCGCGAGCGCCCTCGCTCGCCGGTTATCCGGTGGTCGGTCGGCGGTGAATCGGTGAGTCGGTGAGTCGGTGGATTCCGGATGATCAGATGTTCAGATGATCGGATGATCGGATGATCGGATGGTCAGATGGTCGGAGATAAGAAATCAGTGAAGCGGTCCCTAGTCCCTAGTCCCTAGTCCCTAGTCCCTAGTCCTGTCCCTGGTCTCTGGTCTCTAGCAGCCTGTCGGACTTAGGTGTCTGAAGGCGTTTATGGATGAATATTTGACCTCGCGTGAATTTTTTTTGGCGAATAATCGATGCCAGTGGGCCTTCATTTTCTAAGTCCGACAGG
>JAUSID010000186.1 GCA_030648295.1 Opitutaceae bacterium | reverse complement strand
TGTTTGGACGCGCCTGATGCGAATGGGCAGGCATTCCAAATTGGATCGAAGGGTTTTCCTCTGTGAACCCTGGTCGCCTTCGGCGCCGCCATAGGCGGGTAAACTCTGTGTCGGAGCTCTGTGCGCTCTGTGACCAAAAGGTTTTTTTCATTCAGCCTGTGAAATGTCCGGGCTAGCGGATGGCGCGGCCCGTTTGCTGCGCGAGATTCTTCACGGCGGCGACGATTTCCTTCTCGGCCTGCGGCGTGAAGATGCCCACGGCGTCGCCGCGATCGATGCCGCGTGATTCATAGCCGCCCTCGGCCAGGATTCGCGCGGTCGGCACGTAACCGAAAACGTCGTTGCAGTACCCGGCGACCCAAAGCCGCGTCGGGCCGATCGCGTTCTCAATCAGGTGAACGTAGTCGTTGACCGGCTCGCCGCTGAGCCCGACGAGCGTGAAGTCTGTCCCAAATTGCCAGAGCGCCACCGGCATCGGAAAACTCGTCGGTGGTTGGAGGCCGCGCGCGAGCAGCGCGAGATGCCGGCCTCCGATGTAGCGCTCCCAGCTCGAGGACGACTTCGTCATCTTTTCGAGTTCGGCGCGCGGTGCGGGTGGGGCGAGGGGCAGCGCAACGTTTTGCAGCGCGGTCCGCAGCGGCGGCCGGATGGGCGTGAGTTTTTCCGCCAGCACGCGCGCGACCTCGGCGGCGAGCGTGGCGCCGTGCTGCTCGGCCTGCGCGATCTCGCCCCGCGGCCATGGATTCGCATCGCCACCGCAGCCCGCCATGAACATTGCCTGCACGCCGGGGTACTTCGCCTGCAACGCCGCCTGCGCGTATCCAGCATAGTCGCCGTTGATCTGAAAATTTTTTCCGCCCGTGCAGGTGCAGTGGCACGCGACTCCCATCAAGACCATGCGCAGCCGGCCCTGCGGGTCGTCGGCGCGCAGCACCAGCACGCTGCGATCGACCGGACCCTTGGGATTGAAGCCGAGGATGATCCCTTTGTCGGTGAACTGCCGCCGGTTCATGACGAAGGGCGCCATGCCCAGGCCCCACGACAGGTTCGCCGGCGACATCTTCGACAGGGCGTCGACCGCCACCTGTTCCAGCATCTTCTCGAGTTGGACAACGTACTCGCGCGTGGCTGCGACAGCCGGCTTCGCGATTCCCTTGGTTTCCTCTTTCGCGACCCAGGCCCACGGGCCGGCGTGCGTGTGCGACGCGTTGTAGAGGACGGCGTGCCGCGGCAGTTGGTGCGACCGGCCCAGCCGCGTCGCAATCCGGTCGATCATGTCGCCATGAACGCCGCCAAGATCACACGTGACGATCACGGCGCGATTGCCCTCGGGATCCTGCAACGCGAGCGCCTTCGCATACAGATCACCGGCGACGCCTTGGTGCGGCTCGGTGCGGTTCGCGTAGCCATACATCAGCACCGGTTGCGTCGGCGTGATTCGGACGGTCGCAAGACCCACCTGCCACGGTGCATCGGCCGCGTGCAACGGTGACAGCAGCAGGAGAACGAGAACCAGGAATCGTTTCATCGTATCAGCCGCGGCAGCAGCCGCGGCTGTCAGAGTTCCTTCAGCCGGATGTTCCGCCAGCGAATCTCTTCGCCCGGCTTTCGCTTGGTGCCGTCGCCGATGCCGTGCACTTGGAGCGCGATCACGCCGCGGAGGGTGACATCATCGTGAAAATCCGCCGCCTTCACGCCGTTAATCCAGGTCTGGATGTGGTCGCCCTTGCACTCGATCCTCACCTTGTTCCACTCACCCTGCTTGAATGCCTTTTGCGCCGCCGGGTTGTCCTTCAACTCCACCAGCCAGCCACGACGGGCTTCGTCATAGACGCCGCCGGTGAACGCACGGGCCGAGGGATCGATTTCATATTGGTATCCGAAGACGCGATCAGCCGGGAATTTCTTTTTCTTCCCCTTGATCTCCTTCTCGGTGTCCTGCGTGTAGAATTCGCTGCGAAACTGGATGCCGGAGTTCATCTCCTTCGCGACCTTGAATTCCAACTCGAGCGCGAAGTCGCCGTAGGTTTTTTTCGTGCAGAGGAAGGAATTCCCCGTGTTGGCGACGGTCTGGCCCACAATCGCGCGGTCCTCGATGCGATACTTCGCCTTGCCGCTGTGCTGCTCCCAGCCGTCCAGATTTTTGCCGTTGAACAGATTGACCCAGCCGTCCGCTGCCTGCGCAGCGC
This sequence comes from Opitutaceae bacterium, assembly GCA_030648295.1. Classification (GTDB taxonomy): domain Bacteria; phylum Verrucomicrobiota; class Verrucomicrobiia; order Opitutales; family Opitutaceae; genus ER46. Next base: position 7,868 of record JAUSID010000186.1, on the reverse strand, counting down.
TGGCAAGGAGCAGGCTCGCGCCGAACGCGAACACCGCAGTGGATCGAGGCAGGAGTGTGACTGGAGTTTTCATCAGGAAAAGAAAGCAGAGCGATGTCGTTGGGTTGCGGCGGCGGTGGCCGCGGGCTGAGTCGCATTGAGTCGCGACGGAAAGGCAATCTTGCCCCTCGCGCTGTGGGCTCAAGTACGTTCTGGCGGGCCAACACACACCCTGCCGCTTGGAAGAACACATCCGGCCTTCCACCTTCGCCCTTCGGCGTGCGTCCCCTGGGAGCGCGGGCGTCTCGCCCGCATGGATTGAAGTGGCACGGGCATCCTGCCCGGGGACGGCACGACGCGGCACAAACATCATGAGGGAGACAGCCATGCCACACTCGGGCAGTTGGCTCGTTCGCCCGACGGATATGCGGGCCGGAGGCCCGCGCTCCCAGGGCAAGAATGCCCGTGCCGCGCGAACGCTGCGGGCGAGGCTCGGTTCAAAATGAGTTCCTCGTTCTCTTTCTCTCGATTGGTCGCCCTCAAAACGTACCCTTCAGCCCGAGGGTCCACAGCGAGCCGTACCGCTCCTCCAGCCGCATCCGCGCATGCCCCGGCGTACTTGGGCCGATGGTCAGCGTGCGGTTCGGAACGTCGCCGATGTTCCGCAGATTGGCGAACACGGCAAACCGCCGCCAGAACGTGTATTCGCCCAGCACGTCGACGATCCGGCGCGCGGCAATGTAGTTGAAAGTGCCCGGCTCGATCCCGGCTCCCGTGACCATGCCGTCATTCTGCTTCGCGCGGTAATTGCAGTTCAGCCGGACATTGAAGCGCGGCCGTGTGAGACTGACGCCGAAGCTGCCGCTCCGGGGGATGTCGTTGAAGCCACGGCTGCCGAGATCGGGCGTCTTCGTGCTCCGCACCGCCCAGTTGCCGAACACCTGCACGCCACGCGCCCAGCGCGGCAGGAACGTCAGCGCCTGCTTGTAGCTGACGTCAATGCCTTCCGTGCGGACCGTGCCGGACACGTTGTACTGGGTGGAGACCTCGTACGGACCGTATTCGGCCGGGTCGAGTCCGTAGAGCGCGAGGAATTCCGGCGAGGCCACGAACACGGTGTTGCCGAAGAAATTCTCGTATTCGCGACGAAACGCGCCGACGGAAATCTGGCCGACGCCCTGGAAATAATACTCGAGCCGGACCTTGCCCGACGTCGCGGTCCATGGCTTGATGCCGGCATTGTTGACCGAAATCCGATTGCCCGGGCCCGGCGGATTGTCGGTGTTGGGCAGCGTGATCCCGCCGGCGTACTGGTTGAAATCCGGCGGCCCGATCGATGTCGAAATGGCGGCGCGCGCGATGAGGTTTTCGCGGATGTTGTAGCTCGCGTTCAGGCTGGGGAAGAAGCGCAGGTACTCCTTCTCCACGTGCGTGCCGCGCTCCAGCAGGGTGAGTCGCGACGTCTCGAACGCATTCGTGGTGATCGGCACCGGCCGGCCGGCGGCGTCGAGGATCGGCCGGCCGCTCGCGTCGCGGCGGACGTTCCGCGACGGATCCGTGAGCGGACCCTCGGCGTCGATGTTCGTCTGCTCCACCCGCAGCCCGCCCACGAGCATCAGCCGGCGGTTGAGGAGCGCGACGTCGCCGCGCAGATACGCGGCGGACACGCCTTCCATCGCGTGCTTCGAATTGTTCACCCCGGCGCGGTAGTTCGCGTTTTCGTCGAGCGTGAAGTGCGTCGGGTTCGCCTTGAAGTAGTCGAGCGTCGACTTGTAGTCGGCGAACTGAATCGCGGGGAACCCATACGGGCCGAGCCGCTGCGATCCCACCGGGTCGAGAAATGGCGCCGCGCTGCCGACCGTCGTGTTGCCGCGGCCATCGGGACCGCCGTACGTGTAGGTGAACGTCTGCGCGCGGATTTCGCGCGATGACTGCCGGAAATCCAACCCGGCTTTCAGGGTTACCGGCACGCGCCAGACGAAATCGCGGCGCACGTTGCCGAACGCGGTGAAGTTGACGTCGGACGCGCGCCGCGGATTGCTCGAGATCGTGTTCAGTGCGTAGTTCTCGATCCGATACGGGTCGATGGGCCGGCCGGTGACGTTGTCGATCACGGTGATCCCGCCCGGCCGCAGAAAACCGACATCGTCGAAGTTGATCGTCACGTTGGTGCGCCGGGCCGCGACCGTCAGGAGCTGCCCCTTGTCGATGTCGCGAAAAACATTCGTGCCGTAGCCGCGGCCGACTCCGGATTCCATCCGCCATACCGGCCCATCGTGGCGCCAGTTGAAGGTTGGCAGGTACGTGCGGTTCTCGCGGACGCGGCCGTTGCCGGCGGTCAGTGCGAGGCTGCCCGCGCCCGCGACGCCGTGGGTGAACCGCGACGAGAACTCACCCGGCACAATCCGGTTGGGGTTGAACACGAGGTTGCGCGCCGCCGTCCACCCGTCGAAGGCGGAATATTGAAACGACAGGGACACGCGGTCGTAGCGGCCCGGCTTGAAATCGACATTCAGCCCGAGCGATTCGCGGCCAGTCTCCTTCGGCGAGTTGCGAATCGTGTACGCCGAGAGATACGGCTGGTCGGGCGTGGTGTGCGGAAACGCGTTGCCATTCGTCGCGGCACTATTGCCGCGCCAGACATTGGTGCCGCCAATCTGGTGCGACCACTGGGTGGATTTGCCGGCGGAAACAGAGAATCCGAGCCGCTTGTTTACCGGCACGACCCACGAGAGGTCGAATCCCGGATGCACGACGTGCGTGGGATCGCGATACTGGGCGGGGATCCGATTCCACGTGATCAGATCGTCGCGCATCATGGCATAGACGCTGCCGTTGAAAACGGGCCGGGTGCGCTCGAACGAACTCCGCGGCACCATGTTCACGGAGCCGGCGAGGGCGGAGCCCGGCGAGTCCGGCGTGGGCGAATGGGAAACTTCGATCCGCGCGATGTTATTCAGATTGAAGAAGCCAACCTCGACGGCGCGGCTCGTGTTGTTGTTGCCCGGTACCGGAAGATTGAGCCCCGAAATCGTGATCGGCGTGTTCTCTGGCGGGGCGCCGTCAATCGAGACGGTCCGGCTGTCGCCGCCGCTCCAGTCGATCGTGATCCCGGGCAGGAATTTAAGGAAATCGGCGACATTTCCCTCGGCCACCGCGCCGTATTCATCGGTGGAGACGACGTTCTTCACGTTGGGCGCGAACCGCTGCTCGTTGATCGCGATCGCCGCGGCGTCCATCTCGCGCGCGACGTCGACAACGAACTCCTCCATCTTGATTGTGCCGTCGGGCGCGGGGGCCGTCGCGTCGCGCTCGAACGACGCGAGCACGATTTCGCGCTGGACCGTCTCTCCGGCGGTGAGGGGGATTTCGACCACCTGCGGGGCGAGCCCGGTGAAAAACACGCGGAGCTTCACCGGGCCGGCCGGAACATTGCCGAGCCGGAAATTTCCATCCGCATCGGTGAACGTCACGAGCATGGTGCCTTCGATGCTGACGCGCGCGTTCTCCGCCACCGTCCCGCTGCGGCGGTTGAGCACGCGTCCTTCGATCGTGCCCGTCGCGGATGCGGCGGCTGGCGTCGCGGCTTCGGCGGCGAACGCTGGCGAAACGAGGGCGCTGCCGATCGCTAGGCCGCAAAATGTGAGCGCGAACGCGAAGGGACGGAGCAGGCGGAAAGATGCACGGGAGTCGGTGGAATGCATGGGGGGCTCGGGGTGTGAACTGGCGGGGGCAGGACGGTGCGCGACGCTGAATGTTGGCGGCGTCGCTCGATCCTCAAGCCTCTTCTCGTGTGCGATCGAGATGGAGCGCATCTCCGAGTTGTCGGTAATTTTTCAAATTTCTCTCGGCCAGATTACTCAGGGCGTCGGAGATCGACCAGTTTTCTGTCACACCTGTGACATGCAAATGGTCGAATCCGGGCCGTTTCGCACGACGGGACGAGCCACGACGATTCGCTCCGGAAGTGGCTGCGGCTTCCCCGTTCGACCGGCTCAGGGCCCCGAGCCTGTCGAGGGGCAGCCGCAGATTTTCCCAATGCACATTCGAACGCCACGGATTCGAACTCCACGCCTACGCGTGGCCGCGCCCGCTTACGGCCACGAGCGCACGGTTTTTCCGGTCACGTCCTTGAGCTGCAAACCCGCGATCCGCACCTGGCCGGGGCCGGCGCACGGATCGAGCCGCAAGGCGAAGAGTGGTTTCGTTTCGCCGATGCGCAGTGACACAGGGTGCCATTCGCCGTCGTGTTTCACCGGGAACGCGAGATGGCCGCCTCGTGGCAGCAGCGTCTCGGCGTCGGTCGTCCAGAAAATCTCGCCCTCACCGGTGGCGCGGCTCTGCACGCGAAACTCAAGCGTGTAGGGGCCGGCCGCCGCTGGCGCCGCGATGTCGAGGGCGAGCCCCGGGTCCTCCCCGCTGCACTCGAGTACGAGCTGGCCGTCCTTCACCGCGAGCTTCGTCCCGATGCGCGCGCGAATTCGCGGCTCAGCGTTTGCGGCTCGCCGCCCCGCCCCTTTCTTTTTTCCTTCGAGATGGCGCGCATTGCTGGCCTCGAGCGAGGTGAAGACCGACCACTCGCGGTGGATTTTTACCGGCGAGGTGCTGGTGATCGGCGCTTGTTCCCGCTCGTTGCCGTGAAGCACGTTGGCGGTCATGTCGTGCCACTGCGCGATCATCCGCTTCAGAATGTCGGGATGTTCGGCGGCGAGGTTGTGCAGCTCCGTGCGATCCTTCGCCATGTTGTAGAGTTCCCACGGGCCGCTCTGGAAACTCACGAGTTTCCAGTCCCCATCGCGCAGCCCGCGATCGCTGGCAAACAGCAGGTGAATTGGCGGACGGCTTGTCACTTCGCGACCGGCGAGCAGCGGGGCGAGAGAGATGCCCGCAAGTGGAGTCGGTTCGCGGCCGGGGAACGTCGTCGGAATTTTCGCGCCCCCGATTTCCGCCAGCGTGGGCAGCAAATCGACCAGGTGCGCGGCCGTCGTCACGAACGCCCCCGATTTCCTCTTCAGTCCCGCGGGCCAGTGCACAATCGCGGGCGTCGCGATGCCGCCTTCGAACTGGTTCTGCTTGTAGAAGCGAAACGGCGTGTTCCGCGTCCACGCCCAGCCGGTGCTGTCGCTCCAGCGCGTCGTCGCGCGATACGGCTCCTGATCGCGTCCGTCTGTCCGTCGATCGTAGGGGCAGGCGCCGTTGTCCGAGAGGAACACGATCAGCGTATTGTCCAGCTCGCCGGCGCGCTCGATATCCGCGACCAGCCGGCCGATTTCACGATCGACGCGATCAATGAGTGCGGCATAGGCGGCCATCCGCCGCGCCTCCCAGTTGCGGATTCCTGGACTCAGCGTTTCCCAGGCGGGGATGTGCTCCGGCCGTGGGCTCGGTGCGACCTCGGGGCCGAAGAGCCCGAGCTGCTTCTGCTTCGCCACCCGCGCGGCGCGGACCTGATCCCAGCCGCCATCGTATTTGCCCAGGTAGCGCTGGTAATCGGCCTCGAGCGGCTGGAGTGGCGCGTGCGGGGCGTTGAAGGCCACGTACAGGAACCACGGCTTTTTCGCGTCGCGCGCCTCGCCGACGAAACGCAGGGCGTGATCGACATTCGCGACCGTGGTGTAGAAGCCCTGCGCGGGAACTTTCCACGGCTGGCCGTTCAAGCGAAATGAGTTGTCGCCCGTGTAATAATTCGTCGCGCCCGAAAGGTGACCGAAGTAGCGCTGAAAGCCGAAATCGGTCGGCTGCTTTGCGAGGTGCCACTTGCCGGTCATCGCGGTGAAGTAGCCGGCGGGCGCGAGCACCTCGGGAATCGTGACGGCGCGATCCATTGCCACGTCGCCTGCCTGCCGGCAGTAGCGGCCGGTCAGCAGACTGACCCGTGACGAGTGGCACTTCGCGGTGTTGTAGAACTGCGTGAACCGCACACCGCCGCTCGCGAGCCGGTCCAGCGTGGGCGTCGCGATTTCGCTGCCGTAGCAACCGAGATCGGAAAACCCGAGATCATCGGCGAGCACGACGAGGATGTTTGGTTTCTTCGTTTCGGCGCTGGCGGCGCGCGCGTGGGCACCGGCGAGAGCCAGAATCGCCACGGCGCCAACGACGAGAGTGCGAGTGAGAGTTGGCATGTGAATCGAGGCCGGGAAAGCGTTAGCGGAGCTCGCGGCCATAGCGCTCCCATTTCGAGCGCAGCTCGGCGAGTTGTCGCGCGTGCGATGGATTCGCCGCCAGATTCTTTTCTTCCAGCGGATCGCTTCGCAGGTCGTAGAGTTCCTCGACCAGCGGGTTTGGCTCCACCCAGCGGATGTATTTCCATCGCTCGGTTCGCACGCCCTCGACCGGCGGAATGATTCCCGGCAGGGTGTGGTGCTCGTAGAAGAATTCATTGCGCCAGTCCTTCGGCGCCGGCCCGCCACGCAGCAGCGGCGCGAGGCTGCGACCCTGCATCACTTTCGGCACCTTCACGCCGGCGAGATCAAGCAGCGTCGGCGCGATATCCACGTTGAGCACCATCGCGTCCGATGTGATGCCGCGCGCTGATTTCGGCCGCCGCGGATCCACGATGATGAGCGGCAGCCGGAGGTCTTCCTCCCACATGAACCACTTGTCGGCGAGACCGCGGTCGGCGAGCGCGTAGCCATTGTCGCTGGTGAAAATGATAATCGTGTTGTCCGCGAGCCCGCGTTGCTCGAGTTGCGCCACGAGGCGGCCGATCTCGCGATCGACGCCGGTGATCAACCGGTAGTAATCGCGCAGGATGGACTGCGCCTTTTCCGGCGTGTCGAACCGCCAGCCCCAGCGCGTGCGGCCTTCGGACTTCTTCACGAAGTCGGGCACGCGCGCGAAGGCCGCGGGTGTCGCGAGCTTCGGCAGCGGAATCGTGACGTCGCGGTAGAGCTGCTCGTCGCGCGGGTCCGGCTCGTATTCGCGTTCCTCGTGATCGCGCGCGTGAACGGCATTGAAGCTGATGGAAAGGCTGAACGGTTTGTTCGCGTCGCACCCGGCGAGGAATTCCAGCGCCTCGGTGCCCATCTTCGCCGTCCGGTGCGTGCGCGTGGGGTCGTTCTTTTCAATGAAGAAACGGCCGCCCTGTCTGGGCAGCCCCCGCCAGTAGTCGAAGGCCGTCGCTTTGGCCGCGACCTCGCGTTCGTTGCCGACGCCGAATTTGCCGATGAAACCCGTGTGGTAACCGGCAGCGCGCAGTTGCGCCGGATAGGTGTTGTCCCACGCGGAGCCGTTGAGCCCGGTCACGAAGTCGACGATGCCGTGCCGCCGCAGCCACTGGCCGGTGAAATAAGTCGCGCGGCTGACCGAGCAAATCGAGGTCGTCGCGAAGCAGTTTTGAAACTTGATCCCGCGTTGGGCGAGCCGGTCGATGTTCGGCGTCTGCACGATCCGATCGCCCATGCACCCGAGAGTGTTCCACCGCAGATCATCGACCAGAAGGAACACGAGGTTTGGTGGCGGCGAGCCGGCTGCCGCCGCGTGCAGGCGCGTCACCGTTGCGACGTTCAGACCGAACAGGGCGCAAAGGAAGAAGGTGTAGGTGCTCCAGCAGGGCGAACTTGACCGGGGGGCCATCGTCGATCGTCTCATGGGTGGAGAAAAAAGAACCGCCGGCGCCGCGGGGGCGATCAGAAATCGCGGATTTTGCTCCGGCCACAGGCATGGCAAGCGAACCTTGGGAGCGCGGGCGTCCCGCCCGCAACGGTTTAAGCGCGCGCGGTGAGTGCGCCGCACCTCTAGCCCGCATTTTTCAGTGCGCCGTGAAAAGCCATGGGACTTCAGTGGGGAAGTCAGAGCAAACCCACCCGGGAAAGGTCGCTCCGCCCGGAACCGCCTGGAGGGATGGTGGAGGCAACGAAGCCGTTCAAGCACTCCAGGAAAAGGCCCCG
>JAUSID010000175.1 GCA_030648295.1 Opitutaceae bacterium | reverse complement strand
GTAGAGTTAGCTTTATAGGTCATGTGCTAGCAAATGCTCATTTGATATTAACGGATAAAGCCAAAGGCACCAGTGCCGAAGCAATCATGCCTAGCTGCCAGCGTAGAATCAGATGCGGACATACTCCCGGACACCGATGCGGTTGCCCCGTCCCGGTTGCCGTCGGCCATCGGGCGAAAAAGCCAGCGTGTAAACCCTGCCCGCCGACGAGGCGATGGCCGCGCCCAAGGACAAGTTGCCCGCGATTCAGCAGGAACTCGGCGTCGCGCGCCTCGGATCGAAGTGGGACGGCGCGGCCCTGAAGGGCGTGCCCGAGGCAAAATGCGTCGACGCCTCCGACCGCCTCGCGCGCGAATTCGCCCCCGAAAAAAACCAGAGGACGATCGAGCAGATGAAGAAAACGAAGCCGATGCCGCTCAACCAGGCGAGAAAACTGGCGGAGGCCGGAAGACTTCAGCCCGCTCAGCCCTGCCCGCTCTCGCGCAGCCATTGCGCGGCACGGGCGACGAGGGCGGCGTGGGTGTCGAGTGCGAGCTTGCCCTTGATGTTTTCGCGGTGGGCTTCCACGGTCTTTCCGCTCACACCGAGCTTCGCGGCGATCGCGCGCGTGTTCAATGCGCGGCCGACGAGGCGGAAGACCTGCAGCTCGCGGTCGGTGAGCTTGCCGGCGAGGCCGGCGGGTTTGTTCACGCGGCCCATCAACCGCCCGAGCACCTCGCTCGACACGCGCGGCGAAACCGCGATCCCGCCCGCCGCGACATCGCGGATGGCGCGGAAGAGGGTCGCGACCGGATCGCGTTTCATCACGTAACCGTGCGCGCCCACCCTCAGGCAGCGCTCGGCGTAGACGTCCTCCGGGTGATCGGAAAACACCACGATGCGCAGCGCGGGCGCGAGCGAGGTGATCTCCTTGATGAGCGCGAGGCCGTCGGCGTCCTGCAACATCAGGTCCATCACGAGCACGTGCGGCGGCTGAAGCGTGACAAGCGCGCGGAGTTCGCGGCCCGTAGCCGCGCTGCCCGTGACCGCGAAGCCAAACTCATCCGCGATGAGCCGCGCGAGCCCCTCGCGCATCACCGGATAATCGTCGGCGATGGCGATGAGGATGCGCGGGTTGCTGGCGCTGGAGGGGGCTTCGGCCATCGGGGCGACGTAATCGCGCCGCGCGCAGCCGGACAAGCGTCATCTAGGGGCGCGCCCTACCCGTGATTGAGGCCGCACGCCTGATGCGGACGCGCGGTGAATGTGGTATAACCAGCGCGAACCCCCACCACCGCATGCCAAAATTCCTCGTCGAACGCGAGATCCCGGGTGCCGGAAAACTCACCCAGAGCCAGCTCAAGAGTGTCGCCGAGGAGGCTTGCGTGGCCGTGCAGAAGATGGGGCAGCGGATCCACTGGATTCACAGCTTCGTGACCGACGACAAGACCTACTGTGTGATGATCGCGGCCAACGAGGAGGCGATCCGCGAGCACGCGCGCCAATGTGGTTTGCCCGCGAGTCGCATCTCCGAGGTAAAACAGATGATCGATCCGGCGACGGCGGGCGTTTAGGCGCGGAGCAGACTCGTCGAAGTTTAGCCGGTGAAAAAACCGGCCGACCGCTCTGCGTGCCCGTTTTTCAACGTACAACCCGGACTCTCATGAAAAAACTGCTCACCATTGCCTGTCTCTTCGCCGCCACGCTTCTCCCCAGTCCATGCCCGGCCGCTGAAAAAGCGGCACTGCCCGCACCGAAAGCCAAAATTCTCGTCCATCTCGCGCAAGGCCCGGAAAACCCCACGCGTGCCGCGCTCGCGTTTCTCGTCGCGAAGACGGCGCTGGCCGAGGGGCACCATGTCTCGCTCTTCCTCGCCGGTGACGCCGTGCAGCTCGTGCGTGATCCCGTGCTCGACAATCTCGCGGGGCTCGGCACCGGCAAACTCCGCGAGCATTTTGACGCCATCGTGAAGGCGGGCGGAAGATTTTATCTCTCCGGCGGATCGAGCAAGGCGCGCGGCGTGACCGAGGCCGATCTCAAGGGCAAGGCGGCGGAGTTCGCGACGCCCGAAGTGCTGCTCCACCTCTCGCTCGGTCACGACCGCATGTTCACTTACTGAATCGCACCCCCAAAAACCAAATCATGAAAACCAAGATAAGAATCCACGACGGCATCGTCGGTGCCATCATCCTCACGAGCGTCGTTCTCGGCCTGGCTATCAATCCGCAGTGGCTCTACATCGCCGGCGTCATCGGCGCGCTGATGACGTCGAGCACGTTTACGGGTTTCTGTCCCGTGTATTTCGTCCTCAATAAAGTGATACCGACGCCGAGCGCCGCCGAATGACACACTGTTCGCGAGCTACGCGGTTCGTTTCCCAAGGTGAAGCGAATCATGGAATCCGAAGGCGCCGTGATCGTCTCCGCCCCTGGCGAGCCGAAGTACCTGATTGCGCTCTACACGCCGCCGCCGGAACGCGCGCCGCACCAGCCCAAGGATTACGTGGCGCGGTTGAAGAAATTCCAGCCGCGCGCGAGCGCAGGGGGTCATGCCGTTACATGTTAACAAACCGGCAGACAGCGGACCGCAGCAACGCGTGCCCCACGATATTGGGCGAATGTGCAATCCATGCGTTGCCAGTAGGAGTTCGCGCAGGCGCACGAACGCACGGACAATCGTGACACTCACGGCTACCGCGCGCGGGCTGCGGAGGACGCTGGCCAGCATGGCCACACCTTGTTCCGTGAAAACCGTCGCTGGCTTTCGCGTGCCGCCGCGTCCTGTTTTTGATGTGCCAGATTGGAACATCAAAGCCCGAGTCTCCGTCAACGTGAGCTTGAAGGCGAAATCGTCGGGAAACCGGTCGGGATTGCGCGAAACCGCCCGGTTCAGCTCGCGCGTGCCGACGCCATAAAAGCGCGCCAAATCCGCATCGAGGAGCACGCGCTTGCCCCGGACAATGAGGATGCGCTGCTGAATCGTTTAACGCCGCACGGTGCGTGGTCTTTTGGCGCGTTGATGAAAAAGCCACGCACTGCGCAGCCTTTCTCGGAATTCAGCAACTGCGGGTACGCGGCGCCTGATGCAATCCCACACCTGCGTTTCTTCGACTCACTTGCCGCGGGATCTCAGTAGTGTCCTGAGCGGCTGTTTCGATCACCGGCTTCGCAGCTCAATTCCCCGATTTGTTCGGTCTCCGCGCACGTTCATGCCATTTTCCAAAAGACGTACAAAACCCTCCGGATCGTCGGCCCAAAAAATTCCGGTGATTTGCAGCCGCGCGATTGCGGGATCTGCAACCGAAAGCTGTAATCGGTTTTGATGGTTAAACATCGTCAGAGCTTCCCCAACTGTCGTCCCGGTGAATTCCACTCGCTGGCCTCGCCACGCCAGATTGGACGCGACTTGTTGTGCCGTCATAGTCGTCACCGCCACCGCAGCCGTGGCCGGAAGGTCCGCTGGAACGACCAGCCGATCGCCGGCGCCCAGATACGTCGGCTTGGGTTCAGGCGTGGTGGCAATCGAGCTCGCACCAAGATTGTGCCGCTCCACTGCAACGCGTCCCTCGGTTACCAATACCGCCACTTCTTTCATGTCATGACGGACGGCAAATGCAGTGCCTACCGCGCGCACTTCCACGTGACCGGCGATGACAAAGAACGGCCGGGTCGCCTCCTTGGCCACGTTGAACAAGGCTTCGCCGTGCAACAGGCGCACCCGGCGCGCATCCGGTGAAAATGAAAGCGCGATTTCGGCCCCGGCTTTCAATTCGACGATCGATCCGTCGGCTAGCGTTTGCCGATCCGGCCGCATGGCGATGGTCACCGGCGATTGCTCAGTCACGCGCGCCACCGGCAAGAACACGCCCAAAGCGATGACGGCTGCGGCGGCGACTCCGGCGGTAGCGAACACATATGAAAGACGGCGGCGTTTCCGTGCGGTCTGCTTTGCCGCGAGCTCGTAATCGAGCAACGCGGCCTGGCCGGTTTCACGCGGTTGATTCAAAGCGGCCCATGTCGTTTCCGCAGAGATAAAGGCTCGCTGGTTGGCCGAGTCCGCTGAAATCCATTCCTGAAACTCCCTCTCTTCCGAATTTGAAAAACCGTCGTTCCGCCGCACGAGCCATTCCGCGGCTTGCTCCGCGATTACAGTCGCAGCACGCCCGTGCGCGTAATCGGCCGAAGACGAATGAGGAGCTTTCATGTCAGATCTTCCTCTCGGATAAAACTGGCGCAGCGGGCAATCCCTCGCGCCATCTGCACGCGAACGGTCGCCGGCGAAAGCGCCAACTCCTTCGCAATCTCTGCGGTCGATCGACCATGCACGATCGCGAGGCGCAGTATCGCCCGACAACGCGGGGGTAGTTGGTCGACTGCCGTGGCGACAAGTTCAAGGCGTTGACTGGCATTGGCGACATCGGCGGCATCAGGACCACCATCTATGACCCGCCACTCCGGCAATTCGTTTACAGGAATCGGCGAAAGAAACCTCTTCCGGCGACGGAAGACCTTTAGCGCGGTATTCCGCGCCACCGAGAAAAAATACGCTTTCGCCGATTCGATCTTTCCCGCGGTCTGAGCCTTTAACATCTTCAGATAAGATTCCTGCACGACGTCGTCCGCGTCGACCGAGGGAAACTGATGCCGTAGATAACCGCGCAACGCCGGCTCGTGCGGCTGGACTTCATCGGCGAGCCATTGCGCCTTGGCCGTGGCGCAGGCGGAATCGTGAACTGACGGAGATGGGGTCACGCGTGGGAAGCGACGCCGGAGACCCTGGGGTCGAATACTGACGCGTGTCCAACGAAATTCCATCCCCGGCCCCTTCCGCTAATTTTTTTTTGGGGGTTTTGCGTTCGTCCGTAAACGAGCGTGGTGTTCTGGGGCTCATCCTCTTTGTCGCCCCATCGTCTCATCGCGGCGTGGTGATATTGGGAAACTCCATTCAACCTCATGCATCCTCCTCCTGCACTTGAGCGCGCATACCACGGGTTTACCCGGCGCGCGCTTATCGCCTGCCTCGCGATCATTTTGGGCCTCACTTCGGACGGGCTGGCCGCCGATTCGGCGCGGCGCAACTACGACCTGCCTGCGGCGCCCGCCGCGCAATCGCTGAAGACGTTTTCCGAGCAGTCAGGCAAGGGACTGCTGGTCAGCACGGAGACGGCACGAGGAATCCGGACCAATGCGGTGAAAGGCGAATTCACCGCGAATGAAGCCTTGGCGAAAATGCTCGCCGGCACCGGGCTCGTGGCCGCGCAGGACGAGAAAAATGGCGCATTCGTCGTCAAGAAGGAAGCCCGCGACCCAAACGAGTTTCGGGCGGCGCCGGTGACGACAGGCGACCGCCCCGCCAGCAACGATGATAAACTCACTGGCGATACCGTGCTGATGACGCCGTTCGAGGTAAGCAGCGCCGGCGACCGGGGATACTACGGGGCCAATACGATGTCCGGCACCCGGCTGAATTCGAAGCTCGAGGATCTCGCAACGTCCATCACGGTAATCACGAAGGAGCAGATGGACGATTTCGCGCTGCTGGATATCAACGATATCTTCAACTACGAGGCGGGCACGGAGGGCACGGGGAACTTCACCGACTTCGAATTCGATCGCAACGGCGTTGCGACCGACAACACGGAGCTCAATCCGGGGAACGCCAATCGGATCCGCGGCATCGGTCCCGCCAATATCACCTCGGGGTCGTTCGAGACCAGTGGCCGCACACCGATCGATCCGATCGACATCGATGCGGTCGAGATCAGTCGCGGCCCCAATTCGAGCCTCTTCGGCATCGGCAACGCGGCCGGCACGGTGAATACCGTGCGCACGTCGGCGAACGTGTCTCGCAACCAGTCGCGCCTGTCCTTGCGGGCCGACAGCAACGAAGGCTATCGCTCCAGCATCGACCTGAATCGGGTCCTGAAGAAAGACGTGCTCGCCATCCGCGGCAGCGCCGTCTTCCAGCACGACGGCTTCGCGCTCAAGCCCTCGGGCACGGACTCGGAACGTTACAATGCGATGGTCAAGTTCCGGCCCTTCAAGCTGACTTCGCTCACCGCCTCGTACTCGACTTATCACCTGTACGGCAACCGGCCCAATACTTCGACGCCGCGTGACGGAATCGCGCGCTGGCGCGAGTCCGGCTCGCCGACCTGGGATCCGGTCACGAATACCGCCACCACCAATGGCGTCAGGACGACCGGGCTCCCCCCGGCACTCTCGCGCATCGATCGGACTTACACCAACATGTTCCTCGACCACAGCGGGGTCTACCATTGGTCCTTCGGCCAGTCGACCAACACGGCTACGCCTATATCGCAGAACGGAGCCCGCATGCTCGTGGTGCCACACTTCGATCCCACCCGGACCCTGAACCGGACGGAGCAGCCGCTGATCCAGAGCTATTTCCCCCCTTTGACCTCGAAGGAGATCTATGACTGGTCCGAGCTCAATATCAGCGCGCCGAACTGGGTGGAGGACAAGTCGGCGATCTCTTCGGTGCTGTTGGAGCAGTTTTTTATTTCCACTCCCCGTCATTCGCTGGCGGCGCAACTGGGCTGGTTCAGGGAATCGAGCGAACGATACAGCCGCAATATGTTCGCGCCCAACACGGGCATCTCGACCGCCATCTCAATCGACATGAACGAGCGCTGGCTGGACGGCACGCCCAACCCGAACTTCATGCGGCCGTATCTCAATGCGGCCAACCCCCGATCGTCGTTCGCGCCGCTGGATCGGAACACTTATCGGGTCCAACTCGCCTACAAACTCGACCCGGGTCGGGAAAAAACGTGGCAGCGTTGGCTCGGCAGTCACCACGTGAGCGCTTACGGTGAATACAAGGAAATCCAGTCGCGGAATCGCTCTTACGTCACCGCGATCGTGAACGATCAAAGCTGGATTCCGGCGGGCGTGACGCGGGGCACAAGCAACGCTGCCGGCGGACTGCCGGCTGGACCGCGGACCGCGCAAGTTCACTTCTACTCCTACGTGGGGGACAATCAGGGGCAGAATCTCGATTATGTGCCTACCGGGATTCCCCAGGGTGTCTTTCCGCTCACGTGGGGTAATGCTCAGACGGGGGTGTTTGTGCAGGAGCCTGCGGAACTCGGCTCCGCCTATTTCAGCGGCGGAGGTGGATCCAATAACTGGACCATATTGAAGTCTCGCGGTGCGATTCTTCAGAGCCATTTTCTCAAGGATCGGATCGTCACGACGTTTGGCTGGCGGCATGATGCGCGTTACAGCCGTGGCGGCGGACCCATCCGGCTTCTGCCCGATGGCATCGCGCTCGACGAGGCCAGCTTCCACTCGTGGTCAACCAATAACTGGAACGTCGGCAAAGGCCCCACGCAGACGCGCGGCGTCGTGGTCAAGCCGCTGCGGTGGCTCAGCTTGTTCGTGAACCAATCCGACAGTTTCCAGCCCGCGAATCCCGCTCTGAATCTTTACCGCGAGCGGCTGCCCGATCCGGCCGGCAAGGGCGAGGATTACGGGATCATGCTGAGATTGTTCGACGGAAAATTATTTGTGCGCGCCAACGCGTATACGACGGAGCAACTGGGTTCGCGCAACGGCGACAACGCGACGCTCGGCCGGCGCATGCTCCAGGTGGATCGTTCGAACGTGCCCGGCGTCAGCACGGCGGCTCCCGCTTATCAGTTGCAGAGAAACGCGACCGAATGGGTCACGGCCGCCGCCGAGGCGCGCGGCCAGGTGCTCACGAACGACCAGCTCGAAACCGAGGTTGCGAAGATCATGGGCCTTCCGGTCGAGGCGCTGCAACCGCTGCCCTTTGGCAGCGCGACCACGTCGGACATCACCGCGAAGGGCACGGAGGTGGAGATCAATTATAATCCCACTGCCCATTGGACGATGAAGCTGAACCTCACGGAACAAAAGACGATCGATTCCAATCTCGCTCCCGACGTGACGCAATGGCTAGCCGAACGGATGAAGGTGTGGCCCAATATAATCGATCCGCTTACGGGCCGCCCGTGGTATACGGAGCGTTACAACAACCAGATGTCGGCGGCGGAATACGTCGCGTTCAATGTGACGGCCCCCTTGGGACTCGCGATTGCCGGCAATGGGCTCAGCCGGCCCCAGATTCGGAAGTATCGCGCGAATTTCATGACCAATTTCCGGCTCGCGGGCATCAGCGACAACCCGATCTTGAAACGTTTCAATGTCGGCGGATCAGTGCGGTGGGAAGACAAAGGGGCCATCGGCTACTGGGGCTTGCAGCAACTGCCGGATATGATCACGGACTACGATCGCAGCCGTCCCATCTACGATTCCGATCACTTGTATGTGGATATTCTGGCGGGCTATCGTACGCGTTTCTTCAAGGACAAGATCGGTGCGACCTTTCAACTCAACATTCGCAACGTGACCGAGGACGGCCGGCTGCAGGCGATCGGGGCCAACCCGGATGGCACTATTCGCGGTTACCGGATCATCAGCCCGCGGGTATTCATTTTGAGCGCGACGTTCGACCTGTGAGACGTGCCATCGCCGCATGGCCGTCATCACCTGGCCCGGGAATTTCACACCGTAGCGGAAGCCGTGAGGCTTTCGACGACCGGGTTTCGGCGAAACGCTCACGCGTTCCGCTACGACAGCGCGTTCGACCGGTCATTCGGGGTGTGCCACTATCGATCCGAATCGTGCACGTTCGCGACGATTTCAAGACCAAGACACTTTACAGGAGATCGCAGAGGCAGCAGAGACGTCTGACCAGTCTTGCTCTGCTCCCTCTGCTTCCTCCTGTAAAATGGTTTGGTTGCGGCTGCCGCGGTGCGAAATATCCGGGCGAGTGGGGTGACTTCCAGAACACTGAGATGCGTTCGGCTGAGATCACAGCCTCCCATTCATGAAACCAAATCGAACTTTTCGCGCCACGGCGTGGTTGCTCTTCACCCCGTTGAGCCTGTTCCCCGTTTTTGCCGCCGCCCAGTCGCCTGGCTGGCTGCCACCGCAAACCGCCGGGGTCACCGTCACGGCACAGCCCGACGGAAACTGGCATCTCACGTCGCCGGCCACCGGCGATTATTCGATCGAATCCGCGGAAAGCCTCCCGGCAAAGCCCGGCGGCGCGTTTGCGCTGAAGGTGCGAATTCAAGTGGGCCTCGACATGAACGCCCTGCCCGAGCTCGTGTGCTATGATGCGCAGGGCCGCGAGCTTCCCATCCCGTCCTCGTTGCTGCGCGGCAATCGTTTCGCCACGACGAACTGGCAAAGTTTCGATCGCGTGTTCCCCGCGCAGCCGAACACGGCCAGCGTGCGGGCGCGGATTCGCGCTCGAGGCCGCGGCACGATCAAGATTGCCGGACTCTCGTTGCAACCCACGAAAATCGATTCCTATCAAACGGGCGCGCTGATCGCCCAGCCGCATGCGAAGACCCGCGTCGACGTCGTGCTCGAGTCGAATTTCGGAATCCAGAATCCCCAGGTCATCACGACGGCGGACCGGGACGGCGACGGCAAGTGGGCGCTCGTCACGGTGAATCTGGACAAGCTGACCGCGCCCGAAAAAAAGGGCGAGGACTGGCGGAGCAATTTCGAAGACAATCCCAACGCCATCCTCTGGTCCGACGGTGCGGTGCTGAAGTCGGATTCGGTGCGTGAGAATCGTGTGCCGGATCGCGCGCGGGCGTTGCACTACCGAACGCGCGTCCACGCGGGTCCCTACGTTGCGCGCATCAGCGATCCCGGCCGGCCGGTGGCCGTTTCGGTCGATGGCACTACCTGGCGGCGTTGCGACCCGGGCGAGGAAATCGCCCTCGGCACGCTGCCGATGGCGGATGGAGTTCTCGAATTTTGGCTCGACGCCTGTTATGTCGATGCGGTCACGCCCGGGCCGGCCTACTTCGACTACGTGCGTCTCACGCCGACGATGCACGCGCCCGACATTGAGCGCATTTTTGCGGCAGCCCGAGTGAAAGCTCCGCCGCTCGCGCGGGGCACGGTCGACGAAAGAAAAGTGCTGATAACGGTGGACGCGCCTGTCTTCGCCGGCAGCCGAAGCTGGCCCGTGCGTTGCGGGTTGCCCGTACCGCGAGGCGATCTCGTCTCGGCGGAAAACGTCGCTGTGCTCAACGCCGCGGGCGCAACCCTCCCGAGCCAATGCCGCGTGACGGCCACGTGGCCGGATGGGAGCGTGAAATGGCTGTTTGTCGATTACATGCACGACCCATCCACGGGCGAACGCGGACAGTATTCCGTCGCCTACGGCCATCGGGTAAAAACTGCGTCCGCTGCCAGAGTGGATGGAGTGCAGGTGCAGCGGCGCGCGGGCGGCCTCGAAGTAGATACTGGTGCGCTGCGGTTCTTTATTTCGAGCTCCCACTTCGGGTTCATCGAAAATGTACGGACGCCGGATGGACGGCAAGTTCAGCGCGAACCGATCGGCTCGGAAATCGCCGAGTCCGGCGGTCGCACCTGGCGCGCGCTCGAGCTGCCGGTGACGAAGCTCGAAGTCGAGCAGGCCGGTCCGTTGCACACGGTGGTGCTAGTCGAGACGAAGCTCGCCGCCTCCGGCCAGCCGTCGACCGGTTTTTATCATCGGGCGCGGATTCATGCCTATGCCGGCAGCCCGCTGGTGCACGTGGATTATTTTGTCGCCAACACCGACAGCCGGCCGGCGAAGGACGTCGGCGGTTCGATGAGCAGCAAGGTGGTCGTCAAATCGTTCTCGCTGCACGTCCGGCCGGCGCAGGTTGTGACCGGGGCAATCAGCGATGCCGGCCCGGCGCCCACGTCGGGTGCGCGCGTGCAAAAAACGGAACGCCTCGCCCTGGATGTCCGTGCGCAGGAAACGAAGGAATCCGCGGCGCGCGTCGCGGGTTGGGTTGGGTTGAGTCTGGAGGGCGGCGGCACGCTGCAGGCGGGCGTCGCGGATTTTCGTGAACAGTTTCCCAAGGCACTACGGTGGCAGCCAGAGGGCCTCGCCATCGATCTGTGGGCCGCGGAGGCCGGAGACTTCGATTGGATCGAAGGGGTGGGCAAGACGCACCATCTCGCGCTTTTCTACGGGACTGGTGCGCCGATGAAGGGGGAGCTGCTGACGAAGACTCCACTGCTCGCAACCGCGACGCCAGAATGGTATGTGCGCAGCGGCGCGTTCGGAGAAATCGAGACGGCCGCCGGCAGCGGCCTGCCCGCGGTCGAGCGCACGCTCGCCGCCTATATGAAAAACCCGGTGATCGAGCGGGTCGGCCTCGGTTTTGAAAACTATGGCGACCATATGTCACCGGGCGGCTACGTCAAAGGCCATCCTCTGTGGGATAATAACGAATACGATCTGCCTGCGGCGTGCATGGTGCACTTCGCGCGTACTGGAGATCGCGACGCGCTGCGGCTCGGGCTCGCCAGTGCGCTGCACTATGTCGACGTCGATACGATTCATTATTCGAGCCAGCGCGCCGAATGGGCGAGGGCCCACCATACGCACAGTCACGGGCTTTTTGGGCACCACACGGCACAGGGGCCGGATTTTGGCCATGCGAGCAACGCCCAAGGTTTGCTGTGGTATTCCTATCTCACCGGCGATCCAGCCGGGAAAGACGGCGCGCGGGGGATTGCCGACTGGTGCCTGAGCAAACTCGGCCTCCATACGAGTGGCATGGAGCGGGTGCTGGCCCATCCGTTGATGACGCTCAACGATGTTTATGAAGCAACCGGCGAGGAAAAGTATCTCCGTGGATCGGCCCATCTCGTCGATCAAGCGTTCAAGTGGGAGCACCCCGTTCGCGGCGGCTTCCTGTCTCCGATCACGGAATCGCCGGCCTACTATTCCGGCTCCTCCTTCAACAACGGCCTCGTTTCGGCCGGCCTGCTCAAGTTCAACCGCTGGGCGCTGCTGCCCGAGATCGATTCCCTCCTCGAACGCTTCGCGCGCTGGACGCTGGCCGACGTCTGGGTTGCGCCCCACGCCCTGGCGACAAAGGGAGGCTCGCCGAATAAAGGAGGGAACGCGCAGTTTATTTCGACGCACGCGCGGATGATGGCTCATGTCTACGAGCGGACGAAGGATCCGTTGTATCTGGTCGTGCCGTGGAAGCTCACCACCGCCGGCTTCGGCGAAAATACAAAACCCATTCCCGGGACGCGTTCCGTCGGGATGGTCTATAATTATCTTCCATGGTTGCTGGCCGCGCTGCGCGAGCACGGCAACCCCGAGCCGGAACCGCAATTCGAGGTCGTCGTTTCCAGTCCAGCGGTGACGCTCGCGCCGGGCGCAGCGACCCGAGTCAGTTTCACGATCAAGAACGCCGGGACTCAACCAATCGAAGACCTGCGAGGATCGTTTCATAGCCGGTTGGACTTCGCGATCGCGACGACGCAGCCGCCGCCCGTGCGGTTGCTTCCGGGCGAGACGGCGGAGTGTTGGTATGACGTGCGTGCGCCCCGCCAAATCAATCTTTCTTGTGCGTATAACGCCATCGCTTACGCCCATTGGAGTGTGCTTTACCGACGCATCGATCGGGCGCATCTCGCCCATCGGGTCGTGAATTTAAACATTGCCGGGACACCAATTAGTGCCATGGCAAACGGCAGCGGCGCCCCCTGAGCATCTCCGGCTGCTGAGTTCACTAAACATGTTTTCGAACCATTCCACCCGCCGTCAATTTCTCGGGACCGCGAGTGCCCTCGCAGGCGTTGCGCTTGCGCCGCACCGGTTCCGCGCCGCGCCGGCCGCTGACGCCGCCTTCTCATTCGTGCTGCTTGGTGATGTCCATTATGACAAGGCGGAGCATCACGATTTCGTGTGGGCGAAGCAGACGAAATCCACCACCGCGAACTCACCCGGGTTCGTGCAGAAAACGCGGGAGATTCTACCGCCGCTCTTCGCGTCGGTGCGCGATACGATCGCTGACCTGAATCGCAACCCGGCAACCCGCGTAGCGTTCGTGCTGCAGGTCGGCGATCTGGTCCAAGGAGCCTGTGGCAACGAAGAACTTGCCACGCGACAAAATTCCGACGCGCTACAATTTGTAGGGGAAGCGGCCTTGGGCGTCCCGTTTCTCTTCACGAAGGGCAACCATGATGTCTCTGGACCTGGGGCGAAGGAGGCGTTTGCCAGTGTGTTTCATCCGTTTCTCAATGCGCAGGCGCATGCTGTTTCCCCGGCCATCGCCGACATCAAAAGCGGCCGCTACACCGTCGAACGCGGCAACGCCCAGTTTGCTTTCTTCGACGCCTACGATTTAGCGGCGAGTCTCGATTGGTTTGAAGCAGTCGCGGCGCGGCGCACGGCGGAGAATTTCTTTCTAGTCATTCATCCGCCCGTCGTGCCCTACGGCGCGCGCTCGACCTGGACAATCTACTCGTCCGAAAAGGACCGCCCGAAACGCGAGAAGCTGATGGCAATGCTTGGCGAACACCGGGCATTCGTGCTGAGCGGCCATCTGCACCGCTATTGTTCGCTCGGCCGGCAGACCCCGCGCGGTCGTTTTGCTCAATTTGCGTTAAGCAGCGTCATCTACGGCCCCGACGTCCAGCCCGCGCTCGAGCTGTCGGGTCTTGAAAATTACAGCGGTGATCAGGTGCGCGTGGAGCCGCGCTTCTCGCCGGAGACGGAAGCGCTGCGCCGCGAGCTGTTCGAGTTGGAACGGCCCTCAATCACGGCGTTCGAGTTCGCCGACCTGCCGGGCTACGCGGTTGTCACGGTCGATGGACCGCGCGTCCGCGCCACGATGTTTCGGGGCATCACGCGGGACGTGTGGCGCACGGTCGATCTCAGCGGGCTGCTGGGCTGAGAAACATTCCGGTGGCGCTCGAATAAAGTCGCACTGCCAAGTTGGCCGGATGGCCGGAAGGATTCGCTAAGATCATCGACGAAGCCGCTCGCGGAACTGGCGAGTGCAAATCCGAACCGTCGAGTTCCCGCCGCCCGGGATCTGCCACCGCGTCCTCCACCGCATGAAACATGCTTCCACCACGAGCCTTTGAGGTACGACGGGCGGCGTTCGCATGCCTCCGCGTGGCCGACCTCGAACGTGCTAACAAGTAACGGCATGACCCCGTCCCGATTGCCCATCGGTGTCCGGCGACCGAATGTGACGGCCCTCCCAAATAGCCCAAAACGGCGGCCAGGTGATTGCAGACGAAAAAGCTGGAGCAAGTTGATATAAAATGATCATCCCGTGAAATCCTCCGTTGTAGACCGATGCGT
>JAUSID010000156.1 GCA_030648295.1 Opitutaceae bacterium | reverse complement strand
GAGCTGCGCGGCCAGTGGTCGATGGTGAATATTTCCGGCGCCGCGGATCTCAACCGCGCGCTGCAGATGCACACCGGGCTGAGCCCCAACATCGCCAGCCGTCTGCTCGGCGCGTATGCGGAAGCGGCGACGCGTGTGACTCCCGACGCGTGGAGCGACGAGGTGGTGGTGTTCGGGCGTTACGAGAAGTTCGATACGCAGAACAAGATGCCGGCCGGGTACCTGCCGCTTCAAGAGTTTCAACGCTCGGCGTGGGTCACGGGCGCGACGTATTACCCGGACCCTGACGTTGCGTTCAAGTTCGATTTCGTGCGCGAGCGCAACAAGAGCGGCGTGGTCCGCGCGCCGTGGCAGATCAACGTCGGTGTGGGTTGGGGGTTCTAGTCATGTTGATGAAATGTTTCGTCGTACTGGCGCTGGCGCTTGGGCCAAGCCCTCAAGCCCTCGAGCCCTCAAGCCCTCGAGTAGTTCGTGTGTCCGCCGAGCGCTTCGCCTACACGCCCTCTGAAATCACCGTCGAAAAAGGCACGGTGATCGAGTTCCACCTCACCAGCGAAGACACCGACCACGGCTTTCGCATCATCGGCACCGAGGTCGACGTCCAGATTCCCAAGCGCCGCCGCGGCGAAACCGTCGTCAAGTACACCGCCGATACGGCCGGGCGATTCATCATCGAATGTTCGCGCCCCTGCGGCGCGGGGCATACCGCGATGCGCGCCACGCTGGTCGTGAAATGACGGCCGCCTTCGCCAAGGCTTCGGCGAGCCAGGCTCTTGTGCTGGCGGCGTTGATATGGATCGCCACTACGCTTGGCGTGTCGGCGCCCTTCGACTCATACGCCTTCGTAAACTCAGTCGTATTCGCTCAGGGCGGGCAGTTTCCGGCGGGCGCCGGCGATCCGTTGCCGGGCATCACGCCCAGGGAGTTCGAGGACTTCCGCCTCGGGCTCGACGACTTCAAGTCGATCGAACAGCCGAGCGAGGGCCTCGGTCCGCTGTTCAACGGGGCGGGGTGCGCGGCCTGCCACAACGTGCCGGTGGTCGGGGGCATGACCCCGATGACAGAGATGCGCGCGGGACACCGCGACGCCGACGGCAAGTTTCACGTCGTCGGCTTCACGACGTTGTTCCAGATGTTCTCGATCCCGGATCACCGCTGCCAGGCGGTGATGCCGCCGGAGGTGAACGTCATCGCGCGGCGGATGCCCATCCCATTGTTCGGTGCGGGATTGGTCGAAGCGGTGGCCGACGAGACATTGCTCGCGCTCGAAGATCCGTTCGATCGCGATCGCGACGGCATCAGCGGCCGCGCCGCCCTCGTGACCGACGTCGCCACCGGACAGCGCCGCGTCGGCCGGTTCGGATGGAAGGCGCAGATCGCCACGCTATTGACCTTCTCGGGCGACGCCTACACCAACGAGATGGGCATCACCAACGACATGTTTCCCCTCGAGCCGCTCGGCGGGATCTCGCAGGCGCGACTGCGCGAATGCGATCTGGTCAAAGATCCCGAAGACTTTGTGGACCCGCGCACCGGCAAGCGCGCGATCGATAACTTCGAAGGCTTCATGAAGTTCCTGGCGCCGATTCCGAGAGGCGCCATCACCGATGAAGTCAGGGCGGGGGAGCAGGTCTTCGCCGCGGTCGGCTGCGCCTCGTGCCACGTTCCGACGCTCACCACCGGCGCGAACCGATCGGCCGCGCTCAATCGCAAGACGCTGGCGCTGTTTTCTGATCTGCTGCTGCACGACGTCGGCACCGGTGACGGCATCGAGCAAGGAGCGGCGGAGCAGAATGAGATCCGGACGCCGGCGTTGTGGGGGCTGCGTGTGCGGCGGCCGCTGATGCACGACGGCAGCGCGGCCACGGTGACCGACGCGATCGGCCAGCACCGCGGCGAAGCGGCGGGTGTGATCGAACGCTACCGCGCGGCGAGCGAGCCCATGCGCCGCGCCTTGCTCGCGTTCCTTGACTCCATGTAGTGCGACTCCTTGTAGTGCGTGGGGACAAACCTTTAGGTTTGTCCTTGGGGCAGGCCGAGCTCCGTTCGCAGATAGCCGGTCTCGAACCCCCGGCCTTCCTTGTCCTGACGCGCCGCCTGATTCTCAATCCCCTCGACCAGTGCCAACAATTTAGCGCGCAGGCGCTTTACGCGCGCGGCTTCGCGCGGCGTCCGATGGTCCAGGGCCGGCACCGGCAGATCAAGCCATTCCCGATAGTGCTTTTCGTAAAACGCGCGTTCGATGTCCGCGGCCACCGCCGGATCGATCTCGGGCTCCTGAGGGGTGGGATCCGCCCGGGCGCTCCGCAGCATCGCCGCCATGCTCTTGACCTGGATGGCCTTGAAGCGCATCGCGGTGTTCGGGACGATGGCCGCAAAATGCGACTGGGCCAGCCGTGCGCGCACCATCGACATGGTTTCGACGCGTAGCGACGTGCGCTCCAGCACAACGCTGCCCAGGATGCGAATCGCGTCATCGTGGTCGTGGCGCGGACGTTCGAGCCAGGTGTATCGCGCCACTTCGCCCGCCGATTCAGGTCTCCCCTGATCCGGTGCGAGGTCGGCGGCGCCATCGAGGGCGGCACGGGCGGCGTCCAGGTTGGTGACGCTGAACAGCGCGTCGGCGAGGGCCATTTCGTCCCCATCCACTGTGGTGACGCTCGGCGGCGGGCGATCGAACCGGTCGATCGCGGCGATCACCATGGCGGCGCCGCTGACCATGCGCATCATGCGATCCCTGGCGGCACCGGCCGGCAACTCGCGCGCCAACAGGCGGCGGAGGCGACGGACTTCCCTGGCGATCACCAGCTTTTCGTTGACGTCGAACAGCAGGTTCATGCCCTCGAACTGCGCCTCGTCGCCGTACCGAGCGATGCGGGCCATCAGCACGTCGTGACGGACCAGTTGTTCGGTCCCAAGTCGTTCCGAGACGACGATGGCCGGTCCTTTGTCGACGACATCGCGCAGGTGGACGCGCGCGAGATGCTCGACGCGGTGGACCTGCAGCAGTTGCAGGGGGGCGGCCGCGCAGGCCCGCAGGAAGTGGCGGGCGCCGGGCCCGACGTCGGCGGCGTGCCGGTCGAGGGCGTACTCCGCGAGCGTCTGCCCGGTGTGGAGCAGGTGATCGAACCAGAGCCACTCCAGAACCAGATCGCCGGCGGGCGTGTCCATGAGCCGGTCGATGTCGCTGTCCGGCAGATCGCGCCAGATGAGCGCGAACGCCAGGTCGACATCCTCATCGAAGCGGGGCAGGTCGCTCAGGCGATCGACCAGGTCGTAGCCGGCGTCGCGGTCGGCGCGCGTGGGCGGGCGATCGTGCGGTGCAGCGGCGTTGCCGCAGCAGTGCTTGAACTTGCGTCCGCTGCCGCAGGGGCAGGGTTCGTTGCGACCGGGTGCGGGCATCGGGTGTTTGGAATCCTACCCTGAGGCGTCCGACGACGGTAGACTGTGCGCATGAGCGTGGGCGATCAGGACACCCACGAGGCGGCGGCGACCCCACGCCGCCGAGGCGAAGGCTGAGATGCGCCAGTGGGTGGAGCGCTGGAAGGTGGTCGGGCCGCTGCTGAAAGCGGAGCGGTGGGCGCGGCTTCTGGCTAGTTCGGACGCCGAGTTGCGACAGCAGTCTCAGGATTTACTGGCCTTGTGGCAACCGGGTGTAGCGGGCGATGACGGAGAGGCGATCGTTTTGCAGCAACGCACCTTCGCGCGTCTGCGCGCTCGCGA
>JAUSID010000147.1 GCA_030648295.1 Opitutaceae bacterium | reverse complement strand
AAACACACAATAATCAATGAGTACAGTAAGAAATGAAAAATATTTTGCGCCGATGATCACCGTGCGCAGTTACACCGGCCGGCCAAACAAAAATGCGTTTCGCTCCGCACACAGCACGTATTGCGCCGAACAATACTGGCGAGACGCCCGCGCTCCCGGGGAAATGGCCGCTGTTTCCTTAAGGGTTGGAACTGCGAAGGCGCACACCGTCGATTAGTCGTTGGCTTCGCCGGCCGAGCTTTTCGAGACCGCCCTCAATCGCTCCAACTGCTGTTTTAGTTGTCGGGCCGCGGCTTGGTGGGGCCCCGCACTCGAGGCGGCCAGATTCTTGAATTCACGCGGATCGGCCGAGTGATCGTAGAGCTCCCGGCCGTGCTCGCCATCGCTGCCCCATTCGGTGTAGCGCCAGCGTTCCGTTCGGATGCTGTAGCCCATGATGTCCTTACCCTTCATGCGGCGCGGAGTCTGACTGAGCGCCGGATGATCCCAGGCAGCTTGTGGGTTTCGGAGGAGTGGCCCGAGGCTCCGGCCCTCGAGTTTTTGTCGCGGCGGCTTCAATCCCGCCATCTCGACCAGGGTGGGATAAACGTCGAGCAGCTCGACGACCCGGTTGCACTTCCACTGTGACTCGTCGGTTTTCGGCCGGCGGAGCCCGCCCGCCGGAACGATGATCAGGGGTACGCGCGCGGCCTCCTCGAAGAGCATCTCCTTCTGCCACTGGCCGTGTTCACCGAGCAGGAAACCATTGTCGGAAAAGAAGACGATGATCGTGCGGTCGGTGAGGTTCAACCGGTCGAGCGCCGCGAGGAGCCTGCCGACTTGATCGTCGACAAAGGAAACGGACGGGCTTGTTGGTCCGGAAATTCGTCGCGAGATCCCAGACCTTCAGCGTGTCGGGCCGCAGCCCCGTCAGCATCGAGGCGCGGCTCGGATTGCAGAGCGGCTGCTGGCAATACGCGCGGTTGAACAGCACGCCGCCGCGCGCGAGCCGATCGATGTTTGGGGTCTTCGCCACCGGATCGCCCATGCATCCGAGCGCGCCGTTCAAATCGTCAACCGCAATGAACAGCACGTTGGGCTTCGACTGCCCCGTCGCGAAGCCGGTGCGACCCGGCAGAAACGTGAACGCAAGGACCAGGCACGGAAGGAATCGGCGTGGCGAGGGGTACATGGTGGAGAAGGTTATGGTTTATGCATTCCGCCTGAGCGGACCAATCAATTTAACCGCGAATGGACGCGAATGGACGCGAATACAAAACAGGTTTGGCGACAACGTGGACGACCAGGACGGGAGCAGCGATCGCGGGCTGCGTTTACAACATCTGAGATTCGCGTTCATTCGCGTCCATTCGCGGTTTCCATTCGGCTGAGCCTCAGACGAGCGCGAAACGATGTTCGTGGGTGACCGCTTGTCTGGAGCGAGCGGAAGAATATATGATCACGCATGCGGATTTATTCGTCGCGGCTGAGGCGCGTCCCCTGAATATGGCGCTTCGCTGGCGAGCTGAATTCCGAACCACTTGAGCGCGACTACTTCGACCCTGTCATGAATGAGCAAACCCCGACCGTTCTGATAACCGGCGCGTGCGGCGACATTGGTCGCAGCCTCGCGCGGGAATTCGCGCGGTCCGGTGCGCGGCTGGCGCTGTGCGACCTCACCACGCCGGAAGCCGCTGCGCCGTTGCTGGCGGAATTGCAGCAGCGCGGGGCAAAGACTTGCTACCAGTCTGCCGACGTGACCGATGCGCCCGCGATGCAGCATTTCCTGGCCAAAGTTTCAACCGAGCTCGGGCCGCCGGAAATCTGCATTGCCAACGCCGGCATGGTCGAACGCGGAGCGCTGGTCGATCTCGGCGTTGAGGCGTGGCGCCGTACGATCGACGTAAACCTCACCGGTTGCTTCATCACGGCACAGGCGGCAGCTCGCACGATGGTCGGCGCAGGCACGCACGGTCACATCGTGTTCATCAGTTCATGGGTGCAGGATGTGCCCCGCGAAAACATCGGTGCTTACTGCGCCTCGAAGGGCGGGCTGAAGATGCTCGCGCAGTGCCTCGCGCTGGAACTCGCGCCCAAGGGCATTCGCGTGAACCTCGTTGCGCCCGGTTGGGTCGATGCCGGATTGACGGGCCAGAACCTGCGCGCGCATCCGGAACTGCGGCCCGACGTGGAAAGCCGAATTCCGCTCGGACAGCTAATCTCCGCCGACGATCTTGCCCGGACGGTACGGCTGATATGTTCGCCCGACGCGGCATACCTCACAGGCACAACGCTGCTGGTCGACGGCGGGAGCAGCCTCGGTTTCCGGAAGTGAAGACCGCCGCCCACGCGACCGCATGAAGTCCCGCCGCTGGATCATCCTCGCGCTTCTGTTCTGTGCGTCGGTGATCAATTTCATCGATCGGCAGAGTCTCTCGATTCTGGCGCGGACCATTCAGGACGAGCTGGGCATTTCGGATCTCGGCTATTCCACCGTGGTCCAGATGTTCCTGTTTGCCTACATGCTGTCGTTCCTCGGAGCGGGCTGGGTGACGGACCGGTTGGGTATTCGGTTAAGCATGACGTTGTTCATCGCCTGGTGGTCGCTCTCGAACATGCTGACCGGACTGGCGGGCTCGCTGCGTTCGCTGGCAGGAGCGCGTTTCCTCCTCGGAGCCGGCGAGTCCGGGCTGTACACCGTCGCGCCGAAAGTCGTGGGCGAACTGTTTTCGCCGGCGCAACGCGGCTTGGCCGTCGGGGTGTACACGGCCGGCGCCACGATTGGCGCGACGGTTGCGCCGCCATTGATCGCGTTCCTCGCCTTGAACTACGGATGGCGTCCGGCGTTTTTCATCACGGGCGCTCTCGGATTGTTTTGGATTATTCCGTGGCTGATTTTCTATCGACCGGCAGGCAAAGGCGTGGCCGAACCCGTCGCGGCTCCGGCGGCCATTGGGGCGGGACGGGAGTGGCGATGGCGCGATGTCCTGTTCTGCCGCGAGGCGCTGTTGCTGCTGGCCGCACGAACCCTCACGGATCCCGTCTGGCACTTCGTGCTGTTCTGGTTTCCCAAATACCTGACGGACGTGCAGAAGATGTCGCTGCCCGAACTCGGTCGGATCGCGTGGATCGTTTATCTCGCGGCCGATGTCGGCTGCCTCGCCGGTGGTTTCCTCTCCGGCCGGCTCGTCCAGCGCGGGCTGCGTCCGGTCGAGGCGCGCAAGTGGACCATGACAGCCGCGGCCGTGCTCATTCCGTGCAGCGCCCTCGTGCCGCTGTTCGAGGCGAAGTTCGCGATCATGACCCTCGTGTCGATCATCGCGCTGGCCCACATGACTTGGATCGTGACGCTGACGACGCTGGCGGTGGACCTGTTTCCGGCGAGCCGGCTCGGCTCAATTTTCGGGGTGATTGCGGCGGGCAGCGGATTGGGCGGCATGCTTTTCACGAATCTGGTCGGCCGGCTCGTGACGCATTTCTCGTACTCGCCGGTATTCGTGATCATGGGCTGCATGCATCCGATCGCGCTCATCCTCATCTGGCGGGCGGTCGCCTCGGCGCGATGGAACGGGAACGATCCCGCCGGCGCCGGAGTTGCGACCGTGGAGGAAAAGACCGCATAACCGCACAAACGATTCCTTCCCCAATGAAGATTCAGCAAATCGACGTGTATGCGCTGCGGCTGCAACGACACTATCGGGTGAGCGGCCATGCGGAGACGCCTGGCCGGCTGCCGGGCACCGACTACTACATTGAACCGAATTGGGTCCATGCCTACAGCAGCGTGCTCGAATCGTGCGTGGTGAAAGTGACGGCTGATGATGGCTCGGTCGGGTGGGGCGAAGTGCAGGCTCCGTTGACGCCGCAAACACCGTGCGCGCTGATCACGACGTTGCTCGGCCCCGCACTGCTCGGTCACAACGCGCTGGCGACGTCGGCGGCTTACGATCGGCTGTATCACCTGATGCTGGCGCGCGGTCACAACGGGAGTTTCCTGCTCGATGCGATGGCGGGGCTCGACATCGCGTTGTGGGACCTGAAGGGCCGGCATTACGGCGCACCGCTGTTCGAATTGCTCGGTGGTCCTTATCGGATCGAGCTGCCGGCTTATGTTTCAGGACTCCGTTTCAAAACGCTGGCCGAGAAGGTCGCGGGCGCACGGCAATTTTGTCAGGCCGGATTTGCCGGGATAAAGCTCTTCGCCGGCGCCAGCCTCGAAACGGTCGAGACGGAAGTTCGCGAGGTACGGGCCGCGATTGGCCCGCAGGCGTTCTTCGCCGTCGATGCGATTTGCAAATACAACCTGGCCGATGCAATTCACTTGGGGCGAACGCTGGACGAACTCCACGCCAGCTGGCTCGAGGCACCGCTCAACGCGGAGGATGTCGAAGGCCATGCGGCCCTCGCGCGCGCCATCGCCACGCCGATCGCGGTCGGCGAGACGCTGCGGACGCCGCGGCAGTTTGAGCCCTGGCTCCGGAATCGCGCGCTGGCGATTGCCCAGCCCGACATCATGCGCACCGGGATCACAGGCGCGCTGCGGATCGCCGCTGTCGCCGACGCGATGCATGTGCCGACGACGTTGCACACGGGCGTGTGCACGGGGATCGGGATGGCCGCGACGTGGCAACTGGCCGCCGCGCTGCCGGGTGAAATTCCGCAGGAGCATCAGCAGGATTTATTTGAAGCTGTGGGAGCCGTGTTGAAGACGCCGCTCGTGCAGCGGAACGGCCGGCTGATCGTACCGCAGCAGCCGGGAATCGGTGTCGAGGTGAACGAGGACGCGGTGGCGGCCATGTCCACGGAGCACTGGATTGTGGACACGAAGGGCCGTCGTTGCGTTGGCGGCCTTCCCTCCGTTTTTTTCAAGCAGCCATGAACCCACCTCATTCCTTAATGCTGCCACGTGACCAACGCCGTGACGACCGGCCGGCGACGCGCCGGGCCCTCGTCGTTTTCCTGCTCGCGGCGGGTTTCGCGGGCGCTGCCATTGTCATCGCACCGTCCGCCGTGGCGGCGGAAAAGGCGAAGAAGGGCAAGGCGCAAAAACCCCCGAGCGCCGACACGGGCGAGACATCGCCATCGACCGTCAAGGTCGTCGATGGCGTGGTCCAGCCGCGCCGACCGATTGCCCAGGCAATTCCGGATGCGATTGAATTCCTCCGGAAAGCCGACGGCGGCTACGTGCCCGGGCGAATCGAGGGCGAGCTGGCGGGCTATTTCATGAGTGCGCACGTGAATTCCGACGGCTCGCGCGTCACCCGCCGTCAGCTCAGCTTTCCGGCGCGTCAGCATGCCTATTTCATCCGCACTTTCCTGAATTATCATGCTTACACGGGCGAACGGGAATGGCTCCTCCGCGCGCGTGACCTTGCGGACTGGAACCTGGCGCATTCGACGCCGGCGACTGCCGCCTATCCGAGTTTGCCGTATTCAGCGCACCAGGACGGCAAGCCCACGGGGAGTGCCGACCAGAAGAGCATCGAAACCGACAAGCCGGCCTTTATCGGGATGGCCTACCTGGCGTTGTATGAGAGCACCGGCGACGCGCGGTATCTGGAAGGGGCGCGGAAGATCGCGGAGACGCTGGCGCCGAAACAGCGTGCGGACGGCAGCTGGCCCTTCCGGGTTATCCCGGAGGACGGCACTATTTTCGAGGACATGGGCGGGGCGCCAGTGTTCTTCGTCGAGTTTTTCGAGCGGCTGGGCCGGCACGACGACAAGCCCGCGTGGCGCCGCGCCCGCGAGCAGGCGATGCGCCTTTTGATGGCGCGAAACGTGGAGCAGGGCCAGTGGGGCACCTATCACGAGGACATCCGGCCGAAGGAGGGAACGCACTTGTCCGCCGAGCCGATGAGCTTCACCGCCGATTATCTTTTCCGCCACGCCCGCACCCGCCCGGAGTACATCGAGATGGGCCGGCGGGTGCTCCGGCAGATGGAGGCAAAGCTGGTGCACACGCAGGGCCACGCGGCGGCGCCGGCACCTGCCGTGGCCGAGCAGGTCACGTTTGCCCACATCATGGCGGGACACACCGCCCGCTACTGCCTGGCGCTGGCGAATCTTTTCCTCGTGACCAGGGAACCAGAGGTGAAACGCCGCGCTCTCTCCGGCCTCAATGCTGTCACCTACATGCAATCCGGGGCCGGACTTTTCCGGACCCATTTCTATGACACCAGGCAGAAGAAGGAGAAGGATCCGGCCTCCGTGAACAACTGGTATTCGCAGCATCTCTACACGGTCTGCCATCTGCTGGAATGCATGGTCGCATTCCCTGAAGTCGCACCTGACGGAGAGGATCACATCCTCGGCAGCTCGGTGGGCTTGCGCGACGTCGGCTATGGGAAAGGTTCGCTGCGATATGCGACGATTGCCCCGGCGGAGGTCACAATGAAGCTCGGCTTCATGCCCAAGACGGTGCAGGCCGGAGGACGCTCGCTGAAGCAGCTGGCGAAACTGCCGGCAGGCGAGCAGGGGTCCGGCTGGAATTTCGATCCCAAGACGAAAGTGCTCGTGATCCGGCACGACGCCGGTGAGGTGAGCGTGACGAGGTAAGGCGTTCGCTGGAGACGCGGCGCCCTCGCCGCGTCCGACCGAAGAACGGTGTGCTTACAGCCGCGGCCCGTTCGACAAGCCTCTCGACAGGTTCGAGGCCTTTCAGTCCGGAGATCGTTTGGCCGTGAGCCTGTCGAATCGGCTCAGGGTCCCTGTCGAGGGGCCGGGGCGCCGCGGCTCCATTCTTCGGATGGTGAACCGAGTATTTCCAGCCTCGTCGCCTCGGCAGCTGCGATGGCAAATCCGCAATCCGAAATCCGCAATCCGCAATTGTCGTCACACTCCCGTCAGCTCCCAGCCCTTGTGGTATTCGCGCGTCAGATACCTGTTCGCCTCGGGCAGGTTGGTGACCTTCACGTTGGCGGCGTCGAACCGCAGCCGCTTTCCGCCGAGCCGCAGCGAAACGGCGCCGAGATTGAACGCGTCGGAGATCGGCCCGGCCCGCAGGAAATCCCCATACGTGGATTTGCCCGCCTTGAACGCGGTGACCCAATCGGCGTCGCCAAGCCGTTCACTGCGCTGCGCCGCGGCCCGGGGCGGTGGATTTTTCGCCGCCGTGCTTTCGTGCCTCTTCGGCCCGGAAATGATTTGCGGGGTTTCGCCGCGAAACCCGGCCAGAATCCGGCCCTTGTCGCCGACGAACATCATGCCTTCGAGCGGCAGTTCCTTGTTCTCCGCTTCCAGTTCCTCCGGGGTGGACGGCTTCATCGAGCCGTCGTACCAGAAAAGATCGAGTGCCGGACGGTTGCCCTTCGCCGCGAACCGGAACCGAATCGTGCACGCGGCCGGGAACGAATAGTCGTTCCGGACCCGCACGGCGACGGAGCCGTTGAGTCCGCACACATGGGACGGTCTCGATTCCACGGCGACCGGCGCGTCGAGATCGAACTCGGTGAACACGGGCCAGAGGCTGTAGTGGCCCATGTCCGCGAGCGCGCCGCCGCCAAACTCGTACCAGCCGCGGAATACCGCGTGGGTGTAGTGCGGATGATAAGGACGGTCGACCGATGGACCGAGCCAGAGCGGCCAGTCGAAGTTTTCGGGCACGGGCGGCGTGTCGGTTGGAATCGTTGGGTATTGCGGCCACACCGGCCGGTTCGACCAGTTGTGCACCTCGCGGAGCGTTCCGATCGCGCCGTCGTCAATCCACGCCTTGATCGGGCGGATGCGGGATCCGTCGCTCGCCGGCAGGAAGTGCGTGTGCACCTTCGTCGCCCGCGTGGTCTCGATCACGAGCCGTGCCTCCTGGAGCCGGTTGGCGAGCGGCTTGTGCATCACGACGTGCCGGCCCTTCTTCATCGCCGCGATCGCGATCGTCGCGTGCAGATGATCCGGCGTCATGATCTTGACGACGTCGATACCCGTTTCCTTCTCCAACAGTTCGCGGAAATCGACATACGTGGCGCAGCCCTTGAAGGTTTCAGCGCCGCGTTGCTTCGCGTAGTAGGTCTCGATGATCTCCTTCGCGACATCGCGCCCACCGGAAATTCCCGGCGCACCGCGCCGCCAGTCCGGTTGGCCCAGCGTGGTCGCGATCGACGTGCGAAGTCCGTCTTTCGACCAGTCCACGTAGTTGTTCGCGTCCTTGACCGGATCGCAGACGGCGACCACCTGCACTTCTGGAATCGTCAGCAACCGCAGCAACTCGCGGATGCCCTGGGTGCCGCAGCCAACGTAGGCGACGGTTAGCTTCTCGCTCGGGGCCACGGAGCCAGCTCCGCCCAGCACGTGCCGTGGCAGAATCGTGGTTGCCGCGGCCGCCGTCGCTCCGGTGCGGAGGAACGTGCGGCGGGTAAGGTTCGATGATGGCAGCGAACCCGCAGGTTCGCTCGTATTCAGGGACGCGGCAGCCTTCGTTTTCATGAGGCTTTTTGGATGGTCGGGGTTTATCGGCGGCGTTGGGCTGATACCAATCCGTCCTTCGCCGATGCGGGATGCTGGTGACTGGGCGGCCGGTCGACGAGGATGATCTGCGTGCGTACTCAGCCGGCGTCGGGCCGCGATTTTATTTCTCATTCGCGTTGCGGTCGGCGCCGCGTCGCCCCGCAATCTCCTCGCGGCGCATTCACCCCTCTCCGCCGACCGACGCCTTCGTGATGAAGCGCGTTGCTCGACCCCCCCGCCCAGTCCTCATCGCTCCGAGCAAATGAAATCTCCCCTGTCGCTGGTTTTCTGCCTGATCGCCACCGCGGGCGCAGTCTTCGATTTGCACGCCGAGCCAAACTGGGCGCGGTTCGGCGGGCCGGAAGGGTCCGGCCGTTCGGCGGAGACTGGGCTGCCGGTCAAATGGGACGCCGGCTCGGTGCGGTGGAAGACGACGCTGAAGGGTGTCGGCCAGTCATCGGTGGTGAATTGGGGCGACCGGCTTTTTCTCACCAACGCCGCGCCCGATGGGACCAAACGGTGGGTGCATTGCCTCGATCGACAAACCGGAAAACTGCGCTGGGAGCGGGAGGTCGCGGTCGCGGCGTCGGAAGTCATCCACAAGATGAATACATTCGCGAGCGCGAGCTGCGTGACGGATGGCGAGCGGGTCATCGCCTTTTTCGGGCGGGGCGGCATCCATTGTTTCGACCTGGAGGGGAACCCGAAATGGTCCCGGCAGCTCGGCTCGTTTCCCGGCCCTTGGGGCGTCGCCGCGTCGCCCGTCATCGACGGCAACCTCGTCTTCCAGAACTGCGACGCCGCGGGAGAATGTTCGCTCGTGGCCTTGAACAAGGAAACGGGGGAGCCCGTGTGGACGGCGAAACGCGCCGAGGCGGAGAGGGGCGGGTGGTCCACGCCGGTCGTCATCGAAACGTCGGGCCGCCGCGAACTGGTGTTGAGCGGAGAATCCGGGGTCAACGCCTACGATCCCGCGACGGGCCGCGAGCTTTGGTTCTGCAAGAGCTTCGTCGGCCGGGGTGAGCCCGTCCCCATATTTGCCCACGGTCTGCTCTATGTGGTCAGCGGACTGGCGGGGAACACGTACGCGCTGCGGCCCGGCGGCAATGGAGAAGTGACCGCGACGCATCGGGTCTGGGACGCGAAGCGGATCGGTGGGCGGGATCAGCCGGCACCGGCCGTGGTCGGTGATTTCGTCCTCATCACGAGCATGTCGGGCATCCTTACCAACTACGACGCGAAGACGGGTCGGATCCATTTCTCGGAACGGCTTGGTTCGCCGGTGACCGCGTCGCCGCTGACCGCCAATGGGCTCGTTTATTTCCAGACCGAAAACGGCGAGGTCGTCGTCATCAAACCGGGCAAGACGCTGGAGATCGTGACGCGGAATTCCATCGACGCGCCCCGGGGTGAGATCTTCCGTGCCGGGCTGGCGCCGATCCAAGGCCAGTTGTTCACCCGCTCGCGCGGTGTGGTCTATTGCATCTCCGATCCGGCCAAGTGATCCCCAAGTCTTTCTCTTTCTCTTAATCCCTGGTCGCCTACGGCGCCGCCAAAGTCGGGTGAACTTCCTCTTTCTCCCAAACCCGGGCGAAAGATACGAGAAGCAGGAACGAGAACGATCGCGAAGGCACCGTGCTCAACCACCCTAGATTCCTTGAACTGCCAAACTCGATGTGAACAGGTCAAGATTTTGAAAACTCCCAAACTGTCATTCTGAGGGCCGCCGAAGAATCCAGTGGCGCGCCCGGCTGCGAGCATCGTGCTGGATTCTTCGCCAAGCCTCAGAATGACAATCCGGGAATTGTGTCGGGTCTGAGGCGGAGCCTCTCTAGTCACCACCCATGGCCAAGGCCTTCGAAGAACTGGACTATCAGGAGACGCCGCTGGGCGGGCTTTCATTGCGGCGGAAGCACATCGCCATGCTCGGCGACCTCGAGGTCTACGAGGTGATGCTTGGCGATGCGTTTCTCATGAGCAGCCTGTTCCATGCGGTGGAAGACGCAGTGGCCCATCTCGGGCTTCGTGAACTCGCCGGAGCCGCCTGCGACGTGATCGTGGGAGGACTCGGGCTCGGCTACACCGCGGCCGCCGCGCTCGCCCATCCCAATCTGCGCTCGTTGATCGTGGTCGAATATCTCGAACCGGTGATCGGCTGGCACCGGCGCGGCCTCGTCCCGATGGGGGCGAAGCTCACAGCCGACAAGCGCTGCACGTTTCTCCAAGGCGACTTCTTTGCGCTCGCGCAATCCACCTCGGGCTTTGCTGCGGGGCGGCAGTTTCATGCCGTGCTTCTCGATATCGATCACTCTCCGCGCCATCTCCTGCACGCCCGAAACGCCGTGTTCTATTCGGCAGCGGGGCTTGGTGCGTTCGCCGCGCACCTCCATCCCGGCGGAGTCTTCGCGATGTGGTCCGACGATCCGCCGGACGCGGAATTCCTGGCGGCGCTTCAGACCGTGTTCGCGACGGCACGCGCTGAGATCGTGAAGTTTCCGAATCCGCTTCTGGGCCGCGAGTCCGCGAGCACCGTCTATATTGCGCGCAAGTCTTGAACGAGTTCGTGCCACTGGCGCTTGCAGCCCGCCTCGCACGTTACACTCATTGGGCGAGCCGCCGGTATTCCGTCGGTGTCTGGCCAATATGGCGCCGGAACTGAATGGCGAAATGCTGGCTGGATTGAAATCCGCAATCGAACGCGATCGCCGTCACGGTTCGTCCTGGCTCCGCCCGTAGCAAGCGGGCGGCGGCTTCCAGTCGGGCGTGGTTCAGGAAATGAACGGGACTGTCGTTGATCAGCCGATGGCAGAGACGGCTGAACAAAGTCGTGCCCATCCCACACGCGCTGGCCATGCTCGCGAGCGTCCAGTCCTGTCCAAGACTGTCGAAGTTGCTGCGCAGATCACCAAGGAACAATTTTACCGAGTGTTCCCGCGTACCCAGGCGGGGCCGCTCCACGCGGTTCTCGGCCCGAAGCATATCCAGGATTCCCAGCAACAATTCATTCAGGCCCACGGCGAAGGGTGAGATCCGCCGCTCCGTGGAATCCCGGGCAAGCGCCGAGGCCATGCGTTGAAAGCTGCGCACGATGTCGGGCGGCGCCCGCCACCGGGGCGCCTCGGTCAACCTGAGCCGGCGGGCCAGTTCCTCCCGATCCTCAGGTGCGAGCAAAACCCAGCCGGGCCAGCGCCACGGCTGGTCGGGACGTTTGGCACCTACCGAGATGGTCGCCCAATGCAACCGTCCTGCCGCGATATGGGGATCGCCTTGCCGATGCGCCTGCCAGGGCCGGGTAATTGTGAGGTCGCCCGGCCCCAGTGGGTGAGTCTGGTCGTCGACGGCAAAACGCATCGAGCCCGTTTCCAGCAGGCAGATTTCGATTCCTTCGTTGCGGTGGAATTCCATCCCCCAATCCTGGTCGCCGCGTGCGTCCCAATAACCGACGCTGAGCAAGCCGGGCAACTGACGCGGCGCAAGCCGTTCGCCGGGATAGTGGCCGCGACCGAGGGCATGGAACTCGATTTTGCCGGCGCGAATCGACGCCAGTAGCGGCCCGTGCGCGTCAACCCGATGCGTCTTGTCGATGGGGCGATAAAGGGGCGGCCAACGCTTCACGTCGGAAGGCTTGTGTGAAAACCTACGCGGTCAATTCGTGAACGACGCTGCTGATAGGATGAGCCGCTTCCAGCTTTCGCGTACTCCGCCGTCCGGCATTTTCCCCTGATCCAAGCGCCTTGCGCGACATCGGCCCCGACCACTCCGTTCGCTCCGTGAAGAATCGACGCTGCCACCTCGTTTTGTCCTGTCTGGCGCTCAGCCTGATAACGTCCCTCCGTCCAGCGTCGGCCGAAACCGCCGGAACTCTGCCGGTAACCGAGCAAGCCAGCGCGGGCGTTTCCGGACGAATCCAAAACGCGGCGACGGGCCAGTATCTCAATAACGCACGGATCTCCGTCAAGGGAACGAACCTCGTAGCGTTTTCCGACGACTCCGGCACCTACCGGATCGAGCGCGTTCCGAGCGGTCCGGTTCTGCTCGAGGTTTTCTTCACCGGCATGGATCCGCAGCAGATTCGCTTGATGCTGGTCCCGGGCTCGCGCGTCGAACAGGACTTCGGGCTCAGCGCGCCGACCCGCCCCACGGACGCATCGCAAGTCGTCCAGCTCAGTTCGTTCGTGGTATCCGACTCGCGGGAAATGGACGGCGCGGCCATCGCGATCAACGAGCAGCGTTTCGCCCCGAACATCATCAATGTCGTGTCGGCCGACGAATTCGGCATCGTGCCCGACGGCAATGTCGGCGAGTTCCTGAAGCTGCTTCCGGGAATCACGATGAGCTATCGTGGTGGCGATCCGCGCGAGATTTCGATCAACGGTGTCTCGTCCGATAATGTGCCCGTCACCGTCGGCGGCTTCAGCCTCGCCACCCCCGAAGTCAGCGGCACCGGGCGCAACGTGGAGCTGAATTCCGTTTCGATTAACAACATGTCCCGGGTGGAGGCGGTTTACTCGCCGACGCCGGAATCGCCGGGCTCCGCGCTTGCCGGCTCGGTCAACCTGGTTCCGCGCAGCGCATTCGAACGCGCGAAGCCGCTCCTTTCGACCAGCGTCTATATCGCGATGCGGGACGACGCCCGCGATTTTCACCGGACGCCGGGGCCGCGGCGGGAGCCCACGCGCAAGGTTCACCCCGGCTTCGAATTTTCCTGGGTCGTGCCGGTCAACCAGCGCTTCGGTTTCACGATTTCGGGCGGGGCTTCCGCGCAATATTCGTCGGAGCCCTTCATGCAAAATACCTGGCGCGGCGGCGGCTCGCCGGCGAATGGCACCACGCTGCCCGATACGACGCCGGATCGCCCCTATTTGTCCGACTACCTGGTGCGCGACAGCACCGTCGGGCGCGACCGGTCGTCCCTCGGCGCGACGGTGGACTTTCGGCTCAGCCGCACTGACCGGGTGTCATTCTCTTTTCAATACGGAACGTTCCATTCCTATTACAATCAGCGGAACCTGACCTTCATGATCAACCGGGTGCTGCCGGGTCAATTCTCCCCGACCCACACCCACGGATTCGCCGGCGCGGGCGAGGTCCGACAAAACAACAACGCTCGCGACCGTCTCAGTCGGACGTATATGCCGAGCCTGACCTACCGGCACGACGGAGCGGTTTGGAAGGCTGAACTGGGTCTCGGGCTTTCGAATGCGCTCAACCGCTTTCGCGATGCCGACCGCGGGTATTTCAGCACGACGCTCGCGCGGCGCACCGGCGTGACGGTGGCGTTCGATGACATTTTTTATCTGCGCCCGGAGCGCATTACCGTGACGGACGGCGCCTCCGGTGCGCCGGTCGACCCCTACAGCCTCAGCAGTTACACGCTGAACACTTCGGGCGGCAACGTGGGACAGTCCATCAGTCAACATCGGACCGCCTTTGCGAATCTGCGGCGCGATTTCGACGGGCGCTGGCCGCTTGCGCTCAAGGGCGGAATCGACCTGCGCCATTCGTCGAGCGAATACCGCACCCGGGCGTCGTCCTTCACCTTCGTCGGAGCGGATGGGCGCACCAGCACCACGCCGATGGCCGCGGGCAGCGACGACGGCGCCGCCGTTGTCCTCGACCAGGGCATTTCCCAGCGCACCGGTCCCTACGGGTTTCCGCAAATCCAGTGGGTGAGCAATGAAGCCGTGTGGGATCTCTACAACGCGCGGCCCGGCTATTTTACCCTCAACGAAAACAACCAGTATCGATCCGAAATCAGCAACTCGAAGCATTCCGAGGAGCTCATTTCATCGGTCTATGTTCGCGGCGATCTGCGCCTGTTCAACGGTCGGCTCAGGCTCGTCGGCGGCCTGCGGGCCGAACAGACCAACGTGGAGGCCCAGGGACCGCTCACGGATCCCACGCGCAATTACCAGCGCGATGCGTCCGGCCGGGTCCTGCTCGCCGCGAATGGCCGCCCGCTGACCATCGCCAGTGATGCGCTCTCGATTTCGAAGCTGACGTTCATCGATCGCGGTTTGCGGGCGGAAAAAGAATACCTGCGGCTTCTGCCGAGCATCAACGCGAGCTTCAATGTCCGGGAAAATATCATCGCCCGCGCGGCCTATTATCACTCGCTGGGCCGGCCCAACTTCAACCAATACTCGGGCGGCCTCACCCTGCCAGACGTCGAATCGGCGCCCGGCCCGTCCAACCGGATCGTGGTCAATAACGCGGGGATCAAGGCGTGGCAGGCGCGGAGCGCCAAGCTCACCCTCGAATACTATTTCGAACGCGTGGGCCAGCTCTCCGTCGGGGTTTTTCGCCGCGAGTTCAAAAATTTCTTTGGCAGCACGATGCTCGACGCGACCCCCGCCTTTCTCGCGCTCTACGGACTCGATCCGCTCGTCTACGATTCTTACGACGTCGCCACCCAGCATAACGTCGCAGGACTGGTGCGGATGCAGGGCCTGGATGTCAACTACCGGCAGGCGCTGACGTTTCTTCCGGGGTGGGCCCGGGGCGTGCAGGTGTATGCCAACGGCAGCGTCCAACGAGCCACCGGTGACGCGGCGGCCAATTTTTCCGGATACATCCCGCGCAGCGGCAGCTGGGGCGTCAGCCTTTCCCGTCCGAAATACAATCTGCGCTTGAACTGGAATTATCTCGGCCGACAGCGTCGCGGAATCGTCAACGGCCGGAGCATCGACGCGGGGACCTACACGTGGGGTTCGAAGCGTTCCTATATCGATCTCACCGGCGAATACTCTTTCCGGCGAAATTTCGCGCTCTTTGCCAATCTCCGGAACATCAATGATCCCGTGGACGACGTCGAAATCGCGGGCCCGAACACGCCGGCCCATGCGCAACTGCGCCAACGGACGAATTTCGGGTCGCTCTGGACCATCGGCATCAAGAGCAGCTTTTAGCAACCAGCCCTTAATCCAGCCTCGATCATGAGTTCATTCTTAGCCGCATCCATGCAGTCGAAGTGCGTTCCTGCTCCGGTTTCGAATTCACTGAAAGGTGGAGCGCGTTGCCCATTCGACGGGCTCAGGGCCAATTGCTTTATTGAAATAATGGCCTTGAGCTTGTCGAAAGGCTCCCCAACGCGCTTGTCGACTGT
>JAUSID010000144.1 GCA_030648295.1 Opitutaceae bacterium | reverse complement strand
CGGATCGAACCAGTCCGCTTGAATCACGCCGGCCTTGAGGTTGTCGATGACCGTGCGCGCGACCACGCCGCCAAAGTGCCGGAACGCATTTTCTGTACAGCGGATAAAACTGTCGGTCGTTTGGCGCCAGACCGCTTCGGTATAGCCTTTATCCTCGGGTGCGAACTGCACCCTTTGAGACTGATTCAAAGCAATACGTCACGATAACCCACCCCAATCATCCCTGGCGCGGACGGCGGTTTGAGATGATCGAACGTCGGAATCGCTGGGGACAATGGCTCGTGTACTTCGTGACCGAAGAGGGTCTTGCTGCGGCAGTTCGTGAATCCTGGACGGATGCGGGGCCGGGAGATCTGTTTGTGAAACAGGCACAGGGCCGCGCGATCGCGCGCACGGTAGATCTGCTGGAACTTGCGCGAATGGCCAAAGCCGCTGTAAAGGAAATTACGCCGAGTGTGTAAAGTAATATGTGCCGCCGTCCATGAGCTGCCTACGCGAAGAGCAGGGTTGGTTCCGGGGCTGTGAGAGTGAAAAGCGCGGCATTTTTGTCTTGCCGTTTCGAACTTGGCGCAGATCATGCGGCATAAATACGTTTACATCCATGGCTGATCTGACTTCCGAGAAACGCCGGGCCCTCGAGGTCACGGGCACCTTCAACCGCCGCTTCGCCGTGGTCCGACACGAGCTCTTTCAGACGGGCGATTTTTTTGATCCGAAGGATCTGCTTCAGCTAAAGTACGAGACGCTGCGCGCGGTAGAAAAGGACGGTTATTCGATTGCACGGGCCGCCGGCGAGTTCGGCCTGTCGCGGCCAACGATCTATCAGGCGCAGGCGCAGCTCAAAGCCGGAGGGCTGGAGGCGCTCCTGCCGCGCAAGCGGGGCCCGAGGAGCGCGCACAAGCTCACGACCGAGGTGAGGAAATATTTGCAGGAGCAAGCCGCGGTCGAGCCGCGTCCGGGCGCAAGGGACCTGTCGCTTCGGATCCAGGAGCGCTTCAAGGTGAAGGTGCATCCGCGAACGATCGAAAAGGCGCTGAAAACGCAGGGCCAAAAAAGGGGGCGGCAGAAGCGGCGATGACAACGTCTTCAGCATCGGTCTCGACCGAGCAGTACGAAGCGCTCCGCCAGAACGCCGTGGCGAGGGCCGTGATTTTTTCCGCCGCTCCGCTCGGAACAATCCTGGTGGTTAAGACCGGCGTGGCCGGCTGGATACACCAGTGGCGGCAACGCCCGGAAGCAGTCCCGATGAGCTCGCTATCGACTCGCCCCTCCGACCAGCCGGGCTGGCAGCATGAACTGACGCTGCTCCTGGCGCAGATTACCGTCCGTCAGCTGTCACCTTCCTCGCCATGAACGCCGAATCCAAAGTC
Organism: Opitutaceae bacterium; assembly: GCA_030648295.1. GTDB lineage: Bacteria > Verrucomicrobiota > Verrucomicrobiia > Opitutales > Opitutaceae > ER46. Next base: position 37,239 of record JAUSID010000144.1, on the reverse strand, counting down.
ACATCGGAACACTTGAAGCGGGCCGCCTATCTGTACGTTCGCCAATCCTCGCTGCATCAAGTTTTGGAAAACACGGAGAGCACGGAGCGACAGTACGCGTTGCGCCGTCGTGCGATCGCCTTGGGCTGGTCCGACGAGCAGGTCGTGGTGATCGACCACGACCAAGGACAGTCGGGGGCATCCGCCGCTGACCGCGAGGGCTTCCAACGATTGGTGGCCGAGGTGGGACTGGGTAAAGCGGGGATCGTGATGGGACTGGAGGTCTCGCGTTTGGCGCGCAATTGCGCCGACTGGCACCGGCTCCTGGAGATCTGTGCGCTGTCCAGCACGTTGATCCTGGACGAAGACGGTCTGTATGAGCCCAGCCACTACAACGATCGCCTGCTGCTGGGACTCAAGGGCACGATGAGCGAAGCCGAATTGCATGTGCTGCGCGCTCGGCTCGTCGGCGGCGTTCTCAACAAGGCGCAGCGCGGCGAACTCAAGATACCGCTGCCGGTTGGGCTGATCTATACTGAGGAGGATCGCGTGGAACTCGATCCCGATCAGCAGGTGCAACAGAGTCTGCGGATGTTGTTCGCGACGTTTGAGCGCACCGGCGCGGCTTGGGCGACGGTGCAGAGTTTCCACCGGGAGGGACTAAAGTTTCCCCGGCGGGCCCAAGCGGGCAGCGGAGAAATCGTCTGGCGGGAGTTGGGCTACCAAATCGCTTTGGCGACGCTCCACAATCCGCGCTACGCCGGTGCGTTTTGTTTCGGCCGAAGCCGGGTCAGCAAAACGGCAGATGGCAGAGTACACATCCGACATTTGCCCCGCGATCAATGGCGCTTCATCAGGAAGGAGGCGCATCCCGGATATATTACCTGGGAGACGTTTCTCGCCAATCAGCAGCGGCTGCTCGTGAACCTCCGGGGTAACGGCGCGGAGCAAAGAAGCGGTCCCGCTCGCGAAGGTCCCGCGCTCCTTCAGGGTCTGGTCGTCTGCGGCAAGTGCGGCCGTTCGATGACCCTGCATTACCATGATCGCCAGACGAGGAAGATCCCCGAGTATCTCTGCCAGAGGCCAGGCATCGAAAAAGGCGAACCGGCGTGTCAACGGATTCATGGCGAGGCCATCGACGCCGAGGTTGGGCGATTATTGATCGAATGCGTCACTCCGCTTGCGCTGGAGGTCGTCCTGCATGTCCAGAGTGAAATCGAGAACCGGCTGGCCGAAGCGGAGCGGCTTCGTCTCCAGCACCTACAACGCCTGCAATATGACGCCGAGCAGGCCCGCGTGCGGTACATGCGTGTCGATCCCAACAATCGCCTGGTCGCCGATACTCTCGAAACGCAATGGAACGAAAAACTGCGCTTGCTCGTCCAAGCGAAGGAGGCGGCGGAACAGCAACGCGATGTCGACGCGGTCCAGATTACTGACGAACAGAAAGGGAAAATCCGAGCTCTGGCCGCCGATTTTCCCAAGCTCTGGCGGGATCCGAAGACACTGGATCGCGACCGCAAACGCATGGCTCGCCTGTTGCTCGAAGATGTGACTCTGCGGCGTGAGCAGGAGTTCATCGTTCAGGTGCGTTTCAAAGGCGGCGCAACACGAGAGCTTCGCGTGCCATTGCCCCAGCGTTCCTGGGAGCGGTGGACGACAGAACCGGAAATCATCAGCGAAATCGATCGGTTACTTGAGCAGCACAGCGATTCCGAAATCGCCCGTATCCTCAACGAGCGAGGTTTATCCACGGGCTGCGGCAATCGGTTCGATTCCTTCAACGTCAGCGCGCTGCGCCGAACTCATCACTTGAAAAGCCGGCGGCAGCGGCTGGGCGAACAAGGCTGGATGACGTCCAGCCAAGTGGCGTCCCTGCTCGGCTGCTCTTGCACTGCTGTCCCTCACTGGCACAACGTCGGCCTGCTGCAGGTTATCTCCTTAAACAATCGAGGCGATTTTCTTTATCGACGGCCGTCAGATGACATCATCAGTCAGATCCGCGTTCGGCAGCAACGACACCGCCGGAAAGCCCGCTACCTTGAATCCAAACCCACAGGTGCAGTATGAAAGCTATTCCTTGCGCGAATGGCTGAGGACGCAGCGGTACAGGTGTGGCCGACGGCGCCGGCCGTCTTCCACCACCCAGGCGCCGCAGCCAAAATCGACCTGCATCTCCTCGCCCGGCCCGCACTCCATCCGACGGAACGGTGGATCCATGCTGGCCGCAAACTGCCGCGCGAAACGCTTCACCGATTGATAGCTGCCGGTGAAGGCATGCTCGCTCACCAAATCCTGGTGGATCCGCTTCAGGGAGAGCCCGCCGTGCAAGCCCGCTTCAATCTCGCCGGAGAACGGGCCCGAGTCGCTCGTTCTACCCGCTCGGGAGCCGAGGGTCGAAATGGCCGGTTTTGAACCCACCACGCCTTCCGACCCGAGGGTCGAAATGGCTGGTTTTGAATCCGCCGCTACCTCGGTGCCGCCAGCGGTCACTTCGCGTGGTCTCGCGTGTATATGCCGCGCCACCGTCTCGCGGTTGATATCCAACTCCCGGGCAATCCGACGACCGGACCAGCCCCTGGCAGCCAAGGTATTTATCGAATGTTGAAGGCTCACGATGAGGCGGTTCATTGCGCCCTTCTGCGATCCTCATCGCAGCGGACGCAACCCCTCAAAGTGGCTGGTTATGAATCGACCCTACCTGGCTGGTTTTGACCGTCCCATGACAAAGTGACACGCTTTCGTCATAGCTCGTTAGGAGGGCTCTGACTTCAGAAAGAACCAATATCCGCGATGATTCCACACGGCCTGTTACACCGTTTTAAGCGCTAGTTTGTCGATCTACCTCAATTACGATCTTGGTTTCGACTTTGCGCCGCGTGAGGCGGGCGATTGGGTATGACGCTTTGCAACAGCGATGGAAACGCGGTCATGGAAAAATTTGTCGGCTCGACCCGGGGCTAATGGAAAGCCGCAGCGGGTCGGCTACTGAGGCAAGTATGTTATTACCCTCGAGAGGGGATCCCGATCAGCGGATTCAGCCGCCAACGTCCCCTCTTGAGAGAGTAATAACACACTTGGATCAGTGGGGTCTCGGTGGCTCTCGTCTCATCGCGCGGGTGGCGCGCCGCTTAGCCGGAACAATTCAGTTAAACCGCGAATAGACGCCAATTCACGCGAATGGAAAGGGCATCAATGGGAGTATGGAAACGATTAACCAAACGGTGACCATGGTTTCATTTGGTCAATTCTCCCTCTCCTCTGAAATTTGCGTCCATTCGCGTTCATTCGCGGTTGTCCACTGAATCGATACGGCTTAGTCACTTTTGTTGAGCCTTTCGGCCTCGGCAATTGCCTCTTCCTGCGTATCGAATGCGGAAAGAATTGCCCACTGTTCGTCGCTTTTGCGGAGCTTTCGTTTTTCGAGGTAAGCGTTCAAATCCGTTCCCATCCAGATTTTGAGCGTGCTGGGTTCACAACACCCATCTCCAACACGGCCCGTGACAATGTGGATGTCGCTGCCATCAATTTTCATGGTGGGCCAAGTAGAAACCGCGGGGATGTCTGAGCAAGTGAATCTCTGCTCGGCTCGGCGACTTATTAAGGACAATTCTCCCTGTTGTTCCGCACAAACGGCTACAATAAATTGTTCCTTTCTTTGCGCTACAACAGCCCAATCCGGTGGTTTTGAAGACAGATCGTGCGCAGAGTGGTTTTTCAATCTCTAGCTGGGGTGAGCGTGGTAAATTGATGCACGCAGTAGCTCAACGGAAAGAGCCCACCAATCGAAGGTGGAGATGGAGGTTCGAGTCCTTCCTGCGTTCCCTTGACGCATGGCTGTCCGCGTGGCGTTCAGCCTCCTCACGTCGGCTGCTACATTGCGCGACCACTCAGCTCCGACGGATCCGGAGCGCAATCTCCTCGGCGCCGGCGGGAATCTCGAGCGTGGCCGGGCCGCCGGCGTGCTTGGTTTCCCGCGAACCCTCACCCTTCCCGGTCATGACGCTGATCCACTCGGCGTGATATGAGCCGGATGGCAGATCCACCACGATGCTCGTGAGCGGTTTTCCTTTCAGGTAAATCGCGTACTGACGGCCCGGTTCGACCAGCGCCTGCACGCGAGCCTTCTCCGGCAGCCCGGATTTCACCACATTCGAATCCGGCCCCATGCGGACGAAATCGAAACTCCGCATGAAGTCGGCAAGCACCTTCATCTGACGGCGGAATCCGGCGTTGCCGCCGCCCGGTGTCTTTTCCCCATACGCGAACGTGCCGTCCTCGTGGCCGACCGTGAACGAGTAATCGAGGTTGTTGTAGAGCGCGCCACCGGCGAGCAGGAACTCCCATGCCTCCATCCGATAATGCGCGTCGGCATTGCCCTTGAAGCCGGTCTCGTTGTCACCGATCACGCGGTTCAGTCCGAAATTCATCGGCACGGCGTCGGGAGGATTCGCGTAATGGAAATTGAACACGGAAACGGCGGGGTGCGGCTGCTCGATCTTTTGGCGGCCGTTGGCGATGTTTTGCGTGATCAATCGGGCGGGCAGCCGCGCCTCGCCGCGGATGCGCCGTTCTGCGTCGGCGATGATGTCTGCCATGTGGTTCTCCCATTCCGCCGCGACCAGACGCACGGGTTTGCCGGTATACGGTTCGTTGCAGACCTCCCAGAGCACGTTGTCCGCGTCGCGCAGTTCGGCCACGATCCGCCGGACCATCGCCTCCTGCACTGCGAGCAACCCGCCATGTCGATCGAGCGTGTAAACCACCTCGCGTTTCACGTCGCCGACGCCGTTTACGTTGTTGCCGGCGTGCAGGGGGCTCCTCAGCCACATGTCGTCACGGTAGAACGGGCAGAAGAAGGTGAATTCGACCACAATCCCCCGCCGGCTCGCCTGATCCACGAAATCCTTCAGCCGCCGAAAATACGCCTCATCCCAGCGCGTCAGGTCGAATTTGTTCCCGCCGCCGAAGTATCCGGGCGTGTTGCTGCGGCTCCACGGCACGATCAACCGGCCGGTTGCCGGCGCGAGGGTGTTGTTCGCGATGTTGAACGCGGTCGGATTTTCGCAATACGCGCCCGAGAACGTCCGGGTGAGGTTGAGCCCGTCCCGCGCCAGGGTATCCAGATACTTGATGTAATCGAATTCCAGGTTCAGCACCGCGCCGTAATGTTCGGCGCTCGTGATCAGCACCGTGGGCCGGCCGCGCCAGGAGAAGTAGTGCGGGTTGTCCGGATGCAGCCGGATGGGTTCGGCGCCGGGCGCGAGGGTGGCGCCGACGAGCACGGTCGCGAGGGCGAAAACGAGTTTCATGAGGCGGGCGTATGGGCGGGCGAAGATCCAAGCACCAAGATCCAAGCTCCAGGGAACGATCAAATCACAAGCACCAACGTTCAGGGAGTCGCGAATCTTCCAGCCTCAGGCGCGCGATGCACGCCCCAATTAAACATTGGCCGTTGGCCTTTCTCTGGAGCTTGGATCTTGGTGCTTGGAGCTTTTGCCTATCGCCATGCCGTCCCTGACCCAACAACCCAGCTGGCCGCCGGGGCTGCACATGATCCGCGGCCTCATGAGCGTGCCGCACGTGCTGGTGGACGAGTCCGGCGTCGTGTTGCTGGACACGGGATTTCCCGGCGATGCGCGGCGGATCCGGCACCAGATTCAACGGCTGGGGCGGGGACCGCGCGACGTCCGTGCCATCCTGCTCACGCACGGACACATCGACCACGCCGGCAACGCCGCCGCCCTGCAGGAGTGGACCGGGGCTCCGGTTTACGCGCATCCGGCGGACCAGCCGCACATCGAAGGCACGTATCCTTATTCTGGTTTCGCCCATGTCGCCGGTCTGCTCGAGGCCGTCGGCCGCGCGGTCACGCGATACCGGCCGGTGAAAGTCGAGGTGCCGTTGCGCGACAATGACGTACTGCCGCTCTGGGGCGGACTGCAGGTGGTACATCTGCCCGGCCACACCCTGGGCCACTGCGGGTTTTATTCCGCGCGGCACAATCTGCTGTTCAGCGGCGATCTCTGGGTGCGGTTCATGATGCGGACGCAGGCCTCACCGCGGATCTTCAGCGATGACATCGCCCAGGTGCCGGCGAGCATGCGGAAGGCGCGGTCGTTCGGCGCGCGCTGGGTCGTGCCGGGTCACTACGACCAGCCCAACGCGACCCGGCTCCGCCGGCGCTTCGAGGAGCTGTGCGAGGAAATGGAGCGGCGCGAAGATGCGGTGGTCTGAGCGGCGCGGGCCAGAGGCCAGAGGCCAGAAGCCAGAAGCCAGAAGCCAGATGCCAGACATCAGACATCAGACGTCAGACGTCAGACGTCAGATGTCAGAGACTAGAGACTAGAGACCAGAGACCAGAGACTAAGGGACTAAAAGACCAAGGGACCAAGTAAGCTCACCTCGCTCGGCTCTCGGGGATCTGACCGTTTGGTCCTGCTCCCTGCTCCCTGCTCCCTTCTCCGCGGCGCAGCAGACGACGACACTTATCACTCTCGGTGAGGTGCGCCGCATCGGCCTCAATGCGACTCGGTGAAGCTCGTGATCGAGTGCCATTCGAACACTTCCTGGAGAAGCGCGCGTTCGGCTTTCGCGACCACGCGTTCCAGCGAGCCCCACGTCTGCACGAAGGTCCCTTCCTTGCGCGCCGCTTCGAGCCGCACCTGCATTTCCTTGTACCGGGCGACACGCCGGTGCAGGTCGTTGATCGAAACCAGTGAAATCAGAACGGCCGCGAACACCGGCAGCATGATCGGACTGAACCCGTAGACCCACCGCTGCACCCAGCCGGGCGCGATGACCTCGGGTATCAGGCTGTGCGACGCATGCGCCGCCGCGAAGCAAATCGCGAGCACCGAGACGACGTAAAAGCCGCCGCGCAACCGCTTCAGCCACGGGATTGCGCGCGCTTCCTGGTGCGTGAAGTAGACGAGCTGGCCGCGGATCCGCCCGTTCAGATACCGCTGTTTGAATTCATCGAACTCCACCGGACGGGCGCGGGCGCTGCGGCGCTGGAGCACATCGAGCGAGCGGCGGAGCGGTTCCAGTCCCGCCCAGTCGAAATCGTCGAACAGCCGCAGGGCCCGCGGCAATCCCCAGGTTGCGAGCGCGCTGCGCGTGATTTCCGCGGCGAGCCGGAATCGCATCCAATCGTGCCGGTCGCGCCGGTAGCGCAGCAGCAGCGCGACACCGAGCGCCGCCATGAGGCAGAGCAGCTTGCTCCAGGGGATGGCCGGCAAATGGAGATCAAACGCCAGCGTTGCGGCGGCGAGCATGGTGGCGAGCACGTGCAGGCTGATCGTGATCGTGATCAGCATCCGGAAGTGCGGCGCACTATGGGTGGCGGCGTGGTCGGCCTTGGCATGAAACGCCTGCACCCGGCTGCGATCATCGTCGGGCTCGGCCGCCGCTGGTGGCAGCGCCGATGGCACCGGTGCGAGGTCGTTCAGGCGACTCAAATGCCGATCGCCGAGCTGGAGACGATCGAAATGTTCCCGCCGTACCGTGAACATCCGCGGGTTGATAATCACCAGTGGCCGGCCGATTTCGCGGGCGTAGGCAACAATTTCGGCCGTGCCGCCGCGGCCGCGGGCCGGTTCGCCGTCCCAGACGGCGAGGAGCAGATCGCAGTGGTTCACGGTTTCCATCCCGCAATCGAGGTACGCATCCTCGCGCTGGGCACGGCTGCCGATGACACGCACCTGTTCCGACTGTGCGAGCAGCGCTTCAACGTCGCTCCATGTCACCTCTGAAAAATCGCGGCAAAACTCCGCCGGCGGCAACGGCAGTACGGCTTCCCAGCCGAGTCCCAGCCGCAGGGCGGTGCGGGCAAACAGCATGTCGCCCCCGGCGGCGACGGAGGAGAGCGCCACCCATTCGACGCTGGCATCGCGCTGGAGTTCGGCGAGGACGGCGTCGATGGCCTGTTCCAAACCCGGCGCGTTTTGCACCTGCCGGTGCCCCGTGAATCCCACGACGTGAAAGACGGGCAGGTGGTCGGACTCGGACATGGGGTTACGACTCTTTCCGGCGCGGACCGACTGGTGTCAACCGCGAAGCCGGATGGTTCAACCGCCAACCGACGCTAATGGACGCGAATGAGAGCAGGGCCTGACGGACAGCTTGAACTCCCAGGACCAAAGTCGTGGTCGGTTTTCCCGAGTGGCAGCCGGAATTCCCAGAGCCAGATACGTGATACGATCGTATCACGTATCTGGCTCACGGCGTTGGCGAGCCGGCGTCGCCCCGGCCATCCAGATTCAACCGCCAAGCGACGCGAATCGATGCGAATGAGACCGGACGGCGAGCGTCCCCGTGTGCACGGTCCGCCGGCGGGTTTTTTCTCGTCACCGGCGGATCCGGCTGCCACGGATATCCGCGCCCCTCCCCACAGCTGCTGCGCACCAGCATGCGTTGCCCCTCCCACAATTCTGCGGCCGCGTTGAATCGCGGTCACTGTTTCGTTCGACGCGATTTTCCCCCTCGCGGAGGCTGACTGTTCTTGCCCACGCCCATGATTCACCCGCATCTCGACGCGCCGGTTGGCGCCCCGACGCCGACCTTTGATGAAGACGCCTGGGAGGATTTGCTGAATTACATCGAGGAGAAACGCGTGATCCCAATCGTCGGGCCGGAGTTGCTGCGGGTGGAAACCGACGCCGGCCCGCGGCTGCTCTGCGACTGGCTGGCGGAAAAACTCGCGGCGCGACTCAACGTCGATGTCGGCGCGCTGCCGCAGCCTTACACCCTGAATGATGTGGTGTGCTGGTTCCTGGCTGCGCGTGGCCGCCGCGAGGAGGCGTATACGCGGCTGCGCACGATCCTCCGCGAGACGAATTTCGATCCACCGCCGGCGCTGCGTCAGCTCGCGCAGATCACCGACTTCGATCTCTTTGTCACGACGACGTTCGATCCGCTGCTCGAACAGGCGGTCAACCTGGAGCGGTTCGGCGGGGCGACTTCCACGGATGTGATCGCCTATTCGCCCAATCGAGTGGCGGATTTGCCGTGCGAGCGCGATCAGCTGCAGCGGCCGGTGATTTACCATCTGCTCGGCCGCCTCTCGGCGTCGCCAACGTATGTGATCTCCGACGAGGACATGCTCGAGTTCATCTGCGCGTTGCAGAGCGAGCACCTGACCCCGGAGAAGCTGTTTCACGAACTCGAGCACAACCACCTGCTGCTGATCGGCGGAAATTTTTCCAACTGGCTCGCGCGACTCTTCCTGCGCATGGCGAAACGCCGCCGGCTCTCGGACCCGCGCGACGTCGGCGAGGTGGTGGCCGACAGTCATTCGGCACAGGACAAGCGGCTGATGGCGTTTCTCCAGCAGGTAAGCGTGCGCACCCGCGTTTTCAGCGGGGCCGAAAAATTCGTGTCCGAGCTGCACGAACGCTGGCAGCAGCGGCGCGGCGGCGGCACGGGCAGCGGCTCAAACGCGCAGCAGCCGCAGCGTTTCCTGCCCCCGCAGCGCGAAATGCCCGCGAACGCGGTCTTCATCAGCTACGCGCGCGAGGACTTGGCGGCGGTGCAGCAGCTGAAAGCCGGGCTCGATGCCGAGGGCATCACCACCTGGTTCGACATGGAGCGGCTGGAGAGCGGTGATGACTACGATCGCAAGATCCGGCAGAACATCGCGCGCTGCTCGTTTTTCGTCCCGGTGATTTCGGCGGCGACGCAGCGCCGGCACGAGGCGTATTTCCGCCGCGAGTGGAGTTACGCGGTGGACCGCGTGCGCAACATCGCGGAGGGCGCGGTGTTCATCCTCCCAGTATGTGTGGACGCCACGACCGAGGCGGCGGCGGTGGTGCCGGATCGATTCAAGGCCGTGCACTTCACCCGGCTGGCCGGCGGCGAAGTGACGCCCGAGTTCGCGCGGCGGTTGAAGGAACTCTTTCACGCGCCCCGCTCATGAGCACGTCGACTTCTCCTTCGCGCTTCGCCGCTCAGCCCGTGGCGGCACCCCTGCCCGGCGGCGCATCGCTCGTGCGGCCGAACGCCGCGGTTGATCCGCAAAACCCCTGGTTGGGGCTCGCCTCGTTCACCGAGGAGATGCGCGAGTATTTTCACGGACGCGACGAGGATGCGGCGGAACTCGCCCGCCGCGTTCAGCGCAAAACGCTCACGGTGCTGTTCGGCCAGTCCGGGCACGGCAAGACCTCGCTCCTCCGTGCCGGGCTCGTGCCGCGCCTGCGCGGGCAGGGCTATTGTCCCGTCTACGTCCGGCTCGATTACGCGCCGGAATCTCCGCCGCCCGCGGAGCAGATCAAGGCCGCGATTTTCAACGCCACACTTTCGGCCGGCACGTGGACGCGGACTGGCTCGTCAGTCACGGGCGAGTCGCTCTGGGAGTTCCTCCATCACCGTGACGATATGCTGAACGATGCCGCCGGACGTCCGCTGGTTCCGTTGCTGATCTTCGACCAGTTCGAGGAAATCTTCACGCTGGCGCAGAACGACGAGACGGGCCGGCAGCGTGCCCACGCCTTCCTGACGCAGCTCGCCGATCTGGTGGAGAACCGGCCGCCGGTGGAGCTTGAGAAGCGAATCGAACGCGACGAAACGGACGCGGCGCAGTTCGATTTTGCGCGCGCGGACTACCGGATCCTGATTGCGCTGCGCGAGGATTATCTCGCGCACCTGGAGAGCCTGAAGAGCCAGATGCCATCGGTGACGCAGAACCGCGTGCGGCTCGCGCGCTTCACCGGCGAGCAGGCGCTGGCCGCCGTCCGGACGCCCGCGCCGCACCTCGTCAGCGACGAAGTCGCGGCGCAGATCGTTCGTTTCGTCGCGGGCGGTGCCGACCTGGCGCGCGCGGAAGTCGAGCCGTCGCTGCTGAGCCTCGTTTGCCGCGAACTCAACAACGGGCGGATCGCACGCGGGCAGATTGAAATCACGGCCGATCTGCTGGCCGGATCGCGCGAGACGATTCTCTCGGAGTTTTACGAGCGCGCGCTGGCGGGGCAGCCCGCCATCGTGCGGCGTTTCATCGAGGATGAGTTGCTCACTGATTCCGGTTACCGCGAGAGCGTCGCGGAGGAGCGGGTGAAGAAGGCATTTGCCGCCGCGGGCGCGGCCCGCGACACGCTGGCGCTGCTGGTCGGGCGCCGATTGTTGCGGGTGGAGGAACGACTCGATGTGCGCCGCGTCGAGCTCACGCACGACGTGCTTTGCAGCGTGGTGAAGGCGAGCCGCGATGTCCGGCAGGAGCGCGAAAGCCGCGAGGCGATCCAGCGGCAGCTGGCGGAAACACGCCTGAAGGAGGCGGAGACGCAGCAGGCGCTATGGCGGGCGCGCGTGGTGGCAGTGGGCTGCGGAATTCTAGCGCTCGCCGCGATTGGCAGCGCCGTGTTCGGTTACACGAGCATGAATCGCGCCCGGGCGGCGGAGAAAATCGCGCAGGCGGCAGCGGAGCGCGCGCGCGGGGCGGCGGAGGAGGCGAGCGGCGCCCGGCGGCTGACTGAGACCGCGCGCACGCAGGCCGAGGATTTGCTGGGATACGTGCTCACCGATCTCGAGGAACAACTGATCGCGTTCGGATTGCTGCCGATGCAGCTCGAAGTCAGCCAGCGCGCCGTCGCGTATTACACCGGACTGCCCGGCGAGTTGATGACGGCGCAAACCCGGATCGCGCACGGCCGCGCGCTGGCGAATCTCGGCGCGATCCTCGACGTGCAGGGCGAAAGCAAATTGAGCCGCGCCCACCTGGAGCGCGCGTTGGGGATTTTCGAGGAGCTGGACCAGTCGGGCGGGCTGACGGCGACAACGCGGCTCGACTTTGCGTCGGTCCTGACGCGCCTCGCGCGGTTGAGCACCAGCGAGGGCGACTTCGAAGGCGCGGTGTCGTTGTGCGACCGGGCGGAGAAGATCCTGGGTCCGCCGCTGGCGGATGAGGTGCTCCGCGGCCGCGCGTTGCGCGGCCTGGCCGACGTGTTGGAAAGGAAAGGCTTCAGCCTGCTGCGCAGCCGCCGCCCCGGTGAAGCGGTGCCGGTTTATCAGCGGGCGCTGGCGAGCGCCGAAGAGGGCGAGTTGCTCCCGCCGGCGCCGCGGCGCCGCGGTTTGCAGGCGGCTTCGATGATGGCGTGGTATGGCGAGGCATTGAGTCGAAACCATCAGCCCGAGCTGGCGCAGCAATTCACCGGGTTGGGCCGGGATCGGCTGCGGAAGTTTGTCGAAGCCGAACCCGCGCTCGTGGCGGCGTGGCGCCAGCTCGCTTATGCCACGAGCCAGGCCGGATTCTACGCCGCGCAGCAATGGGACTTCGGGCGGGTGGGCGCGGTGCGCGAGGAACATCGGGACATGTACCGGCAGATGCTGAAGCTCGATCCGAAGAACACGACGTATTTGAACAACTACGCGATCAGCTACTCCGGCGAAGCATTCGGTCACCGCAATCGCGGAGATTTTGTGGCGGCCGCAACGGCGTTGCAGGAAGGCCTCGCGATACTCTCCACCGGGAGCGCCACCAACTTCATGCGGGCCAACGAGGCTTACGGCAACGCCGCACTCGCGCAGGTTTATGCCGCCACGGGCCGCGACGCCGAGGCCTCGCAGCACAAGGCGAGAATGCGGGCGATCGTCCAATCGATCGTCAACGAACGAACGATGGACTCGGGCACCCCGGCTTTGCGCGAAGAGGAATTCCGCTCGCGCGAGCGGGAGATTGAAGTGGAGCGGCTCAACTGGCCGGTCGTCAGGGCGGAAGCCGAGCAGGCCCTGGCGCGGATCGAAAAAATGGCGGCGAGGCCGGCGGATGCGGAACCGATCAGGGAATTGCGCGAAGACGCGGCCCTGGACTTGTTGCAGTCGAACTGGGCCGCGGGCGATTACGCGGCGGCGCGGAAGGCGCTGACAATTTGGTGGGCGTCCCGCCCGCCGGTGCCGGACAACCCGCCCATTGCAGCGCGTTTCGGTGAAGTCCAGTCGGAGTTGATCCGAGTTCAAACGCTCGCGCGCGCGGGCGAACTGACCGAGGCGCGTTCAATTCTCGCCGACATTTGGGTGGAGGTGGAAGCGGTGTTCGCGGCGGCACCGGATGAGACGTTCAACCAGGTGCAGTATGCGAGGGCACTCTGGGTCAAAGCGGAAGTCGCGGAGCGATTGAGTGCCACCGAGCGACGGGCGCTGCTCGAGCGCGCGGCCGGCCATCTCCGGCCTCTGGACGCGGCCGGCAAACTCACGCGGCTGCAGCGCGAGATGGTTCTCGGCGGAGTTGACCGGGCGCTGGCATCGTTGCCGGGATCCTGACCGGCGCCCCGTTCCGCTCTCTTAATCTTAATCTTTCTGTTCATCCTCGCCTGCCGCCGGCGCCGCAGGGGGGAAGATTACGCGTTCGAGATTGAGCCGCGGCGCGAAGCGTACCACCGTCGCTGGCTGGCCAACCCCTTTCCCGCTCCGACCTGGCCCGCGCTCCTGCATGAAAACCGTCCGCTCCTTTGCCCCTGCCGTCGCTTCATTCACGCTGTTGGCTGTCTCCGTCACACTCGTCGCCGCGCCGGCGCCGACCGCGCCGATTGAAGGCCTGCGCGACGCCAGCGTTCGCGTGCATGCGCTCGTCGGCGCGCGAATCGTCGCCGCGCCGGACCGCGTGATCGAGAGCGGCACCGTCGTCGTGCGCGACGGCATCATCGTCGCGGTCGGAGCCGATGTGACCGCGCCAGCCGATGCGCGCGTCTGGGACGTGACGGGTCGGACCATTTACGCGGGGCTGATTGAAACCGATTCGACGTTGTTTTTGCCGGTGAATTGGAAGCCGGCGAGCCCGGCGGCAACCGACAGCGAACGTGAATCCACGCCGGTGCCTGGAACCGCGGCCGCGCCGGCGGCAGTCGCGGCGCCGGGCGGCGGGGCGAAGGCGTGGAACTCACGCGTGATGCCGGAACGGATGGCGAGCCGTGCGCTCGTCGCGGATCCGCGCGGAGCCGAGGCGATGCGGAAGCTCGGCTTCACCGTGGCGCATGTGCTGCCGGCGCGTGGAATTTTTCGGGGCCAGAGCGCGGTCGTCAGCCTGGGGCGCGGCGGGTTCAACCGCACGCTGCTGCGCGATTCGGTCGCGCAGCCGGTCGCGTTCGAGCGGGGATCGTCCGAGGCCGGTTATCCGGTTTCGCTGATGGGCGCGATCGCGCTGACGCGCCAGACGTTGCTCGATGCACAATGGTACGCCGGGGCGCAGCAACGGTACCGGGAGAACCGGGCGGGGATCGAGCGTCCCGAGACGAACGATGCCCTGGCGGCGCTCGGGCCTGCCATCCGGGGCGAGCAGCCGGTGATACTCGCGCTGGCCGACGAACTCGACCTGCCGCGTGCCGCGCGACTCGGCGGCGAGTTCAAGCTGAAGCTGATTCTTCGCGGCACGGGTTACGAGTACCGGGTGCTGCGCGATTTGCCGGCGGGGCGGCCGCCAATCATCGTGCCGCTCGCGTTTCCCGAGCCGCCGGAGGTGGAAAACAGCGAGCACGCGGCCGACATCTCACTCGACAAGCTGACCCACTGGGAACTCGCGCCCGGCAACCCGGCCCGGCTCGTGGCCGCGGGGCTGCCGGTCGCGCTGACCGCTTCGGGACTCAAGAAACCGGATACGGAATTCTGGTCGCGCGTGCGACTGGCCGTGCAGCGCGGCCTCGGGGTGCCGGCTGCGCTTGGTGCGCTCACGACCACGCCGGCGGAAATCCTCGGGCTCGGCGTCACCCACGGAACCATAACCGCGGGGAAGGTCGCCAACCTCGTGGTCGCGCGCGGTGATCTCTTCACCGCGGAGGACAGCGAGGTGCAGCTCGTCTGGATAGACGGCGATCCCTTCGAACTCGACAGCTGGCGGCGGCGCGATCCGCGCGGCAGCTGGAAACTCACGTGGCAGGGCGCGACCACCGCGCCGGACGAAATGAAGATCACCGGTCGCGGCAACCGGCTGCGGGCGAGTGCGGCCGGGACGGATACGGCGCTGCGGGTCGAGGAGAACACGGTGGCGCTGCTTGCGCCCGCCCAATGGTTTGGTCTCGCGGAAGGGACCGTTCGGCTCGGGGCCCGGCTCGAAGATCCTTCGCACCTGAATGGGACCGGCGAACTGCCCGATGGAACGGCACTGCGTTGGAGAGCGGAGCGCACGGCGGAAGCGGAGCCGCCGCGTGCGCCGGCCGCGAAAAAGCCGGAAACGCTGGTGGCGCGGCCGGATGTATTTCCGGCGGGCATGTACGGGCGCTCCGGACCGCCGGAGCGGCCGGTTTCGGTGCTGGTCAGGAATGCTACGGTGTGGACATCGGCCGCCGCCGGAACGATCGAGCACTGCGACCTCCTGATCGAGAATGGCAGGATCGTGGGCGTCGGCCCGAGCCTGGCTGCACCCCCGGACGCCGTGGTGATCGATGCGACGGGGAGGCACGTTTCTCCCGGTCTGATTGACTGCCACTCGCACACGGCGCTGAACGGCGGGGTCAACGAGGGTTCGCATTCGGTCACGGTCGAGGTCCGGGTGGGTGATGCCGTCGATCCAACCGACATCGGGATTTACCGTGAACTCGCCGGTGGCCTGACGGTCGCGAACATCCTCCACGGCTCCGCCAATTCGATGGGCGGGCAGAACCAGGTGATCAAATTGCGCTGGGGTGAGTCGGCGGAGGGGCTGAAATTCATCGGCGCACCGCCAGGGGTGAAGTTTGCCCTGGGCGAAAACGTCACGCGGAAGAACCAGACCGCGGCGCCCACGCGCTACCCCGCCAGCCGGATGGGCGTCCGTGAGATCATGCTGGATACATTCACCCGGGCGCGCGACTACGAGCGCGCCTGGGCCGGGTCCCGGTCGAACCCGGCGGCGCCGCCGCCCCGCCGCGATTTGCGGCTCGAAGCGGCGCTGGAGATTCTGCACGGCGAACGGCTGATCCACATCCACTCGTACCGGCAGGACGAGGTGCTGGCGTTTATCCGGCTGGCGCAACAACTGCAGCTTCCAGTCGCTACGTTCCAGCACATCCTGGAGGGCTACAAGGTCGCCGACCAAATCGCCGCGATTGGCGCGGGCGGCTCCTGCTTTGCGGACTGGTGGGCGTACAAATACGAGGTCGTGGACGCGATCCCATACGGTGGCGCGCTGATGCACGCGGCCGGGGTGGTCGTGTCGTTCAACTCGGACAACAACGAGCTGGCGCGGCATCTGAACACGGAAGCGGCCAAGGCGGTGAAATACGGCGGCATTTCCCCGGCGGAGGCGCTGAAATTTGTCACGCTCAATCCGGCGAAGCAGCTGCGGATCGACCGGCATGTCGGCTCGCTCGAGCGCGGCAAGGACGCCGACTTCGTGATCTGGACGGCGTCACCACTTTCCACGTACAGCCGGGTCGAGCAGACTTGGATCGACGGCCGCCGTTATTTCGATCGCGACGACGATGCCCGGCAGCGCGCCGCCGCGGCGGCGCAGCGGGCCGCGCTGATCCAGAAGATTCTACCCGAGCGCCAGAAGGCGCTCGTCAGCGGGGCCGGCGCGACCGCGCGCGAGGGCGGCGCCGCCGATGACGCGAAACCGGTCGTGCTCCGCATCATCGAGGCGATGGCGACGGCGCACGCCGTCGAGGCGCGCCCGCTTTATCACGACGGCGGCTCGGTGGACAACTGCACGACCGAGGGAGGGATCCACTGATGAAAACAATTTCTGCATCATTTTCGGCAGCGAAGGCCCGGCGGTGGTTCAATTGCGGATTGCGGATTTCGGATTTCGGATTGGGCAATCCGCAATCCGCGATCCGAAATCCGAAATGCGGCCGTCTTGCCGGGTTCGTATTGAGCTTGGTCTTCGGCGTCGCTGCGTCCGCGAACCCGTTCATTCCGGCGGCGCCGGCGCGCGCGCCGCTGCTGCTCACGGGCGGCCAGGTGTTCACCGTCAGCGGCCCGGTGCTGCCGAAGGCCGACATCCTCATCGTCGACGGACGAATCGCGCAAATTGCGCCGGCGATCAAACCGGCGGGCGGAACCGAAATCGTGGACGTGAGCGGTCGCCGCGTTTACCCCGGACTGATTGCCGCGCAAACCCAGCTCGGGCTCTGGGAAATCGGGATGCTCCGCCAGACCCTCGATGTTGCCGAGATCGGACAAATCAATCCGAACGCACGCACGCAAACCGCGATCAATCCCGACAGCGAGCTGATCCCGGTCACGCGCGCGAATGGCATCCTGACCGCCCTGGCGGTTCCCTTTTCGCGGGCTGCTTCCGGCAGCCGCACGAACCTGATCGCGGGAACGTCAACCTTGCTGCGGCTGGATGGCTGGACGTCGGAGGACATCACGTTGCGGGCGTCCATCGCGATGCACGTTTACTGGCCGGCGCAGCGGCTGAATCGCGACGGACGCTTGACGAAGTCGCTTGCGGCGCAGCAGAAGGATGCGGATGCGGTCGTGCGGACGCTGGACGACGCGTTTGTTTCCGCCGCGAACTATGCCCGCGCCAAAGCGGCCGGCACGACGCGGGACACGGATCTGCGCTGGGAAGCGATGCTGCCGCTGCTGCGGGGCGAGCAGCGCGTATTCGTACATGCGGATGAACTGAAGCAGATTCGCGGCGCGCTCGCGTTTGCCAGGAAACACCAGCTGAAAATCACGATTGCCGGCGGCCTGGATGCGTGGCGCGTCGCGGAAGATCTGAAGGCGGCGGATGTGCCGGTGATTGTCGGCGGCATCGATCGACTGCCGTTGCGCCGCGACGACGAGGTCGAGGCGGCGTATGCCAATCCAGCGCGGCTGCATGCGGCGGGCGTGCGATTCTGCATTGCGAGCTCGCTCGAAAATCCCGGCGACGACGGCAACCAGCGCAACCTGGCCTATCATGCCGCGCGCGCGGCGGCGCACGGGCTGCCGCCGGAGATGGCGCTGCGCGCCATCACGCTGTCGGCGGCGGAACTCCTCGGCGTCGGGGCCGAGCTTGGCTCCATCGAAGTGGGCAAACGCGCGACCTTGATTGTGACCGATGGCGATCCGCTGGAAATTCCCACGCAGGTACAAATGGCGTTCATCGACGGTGGTAAAATCGATCTGAGGAGCCGCCACACGCAATTGTACGAAAAGTACCAGGAGCGGCTGAAGCGACTGAAGGAACAGCGTCCCGGCGTGCTACCGGCGACGCAGTGATGACTGGACGTCGAGCCGGGTCAGGGCTGATGGATAGATCCGCGTCCTGGAGCCAAACCGGGCGCGAGCCAGGGTGTATCAGATGAGCCCCAGGCGGCGGTAAATTCACTCGACAGCGCCAACCCATATCCGCACAGCTGCGATCAGGTCGCTGACGTTAAGTGTGAATCCATCTTCCCGATCCCTATTACGTCCATGATTCTCTCGACTTCCCCTGGTTCGATCCGCCGCTCGATGTGCATGCCGGCCACGGTTTTCGTCCTCACGATCGCCGGCTATGCGGCCGCGCCGCCGGGAAGCGCCCCGCCGGCAACGCGCGGTGAGACGGACAAGACCGATGAGCCGGTTCAACTCGCGGTCTTCGAGGTCGGCGCCCAGAAGGACGTCGGATATGCGGCCTCGACCGCCATGCTGGGCACGCGGACGAACGAGAAGCTCGAAAATCTGCCGAATTCGATTTCGATCATGACGCAGGAGTTCATCGAGGACATGGCTTTCAACAACTATCTCGACGCGATCGATTTTTCCGTCAGCGCCGAGAACACGTACAATGCCCAGGGCACGGTTGGCGCGGTCTCCGGCAACCAATCGGGCAACGAGGTGAATTTTCGCGGTCTCGCCAGCATCCGCCAGCTGCGCGACGGATTCCCGATGTATATCGTGGCAGACGCCTTCAATACCGAACGATTGGAGTTTGGCCGCGGGCCCGGCGGACTGGCCTACGGCGACGTCGATGCCGGCGGCACAGTCAATATTGCCAGCAAACGCGCGACCTTTCAGCGCAAGGGCAGTGTACAGGCCCGGCTGGACAGCTTTGGCACCAAACGGTTTTCGCTCGATGTGAACGAGGCGGTGGTTCCCGGCCGTCTCGGCGTGCGGTTCAATGCGATCAATTCCGAGACTCGCGTATCGCGGCAGCGCGCCGGCCGTGATCTCGAGGGGTACGCGGGTTCGCTGAGATGGGAGCCGTTCAAGAACCGCCGGACGCAGATCGACGCGATGGTGGAAAGGGGCAACACGACGAACCATGTGGCTCCGTTGCAATATACCGATGCGCGCGTCGCCTATGTGAAAGGCACCGGCACGACCGCGCTCGATGCCGGCCCGAACCGGCCGGGAGTTCAACTCAACGGCGTGGGGATGCGACAGGCGGCCCCGGTGGGAAACAGTCATGCGCTCGTCGATATTGGCGGCGTAATCTACAATCTGAATGCTACCGCCACCGACGTCTTTCGCGTTTCCGCCACGATCGAGACCAATGCGGCCATTTCGGCGACCGACCCGCAGAACCCGAATCGTTACGCCCTGATCACGATTCCCACCAGCATCGTTCCACTCGGGCAGGACTGGGGCGGGCCGGACAACGTGCACGATGCGAAATATCATTCATATACCGTCGAGCTGAAGCATTCGGTTTCCGACCGGCTGAACCTGCTGGTGGCGCACAACGGACAAAAGGATGACACCATGCGCCGGCAGGGTCTGGCCAACTACGGCACGGCAACGTTCACCGGCAGCCGGCAAATCAACATTGATGTCAATCCGGTCCTGCCCAACCCGAACGGCGCCGGGACGATTCCGAATCCGAATTTCGAGGAGCTTTATATCTTCCACCGGCCGACGACGAACTTCGACGGGCACGAGATCCAGAACTGGCGCGGACAGGCGGTCTACGACGCGCAGGTGCCGTGGGGCGTCTCGCAGCGCGTGGTGCTGGGGGTGACCTATCGTCACGAAAAATATTATGTCGAGGATTTCGCCTTCGGGCTGGCGCCGGAGGAAATCGGACGACGCGGATTCACCGGGGCGGCCGCATTATTTACCAACAATCTGGTTGCTCCGGTTCATTATTTCAAGGACGGCAACGGCAACGCCGCCCTCGGGTGGAATCCGCGTCCGGGTCAAACCCAGTTGTTTCGCGCCAACGCCCTGGAGGTGAACCGCCACCTCGACCAGAGCCTCACTTCCGGCTGGGTGAACATCCTCGGCAGCTATTTCAAGAACCGGATCCGGACAAGCATCGGGCTCAGCCGCGACCATTGGCGGCAGAGCGCCAGCGCGCCCACGCGCGCCTCGCCGACAACGGGTGAACAGCAGTTCGTCGCCCGCGATGGCACGCTGATCCCAAATCAGGGGACCGAAAAGGGGAGCCCCCCCCTGTATCCCTTCGCCGACGAGTGGAGCACCAACCAGACATACGGCGCCGTCTGGCATGCGCTGCCGTGGATTTCGCTGACGGCGGGATATTTCGAGTCGTCCCAGTTCAGCGACAACTATGGCCTGGATCTGAACGGAGGCGCGCTCGCGCCCCGGAACGGTGAAGGCACGGACTACAGTGTACGGCTTCACCTCCTCGGCGGGAAAATCGAGGCGTCGGTAACTCGTTTTGCAACCCAACAGGAGAATCAGACTGCTTCGGTGTCGGCGGCCGTGCGCGATGAATTGAATCCCCTGCTCAACCGTCCCTTTGTCAACACGACGGATTATCGTGATCGCACCTCCACCGGCTGGGAGTACCAGATTCTCACCAATATCACGCCCAACTGGACCCTGATTGGGTCTTATTCCCGCAACCGCAATATCCTCACCCGGTTCTTCCCTATCACCGAGTCCAAGCTGTCCGAGGCGCGGTCGAATGCCCAGACGCAGGGGCGGAATCCAGACGATGCGACGGTGCTTACGCGGCAGTATCTCGAGGATCAGGAGGAGTCCGCAACGGCGCTGACGCGGAGCACCGCGGCACTGACCACCCGTTACATGTTCCGGGTCGGCCGGTTCAAGGGGCTGACCGCCGGAGTCTCCGCGCGCTACGCCGCCGGAAGGGTCCGGTCTGGTTCCGTTACGGTCGCCGGACTGGTGGTGCGCCCGTCGGACACGACGGAAGACTACGTGCTGACGAACCCGTTCATCGCCTATCGCAGGAAGTTCAGCCGGTTCACGTCGACGCTCCAGCTCAACGTGAATAATATATTCGATGTGCGTTCCGAACAGGGCAGCCTCCGCTTCCCCCGGTATACCGAACCGCGGCAGTTTGTTTATACCGCGACAATTTCCTATTGAGGGTGGCGCACGATCTTCCGTAGAGGCACCGCAGCGGCCGGACGGCCATGACGCCGTGGAAGGTAGCCGGTCAACCTGATGCCTGAACCCAGCTTTCGACCAATTTGGATGCGTTCACCATGATGAAAATCGATTTTTCGCGCCGGCTCTTCCGATTGAGATACATTGTTTTCGGATTTGCGTTGCTGTTCCGTGCCGGCTCCGGACTGGCGGCGGGAGCGGCGGAAAAGCCAAATGTTCTGTTCATTGCGGTCGACGACATGAACAACAATCTCGGCACGTTTGGCCACCCGGTGGTGAAGTCGCCGCAGATCGACCGGCTGGCCCGGATGGGCGTCCAGTTCGACCGCGCGTATTGCCAGTTTCCCCTCTGCTCTCCGAGCCGCACTTCGCTGCTGACGGGATTGCGGCCGGACACCATCCGGGTGTTCGACCTGAAGACGCATTTCCGCACGGTGCGGCCGGATGTCGTGACGCTGCCGCAGCTGTTCATGCAGAATGGGTATTATACGGCGCGGGTGGGGAAAGTTTATCATTACCAGGTGCCGGGCGATATCGGCACCGACGGCTTGGACGATCCCGGATCGTGGAATGCCCGGGTTAATCCCGCCGGCCGCGACCGGGCCGACAAGGACAAGGTGGTGAACCTGACGCCCGGGCGCGAACTGGGGATCGGCCTCGCTTACCTGCGGTCGGAGGCGGCGGACGGGGAATTGACCGATGGCATGGTCGCCACCGAAACCATCAAGTTGATGGAGGCGAACCGGAACAAGCCGTTCTTCATCGCGGCCGGTTTCTACCTGCCTCACCTGCCGTATATAGCTCCGAAAAAGTACTTCGATTTATACCCCTTCGCGAAAATCCAGGCGCCCAAGGGCCCCTTCAGCTACATGGAGGCGCTGCCGCCGGGCGCGCGGTCAATGCGTCCCTGGCCATGGATGGGAGTCGATGAAACCCAGCTCCGCGAGTCGCTGCAGGCGTATTGGGCGTGTATTTCGTACGTGGATGCGCAGGTCGGCCGGCTGCTCGACGCACTGGACCGGCTCGGACTGGCGCGGAAGACGCTGATCGTTTTTTGGAGCGACCATGGCTATCACGTCGGCGAGCACGGACTGGTCAAGAAGCAGAGCTTGTTTGAGAATGCCGCGCGCTCCCCGTTGATCATCGCCGGACCGGGCGTGAACAGCAAAGGGAAGGCCAGCAGCCGGGTGGTGGAGTTCCTCGACATCTATCCGACCGTCGCGGCCCTCGCGGACCTGACGCCGCCCGGACATCTGGAGGGCAGGAGCCTGAAGCCGCTCTTGGACAATCCGGCGGCGCGATGGGATCGGCCGGCGTTCACGCAGGTGTGGCGCGGCCCACCGAACTTCAAGGAGACTTTTCCAGGCCACAGCGTCCGCACCGACCGCTACCGCTATATTGAATGGGAGAACGGCAAACGGGGCGCGCAGCTTTACGACTACGAGACCGATCCGGAGGAAAAGCGGAATCTGATCGACGATCCCGGGCACGCCAAGGTGGCTGCCGAGCTGAAGGCACTGGTGCGCAAGAACTGGGCGAACGAATTCCGGCCGGACCGACGCTGATGGCCACACGATGAACCTTGTGCGACACACCCTGGCAGGGCGGAATTTTCCCGCGAAGTGGCTGGCATCAGGCGCGATGTTCGCCGCGGCCCTGCTCGCGATTGCGTCCTGTCCGGCGCTGGCGGCCGGGAAGCCGAATGTGCTCTTCATCGCCATCGACGATCTGAACAACGATCTCGGCACCTATGGTCACCCGCTGGTGAAATCGCCGAACATCGACCGCCTCGCGAAGCTGGGCACGCGGTTCGAACGCGCCTACTGCCAGTTTCCACTCTGCAATCCGTCGCGTGCGTCGCTCATGACGGGCCTGCGACCCGACACCGTCCAGGTGTTCGATCTGGCGCGGCACTTCCGGGCGGCGCTGCCGGACGTGGTGACGCTGCCGCAGCTATTCAAGCACAACGGTTATCACGTGGCGCGGGTCGGGAAGATCTATCATTACCACGTGCCGAATGATATCGGCACGGATGGGCTCGACGATCCGCCATCGTGGCACGAGAAGGTGAACCCCAGCGGCCGCGACAAGGCGGAAGAAGCCCTGATCACGAGGCTATCGCGAGCGACGGTCGGCGGCGTCTCCTTCAGCTATCTGCGCGCGGAAGGGAAGGATGAGGAGCAGACGGACGGCATGGTCGCATCCGAGACCATCAAACTGATCGAGCAGAACAAGGACCGGCCGTTTTTCATCGCGGCGGGCTTTTATCGTCCCCATTTGCCATTCATCGCGCCCAAGAAGTATTTCGACCTGTATGCATTCGAGAGCGTTCGGGCGCCGCAGGGCCCCTTCGATTATGCGAAACGGTTGCCGCCAGCGGCGCTCGCCTCGACGAAGCCGTGGCCGTGGTGGGGAGTGAACGAACGACAGTTGCGCGAGGGAATCCAGGCGTATTGGGCCTCCATCTCATTCGTCGATGCGCAGGTGGGCCGGTTGCTGGATGCGCTGGAGCGGTTCGGTTTGGCGAAGAACACGATCATCGTTCTTTTCGGCGATCACGGCTTTCATCTGGGCGAGCACGGACTGTTGCGGAAAAAGAGCCTGTTCGAGAACTCCGCCCGCGCTCCCTTGATCATCGTGGCACCAGGGGCGCGACAGCCGGGCAACGCGAGTCCGCGGCCGGTGGAATTCGTCGACCTTTACCCTACGGTGGCGGACCTCGCGGGTCTGCCGGTTCCTCCGCAACTACATGGCCGCAGTTTGCGCCCGTTGCTGGATAATCCGGCCGCCAAATGGGACCGGCCGGCGTTCACGCAGACCTGGTGGGGGTATCCGGGACACAGTGTACGCACCGAGCATTATCGTTATATTGAATGGGACAACGGCCGGAAAGGAACGCAGCTATACGATTACGCGACCGACCCGGGCGAATTGTCCAATCTTGTGGACGATCCGAAGCATCGGAAGATTCTGGAGGACTTGCGGGGGCTGGTGCGAAAGAACTGGGCGAAGGAATACCGGCCTTCGGCTGCGGACGGGCCGGCGGCGGCGCCTTGAGCCTTGAGCACGGCCGGGTGCGATTTGGTGCCCCACAAGATTAGTCGGGACAAAAAAATATTACCCGACTTGGCTGATATCGTCCATGATCACCAACGAACTGTTCGCCAATGGAACTGTCATCCGTGAACCCGTCGGGCGCGAAGCCGGCTACTGGGTCGGCTGCCCCGGCGCATTTTACGATGAGCCAGAGCGGGCGTGGTATTTGACCTATCGGATCCGCCGGCCACGCGGGGTCGAACCGGATCGCGGCGGCGAGGTCCGGATCGCGCGGTCCACCGACCTGAAGCGGTGGGACGATGTCGTCACGATTGGCAAGGACCGGTACCACTCGGCCTCGATCGAGCGCAGCTGCATTCACCGCGGGAAGGACGGATGGTGGCGATACTTCACCAGCTACGTGCATCCGTCGGATGGGCGCTGGTGCACGGCGGTGTTAAAAGCGCCGCGGGTGGAGCAACTCGACCCGGCGAAACACGAGGTCATCTTCACCGGGCCGCCGCTCGGACTCGAAGGCGTAAAGGATCCCTGGATACTCGAGGCCGACGGCTGCTACCACCTGTTCCTCAGCATTGCGACGCCGACCCCAAAGACGCGCGACGGGTCGCACACGACGCTCGACATCTTCAACACCGGCGAGTGCAAGTCGGCGACAGGGCTCGCCATCTCGCGCGATCTCGAACGGTGGGAGTGGCAGGGCGTGGTGCTCGCGCCCGGTGACACGGGCTGGGACCGGTATTGCCGGCGGATGAATTCGGCCATTCCGCTTTCGTCCGGCCCGGCGCGAGGCGCCGCCACACCGCGGTATCTGGGATTCTATGACGGCAGCGCCAGCCACCGGGAGAACTACGAGGAAAAGTGCGCCCTCGCCGTTTCGGATGACTTGCGCTCGTGGCGTTCCCTCTCGCCGAACGGCCCCGCGTTCACCAGTCCGCACGCGTCGACCTCGTTGCGTTACCTGGACGCGAAGTTCGCGGACGGAAAGTGGCACCTGTTCTACGAGTTCGCGCGCGCCGACGGCGCGCACGACCTGCGGCTGGTGACGTGCGACGCCGCCGAACTGGCGGCGCTGGCCAGCCGCTAGCCCGCATTTTTCATATTCTGCGAGCCATTCAGTGTTCCTTCGTCTTCGGCCATGATGTCGGCCATCGAAGCTCTCAAGTTCATGCGGGCTAAAAGCAAAATGCGCCGGAGGCGCACAAGCCGCCGCGGTTTACCCGCCTTCGGCGGGTTTTGCCTAAGCCGGGAAATGGTCACGGGCTCTACTGGCGGGTGTTACCCACGAACACGGTGTGTTGTCGGCGGAGAGTGGAGTGTGCTGATATTGATCCGGATCGTGCACTTTCGCGACGATTTTGGGGAATCGTGTACCGAGCGAAGCGACATCAGCCAATCGGTCATCGGTCATCTAAAATCTGTCATTTGGAAGACCCGACAAATTCAATGGATTGGAAATTGCCAGATGCCCGATGCCAGATGCCCGATTGGCTGACTGTCGCTATCGCTCGGTACAAGATTTCCAAGAGGGACGCCCTTTGGTTGCGGCCGCCGTGCCGTGTTAAGAAAAATGCGGGCTAAGGCGCCTCGTAGACCTCGACCAGCGCCACGCCGGTCGCGTTGTTGACGCCGCTGACCTGCGCCGTGTAGCTGCCGGGCGCCAGCGTGACGAGCAGCGCGGCGTCGCGCGTCGTGGCCACGAGCGGAAATGCGCCGACCGAGAGCGCCGCCGCGGCAACGGTGGTCGCGCCGCCCCAATTGTCGTTTTGGTTGATCCGCGTCGTGCCGGCGAACAACTCGAGCTTGGGATCCTCCAGCGCACCCGGCACGCCAAACGCGCCGAGGGTCGGGCCGATGGCGCGGATGAGAACGGTCTTGGCCGTCGATCCGCCGATCACGAAACCGGCGATGAGAATGTCACCCGCCACGCCCACCCGCGTCCGGGCGGAAACGTTGATCAACCGCGGCGTGGTCGCGGTGTAATTGTCCGCCGGAGTCGAATCGTAGATCTCCGCCAGTACGATGCCAGTGGCGCCACCGCTGCCCGTCATCTGCACGGTGTAGCTGCCGGGCGTGTTCATCGCCGCGACGTAGAGTGCCGCATCGCGACTTGTCGCCGCACCGAGCGCAAACGCGCCGACCTGCGTGCTGATGGCCGTCAGCTGGGAGTCGCCACCCCAGTTGTCGTTCTCGTTGATTTTCCTGGAGCCGGAGTCGTAGAGCTCGAGCTTTGGATCGGACAGGACGTCCGGCACGCCAAACGCGCCGAGTGCGGGGCCCACGCAGCGGAAGAGTATGGGCTTGGTCCCCTGTGTATTGTTGCCGCCAATACCGAGGCCGACGATGAGGGTTTCGGCCGCCGTGCCGGCCTTGGAGCGAATCGCCAGGTTGATGATGCGGCCGACGTTCGCCGTCTCGACCACGCTCAGGACCGCGGGCTCGGTCGTCGTCATGCCGGCACTGTTGGTCACATCCACGGTGTAATTACCCGCCGCCGGCGCCTGGACCGCCGGGATGGTGTACGTGGCCGAGGTGGCGCCGGGGATGATGGTCCCGCCGAAACGCCATTGATAACGCAACCCACCTCCCGTTGCGCCGACGGCCAGGTTCACCGTCGTGCCGGGCAGCACCGGCAGCGATTGCGGGGGCGCGGTGATGAGGGGCACGGAGTCGAGCACGCCTTTCATAACGACGTTGTTGCTTGTATCCACGAAGTAGATCGCACCGTCAGGCCCGGCCGTGATTCCGCCGGGTTCGAAAAATCGCGCCGCCGTTCCCGTGCCCTCGGCGTGCGTGACGCCGCTGCCCGTGGCCCCGCCGATGGTGGAAACCGCGCCGGCGGGACTCACGCGGCGGATCGTGCTGCCGGCCGCGTCGGAAACGAAGAGTATCCCGGTTGCATCGACCGTCATGCCGCCGGCCCGCAGGAACCTGGCTGCCGCTCCCGTGCCATTCGTGGTGCCTGGGATTCCAACTCCGCCCGCCAGCGTCGTCACGAAGCCGCTCGGGCTGATTTTTCGAATCGTGTAATTGTTCGTGTCGAAGACATAGACGTTTCGCGCGCGATCGACCGTGATGGCCTGGGGAAAATTGAACCGCGCATCGGGCCCGGGCCCGTCGGCGCTCCCCGTCACCCCCGGGCTTCCCGCAAGCGTCGAGACGGTGACACCGGTCGTCGAACTGATGGCGATCCGGCGAATGGTGTGGTTGCTCGAATCCGCCACGTAGATGAACGCAAAGCTTGGATCCAACGCGA
Organism: Opitutaceae bacterium; assembly: GCA_030648295.1. Classification (GTDB taxonomy): domain Bacteria; phylum Verrucomicrobiota; class Verrucomicrobiia; order Opitutales; family Opitutaceae; genus ER46. The sequence continues at coordinate 9,758 of JAUSID010000144.1, read as the reverse complement.
CGCCGTACGGATTGTTGAAACTGGCCATGGCAAAATCGCCATCGACGGCCCCCGGCCGCCCGGCGGTTCCAACATCGAAGTACTGCGCGCCCGAGCTCGCGGAATATATGCGCACGGTGTCGGACGTGATGTCCGAGACCACGAGGTTGTCGAAACGGTCGACGGCCATGCCGTAGAACCCGATCGACGGCAGCCGCGCGAAGGTGGATACCACCCCGTCCGGCGTGACCATGCGAATGCTCGAGTTGCGCGTATCGGTGATGAAGAGATTGCCATCTCCATCCGGGCCGAGGCCGTGGGCATAGTTGAAACGCGCCGCGGTTCCCGGCCCGTCGGTATTGCCGAAATTTCCGCCGGGGCCGGAAAACGTGGTGACGACCGCGGCCGGCGTAATCCGGCGGATGCTGTGATTCAACGTGTCGGCAACATAGAGGCTGCCGCCGGGCGACGCGGCGATGGCCGTGGGCGTGAAGAATCGCGCCGCGGAGCCCGTTCCGTTGACACTTCCGCGCTGGTCCGCCGCGCCGGCGAATGTCGTCACGACGCCGGCGGGTGTGATCCTCCGAATCGTGTCATTGTTGGAATCCGCCACGTAGACGTTGCCGCTCGAGTCGAGCGCAACACCGTAGGGCAGCGAGAACCGCGCTGCTGAACCCGTGCCGTTGAGGGTTCCGCCGAGCCGCGGGCTGCCTGCCAGCGTCGACACGATGCCATCGGGCGTGATTTTGCGAATCGTGTAATTCGATGAGTCGGCGAGATAGATGTTGCCGTCGGCGTCGCTCGTGATCCCCGCGGGGCCAAAGAACCGCGCGTCCGCTCCGACTCCGTCCGTCGCTCCCGAAGTTCCTGCCAGCCCCGCGACTGTCGTCACAGCGCCAGCGGGGGAAATTCTCCGCAGGGTGTGATTGCCGCGATCCGCCACGTAGAGATTTCCGTCGCGACCAAACGCGAGGCCGAACGGGTTGTTGAAGCGCGCCTCGCTGGCGGCGCCGTCGTTCGAGCCGCTGGTGCGCGTGACGCCGGCGAATGTGGTTACCACGCCCGCCGCGGTCACCTTGCGAATGACGTGGTTGCCACTGTCGGCGACATACAGGTTGCCGGAGGAATCCACGGCCAGTCCCTGCGGATTGAAAAAACGCGCCGCGGACCCCGTCGCATCCGTGGAGCCGGAGGTTCCGCCGAGACCCGCCAGGGTCGTCACCGAACCGTCGGCCGCCAGCTTTCGGATGCTGTGATTGTAGGTGTCGGCGACATACACGGTGCCGGCAGCGTCGGCGATGATGCCGCCGGGTCGAAAATAGCGTGCGCCTGTTGCCGGTCCGTCCGTGGTGCCGGTTTGCGGCGGCAGTCCGGCAAGCGTTGTCCACGTGTAGGACTGCGCATTCGCGGCGGTTGAGCCAGCCAGCACGAGGAGGAGGAAAAGGGCGGATTTGTGCATGGGGCGACTGAGGTGGTGGACGAAGTGCGAACGGCAACGCCGGATGTGCATTAATGCGCGATTTCAGGACGGGACGGCTCGCATCGCTTTTTCTTTCGACGGGCGCCGGATCGAAACGGGCCGGACGCACCGATGCGTGAATGCGAGCTGAGGTGCAGCAATCATAATCAACGGGGGCGTGAACACCGGAGTGGAATTTCCGGGTGGGTTGAAGCGGTTTCGATCTCTACGAAACGCGGCAGACGGAAGCAAGGGTGGCATGTTGACGCTTTACCGTTCGCCCGAACCGCCGCACCGTCTTTCGCGCAACCCTTTCGCTGCCTCGAGCGTCTGGGCACCGTTCGCTCCATGAAAAATTCCACCGTTTCTAGCCCGCTTTCCCTGTTCGCCGTGGCACTCGCGCTTGGTCTCGCCGCCACGCCCGCATTTGCCGCCGGTGCGAGCGTGAGCAAGCCCAACATCATTTTCGTCATGGCCGATGACCTCGGCTACACGGACGTCGCGTGCTTCGGCAGCAGCTATTACGAGACACCGAACATCGATCGGCTCGCCACCCAGGGCATGAAGCTGACGAATTACCATCACCACCAGAATTGCACGCCGACGCGCGCCGCGCTGATGAGCGGTCAGTATTCGGCGCGCACGGGGGTCTACACCGTCGGGGGTGTCGATCGTTTCGACTGGAGCAAGCGGCCACTGCGGCCGGTGGACAATGTGACAAACCTGCCGCTCGATCGCGTGCTCCTTCCGCAGGCGCTGAAGTCGGCCGGTTACGCGACGGGCATGTTCGGCAAATGGCACATCGGCCACGAGGGGCCTTATCATCCGGGCAAGCGCGGGTTCGACGAGGCAATCGTCAGCATGGGCGCGCATTTCGATTTCGCGACCAACCCGAAGGTCGAGTATCCAAAAGGCCAATATCTGGCCGACTTCCTCACCGACCGGGCGGTCGACTTCATCCAGCGGCACAAGGACGAGCGGTTCTTTCTCTACCTGCCGCATTTCGGCGTCCATTCGCCGCACCATGCGAAACCGGAACTGCTCGCGAAGTTCAAGAACAAGCCGCCGGTGGGCGGGCATCACAGTCCGGTTTACGCCGCGATGATCGCCAGCGTGGACGAGAGCGTCGGTCGCGTGATGAAGACGCTGGACGAGTTGAAGCTGGCCGGGAACACCGTGCTGATTTTTTGCAGCGATAATGGCGGCGTCGGCGGGTACGGGCGCGAGGGGATCAGCAAGAACGAGAGCATCACCGACAACGCGCCGCTGCGCAGCGGCAAGGGCAGTTTGTACGAGGGTGGAACGCGCGTCCCGTTCATTGTCCGCTGGCCCGGGGTGGTGAAACCCGGCGCGGTGTGCGAAGTGCCGGGCATCCACGTCGACATGTATCCGACGCTCGTCTCGATCGCCGGCGGCAAAATGCCCGCGACCCAGGTGTTCGACGGCGAGAGCCTGCAGCCACTTTTCCGCAACCCGGCCGCCAAACTCGCGCGGTCGGCAATCTACCAGCATTTCCCCGGCTACCTGGGCATCGGCGGCGGGTCGTGGCGCACGACGCCCGTCAGCCTGATCCAGGAAGGGGACTGGAAGCTGATGGAGTACCTCGAGGACGGACGACTGGAGTTGTACAATCTGCGCGACGACATCGGCGAATCGAAGAATCTCGCGAAAACGAATCCGGAAAAGGCCCGGGAGCTGCACGCGAAGCTCGTGGCTTGGCGTACGGAAATCAAGGCGCCGATGCCAACCAAGAATACCGGGACGAGCACCGATACGGCCGAGAAAAAGAAGAAGGGCGGGAAGAAAAAGAACCGCGCGAAAGAAAAGGTTTAACGCTTTTCGCGGCGTGCGCCGCGAAAAGCGTCATTCGACAATCACCGGCTGGCACTTGTCTTGGGGCAGGAGGGCGAGGATTTCAGCCACGGCGGGAGCGTCGCGTTCGCCGAGAAATTCCTGGATCAGTTCGTCGACGCACAGCCCGAGCTCGTGCCTCCACACGGGCCGGCCCAAAGCCTCCTGGAGCGCGCGGTGAAACACGTTGAAGGGCATGCACAGCTCGACGGTGAAGAGCTGGAACTTTGCGATTTCACGCGCCGTCCTGCCTTCCCACCAGTTGCTTTCGGACAGCGCGACGGCCCGCTGGCGGCCGATGGATTGTTGGTGGGTATGCACGGCGGATGAGGGCCGGAGGGGCGGGGTATCCGGCCACCGACACCGCCGGGCCGACATCGTTCGCCGCAGTCCGCGTGGGTGTGTACCTACTTGTCCGCCGATCCGACGGCCGCAATGAGCGACCCGCCTTCGCCGACGACTTCAGCGGGCGAGACGCCCGCGCTCCCAGGTCAAGCCACGGCAACTACGCCGCGGGCGCCTGGAAGACCCTGGCCCGACGACTTCCACTCTGGCCGCGGAACGGTTTGCGCTCGGCCGGCGGCCTGTAACCGCTCCGCCGATACCCGTCGCGCGCTGGATCCGAGGCGCACGCAATCTGAAATGCCTGCATCCGGCCGAACAGGTTGAGCAGCTGGTCCGGCTGCGGATACGCATCGTGGCCACCACGCTCCAGCGCGACCAGAAGTTCATGCACGGCCTCCAGCGTGGAAAGACAGCTGGGGTGCGGCTGCTGCTTGATCAGATAACGGCTCGGTGCCGACGGCGTGAATACCACTCGCGGCAGCCGCTGGAGCGACGGGCTCAGCCGCAGCATCTTTCGCCCGAGGCTCCAGGTGGCGTCGAGGAGGAAAACCACGAGCCGCCGGTGTTCGAGCGCGCCGCGGGGCCACGCTCCGGTGGACAGATTCACCGCGTCGCGACCCGGATAGACCAGCACACAAGAGTTCCCGGAATCGGCGATGAGTGCCTGCACCGCGGCGTGCGAATCGAATTCGGTGCCGACATGAACCACGCTGTTCGGCAGGCAAAGGTGCGTCAGCCGGCCGGTGGCGGCCTTCTCCTGCTTCCATTCCTTCGGGTGCATGAGAAACACGAAATGCGTGCGCGTTGGCATCGGTATGATCGTGTCACACCAGCACTGAGGCTTCGGCCAGAAGCAGCGGTAACACATTTCGCGCGCCATCGCGAATGACGGTGCTGAACCGACGCCTGGTGGCAAGTGCGCGGGGTGGCGCCGCGGCAGCCGAAGTACCATTCACTGGCGAACATTGCGCTGGCTACGTCGAGGCTGGCGGCTTGTAATCGGCGCACCCCCTCCGGAGCGAAGTGTCTCCGATTATGCTGCTTTCGTGTGCCGCCACATCATCAATGACGCGATTCTCGGCTCCGTGGCGTTCTGAAGCCGCGACGCGGATCGGATCGGCGACGCCGGTCACCCGCAAGACGACGTCGCCGGTGATCCATTTTCGGATGCAAAATACGCGTTGGAACGCAGAGCGGCTGCCACCATGAGCAACGTTTCGAGTTCAGACGTCACCCTCTTCTCCGATGCGTTGCAGCGGCCGGCAGCGGAACGCGCGGGGTTTCTGGACCAGGCGTGTGCCGGCGACGTTGCGCGGCGAGCCCGGCTCGATGCCTTGTTACGCGCGCACGAAAGCAGCACCAACATCCTGCCCAATTCGGTGGTCCGATGCGAACTGCCGCCGCGGGGTGAAGAAGCAGTCGGCGGCCGAATCGGCCGTTACAAGCTGCTCCTGAAACTCGGTGAAGGGGGGTGCGGCGTGGTCTTCATGGCCGAGCAGGACGAGCCGGTCCGGCGTCGCGTCGCGTTGAAAGTGATCAAGGCGGGAATGGACACACGCGAAGTCATCGCGAGATTCGAAGCCGAGCGGCAGGCCCTGGCCATAATGGACCACCCCGGCATTTGCAAAGTGCTCGATGCCGGGGCCACCGCCACGGGCCGGCCGTTCTTCGTGATGGAGCTCGTCCGGGGTGTCCGGATCACGAAATTCTGTGACGAGAACCACCTGTCGATCCCGGCGCGCCTCGAGCTGTTCATGCAGGTGTGCCATGCCGTCCAGCACGCGCATCACAAAGGGATCATCCATCGCGACCTCAAGCCTTCGAACATCCTTGTCACGATCGACGCGTCGACCACGGCGCCGAAGGTGATCGATTTTGGGATCGCGAAGGCGATGCAGGGGCGGCTGACGGATGCAACGCTGGTGACGGCGTTCGAACAGTTCATGGGCACGCCGGCATACATGAGCCCGGAGCAGGCGGAGATGAGCGGGCTCGATATCGATACGCGGAGCGACGTGTACTCGCTCGGCGTGTTGCTCTACGAGCTGTTGGCTGGTCGCACTCCATTCGATCCGCAATCGCTCGGCCACGCCAGCCGCGAGGAGCTTCGCCGGATTATTCGCGAAGTGGAGCCGCGCAAGCCGTCGAGCCACCTGGCGACCATGGCGGCCGCGGATCAGACGATCATCGCCCAATGGCGGGCGACGGACTCAACGCGACTGCGCGCCACGCTGGCGGGTGATCTCGACTGCATCGTGATGAAGGCGCTGGAAAAGAGCCGTGCCCGGCGATACGAGAGCCCGAACGCGCTATGCGCAGACCTTGAGCGCTATTTGCATCATGACGCGGTGCTGGCCCGGCCACCGAGCACCCTCTATCGAGTAGGCAGGCTGTTGCGGCGGCACCGGGTCGGCTTTGCCGCGGCGACGACGATCGCGTTATCACTGGTGGCCGCAACCATTGTCAGCGTCTGGCAGGCAGTGCTAACCGGCAGGGCGGAGCACCAAGCGCAGCTTGGGCAGGCCGATGCCCGGCGGCGGCAGGAGCAGGCCGAAGATCTAATCACGTTCATGCTGGGCGATCTCCGCAACCAACTGGAACGCGTCGGAAGACTCGACGTGCTCGAGGCGGTCGGCAAGAAATCGATGGCCTACTTCAGCACGCTCGACGCGCGAGATTTGAACGACGCGGCGTTGATCAAGCAGGCCGAGGCATTGCGCCAGATTGGGGAAATCCGGGTGGCGCAGGCGCAGTATCCAGAAGCCATGCGCGCCTTCACCACGGCCTTCGCCCGGGCGGCGGCGCTGACCACCCGCCATCCGAACAACGCCCAGATGTGTTTTGAGCGCGGCCAGGCGGAGTATTGGATCGGTTTTGTCCATTGGAAACAGAGCGAATTCCTGCTGGCGCAGAAGTGGTTGACTTGTTACCGCGATACGAGCGCGGCGCTGGTGGCGATGGAGCCGGTGAACCAGAAATGGAGGGCCGAGCTTGCTTCGGGTCAGCACAATCTTGCGGTGCTGCGGATGGAGCAGGGTGACTTCGAGGTCGCCCGGGCGGATTTCACCGCCAAGCTCGCGACGCTCCGCGACATGGTGGCCATTAACCCGGGGAACCTGGAGCTCCGCTACCGCGTGACGGACACCGAATCCTGGCTCGGAAGCCTCGCGGAGCGGCGCGGCGATTTTCGCGAAGCCATCGCCCGCTTTGCGGGGGAATCGGCAGGGCTTGACGAGATTCTCAAGGTTGATCCGAACACGATGCGCTGGCGGTTCGAGCGGGCAGACAGCCTCTCCTATCAGGCTTCAATGCATATGATCACGGGCCAGTACACCGTTGCCCGATCGCTTCAGACCGAGGCGCGGCGTTTGATGGATGCATTGACGGCGCATGATCCGGCCAACCGCGAATGGAGTTTTCGTTCTCATCAACTCTGGCTCCGCGAGGCCGCCGTCGAACGCGCACAAGGGAACGTGACGGCGGCGGAAGAAATGGTCACCTCGGTCAGGATTGCACTGGAGAAAATGGTCGAAGCCGTGCCGGCCAATCAAGGCGGGCGAAGTCTGCTCGCCGCCGCGTGGAGAATGGAGGCCGAAATGCGCGAGGTTGCGGGCCGCAGCGACAGCTTGGAGGCAATGGACCGTGCCGTCGAATTGAGCGAAGCGCTGGTCCGGTCCCGGGCGTTGAACGAAACCACGGCGGTCCAGTGTGCGATTACGTTTGCCGCGGCCGCGAAGTTTGCCGCCAGCCAGGGGCGGAACGATACGAGCATCGCGTACGCCAGAAAAGTGCTGGAGCTTCTGGCGACCCGCAGGAGTCATCCCAACGAGTGGGGAATCCTCGACCCGTCAGCTCGCGCGCTGGCCTTGCTCGGGCGGCACGATGAAAGTCGTACGCTGATCGACCGGCTGCACCAGCTTGGCTATCGGCCGCTCACACCCTGGCCCAATATCCCCGTGGCCACACTTTCCAGCCTCAACCAGCCTCAACCATGAAAACGCCCGAGCCAATGACCTCTGATACAAAAGTGAAAGCCGCCCTTCGCAACATGATGCCCAATGCAAAAGTTCAAGTAACCGGTGTTGCGTTCACCGAATGGAACAGCGCGCAAACTTTTTCCACCGGGACGTTCACGCTGTGGACCCTGGGGGGACGTGTGCGCCAGTTTGCGGGCACCAATAACCTGAAGGTGGCAGGACCCGCGACGATCGAGTTCATTCTCATGGAGAAGCAATATATCCCCAAGGATGTCGTGTTCACGCAAGTAGCGGCGGAGGGCGTTCAACCCGACGTGAACGGCCACCGGAATTTTCCCCCCCAGGAAGTCAAACTCGGCCGTTACGCCAGTGGAGAGTCTTATGTTCAAGTCACCAACCTCTGCCACGATAAAGGTGGAACCGGCCGTCGCGTGACGTGGGACTATTACATTGAGGTAGAGGTCAACGGAACAACCGGGCGCCTCCATCCCGAAATCAGCAATTCCGACGACACGCAGGCGCACATGGGCGGCCCGAAGCGGCGGCGCGCATTGAACCGCCGTGGCAGGAAATTGGCCGCCAAGCCGGCTTCGAAGAAACATACCATCGCACGGAGCGTGGCGAAAAGGAGGAGAAGCGGGAAGAAGAACGGCCGCCCATAACGGCGATGGGAGTCGGGAGCGGAGTGGTTTACCCTGTCGGCGTTCGAAACGGGAGCCCGCCAGTCGGAGCGTGAAGAACGCGGGCTACCTGAATTGCCACGACACGGAGAGGTTCAGCGTCGCGTAAGTGGCGTTCTTGATTCGCGGGATGCCAACGAGATCGACCGCAAGTCGTTTCGTCACCGGCATAGTGACGACGACGGCCCCGAGCGGAACGATGCCTCCGTCATTCCAGAAATAATGATGCGTCACACCCGCGATGCCGCCGGCGCGAACAGGTCCGGCCCGTGTTTGCCAGAGCGGCCACTGATAACCGCCATACCCGTAGCCGGCCCACCGGCCGATGCTGTTGCGGAAGATGCCGGCGCCGGCCAGCCAGTTTTCCTGTCGCCGAATGATTCCCGCGCCCGGCGTCGTATTATGCAGATCGTCCTCGGTGGTGTGTTCGTGGAAGCTGTAGGCCTGGACGTTCAAGTGCCACGTGGGATCTGCCGCGCTGGCGACGGATGACGTCAACAGCCCAACCAGGAGCGACAGGGTGCGGCGCATGGGAGTGTGCGGACACGGTCAGCCTTCCCCGCCGAAGGTTCCGCTACGCCACTTTTTCGGCCGAGCGTACCGGGATGGGCGGCTTGGACATCGGCGGCGAACTGTCACGGTTCCTCGGGAGTGGTGGGCGGGTGTTTACCGACGGACGCCACGTGTGCCGCAGAACCGCGTAACCCAGCAACCCGCCGAGCAGCCCGATAATCACGGCGCCGAAATAAAGTGAACTCACCGCGTGGCCCGTCAGCAGCTCCTTCGGATCGCCGGAGATGTGCCGCCATACCTCAACCGGGTGCTGGCCGCGGGCGACTTCGCCAACGAAATAGCATGCCGGCAGGTGAACCGGTGCCGTGAACGGTGTGGAAAGAAACTGCAGCGCGATGCAGAGGAGCAGATTTCCCCGGACGAGCAGAGCGGCGACGCATGCCAGCACCGACTGCAGCGGCAGGAAGGGCATCATCGTGATCGGAAATCCGACGAGCCAGGCACGCGCCAGCGAGTCATGCGTCGGCTGCCAAAGCGCCTTGTCGACCAGCCGATCGCCGAGCCGCGAATGCAGAAAACCACCGCGCAGCCGGCGGCGGGACAGCCGGCTCTTGTGCATCCAACGAAAAACCCAAAGCGGAAGTCGCACGCTGCGTTGGCGCACGCTTTACCCCGGCGGCCGGAGCACCCGGCGCGCGGGGACAGACCTTTGTGGCAGGGGGTCCATCAAGTCAGCCAGCAGAACGGAGAACACGACGATTGCAGCTAAAATCGCAACCGCGGCCCAAACGGCGGCGGCAGCAATCTTTTCCACCGCTAGCCCGCATTTTTCAGTGCGCCGTGAAAAGCCATGGGACTTCAGTGGGGAAGTTAGAACAAGCCCTCCCGGGAAAGGTCGCTCCACCCGGTACCGCCTGGAGGGACGGTGGAGGCAACAAAGCCGTTCAAGCACTC
>JAUSID010000137.1 GCA_030648295.1 Opitutaceae bacterium | reverse complement strand
GGAAACGCGAACATCGGCGCCGTCGTTTTCGATCCCGCCACGCGCGCCACCGACGGTCTGTCGCGTCGCGGAGCGTGAGCGGGCGACCGTGTCCTTTGGACTTGCGCCCGTTTACCTCAACACGCCGAGGGCAAACGGCAGGCTGATGGTCGCGAGCACGGTCGACAACGTGACGAGGCCAGCCACGTAGGCGCCATCGTAGCCCATGCGCGCGGCCAGCACGTAGGAACTCGAGGACGAGGGCAGCGCGGAAAACGCCAGCAGCACGGTGGCTTCCGCCGGCGCCAACTGGAAAAACCGCGCGAGGCCGCACGCGACGAGCGGCAGGATGAGGTGACGGATGGAAAGGATCAAAATGGCCAGCAGCTTGTCGTGGGCGAGTCGCTGAAATTGCAGACTCGCGCCGGCCGCCATCAGCCCGAGCGCGAGCGAAGCGGCACCGATGCGAGTCACGGTCGGTTCCATCCAGACCGGAATGGTCAGGCCGAGCAGGTTGGCCGCGAGGCCGGTAACGGTGCCGATGATGAGCGGATTGCGGGCCAGTTCGCCGAAGACCCCGCGCCGGGCGTAACGAGCCATGGGCCAGACGGCGCTGATGTTGAAAAGCGGCACGCATACACTCATCAACAACGCCAGCAGGGTCACCCCCTGCGCGCCGGCAATGCGTTCCGCCAGCGCCAGACCAATGTAGGAATTGAACCGGAATGCCACCTGCGCAGCGGCGGCGTGCTCGCGCGAATCGATGTACCGCCTGATTCCAGGCAGCCGCGGCAGAGCATGAACCAGTGCGACCCCGGTGATCCCCAGGAGCAGTCCGCTCACCATGAGGTTGGAGGCGGCACCGATGTGCAACGGGTTCCGGACGATCGACTGAAACAGCAGGACCGGAAGGAGAAAATAATACACCAGCGCATCGACCTGCTCCCACACCGTGCGATTGAGCCCCGTGAAGCGGCACACCAGATGGCCGCACAGGATGAGGGTGAAGTCGGGGGTGAGGAGTTGGACGTAGTTCACAACGGAGAATGCCGGCGAGGCGCTGCCGCCTCAATTCACGACCGCTCACGCATACCGCACGTAGAAATACAACACCGTTGCCATGATCCCGGCCCACCAGAGTCCCGGCCGCTGCCACAGCCGCAAGGTCGGGCCGCCTGCCGGCAGCCGCATGCTGGCACGATTCCAAATCAGGCCCGCCAGCGCCGCGTCCGACTGCCGCTTCGTGAACCGGCTCACCACCACGCAGGCGACGACGCACGTCCAGAAAACAATGCCCGTCCGGTTGTAGAACGGCATCGTCGGATAGAACACGGTAAACGCACCCGAGAGGACAATCGTCAGAATCCCCGCCGTCAGCGCTCCGGCCTGGGTTGCACCCCTCCAGAAGATGCCGACCAGAAACATCGTGGCCATGCCGGGCGTGACGAAGCCGTATGCGTTCAGCAGATACAGAAACACCGGCTTCTTGGAATGCTGCGTCAGCAATTCCGCCGTTGCCATGCCAATCAACGCGAGGACCGCGCAGGACCAGCGGCCGAAACGGACCGCGTCCCGCTCCGTCGCCTTGGGCCGGAACACCTGGTAGACGTCGACGGTGAGAATCGTCGTGGACGAGTTGAGCGCGCCGGACACGTGTGACATCACCGCCGCGACGAGACCCGCGAGGACCAGTCCCACCAGCCCGCTGGGCAGCAGATTCGCCACGAGCGTCGGGAAGATGAGATCGGGTTTTTCCAAGCCCGGGAAAAGCCGCGGACCAAGCAGCCCGGGAACGACGATGATGAGCGGCAGCAGGAACTTGAGATACTGGGTGAACACCACGCCCATCCGGGCATCCCATTCGGATTTTGCCGCGAGCACCCGCTGGACGATGAACTGATTGGCCGCGCAGTAGAAAACGCTGATGCAGATCGATCCGCCGAGGAGCATGGTCCAGGGGAAGTCCCGGTCGTCCGCCGGCAGGAGGATATCCCAGTCCTTCGACGTGGCGAAGAACGCGGACCAGCCGCCGCTCGCGCGCAGGGTGGCCGCGGTCAGGACAATTCCTCCGCCGACGAGCACCACGAGTTGCAGCATCTCGGTCCACACCACCGCGCGCAATCCGCCGGCGATCGTGTAGATCGCCGTCACCACCGCGATGATCAGGACGCAGACGTGCACCGACACGCCAATCAACGCGTTGAGCGCCAGCGCGCCGAAATACAGCACGGCCGCGATTTCCACGAACACGTAGATGAGCAGGATCAGCCCGGCGAACATGCCGCGCGCCGAGCTGCCATAGCGGCGCTGGAGGAACTCCGGCATCGTGAAGAACCCGTTCCGCAGGTAAAATGGCAGGAAGATCCAAAGCAGCGCGTTGAACCCGATCCAGATCGCGCCCCACTCACCGGTCACCGCGACAAAGCCGCGGTGATAAGCCACTCCCATCACGCCGATGAAGTGATGGCTGCTGATGTTGGCGGCGACGATGCTGCCGCCGATCATCCACCAGGGCAGCTTGTCGCCCCCGAGGAAATAATCCCGCCGCGTTGCTCCGCGCGAGCGGGACGCGAGATACGCGAGGATCCCAACCGCGAGGAAGTACGCCAGGAAGACGGCGAGATCGAGTGAGCTGAGATTGAGGCGCATGGAATGAGGCCGCGTTCAGAATGGCGCGGGCGACAGCGCCACCACACTTCGGACCTGCTGTCGTGCAAGTCGATAAACCACGAGCAAGGCGCGTTCACTCCGTCAGCCGCGGCGAAACCCGCAAGGGAACCACCGACGCCGGCGGAGTTTGGTCGCTGACAAAAAAATCATGGAGCAAATAATCGGCGCTTGTTGACATTTCTCGGGCACAAAAATGGCATGGACGTCCGCCAAGCCGAGACAATAAACCCACCGTCGCACCGTCGACGCCGCCGATGTGATCGGCGAGCGAATTGCGAACTACGATTCGATCGCCGTCATCACCGTCCGCGCTGAGGTGCCTGAGGCCCTCCCATGAACCTTCGCCGCCCTTGCCAAACCCTGACCACGCTTTGCGCGCTCGGGATCGCCCTCTTCCTGCCGACCCAGCAAGCCGGTGCCGCGGACGGGGCCGCCGGCACAATCGAAGGCCGCGTCTTCAATCCGATCACCGGCGCAAACCTGGAGAATGCGCGGCTTTCAGTCGAAGGGACCGGCCTCGAAACATTCACCGATGACGGCGGACGCTATCGCTTCGTCGGCGTACCGTCCGGCACGATCCGGATCCGCACCTTCTTCACCGGCCTCGAAGTCAGCTCCACCACCGTGTCGGTTGCGGCGGGGACAACGGTGCAGCACGATATCAGCCTTTCATTGCGGCCCGAATCGAAGGAGGAGGGCCCGATCACGCTCGATAAGTACGTCGTCACCGAGTCGCAGCAGATGGAGGGTGCCGCCATCGCCATCAACGAGCAGCGGTTTTCCCCCAACCTGAAGACGGTGGTCGCCGCCGACGAATTCGGCGCCGCCTCCGAAGGCGACGTCGGCGAGTTTCTGAAATATCTGCCCGGCGTTTCGATGGACTACCTCGCCGGCGATGCGCGGCAGGTCTCGCTCGGTGGAGCCGATTTCAACTATACCCCGGTCACTTTCGGCGGCTTCGGCATGACCAACGGCAACCAGGGCGGCACGAACCGCGGCGTCTCGCTCGAGTACGTGTCGCTCAACAATCTCTCGCGCGTCGAGGTCATCAACTCGCCCACGCCCGAGTCGCCCGGTGCCGCCCTCGCCGGCTCGATCAACTTCGTCCCGCGCACCGCGTTCGAGCGCACGAAGCCGCTGTACACCGCCAACGCTTACATCAGCATGCGCGACGACCGGCGCGACTTCCATCGCAGCGTGGGTCCGCGCGACAATCCCACCCGCAAGGTTCAGCCCGGGTTCGAGTTTTCCGCCGTCGTCCCCGTGAGTCCCCGCTTCGGTTTCAGCGTCTCCGGCACGGCCTTCAAGCAATACAGCGCACGTGACTCGTTCGTGAACACGTGGCGCGGCGCGAATGCGGTCACCAACGGCGGCACCTTCCCCGACACGACCCCGGACCGGCCCTATCTCTCGAACTTCACCTTCCGTGACGGGTTCCTGATGCGCAAGCGCACCTCGGTGTCGTTCACGCTCGATTACCGGCTGGCGCGGAATGATCGCGTATCGCTCTCGTTCACCCGCTCCACCTACAACACCAACTACGACATTCGCGGGCTCCTCTTCGCGATCGATCAGGTGGCTCCGGGCGGTTTCGCGCCAAACTTCACCCGCAGCGCGCCTGGCAGAGGCACGCTCACCGTCAACACCGAGGTGCGCGATCGCAACACCACCACCTACATGCCGACGCTCGTGTATCGCCACGACGGGCCGGTGTGGAAGGCCGAGGCCGGCGCCGGGCTCTCGCACTCGCGCGACAGCACGCAAAGCGGCGATCGCGGCTTCTTCTCCACCACCTCGTCGCGGCGTACCGGCGTCACCCTGGCGTTCGACGATGTCACGGCGTACCGGCCCGGCCGGATTTCCGCCACGGACGCAGCCACCGGCACCGCGATCGACCCGTTCGACGTAGGCACCTACGTCCTCAACACCGCCCAGTACACCATTCCGCAGAACAGCGACACCAAGCGCAGCGTGTACGGCAACCTCCGGCGCGATTTCGGCGGACGCCTGCCGTTTTCGCTCAAAGCCGGGTTCGATCTGCAAAACCATATCCGCGACGACACGCGTTCCTCCTTCCCCACCAATGTCCTCTTCAACTTTGTCGGACGCGACGGCCGCCCGAGCACCGGGCCCGCCGGAAGCGACGACCTCGTCGCGCCGTTCTTCTTCGAAGAGATCGCCACCCGTCCGGGCGTGTTCGGTTTTCCCGCCATTCCAGTCGTGAGCAGCACCAAGCTCTGGTCGCATTACCAGACCAGCCCCGCCGAGTTCCGCTCCGACGACAATACGACCTACCGCAATTCCGTCGCACCGAACAAACGCGCCGAGGAAACCATTTCGGCACTCTACCTCCGCGGCGACACGCAGTTCTTCGATCGCCGGCTCAAGCTCGTCGGCGGCCTCCGCGCCGAACAGACCAACATCGACGCCGAGGGGCCGCTCACCGACCCGACCGGCAATTTCCAAAGGCGCGCGGACGGCTCCTTCGTCCTCGGCGCCAATGGCCGCCCGCTGCTGATTCACCCCACTTCCGATGCCCTGGCCGTTTCCCGGCTCACCTACATCGCCCGCGACGCCCATGTCACCAAGGAATATCTGCGCTGGTTTCCCAGCCTCAACGCTTCGTTCAGCATCCGGGAAAACTTCATTGCCCGCGCCGCCGGGTACACCTCGATTGGCCGGCCGAATTTCAACCAGTATTCCGGCGGGATCACGCTGCCCGACACCGAGGCCGATCCGGCCTCGAACAATCGCATCGTCGTCAACAATGCCGGCATCAAGCCGTGGTCGGCGCGGACGGTGCAGGTGGCGCTCGAGTACTACTTCGCGCGCGTCGGCCTCGTGTCCGTCACCGCCTACCGTCGCAACTTCGAAAATTTCTTTGGCACCACCGTTCAGCCCGTGACCAACGATTTCCTCGCGCTCTACTCGCTGGATCCAAATACCTACGGCGACTACGACGTCTCCACGCAGTACAACATCACCGACACGATCCGAATGGATGGCCTCAGCTTCAACTACAAGCAGGCACTCACGTTTCTGCCGTCGTGGGCCCGAGGCGTGCAGGTCTTTGCCAACGGCACGGCGCAACACGCGAGCGGCGGCGCCCGCGGCAACTTTCAATACAGTCCAGGCCTGGCCAACGCCGGCATCAGCCTGACCCGTGCCAGGTACAGTGTGCGGATCGATGCCAACCATCGCGGACGGCAGCGGGTCAGCAATCTCACTGGCCGCGGCATCCAGCCGGACACCTCCCGCTATGCCGCGGCCCGCACGTCCATCGACCTCACCGCCGAGCACCGCCTCTGGCGCACGCTGCGGGTCTTCGCCAAGTTCCGCAACGTGACCGATGTCGGCGTGGACTTCGAAAACTACGGGCCGCTCACTCCGGACCACGCGCGCTTCCAGCAACGCGAGCGCTACGGAGCCTTGTGGACCTTCGGGATCAAGGGCACGTTCTAGAGAGGCTCTGCGTCAGACCAATTCAACCACGGATTTCACGGATGAACACGGATGAGAACTGATTTTATCCGGGTTAATCCGTGTTATCCGTGGTCGCCCTTGGTTTGAAAGCCTTGACCTGTTCGCAACGAGTTTCGCGCTTCAAGAAATCCAGTTATTTCGGCCGGCAACTTTCCTCCAAACGACAAGACAGATCACCACCAACATGAATACTCATCCATCCAAAGGCGAAACAGGCATGTCGCGCCGTCAGTTCCTGCGCGACTCGGCACTGGTCGGCGCCGCGGCGCTCGCCGCGTCGCCTGCCGCCAGAGCCGCGGCGGTGAAGGGGACGCCCATCCCGGGTTTCGAACCGGCCGCGACCGGCGCCGATGCCTCGAAGGGCTGGGTGCCCGTCTCCGATCGCAAGATCCGCGTCGGCATCGTCGGCTACGGCGTTTGCAAGTTTGGCGCGGCATTCGGATTCCAGGATCATCCGAACGTGGAGGTGGTGGCGGTTAGCGATCTTTTCCCCGACCGCTGTGCCGCGCTCGCGAAGGCGTGCCGCTGCAGCAAGACGTACCCGTCGCTCGAGGAACTGGTGAAGGACGACCGGATCGAGGCGGTGTTCATCGCCACCGACGCGGCAAGCCATGCGCGGCATGCGCTCGAGGTGTTGAAGCATGGCAAGCACGTGGCGACCGCCGTGCCCGCGGTCTGGGGATCGGTCGAAGATGCGGAAAAACTCTTCCAGGCGGTGAAGTCCAGCGGCCGGAAATACATGATGTTCGAGACCTCGTGTTTTCACGAGGACCTCTACGCGATGCACCAGATCTACCAGGCCGGCGGCTTCGGCGAGATCGTGTATACGGAAGGCGAATACTTTCACTACGCCCCCACCCCGATGGAGGCGTACAAGGAGTGGCGCACGGGGTCGCCCCCGCAGTGGTATGTCACCCACGCGAGCGCCTATCACATCGGTGTCACCGGCCGGCCTTTCACCGAGGTGTCGTGCCTCGGCATGCTCTCGAACGTTCCGCACCTTCAGGCCAAGAACAACCGCTACCGGAATCCGTTCGGCACCGAAGTCGCGCTGTATCGCACCAGCGAGGGCGGCATGGCGCGGATCATGGTGAGCAAGGACACGCAGGGTCTCGGAGCCGAAAAAGGCCGGCTGCGCGGGCAGAAGGGATCGTTTTACGACGGGTACGTCGGAGAGATGAAGAAGCTGCCGCCGACGCAGCGTCCGCCGCTGCCTCCCAACGTGGCGCGCGGCGGCCACGGCGGCGCCCATGGCTATCTCACCAACGAGTTCGTGACCGCCGTCCTTCAGGATCGCGATCCGTGGATCAACATCGCCATGGCGTTGAACATGACCGTGTGCGGCGTCGTGGCCCATCAGTCGGCCCTGAAGGGCGGCGAACTCATGAAGATTCCGCAATACAAGATGTGACCTGGGAGGGAGTTCTGACCTGGGAGCGCGGGCGTCTCGCCCGCAAACCTGATTTCAAGAGCGGGTCGATCTTCTACGCCATTGCGGGCCGGAGGCCCGCGCTCCCAGGGGCTCACCGCCCTCTGATCGCAGCATCCATTCGTTCGATCATGAAATCCACCACGACGCGCGTGGTGATCAGCGGGATCTTCGTCAGCACCGCGGGCGGGCAGTCCGCCTTGTAGGTCTGCGCGCTGATATCGAAACCGCGACGATTCAGGTCGCGCGTGAAGGATTTGGCGTACTCGAGGGATTTGAAGAAGAGCGTCGTAAGGTGGCGCTTGCCCTCGACGGCAGTGATCTGATCCGAGTGAGCGGCGGCAAACTCGCGCATCCGCCGCTCGTAATAATCGCCGATTGCGCGCGTCACGCGCGCGTTCGCGCGCGCCCACCGCATGGTCACCAGATACGCGAGCGACGCGAGTTCCTCCTGCCCGTTCGTCACCAAGGCTCCGAATTGCGGCATGCAATCCATCGCGGCGCTGAAGATCAGCCGCGATGCGGGATACTCGCCCCCAGCGAAGCCTTTCCCGATTGCGATGAACGACGGCGTCAGCCCCCACTCGCGGAACATGAACAGGTCGTGGTGCCAGAGGCAGGATTGGATTTCATCCACCACGGTGGGCACATCGTGCTGGCGGCAGAGCTGATAGGCGCGCTGGAGGAATTCGGGCGACAGGAGGAGACCGCCATAGTTCATCATCACGATCTCGTGGAAGAACCCGGCGACCTTGTGGCCGTCGCGCTCCCATTTCGTAAAAGCGGCTTCGAGGTCTTCGCGAGAGTTCGGCCGGATCGACTGCACCCGGAAGAGCCCGGATTTTTCGATTCCACTGCAAAGTTCCGGCCACATGCCACGCAAAGTCTGCGCGAGAATCGTCGTCCCGTGATAATTCGCCGGCCGGCCGCCCTGTTCATTTCCCATCACGAGAATGACCGGGACTCGCCCGTGGTATTTCGGCTCGGGCCCGCCGGCGTCCATTCGATGGAAGCGCGCCAGAATCATCTTGAGCGCCGCTTCGACCGCCAGGCTGCCGGTTTCGAGGTTCAGCACGCGGTTGCAGACATACGGGTCGGAGCTCGCGCTGATCGACGCCAGCCCGCCGGCATCTGCGCCCGCGGCGCCGTTCGCCGCCGCGACTAGTTCTTCCTCCAGCTGCCGCGTGATCTGGCCGCGGGTGTTGTTGTGCGTGGCATTCGGAATCCCCAGCTGCCGCGCCTGGTCGAGCAAGGCGTAACCGGGAAAACCGTGCCCCAGCGGAGTGTGGTAATGCTCGCTCTTGGAAATCAGATACAGCCGTCCATCCTCACCGATTCGGAAAAGTCCGGCCGCGCTCAACGGCGCCAGGCCGAGATTGCTGGCCGAGTCGAACATCCGGGTCGAAGCGCCGCGGCGCGGCTGGCCTGGCTGCGGGGTGACGACTTGTTCACCGACTTTGGTCAGCAGCTCATGCTGCCGCCGCATAAAACCCGCGGGCAGAAATTCGACCGGCGTGCGGGCCGCCGCGGCAAGTTTGCCGACATCCTCGCCGGTCAACACGGCGCGCGCACGGCACGCCGCCATCACTGGTTCCAAGCCAATGACGTCGGCGAGTGAGGCACTGACGGATTGGAACTCCATCGCGGAGGACGACTCGTTTGCAGATGACATGATAGCCCTCAAAGTCTCCCGGGCGGCCTTCAGAACGGAAGAAGAAAACCGTAGTAACGAAACCCGGTTGTAGGTTGCGACCTCGCGTCGCAACGACGGCATGCATCCCGAATGTCGTCGCCCGATTATTAGTTCGGATCGTGGGATTCGATCCGACCTCATCGTTCTCTTTCTCGTAATCTTTCTCTTTCTCCCGCTTCGAGGGACGCGGTGAGAAAGCGCAGAACCGGACACGCGCCCGTGATCCCCGAATTGGCGGGCGGTCGAAAACGCCGGAATCTCCTCGCCAACGAAAACGCGCTTCCGCTCCATGGGCGCCGACCCCATGCACGGTTACTTCAATCTGGCCGACTGGATCATCATCCTCGCCTATCTTGCCGGCATCGTCGGGCTCGGCGTCTGGTTCGGCAAAGATCAGAAGAACACGCGCGACTATTTCCTCGGCAGCCGGAACATCCCGTGGTGGGGCATCGGTGTTTCGATCGTCGCGGCCGAAACCAGCGCGCTGACGATCATCGGCGTGCCGGCGATCGCGTACGGCGGGAACATCATGTTCATCCAGATGATCGTGGGCTACGTCATCGCCCGGATCATCCTCGCGGTGGTGATGGTGCCGCACTACCTGAGCGGCGAAATCTATTCGCCGTACCAGCTGCTCGAGCAACACCTCGGCCGCGGTCCGCGCCGGCTCGCGGGCGCCTTCTTCCTTTTCCTCGAAACCATGGCGGCGGGCGTCCGCGTGTATGTCGCCTGCATTCCCATCCGCCTCATGCTGGGCGAGCAGATTTGCAGCCTGGGGGGGATCGTGGATCCGATTCTCGGCGCGATCCTGCTCTTCGTCGGGCTGTCATTGCTTTATACCTACATCGGCGGCGTGAAGGCGGTAATCTGGACCGACTTCGTGCAGTTCGGACTGTTTCTCGCCGGCGGCCTGTTCGCGCTGTTCTACATCCCGACGCTGGTCTCCGGCGGCTGGTCCGCGGCGATGGCGCAGGCCGGCGCCGCCGGGAAGCTTGCGTGGTTCAACGCGAGTTTCACCTTCTCGGCTCCGTTCAACATCTGGATGGGGGTGCTCGGCGGCACCGTGCTCGTGCTCTCCACCCACGGCGCGGAACAGTTGATCGTCCAGCGCGTCCTCGTGTGTCGCACCGTCGCGGATGGCCGGAAGGCACTCGCCCTCAGCGCCGTCCTGATTTTCCCGCTCTTCCTCATTTTCCTGCTCGTCGGCGTCCTGCTCTGGGTCTTCTACCAGGGGCATCCCTTCCAGATTCCGCTGCCGGAGCGGCGGCCCGGCATCGGCTCGAACGATTTTATTTTCCCGGTCTTCATGCTGACCGAAGTGCCGCATGTCCTGAAGGGATTCCTGATTGTGGCGATCCTCTCGGCGGCCATGTCGTCCATCAGCTCGGCGATCACCGCGCTCGCCTCGGTGTCCACCATGGACTTCGTCAAGCAGATGGTGAAGGGGCGGAGCGAGGGCTACTTTCTCCAGTTCAGCAAGGTCTCGACGGTGTTCTGGGCGCTGGCACTGGTATTCGTGGCGTGGCTGACGCGCGAGGTGGAGTTTGTGCTCAACGCGGCGTTCTCGCTGCGCGGACTCACCAGCGGCGCGCTGCTCGGCGGACTGATCCTCGCGCTCTTCTGGCGCCGCGTCGGTCCCCGCGCGGCCATGGTCGGCATGACGGCGTCGGTCGTGGTCATGAACCTGATTTACTGGCCGCCGAATCTGCCGGCGATGAAGGACTGGTGGATGAGCGTTTTTGGCGGGGAGATCTTTTGGCCGTGGTTCACCCTCATCGGGACGGTGGTGACATTGTCCGTCGCGGTGATCACTCGCGCCCTATGGCCCGAACCGCTGGCGCCCGTGGTTAATCTCGCCGCGGGCACGCCACATGCGGCTGCGTCCGCGCGCAGCGGCACCGCGTGATCGGCTCCCGGGGGTACCCGCGCGTCCGCGAACGATCGCGCCGACACTCGTGGTCGGTTGAACAATTTCCTTCCCCCCGCATCGTTTTGGTTAGAAGTTTCCGCGGTCGGGGCCCATGTTCACGGCCCTACGTTGCGTACCTAGCGCAAGCTCACCCGTCCCCTCTGCCACTATGAACTCGAACAACCTGAGACTACATTCCCTGGCTGCACTGGCCTGCATCATCCCGCTCCTGGCACCTTGCTTGCATGCCCAATCGACCGCGCCCGACGCGGTGACGCTCGCGAAATACGACACGAACAAGAATGGCCGGCTGGACCCCGATGAACTGGTGGCGATGGATGCCGCCCAGCGTGCGCCGAAGCCCGCGGAAATTCCCTCCGCCTCGAACGACGAACCGATCGTCAT
Source organism: Opitutaceae bacterium (assembly GCA_030648295.1). Classification (GTDB taxonomy): domain Bacteria; phylum Verrucomicrobiota; class Verrucomicrobiia; order Opitutales; family Opitutaceae; genus ER46. The sequence continues at coordinate 19,869 of JAUSID010000137.1, read as the reverse complement.
CTCACCCTTCGAGGTGACCGACACGAGTCGGGGTTATTACGCTTCGAGCACGATGTCGGGCACGCGACTAAACTCGAAGGTCGAGGATCTCGCGTCGTCGATCACGGTCGTGACGAAGGAGCAGATGTCCGACTTCGCGATGCTCGATATCAACGATGTGTTCATGTACGAGGCCGGCACCGAGGGCACGGCCACCTTCACGGACTTCTCGGTCGATCGCAATGGCAGCCCGGTCGACAACACGTCGCTGAACCCCAACGGCTCGAACCGCGTCCGCGGCGTGGGCCCGGCGAACATTTCCTTCGGCAATTTCGAGACCAGCGGCCGCGTGCCGATCGATCCGATCAACATCGACGCGCTGGAAATCAGCCGCGGCCCCAACTCGACCGTGTTCGGGCTGGGCAACGCCGGCGGCACCGTGAACATGCAACCGGCGTCCGCCAACGTGACGCGCGATCGTTCGCAGCTCTCCGCCCGCGTCGACAGCTACGACGGTTATCGCACCAGCCTCGATCTCAACCGCGTGCTGAAGAAGGGCGTCCTCGCCCTGCGCGGCAGCGCGGTGTACCAGCACGACGGTTTCGTCCGCAAGCCGTCGGGCACGGACACGACGCGGCTCAACGGGATGGTTCGGTATCAGCCGTTCAAGTATACGTCGCTGACCGCGTCGCATTCGTACTACCACATGGAGGGCACGCGCACGAACGTGACCATGCCGCGCGATGCGGTCTCCGGCTGGCGCAAGGCGGGATCGCCGACCTGGGATCCGGTCACCACCAGCGCAAAGATTAACGGCGTGCGGGTGCCGGGCACCTTCACCGCGACGTCGCTGCCGGCGTTTTTCTCGAACGCCAATTTCCGCACGCTCTCGACCCTGTTCATCGATCCGAGCGGCGACATCGGGTTCTGGTCGCCCAGCCGGACCACGAGCGCGACCACGCCCGATACCGGCAATCAGAACATCGTGCTGGTGAACACCGTGCCGGAGCCGATTCGCGCCACGCAGCCGTTGTTCTCCAGCGACCCGTCCGTCAACAGCAAGGAGCTGTACGACTATTCGTCGTTCAACCTGGCGGCGATGAACTCGAACGACGATCACACGCTGACCACGCACCTTCAGCTGGAGCAGATCTTCCTCGACACGCCGCGCAACCTGCTCGCGCTTCAGGCGGGTTACTACCGCGAGAACTCGAAGCGGCGTTTCCGCAGCCTGCTCGGCACGCCGGGCAGCTCGGGTGCGACCGGGTTCCTGCACGTCGACGTGAACGAGCGGATGATCGATGGGAGCCCGAACCCCTATTTCCTCCATCCGTTCATCGGCATCTACAACGTCAAGGCGCACCGCGACAACCCGAACCGACGCGAAACGGCGCGCCTCCAGCTCGCCTACCGGCTCGACCTCCGGCACGAAAAGAACTTCCTGCGCTGGCTGGGCATGCAGCAGGTGTCCGCCTATGGCGAATACAAGGACTCGACCTCGCGCACGACGCAATACCGCGACCAGATCCTGTCCGAGCACGCCTGGCTGCCGCGGCCGGCGACGGCGCAGCGCGGAACCAATTTCACGCCGATCAACGTGGCGCGCGTCTATTATCGCTATTACGTCGGCGATGCCAACGGGCAGAATGTCGACTACGCCCCGCGCGACTTCACCCCGGGTGCAACGTATCCATACCGCTGGGGCAACGGCGTCACCCAGCAGTTCGTCACCGAGCAGGCGAAGCTCGGTTCCGGCTACTGGTTCGACTCGGTCTCGGGCTGGTCGCGCAGCCTGCTGAAGACCAACGGCGCCGTTCTCCAAAGTCATTTCCTGAAGGACCGGGTGGTCACAACGTTCGGCTGGCGCAAGGACCATACCTTCAATCACGGGGCGGCGGATCCGATGTATCTTTCGGGACCGGACGGCGTGTTCCTCGACCCCAGCTCGCTCGACGTCCTGGACGACGATGGCTGGGTCAAGAACCAGGGCCCGACCAAAACCGCCGGCGTGGTGGTGAAGCCGCTGACGTGGTTTCATCTCCACTACAACCAGTCCGACAGCTTCCAGCCCGCGGGCCTGGCCTTCGGCCTGTTCCTGAATCCGCTGCCAAATCCCACCGGCGAGGGCAAGGATTATGGCTTTTCGGTCAACCTGATGCAGGGCAAACTCGTGATGCGGGTGAACAAATACGAAACCACCCAGTTCAATTCGCGCAATGGCAGCACCCGCACGCTGGCGCAGCGCGTCCGTTCGCTGGATTTCGACGCGCCGTATTCCAACGTGGGACTCACGGTCCGCGCGCGTGACTGGGTGACGAACGCGGCGGCGGCCCAGGGCCAGACGCTGAGCCCGGACGAGATCAACCGCCGCGTCTCGGAAATCGCAAAGCTCGATGCCTCGTACTTTACGCGCGCCGAGGATCGCAACGAGCAGAACAGCCTCGTGGCCGAGACCGGCGACGTCACGGCGAAGGGCATTGAATTCGAGCTTAACTTCAACCCGACCCAGCACTGGACCACGAAGTTCAACGTCACGCAGACGGAATCGATTGATTCCAATCTCTCACCGAACCTGAACCGTTGGATCGACGAGCGGCGACCGGTGTGGGAGAGCATCATCGATCCGGAAATCGGCCGGCCGTGGTTCACCGAGCGTTACGCCAACACCACGTCGGCTTCGCAATACCTCCAGTCGAACGTGATCTCGCAACTCCGGATCGCGAACGCGACCGAGGGCAAGAGCCGTCCGCAGATCCGGAAATATCGCGCGAACATGAGCACGAGTTACCGGCTGGCCGGAATCAGCGACCATCCGCTGCTCAAGCGTTTCACGGTTGGCGGTGCGATCCGCTGGGAGGACAAGGGCGCGATCGGGTATTATGGCATCCAGCAGCTGCCCGACATCATCTTGGACCTCGATCCCAGCCGGCCGATCTACGACAAGGCCCGCACCTATGGTGATCTGTTTGTCGCGTATCGGACGAAACTCTTCGCGAACAAGGCCAACGCGACCCTCCAGCTCAACGTGCGCAACATCCAGGAAAGCGGCCGGCTTCAGCCGATCAGCGCATTTCCGGATGGCACGCCCAACGGCTATCGCATCGTCGATCCGCGCCAGTTCATCCTGACGGCGACGTTCGATCTCTGAGCGATCCTCCGCGGCAACTTCGGCGCGCACGGAATCGTGCGCGCCCTTTTTTTTCCTCCCCGCCGGACGTGCCACGGCTGGAAATCGCTCCCACCGTTTGTCATCTAATAGATGACAAACATCCAGCGCTCACTTCACGGCGGGCTTGGTTCATTCGCGTTCATTCGCGTCCATTGGCGTCCATTCGCGGTTAAATCGAATTTGAACCCCTAACCGGAAACCGGATACAGCAGGAACTCCTCGCGCTGCGCCGAGAACTCCGCGAGTCCGCGTTCGAATCCGGCGACAATCGGCGCCGCCGGTTCGCCGGCGTCGAGCGCGCGACGGACGCTCACAGTGCCGATGACGTGATCGAAATAATCGGGGTGAAACTCGAATTGTCCGCCCGACATCGCCCGCACGACTTCGAGCACTCCAAGGGTCGTAGTGACGGGTCGAAATGCTTCACGGTCGACCACGTGGAGCTGGCAGCCACCACAGCGCTCGCCGTGGAATTTGGAAAATGTCGGCGTGAACCACGCCTCACGAAAGCGCACTCCCGGCCAGCCGCGCGCGTTGAGTTCGCGCGCCAGGACGTAGCCGTCGAGCCACGGCGCGCCAAAAAATTCGAACGGTTTCGTCGTGCCGCGGCCCTCCGAGATATTCGTCCCTTCGAGCAGCACCTGGCCGGGATACACCGTCGCGGCCTCGACCGTCGGCAGGTTCGGTGAAGGCACGACCCAGGGCAGCCGCGTGTCGTCGAACCAGTCGCTTCGCCGCCACCCTGTCATCGGGACCACCGTCAGCTCCACCTTTGGCGCGAGAAACTTCGCGTTGAAGAAGCGCGCCAGTTCGCCCGCCGTCATCCCGTGGCGCAGCGGGACCGGATAGAGTCCGACGAACGAGCTGAGCGCGGGGTATTCGAGGACCGGCCCTTCCATCGTGACTCCGTTGATCGGATTCGGCCGATCGAGGACGACGAAGGGGATGCGCGCCTCGGCGGCCGCCTGCATCGCATAGGCCATCGTCGCCACGTAGGTGTAGACGCGCGTGCCCACGTCCTGGACGTCGAACACCAATACATCGACCGCGTCGACCATCGACCGCTCGGCGGTTTTCCCCACCGGCTGCGTGTCGTAGGAGCGCATCGTCGCATCGATCTGGGTGAGAAAACCGGGAGGCGGCTTCTGCGACTGGCCGTAGAGGCTGAACACCGGCAACTGGAGGTGTTCGTCGTAATAAAACGGCACATACTCACCTGCCTGCGCGTTGCCCCGCACGCCGTGCTCGGGTCCGTAAAGCGCCGCGAGCTTGATGCCCGGCGCGCTTCGCAGTCGCTCGATCGTCGGGATGAGTTCGCGATCGACGCCAGTCGGATTCGTGATCAGCCCCACCCGCCGGCCGCGCACAAGAGCGGATTTTTCGGCGAACAGGACATCGAGCCCGAGTCGCAGCGGCGAAGTTGAACCGGCCATGGGCGATCATGACGGGGTGAACCATGCGCCATGGCAATGCTGCGGAGCGAGGGCTCTCGGCAGGCAAACAAACTCATCGCGGGCGGAGCGCCGCAACCACACCGGTTCTTTCTCTTTCCTCTTTATCTTAATCTTTCTCGTCGAGTCGGCATCGGATCCGACGGCGGAGATTAAGAGAACGAGAAAGTTTACCCGCCTTTGGCGGCGCCGTAGGCGACCAGGGATTAAGAGAACGAGGAAGAAGAAATTGTCTCGCAGCTGCAGTTTGCGGGCGGGACGCCCGCGCTCCCAGGGGCAGGCAATCTCCGCCACTTACCGCGGCCAGTTCGGGCCGGTGGATGGCGGCGGTTGCGGTTGCTGCTGCGGATAGGTCGTGCTCGAGCTGCCGGGCTGCGGGAATTGCGGCCGCGTGGAGGGATAGCTCGATCCCGAGGGCGGATACGACTGGGGATAGCTGGTCGACGGGTACTGCGACGGATACTGATTCGGCGGCGACGAGGGATTGGCGAAACTGCTGTGCGCCACCATCCGCTCACCCACCGCCTGCACGTACGACTGGAGCGCGGGATTTTCGTAGAGGCCCATCTCCTGGACGAGTTCCTTGTCCGCCTCGGCGCCCATCTGTACTTCCTGCTGCCACGAGTAGGCGTACGATTTCTTTTCGCCGGTCACGAGGCTTGGTTCGCTGACGGCGACCGACCGGGGCACGAACGAAAAAAGGAGGAGGGCGCACAAACAGCGCCCGAACGGGAGGCTGGACACGGCGCCGGGACCGTTGGATGAGGGAGTGGAGTGCATGGTCATAATGGAATTTCGAATCCGCACCGGACCCGCGAAGCAGTGGACAACGCGATCGTGGCATGGTTCGGTACCACGCCGCCGATGCCGCGGAATGCACGACCGGGCGCGGTATTTCGGGAGCCCCGGCGGCTCCGCGCTTTCCAACGCCGCTGATGGATACAAGCCAGGAACGCGACCCGTGGACGCACGAGGAGGTGGTGACGGGCGCGCGCGAGTCGCTCCTCGCCGAGATCGAGCTCGAGCCCACCCCGCTGGGTGAGGAATTTTTGAATTCGCCGGTTGGCCCCCGTGTGCGGGTGGGCGGAGTGCGGGCGAGCCTGGCGCGATTTGCGACGGAGAAAATCGCCGCGGCGGGCACGGGCGTGCGCTACGGCGGATTTCTCGATCCCAGCGACGAAGTCCTGCTCCATCTGCCGGCGGCGATTCCGGTGCGCGATGACCTGCAACTGCCGGTTCTCTCGAATGTGACGCTCAAACTCGGTCCCTTCGTGCGCGATGTGGCTGCACGCGGTGCGGCCGCCGTGGCCGCAGAACTGCGGGCCCGCAAGCACCCGGCCGTCACCGAGCTCGGGCGGCGGCTGCAATCCAACCCGCCGGCCTTCGAGGGCTGGGCGCAACTCGCGATGGCCGACGTCACACGGACCTTCGAACCCACGCCGCCCCTGGTTTCGGATCGGAAGGAACTGTACCATCGTATCCGGATCGCTTGCACGCACGCGGTGGACCGGGCGCTGCTCGAAGGCCTGGCGCGCGGCAATCCCGGGTTCATCGATTACCTCCAGTGTTTTCCCCTCGCCCGCTCGATGCCGCGCAAGGTCGTGGCGTGGCTCGGCCCGACCAACTCGGGCAAGACCCACCGCGCGGTGCTCGAACTCGCGGCGGCGAAGAGCGGCATGTACCTCGGCCCGTTGCGGCTGCTCGCGCTCGAGCAGCGCGACCGCGTGGTCGAAATCGGCACGGCCTGTTCGCTCATTACCGGCGAGGAGCGTGATATCCAATCGCAGACGCACTCGGCCCGCACGGTGGAGATGACCGATTTCTCGCGTCGCTTCGAGGTATGCGTGCTGGACGAGATGCAGCTGGCGTTCGACCGCGACCGCGGCTGGGCGTGGGTGGCGGCATATTGCGGCGTCGCGGCCGAGATTCTCATCGTCACCGGCCCGGCCGCGGCCGAGCCCGTGATCAGGCGGCTCGGCGAGGTCTGCGGCGACACCGTCGAGGTCAATCACCTCGAGCGGCAGGGGGCGCTCGAATATGAAGGCGTGCTCGACTGGCGCCGCGTTCCGCCGCGTTCCGCCGTGATCGGTTTTTCCCGCGCGATGGTGCTCGAGCTGAAGGCGATGTTCGAGTCGCGCGGGCTGCGGGTTTCCGTCATCTACGGCGGGCTCTCGCCCGAGGTGCGGCGCAACGAAGCGCGGCGTTTTCGCGCCGGCGAATCCGACATCGTCTGCGCCACCGACGCGATTGGACTCGGGTTGAACCTGCCGCTGGACCGCGTGATCTTCTACGAGATCGACAAGTTCGACGGCGAAATCAACCGGCCGCTCGCACCTTCGGAGATCCTGCAGATCGCGGGTCGCGCCGGCCGCGGACCCGGCTCCGAAGGCTGGGTCGCGGCATTTTCCGCGCGCGACGGCCGGCGGATCGAAGCCGCGCTGGCGAAGCCGCAGCAAACACCGCCGCTCGATCAGCTGCCGGCGGCACCGACGCAGATGCATGTACGCGCGATCGCCGGGCATCTCGGGCTCGACCGGCTCGTGCCGATCCTCGAATTCTTCCGCACGCGGCTCACGTTTCCCGGCGGCACGTTCTTTCCCGACGTGCAGGAGGACGTGTTCGCGGCGGCGGAACTCGTCGACACGTTTGCGCCCACGCTGCCGGTGGAGGAGCGCTACGCGCTCGCGTGCACGCCCATCGATCTCGAGGAACACATCTTTCGCAACACATTCGCCGAGTGGCTCGAAATGCTCGCGGCGGGGAAGACAGTGAAATTTCCCCGGCGGCTCGATGGCGGCGGCGGACTCGAGACACTCGAGGAAACGTTGAAGCTGACGACCATCTATCGGTGGCTCGCGCTGAAATTCCCGAAGTCGTTCACCGACCTGGCGCGGGTCGAGGAGGTCCGGCGCGAGGCCACCGAACAGACCCAGGCGATTCTGCGCCGGAATTGGGGCAAGCAGGGACTCAGCCGGCGCGAATGCGCGCACTGCGGCCGCGCGCTGCTCCCCAGCTCACCGCACCGGACCTGTCGCGAGTGCTACATGGAAGGGTTTGCCTGATTCCGCGCGGCGCAGCGCGGGCGCGGATGCTGTACTATTAATAGCTCGTCCCCCGCCGGCTACTACGTCCGCCGCGCCGGGCTCGCAGGTCGCGTTTGCAGCCGGCGAAATGATGATGCCCCGCACTCATGCGAGGAATTTGGTCAACTCTGGTTGTTCTTATGAAAATGAAATGTGTCGCGGTCGTCCTGCTGTCGCTGGCAACGATTGGGTTTCTCCGGGCCCAGTCGTTCTATATCGTCTCGAAGAACCAGCACTTCGTGCAGACCTCCGCCGCGGGCGTGGCGGCCGAGCCGCTGGCGCCGTTCTCATTTCGCGCGCACACGACCACTAGTGCCACGCTCACTCTCCCCGACGGCAGCACGGCGGCGCTCTCAGCCGAACCTCGGAAAGACGACTACCGGCTCGACCGGAAATTTGCCACGAAAGCGGCCCTCGATGCCGCTTTTCCCAATGGCACCTACCGGATGACAGGCGCGGCCATTCCCACGCTTTCGCTCAATCTCGCCGCCGATAACTATCCTTCGACCACTCCCCAGCTGACCAGCGTGACCAACGGCGCCTGGAACAGCGGCGGCGTGCTCGTCGTCAACCCCGCGCAAAGCGTCACCCTGAACTTCAACACGTTTTCCGGTTACGCGACAAGCGGGGTCGCCGGCCTCATCAACTTCTACTTTGGAAGCATGACGAACGATGGGAACGACCGCGTCCAATTGGAGGTCGATACGTTTTCCCAGCCGATCTTCGGTGCGCCGGCGCTGCCTCCCCTGACCACTTACACGATCCCCGCCGGCCGTCTCCTCAGCGGCCGGGTCTATCGCGCCTGGCTGGAATTCGACACGGTCTCCGCGATCGACACGACGAGCGTCGCGGGCAGCGCAGTCGGAGCGGTGTATTCGAAGGACCTGAGCTTCTGGGTGGCGGCGCAGAGCCCCGGCACGTCGACGCCGCCGCCGGTCATCGTCACCCAGCCCGCCAGCCGCACCGCGGTCATCGGCGGAAGCGCGACGTTCACGGTCGACATCACCGCTGGCGGCACGCGTGAGTTCAACATGCCGTTCAGCTTCAACTGGAGCGTCAACGGGCGTGAAATCGACAACGATCCCAACAGCAAATACCTGATTTCCGGCGGCTCGACTGGCGGCATGGGCTTCAACCTGACGATCAATTCGCTCACCGCCGCCGACGCCGGCGACTACGCGGTCACGATTGTCACCGCCGGCGGAATTGCCACCAGTTCGCCCGCCACCCTTTCCTTTGCCACGTCGAGTGCGCCCGCCATCACCGCGCAGCCGCGCGGTGCAACCGTGAATGCCGGCACGACCGTCGCCCTCACCGTCGCCGTGACGGGAACCCCGACGCCTTCGTATCAGTGGCGGAAGGACGGAAGCATTGTCCCGGGCGGGACGGCGGACACGCTCGTGTTGAGCAACATCGCCGCGGCCAACGCCGGCAACTACACCGTCGTCGTTTCGAACCCCAGCGGCACGATCACCAGCAACGCCGCCGCGGTCAATGTGACGAGCGACCAGCCCAGCCAGCTGCCGAATCTCTCCGTGCGGACGAACCTCGCCACAGGGCAGACGCTGTTCGTGGGCTTTTCCACCATCGGGTCGAAGACCATGCTGGTCCGGGCGGTGGGGCCGACGCTGGCCGGATTCGGACTCACTGGCACGCACCCGGATCCGGTCGTCGAGCTCTACAACTCCGGCGCGGTGAAAATCGACGAGAACAACGACTGGAATTCCGCCCTGACGACCGTGTTTGCGAGCAACGGGGCCTTCCCGTTATTGGCCGGCAGCAAGGACGCCGCGCTGCAGCGGGCATGCAGCGGGGCCTACACGGCCCAGATCAGGGGCGCCGGCACCGGTGTCGTGCTGGTCGAAGCCTATGATACGGGTGGTACCGGCAAGCTGATGAACGTCTCCGCGCGCAATCAGGTCGGAACCGACGACAACATCCTCATGGCCGGCTTCGTTGTCCAAGGCGGGGCGGCCAAGACGCTGTTGATCCGTGGAGTCGGCGCCAAGCTCGCGGAGTTCGGCGTGTCCGGCGTACTGGCAGATCCGAAGCTGGAAATCTACACGGGCGCCGGAGTCAAAATCGCCGAGAACGACAACTGGAACGCGCTGCTGCAATCGGTGGCGCGCAGTGTCGGAGCCTTTGATCTGACGCCGAACAGCCGGGACGCGGCGCTGCTCATGACGCTGGCACCCGGCGACTACACCGCCCAGATATCCGGCATCGGCCGGACCACGGGCGAGGCGCTGGTCGAGGTATACGAGGTGCCGTGACGGCCTGGCCCGCTTGATCGGCGTACGGGAGCGGCGCCCTGTCGCCGCCACCGTGCGCCGCTTCGCACCGGCCCGCGCCAAAGCGCGCGGAATTCCACCCCCGGCCGCGCGACCGGCCGGACGCTGGTCGAGGTCGACGAGTCGCCCTGATTTCGCGCCCGCCTGGAAGAATCCCGGTGAGGGCTGCGGCCGTGGACGACGGCTGGGCTGTGCCCGTTTTCGTGCGGCCGCCCTCCGGCCGACAAAGCGCCGTTGCGCTCCGGCCCACCGCGGCCACGCTTCAGCCCGTCCCCCCCACCCCGCTCGTTCCATGCAACTGAATCGCAGGCAATGGCTCCGCTCGGCTTCCGCCGGCGCATTGGGAATCGTCACGCGCGATGCCTCCGCCGGCCAGCCGCGCACGCAACCTCCCTCGCCGACCAACGCTCCGCGCGATTTGCGCAACCTGAAGATCACCGCCGTCCGAATCACGCCCATCGCGCTGCCGGATCCGCCGATTCTCGCGGCGTCGGGCGCACACGGTCCGTATTTCCTGCGCAACATCCTCGAGTTCGAAACCAACGCCGGGATCACCGGCATCGGCGAAACGCGCGGCGGCGAATCCATCACCAAGGCGCTCGAGAGCGCGCGAACCTGGCTCATCGGCGAGAATCCGTTCGCCTACCGGAAATTCCAGGCCCGGCTGGCCAGGGCGCCGTCCGCCGTCTACACCGGCATCGAGCTGACCTGCCTCGACCTGATCGGCCGCGCGACCGGCCGGCGGGTCTGCGAACTGCTGGGCGGCCCGGTGCGCGAACGGGTCGAATTCTCCTCGTATCTGTTTTATCGGTATGCGGCGGACAACCCGATCGTGCTGGAGGACCCAGCCGTGGTCGACGCGCGCGGCCGCGGCGACAAGGCGCTGGATCAGTGGGGGGAGGTCCGCACGCCCGAGGCGATGGCCGAGATGGCGTGGAAGTTTAAGCAGAAATGGGGCTTCCGGTTTCACAAACTCAAGGGCGGCGTGCTGCCGCCCGACGTGGAGTTCGAAACGTTGCGCGCGATGAACGCGCGGTTCGGCGGCCGCGAACCGCTGCGGATCGACCCGAACGCGCGCTGGTCGATTCCCACCGCGCTGCGGATTGGCGCGCAGCTGCACGAGCTGCCGCTCGATTATTACGAGGATCCCGTCGCCGGACAAAAGGCGATGGCCGAGGTGCGGCAGAAAACCGGGCTCAAGATGAGCACGAACATGTGCGTCACGCGTTTCGATCACATCCCCGAGGCCGTGGTGGTCAAGCCGATCGATATTCTGCTCGTCGATCACCATTCCTTCAGCGGCATCCCGGCGTGCCAGTCGCTCGGCCTAATCGGCGATGCCCTCGGCTGGAACCTGAGCCAGCACAGCAACAACCATGCGGGCATCACCATGGCTGCGATGATTACGATGGGCGCAGTGATTCCGCAGCTCACCTATGCGAGCGACACGCACTACCCGTGGCTGCCCGACGGCGCGGACATCATTGCCGGCCCAAACCTGCCGATCAAAGACGGCCACATGGACGTACCGCGTGGTGCGGGTCTCGGCGTCGAGCTTGATCGCGGCAAACTCCTGGTGGCGCAGGATCGCTACGTCCGCAGCGGCATGCGCAACCGCAACGACGCCGATTTGATGCGCCGGCTCGAGCCCGGCTGGAAGAACACGCTTTTTTGATCTGCGAGCGCGGGGCGCGAGGAATTTTCCCTGGGAGCGCGGGCGTCCCCGCCCGCCATTGTCCACCGCGAAGCTTTGTTCTCGCGGGACGGATTACCATTGCGGGCGGGACGCCCGCGCTCCCAGGGGCTACCCCTTCTTCGGCGCTTTCCGCATCATCTCTTTTGGAAAAACGGCCGGCTTGGCTCCGTCGGCATTGCGCAGATTGCTCGGTTGTCCGCGATCGGGCTGGAGCGGGATCGACATCCCTCCCGTCTCCTGCAGCACCTCGAAGAGCCGCGCATTCAGCCGGCGCACGATCGGCGCATGCTCGGCGCTGTAGATCAGGTTGCGGGTTTCACCAGGATCCTCCTGCAAATCGTAGAGTTCGTCGCTGTCCCACCGTCCGTGCACGTGCACGTATTTGTACCGGTCGGTCCGCAGCGCGTGCAGCGTGGGCGTCTGCGGGAAATTTCGCTCCCAGAAATATTCGTAGAGCAACTCCTCGCGCCACGGCACGGTGCGGCCCTGCGCCAGCGGCCAGAAACTCCGGCCGTCGAGCCCGCCGGGAATCGGCACGCCGGCGACCTCGAGGACGGTTGGCGCGATGTCGAGGTTCGCCACCACCTTCGTGATCCTGCTGCCGGCCGGAATTACCGCCGGGCACTGCACCACCAGCGGCACGCGCATCGACCATTCATACGCGGTGCGCTTGTCGATCAACCCGTGCTCACCGAAGGCGAACCCGTTGTCGCCCATGTAAACGACGAGCGTATCCTGCAATTGGCCACGCGCCTTCAGCTCTGCGAGCACACGGCCCACACTGTCATCAACCGCCAGCAGCGTTTCGCAATACCGCTGGTAGTAATGCTGCACATCGAGGTTCGAGTGATACGGAAAGTCGATCCCATGCCAGGAGTTGCGCTGGTCCTGCACCCACATGGGCGCGCCCTCGTGTTTCAGCCGCGAGGCCGGCATCGGCAGCGGCTTGTCCTTGTAGCGGCCGGCGTGCCGATCCGCCGGCACGAAATGCGAGTGCACCGCCTTGTGCGAAAGGTACACGAAGAACGGCTGGTCCTTCGGCTGCTGCCGCATCCAGTCGACGACGTAGTCGGTGAGTTCGTCGGTGATGTAGCCCTTCTGCGGAACCTCCTTGCCGTCGAGGTTCAACTGCATCGGTTCGCGCGACGCCTGGCCGGAATCCGCCGCGGGCGTTCCGCGGCGATCGGGCCAGTATTCCCCCTGCCCGCGAAAACCGACCCAGCGATCGAAACCGCGCTGCGGCGCCGAGCTGTCGCCACCCATGTGCCACTTGCCGAAAAATCCCGTGCGATAGCCGGCCTTTTGCAGCAGCTGCGGAAAAAACACGAGGTCGGCGCGAACCGGGTTGTTGTTGTCGACGACGCCGTGCCGGTGCGCGTACATGCCGGTGAGAATCGTCGCGCGACTCGGCGAGCACAGCGCGGTCGTCACGAACGCGTTCGGCACATGCGCGCCGTTGCGCGCCAGGGAATCGATGTGGGGCGTCTGGAGAAACGGATGCCCCATGAAACCCATCGCGTCGAACCGGTGATCATCGGCGAGGATGAAGACGATGTTCCGCGGTTTGGCCGCGGCGGCCATGGCCGCTGCGGCCAAACCGAGGGTGAGAACAAAAGGGACCAGGTGACGGGGGCGCATATTGGAGAGCACGGATTTTGGGCCAAAGTTGCCGACGGCCCACAAAAATTGCCAATGGGATTTTTGTATTCCTGGGAGCGCGGGCGTCCCGCCCGCCATGCATTCGCGAGTTCCGTCCTGGGAGCGCGGGCGTCCCGCCCGCAATGTATTCGATATTTGAAATGCACGCATCGAATGCCCGCTGGTGTGCTTGGCCGAATGACCGCCAGCCTCGTCACCTCGGCTGCTACGCGACCGATCCGCCGAAGTCCGATCATCCGAGCATCTGGCCATCTGACCATCCGTGCATCTCGCATCTCGCATCCCGCATCCCGCATCTCGCATCCCCCCGCGCCCTCATCGCTCCGAGACTCTCACCTTCGCCTCGCGGACCGAGAAATGATCATCACCCGAAAACACCAGGTGCATCGTTCGTCCGTCGTCGCTCATCCACTTCGTCGGCAACGCGCCCGTTTCGCCGGGCCCGACGTCCCACGCTGGCGCGTAGAACGCCGTCGTCCACGGCCCCCACGGTTCCGGCGCGTCGTAGATTCCCAACCCGCCCTGGAATCGCGGACCCTGCGGATGAGTGCTGTGGGGCAGAATCTGGCACCACAGGTAACGCTTCAGTGCGGCGTTGTAGCTGATGCCGCCGCGGTAGCAGTTCCCGGGAAAGCTGAACACCGGCCGCCGCTGCGCGATCTCGCGCACCCATCGTGGCCCGCCCGAGGCATCGCTGCCCGCGTAGAATTCATACGCGTCGCGCTCGGTCAGCCGCACCTTCGGCACCCGCGCGAGCACCATGGCGTCATTGGCGTCATAGGCGCTTTCACCGTCCTTGGAATAAACATACACGAAATCGTCGCGCGCCCCGGCGTAGTTCTTCCCGAAGTTCAGGAAGGTCGGGCACCCGAAGCTGGTGGTGAACTTCCACGGCGCCCACGCCCAGGTGGCACCGTGGTCGCGTGACCAGCCGATCTGCGCGTTGTCGACGTTCCGCGCCAGGAGGTACAATACGCCATCGACCATCAACATGCCGGACGACTTCGGGGCCGAGCGGCCATCGCCCACGAACTCGGCGCCCGCGCCACGTACGTTGACCCCCTGAAAGTCCGCCGGCCGGCCGGAAATCCTGGTTATCCCCATGCTCAGCTTTTTCGGCACGAAAGGCTCGAATCCCTGGCCGTCACCGTAGGCCCCATACATGGCGTCGTCATCGGCCCACGTCAGCGGCCAGTTGTCGCTGCCGCGCGCACGGCGGATGATCGCAGACTTCGGTGCCCAGGTGATTTCCTTGATCACGGGGCTCGGCGGATAAGGTGGCTTCGCCGGCGCCGGCGCCCCCACGCCGCGCGCTGGATCCTTCACCGCGGCGGCGATCGGCGTGAGAAAGGGCTTCAGCACATCATAGTGCTCATCGGACGTCCGTGCCCACGAACGGCCCGTGCGAGCGGCCACGATGTCGAGGCTCGGGATGACCACGATCAAGCTGTCGTAGAGCCCCCACGACCAATACGCGTCGCGCGGCAGCCCCGGAATTGTTCCGTCTCCATTATTCCACCACAGCAGCCCGTAGTGCTCCGAGGCGTTGCCATGCCGCGGCTCGATTTCTTCCAATCCCTTCAACTCCGGCTGCGGCTGCCGCGCGAGCCGGACGAAGTCCGCGGGCAGAATCGTGCGCCCGTTCCATTTGCCCTCGCGCAGATAGAGGTAACCGAGCCGCGCCATCGCGTCCACGTTCGCGCTGAACCCGGAGCCGAACTCGCGGCGCGCCACCCCGTTGATCTGATGCGGCCGGTAGCTGTTTCGCCGCCATCGGATATCGGCCGGCTCGATTCCGAGCGGCGTGAACACGCGCTCGAACATCACGTCGTTGAGATCGCGGCCGTACGCGAGGGTGATGCACTCCGCGAGCCAGTTCGGACCCGAGTCGCTGTAATGCCATTTCGTGCCCGGCGGGAAAAGCAGCTCCACGTAGCCGCCGGGCTTCGCGAATCCGGCCGTCTGAGTGGCGAGGTGCCGCAGCGTGATCTTCCCGATCCAGCCCTTCTCCGCGTTGCCGTCCGGCGGCGTCCCGAATGTCGGGTGATGTTTCTTCGCCGGATCATCGAGCTTCACCTTGCCGTCGAGCAATGCCACGCCGAGCAGCGTCACGCCGATGGCTTTCGACGAGGACTTCAGATCGTAAAGCTGCGCCTGGTCACCCCAGGTGAGCACAACGCGACCATGCCGGGTGATCATGCCGGAGCCGCCGGTGGTCAGGGCATAATCGCGCGCCTCGTGCAGCCGCACCTCGGCCATGCCCACCTCCGCCGGTGAGGCCGTGGCCCACCCGGTCTCGGGCCAGATAATCGCCGGCGCAGCGGATTTTTTTTTGGCCGCCGCCTTCGATTGGGCCGCGTAACCGGGAAGCCCCGCCATAATGACAATAACGGCGCCGCAAACGAAGAGGATCGACTTCATGAGGATCTGGATAACGAGCTGCCAACATCCAGCCCGATTAGTCACCTCTCGCCGAGAAATTTCGGCGGATGAGAATCATCACGACGATCGATCGTCACCGCGGCCGGGGCAGAGCCCGGCCTTCCACGACGACACCTGGTTTCCAAAATCCGATTTCCTAACGTTGCGAACGCCGTACTTGGAGGGACGACCTCCGCGTCGTCCGCAAATTCCGTGAGGTCGTCGTTCCACCTCCCAAGTTTACCCGCCTTTGGCGGCGCCGAAGGCGACCAGGGTTTTCGAAAATTCCTAAACTGTCATTCTGAGGGCCGCCGAAGAATCCAGTGACGCGTCCGGCTGCGAGCATCGTGCTGGATTCTTCGCCAAGCCTCAGAATGACAAACCGGGGATTGTGTCGGGTCTGAGGCTGCGCCGCGCTGGAAATCGAACTGCCGCCATTCATCCTATCGTTTTGGTCGCATCGTCACGGTCCCCCGGGATTTCGGCCCGAAGTCGCATCGCACCGAGATCACCGTCAATCGCGCATCGTCGCTTTCGACTGCCTGCTCGATTCTGCCATCGGCCGTCTCATAGGTCCCGCGAGGCAGCACAAACACGAGCCGCGCATTCGGAATCCCCTCTTCCAGATCATTCTCCCAACGCGCCGTCACCGGAGAGTGGCTGCCGTCATTCACCGGTTCGTAGCGCACCCGCACGGGCGCCACACCCCCGCGGGGAAATGGAATCGGCGCTGACGCGTGGCCGCCGTACGTATACGACACTGGCCGCCCATCGCGAAACCGGATCACCCGGAAGCTCTCGCTGTTCGCCTTCCCGACTCGCACGGTCGGGGTCGCGCCAATCTTGTTCACCGTCGGCCCGGGTCCGTGCGCGTCATGGATCAAAACGACATGGTGACGATCGAGGAACGACACCGGCGCATTGGGCTCGAACGCATTGATGATTTTGATCCGCGCTCCCCCGCGCGACGTGAGCAGCACATCGGCGTCGGCAAAGCCGGAGTCCCACGCGCGTCCAAAGTTCAGCACGCAAAACTCGGCGCCGAAATCCACCATCCCGAGCGGCTCGCCGAACCACGGGCCCGGCTCGGGACTGCGATGATTGCCGAAGTTCGCCACGAATGGCATCTCCAGTCCGGACAACGCCCCGGCAACATAGGCGGGATTGGCGGCGTTTGAGACCAGCACCACGTCCGGCGCGATGACGTTCGCAAGTTTGACGAGCCGCGAGAGATACTCCGCCTGGTATTGTCCCCAGGTGTCGAGATGGCCAAACGCGAGCAACACCGGATCCGCGGCGAAGCGCTCGACCACGTGCACGCTGCGCGGTGAAACAATCCTTCGTTCGCCACGTCCGTCGGTGATTGAGATTTCCAGATCGTACCAACCGGCGGGCGTGTCGGCGGGCAGGGTGACCGTGCCCTCGCGGTGATAGTAATATCCGGCCGCCCTGTCCTCCTCGAACGCGCAGCCACGCGAGATCACCGCCGGCCCGGTTCGACGCACAATTCGCACCCCACGGATCTCCGCGCGATACGCCTCGAAACGCGCGCGAAACGATTGCGCACGGAGCCGCACCGCCGGGCGGCCGAAGCCAGGAAACTTGAACGCATCGGCGCGGAGATTCCATTCGCGTTCGACGTAGACGGGCGGCAGCTGGGTCTCGCGTCCGGCAACGATGGATACGTGCTGCCGGCGCGCGGTCTTCCAGCCGAAGGCGCGAAGCTCGAGCGTGTAGTCGTCAGCCGGCGGAATCCCCGCCAGCCGGCACTGGCCGGTAAGCCAGTTTCGCACGAGCGTGTCGCGGACCACTCTGCCCTGCCGGCTCAGCACCGCGCGAACATCGACCAATCCGCCGTTGTGTTCGCCGCTCACCACCACGGCCAGCTCGCCGGTCGGCGCGTCGAGGACGCGAAAACCGCGGATGCGCGCGCCGGAGCCGCTGTCGTCCTTCCGATGCACGATCCGAATGCGGCGACGCGTTGCATCATCGGCTCGTGCAATCACGACGTCGCCTCCCTCGGCGCGCGGGTAAACGGTCTGCACGCGTGTGCCATTCACCAGCACCTCCAACCGGCCGAGTTCCGGCCGCCCATAATTCGGCGGCGTCAACGTATCCAGGCACAGCACGAGCGCGGCCCCGGAGAATTCAACCTCGAGCGCAGCCCCATCCTCGCTCGTCACGAGTGCCTGGTCGGCGGCGTAGCGATGGCCGGTCCAGGTCCACGCGCCGGTACGCTGCACCGCCACCGAATCATTCGCGGGTATCCAACGCTCGGCCGCCGCAATCGAGAGCACGAAACTGAGCGCGAAAAAAACGAGCGCCGCCCTGGGAGCGCGGGCGTCTCGCCCGCAATGGATCGAGCCCAAACAATGCAGTTGCCCGCGAATGCACGCGAATAAACGCCAATGAACAGGAGCCGATGGGCCACTGTCACTGATCGGTGGACCAAAGAGAAACTTGGCAATCCTGCTCATCCGCCGGAATTCGCGGCGATTCGCGTGAATTCGCGGGAGGTCTTCTGCATGGATCCGGCTCGAGATGGGCCGCAAGCACGCGCCCCCACGGTTTCGCCGCTCCTTTTCTTTCGCGTGCATGCGCAGTGTGCCCTCAGCGAATCCCCTGCTCTCTCAAAACCCGCGCGAACGTCTCGCGGTTGACGAGAATCCCGGCCGTGCGGGTGTCGAGCGGAGGCTCCTCTCCCTTGGTGATCCAGCGATGCAGCATGGTGACCGTGTCGTAACCGTGACGCTTCGGCGCGAGCAAGACGGACGCGAAAAACGCGGTCGGCGTTGGCTTCTCGAATTCCACGATACAGTCGGTGCCGTTGATCCCCACCGCAATCGCATCGCCCGCGGCAAATCCGCGGCCCTCGAGCGCACGCACCGCGCCGAGCACAAAATTGTCCGCGGGCCCGAGCACCAGCCAGTGCTTCACCGCCGCCGCGCGCACGAACAACGCGTTCGCCGCTTCGAACGCGCCGGGAATGTCACCCGTGCGCGAGGCGGCGCGATGAATCTGGGCTTCGCTAAATCCGGTCGCGCGGACGACGTCGATGGCGGCGTCGGTTCGCTCCCGCGTCGTGTCGAGCTGATCATACGTGATCACGGCCACGGATGTTTCCGATTTCGACCAGCCGCGGCGCTGCATCTCGTCGAGCGCCGCTTGTGCCGCCATCGTTCCAATCTGACGGGCGGACACGCCGAGATAGTGAACGTCCTTCATGATTCCCGCGGGCCCGACAAACTGATCGTCGACCGCGATGAGTTTCAGGTTGGCGGCGCGCGCTTTCGCCATCAACGCCGGCCCCAGCCGCACGTCGGGCGTGCAAATGACGAGACCGCCGGCCCCGGCAGCGGCGAGCGTGTCGATTGCGGCCAGCGCCTTCTCGCCGTCCGTGGCGCCAATCTTGATCACTTCAATGCCAAGATTCTTCGCCGCCTGATCCGCGAATTTCCACTCGAGCTGATACCACGGTTGATCGGGCTGGTTGACGACGAAGCCAACCTTGATCCGTGCCACGTCCCGTTTGCCGCAGCCGGCAAGCAGGAAGAACGCCAGGAAGAACGCGAGACGCGGGAGACGGGGAAGAAGGCGAGACACGGAAGACATGGAAGACGGGGAAGACGGGAGGACGACGGGGAAGACTTGGAAGTACGCGAGACGGGGAGACGCAGAAGATTTAGAAGACGGGAAGAACGCGAGAATCCGAAGACGGGGGAAGATGGGGAAGAACGCGAGACGCGGGAGACGAAGAACGAAAGTGAGTCCGAAGTGGAGTATCTTCCAAGTCTCGTGTTCTCACCTGTCTCGCATTCTTCCCCGTCTTCCCCGTCTCGCGTTCTTCCCCGTCTTCCTAGTCTCGCGTTCTTCCGAGCCTTCCACGTCTCGCGTTCTTCCCCCGCTTCCAAGTCTCGCGTTCGCAATATTTCCTGGCCCGCCACCGACACCGGGGCCGCCGCGGGAGAATACAAGAAACGCCCCGGGTTTGACCGTGGATGAGTGGCTGCGGCGTCGTCCCGTCCGTAGCATGGGGCGTTTCTGTCGCTGCGGGGCGAGCCTCGAACGGCGCGGAGCGAACCTCCCAATAAATCATCCGCCATTCCATGCCGCCGAAAAT
>JAUSID010000133.1 GCA_030648295.1 Opitutaceae bacterium | reverse complement strand
CCAGTTCCTTACCGCCACCAGTCAACTCCCCCGCCAAGCTCACGAAAACTGAGCGACCACAAGACATAGCCAACACCCCTTCTGCCGTTTTTTCCCCTGCCTGTTACTCCCCAGCTCCTCACCGCCACCTGTCAACTCCCCCTGCCAAGCTCACGAAAACTGAGCGACCACAAGACATAGCCAACACTCCTACTGCCGTTTTTCCCCTGCCTGTTACTCCCCAGTTCCTTACCGCCACCAGTCAACTCCCCCGCCAAGCTCACGAAAACTGAGCGACCACAAGACATAGCCAACACCCCTCGTGCCGTTTTTCCCCTGTCTGTTACTCCCCAGCTCCTCACCGCCACCTGTCTACTTAACCCATCGCTGCAAGTCCCGAATGAGGCCACACTGACATGATGGGGTTGCATGAGGAACTCGGATTTGTCAATCATTATGGGCGCACAGGTGGCAACGACCCTGGACGATAAGGGAGATCAGGTGGCAGCTGAGCTCGCGTTAGGAATTTGCAACTTGTCACGGACCCCCGGCCGATAGTAGCCTTTGAGGTGCACCGACCGGGCCATGGCCCCAGGGTAGAGGTTGGAGTGGCTGTCGGAGTTCCGAAGGGAGCGCACATGGTGGCTTCCGGAAAGTTGGGGTCTACCTCGGATGTAGACGAACAACGCATCCAACGGTAAAGCTGCGGGCAAGCTAGGAGCGATCAACTATCCTCCAATCTTCTTCAGCACACCAAGCAGGTGCGGATCCGAAGGGAGATGGGAGCCCGGTTAACAGTTGACTGCTCGCACCAAGTGAACCCGAAGCTTGTCACGTAGCGTTTGCTGCCCTCGTGTGCGTGGCGGGAGTCTGTGACGGAGCTTTCGGCAATCGAGACCGTAGTCCACCAAGGACTCGACGCGAAATTCGATACTTCTTGATGATCTCCTCGTCCGGCATCCCTGCGGCGATGTCGGCGCGTATCGCCGCCTTGACGGCGGCCGTAAGTGCCGGGCTACTCTCCTTCGCGTCCCCCGTGACTCTACGTAGGCGGGCGATCAGGGCTTCTGTATTCGGCAGCCGGAAGTCCTCATGTAGTGCCCGTAGCCGGGCATCTTCCACCTCATTCAACTTAGCTTCCAACGTAGCAAGGTCGGCTTTTGTCTTTGTTACAGTCTCGCGCAGGCGGGACAGTTCATCTGCTTCATTTTGGCTGGTCATAAAAGGTAATCTGAAACCGTAAGGTGCCCATCGTGCGGTCAGCGCAGTTAATACCGCCATACGCAGCATCTGCCGGAGTGCGGCGTCGGACGCAAGCAGTCGTTGGCGACCCG
Source organism: Opitutaceae bacterium (assembly GCA_030648295.1). Lineage (GTDB taxonomy): Bacteria > Verrucomicrobiota > Verrucomicrobiia > Opitutales > Opitutaceae > ER46. The sequence continues at coordinate 16,381 of JAUSID010000133.1, read as the reverse complement.
ACTGCGAGTCTTCGAGAGCGACCGCGACGGAGCCCAAGCCCGGGTCGGTCAACGACCATTACCCTTGCCCGCATCGCGCCGGGTGCCGCTGCTTCCCAAGGATCTTTTGGGAACGAGGGTCGCGGCGCATGCCATATTCGCCGGCGCGGATCTCCCTGCGGGCAATGCCAACGTCCTGAAACCCATCTTGGCCGGCTCCCCACCCTTCTCCCTCGCGGCGATTCCGCAGAACCCCGATAACGGGTAATCCGAAAATCACGCCGCCCGCCGCTTTTTCTCCCAAGCCCCCTCCCCCGTTCTCCCCCCGAAATGTCCCGGCTTCGCCGGCAACTTCGGCCGGCGCGGATGGCGATGCGTCCAGTCCGTCTCCCGCATGCATGCTTCCATCCGGTCGGCGCTCGTCGGCAAATAAATCTGCGTGACGGCAACGGAGCGGTGGCCAAGTCCGTCGCGGACAATTAGGAGATCGTGGCCACTCGCCTCGTAGAGACGCAGGCCCCAACTCTTGCGCAGACTGTGACTCGATAGCCCCTGCGGGTCGGGGGCGATGTTTGAAAGCGCCCGCTTAATGATTTTTTGGGCCATCGAGCGACGGATGGCGTGAGGTTGGCCGCCTTCGCCGCGACGCGGACTGAGGAACAGAGGATCGTGCGGCTGGAGCGGACCGCGCGCTGCGCGTTGAAACAGGTAGCGCTCGAGCGCGCGACGCAGCTCCTGGCCAATCGGCACGGTGCGCGTTGAGCCGCGTTTGCCTTTCAGGAATCGTGGCGGCAGCGCCACGCGGTCGCGAATGTGGCCGCGGTGCACGACGTGCCCGATCGTGAGCGCCAAGATCTCGGAAATCCGAAAGCCTAAAAACATCTGCGCAGAAATGAGCGCGCGGTCGCGCGCGTTGATGCGGCGGATGTGACGAAGAAGGAGGCGTTCCTCGCGAGGCGTGAGTGGACGGGAGCCGGCCATCGAAGTGACGTTGGAGTCATTTTCTGTTTCTCATGCCCCGAGAACCACTAAGAGGAGCGTGGGATTCGAACTTCTCCGCCTCGACAACAGATCAGCTTCGCTGAGCGAGCTTTATGTTGTTAGTGTGATGGTTAGAACTGGCAACGACTCGCGGTGAATTTCGCCGAGGAGAGGTCAAAAGAGGGTTTCTGACAAATCCGTGGCAAATAATTTGGCCGTTCAACGCTGCGATTTCAAGTAGGGTCCGGGTCCGTGTCAACTTGTTGCCAGAGGCCATCAGTGTATCTGTATTATACCTACACAAGCGGCCTTAGCGCCCAACAGTGGGCGATCCGCGACCTCAACCGACGCTCACAAAGCACCGCGACGAGCAAAAGGAAATCAGCGCGGTTCAAGCGTCGCTGCTGGCGGACTGGAAGGCGCTTCAAGCTCAGGTCGCCCTCCGCACGCCGCCGGGAGGCAATCCTGTCGTCTAGCTGCCACGGCTACTTCGTCACACCGAGAAGCGTCTGAAATTCGTTTTCAAGTTCTCGCATCAGCTGGTCGAGTGCCGGTATTTGCTCTTTGAGGCTGTCGACGAATGGCTGGGTCAGCCGGATGTCGGAGATATCTCGATTACGTTCCTTCATCCTACGCTCAAAATCCTGCAGTTCACCGATCCCATACAGCGCCAGCATGGGTTTCGCCAGACCGATCACGAAGATCGCCTGAAACTTTCTCTTCACGTCGTCAGAGAAATACAACGCATGCCGACCGAAGTAGTGCACGATCTCGACAAGTTCGGTTGTAAGATGCTCCGACGTGCCCTTGGCGTCCGCGGGGTTGGTGCTCTGCAATCGCAACATGCCGAGAATGTCATGGGCTCTCCGGTAGACTTCCTCGATGATCTCCGCTCGGCGTTCATGCAGCTTGCTGAAACGCACCCGGTCACGGTCCGCCTCGATGGCGAGTTGCCGCTTGAACGCCTCCAAGTCCTTCGAGAGCTGCTGCGAGACGAGGGTTTTGCTTAGCCAAGCGACGAGACTCAGCGTCGTTCCCGACAGCACGATCTGCGCGAACAGAAGACTCCAGTTCATCGCTCGATTAAGTTGAGGCGAGAATTCGACTCGCAAGCTGGAAGGAATGGCGCTGCATAAAGGCGAGGCGGCGCCTACGAGCGCATACTGCATGGCGGCTACAACGCCTCCACCACCTGAAATCCGCAGAACCGCTCGTCGTAGTCATTGGTCTTGGCGGCTTCGTGAGCGACCAGCTGCCGCTCGCCGAATGTCACGAAAATGAGCGATTGCTTTCGCTCTTTTAGATACTGCTTCAACGCCGCTTCGCGGATGAAGAAGAACTGCTGCCGGTTGTAGAGCGATTGGGAGCGATGTGCGATGCCGAGGGTAGTTTTTTCGCCCTGTCGCGTGGCCAGATCGACCGTGCCGGGGATCCAGCTCAACTTGAGGGCGGTGGCGAGGTCCTTAGCCAACGTTGGCCGATTCACCTCCCCTTCGAGCGATGGTTCCTCGAACTCGTAGTCGCAAACCGGGACGAGCGCCTGGAATTTGGCGTATTTCGACTCAATGTGCTCTACGGTGAACGGGACTTCACGCATCTCGATTTGTGCGAGCTCTGCGTTCAACTCAGGAGGATACTTCCCTTTGGGATACGCCTCCATGCGCTTCAGTAGATCCAAATGGTCCCGCACGCTCAGCCTCTTCCCTTCGCGGAAAAGCTGCTGTTCGGTGCGCTGCTGGGGGACCTTTTTCCGCTCCAGCTCCATCATGACCTCGGTGAGACCGTTTCGTGGGAACGTGTCGCACCAAGGAATTTCCCCAGCGAAAGTGATCTTGGCCTGCGGCCTATCGGCGGGATCGCGGGCGTGATTAATCCGCTGCTTCACCGCGGCGATGAACGGATCGCGATTTTTGTTCGCGACGACGAAGGTGTGGACCTTGCACACCACCCGCCGTCCGCGAGCGAGATCCTCCTGGTGGAATGTCCCGTCCAGCATGACCCATGGGCCCTTTTCGCCCGCGGCTTCTTTCAGTCGCAGGTAGGCAGTGAGATCGATCTTGCCGATCTTCAGCCAATCGGCGGGCGGACCGCGGCCGAGGAAATCTTCAGTGATGAGCTTCTCCTCCCGGCAGGGCGTGGGAAAGCAGGGGTCGAGGTCCGTGCCGTTGGGTCGTTCGGTGGGCCGGCGGCGTTTTAGAATGCCGGTGTCGTGGCGCAGCCCATCCAGTTCGAAGAAGGCGATGCGCGAATATTTTTTCCCGTAGCGGTCGGTCTCGAAGGGATCGCGGCTGGGCCGAAAACGGTCGTTTGCAATCCCCTGGTCGATGACCTCAAAGCGCTTGGCGGTCCAGCCGAGTTGTTCGACGCGCCAGAGAAGCTGGTTGCGAACGAGTTTGTATTCGGGGTTGTCGGAGTCGTCGGTTCGCCCGGTCGCGACAAGCCGACCAATCGAATAGTTTCGGAAATTGAAGCCGAGGGGCGAAGCCGGGCCATGAATCTCGGCTCTTTCCGGTGCGATCTCATGCCACTCGCGCAGGCCTCCGGTGGAATACGGCGGACGCGCGGCTCCTTGCTCCGCAGCGGTGAAGGCTTTCTTGTCCCAGACGGTGGCGAGCTGCAAGATGCGCCGGGCATACTCGCGGGTCAGCGAATGAGTCGTGCCGTGCGGCGGCGCGGGCGGAGCGAACATCCGTTCGTAGATGCCTCGCGCGAACTTGAGAACCGAGGCTTTGCGGGCCGCGCGATCAGGCGAAGCGTAGAGCGCCATTGCGACCCCGTAGCTCGCCGCGAGCATTCTTTCTGGGACGTAGGGATCGTTTATCTCGAGGGAGCTGAGGCAGAGCTCGAAGAGCTGGTCGGGGGCGTGGCCACCATACCAGTAAAGTGCGCGCGTCGCGCGGTAGCGGAGTTCACGCGAGGTGCTGGTGAGGGCCCACATCGTCCACCGGGCGCGAAGGTGATCCGAGGCGGAACGGACCGTGCTATTTTTCCAATCTTCACCGAGATCGATATAGTGGTTCGGGCGGTCGTATAGTCCGACACTCTGCTGTTGCCGAATCCACTCGGTCCAGCGCAGGTCGCGTTCGGCGATGCTCATCTTTCTGAGTTCCTGATCGAGGAAGACGGCGTTCAGCGGATGTCCGGGTGCGGTGGCAACCTCAGTCAGGTCGTCGAAGATCCGCGTCCTGGCCGTCAGCGAGCGGATGAGCCCGGCGATGGCCTCGATCGTTTTGGTGTCGAGCCGGGTGCCTTCCTCGATGGCGAGGCGCAACGCCTCGTCCTGCATCCCGCCCTTGAGAAAGGTCCAGAACTGTTGCCCGCTGAAGGCGCGTGGCACGAGTCCGACCAGGGCACTGAAAATGTCGCCGGCGAAGGGATGAGATTTTGCACCGCCCTCGTTGAGCAGCCCGAGCGTCTCGGGCTTGGCGATCCAGGTGGTGAAGCCCGAAAATCCCAGCCACCTCACGAGATAGTCCCCCACCAGGTAACCTCCCAAGGCATCGTAGACCGGAACCACGAGATGCTCGCCCGGAGTCGCGCCGGCGTTCCGGAGGATCACGCCCTCGTGCTCCAGCATGTGGATGATGCTGGTTTTCCAGGAGCGCTTCTCGTCGTCGAGGGCCACGCGCAGCTCGCGCTCGTCCAGTCCCCTCGCATGCTGCGTCCAGAGCAGTTCCCCCATCTTGTAGAAGACCCGGCGGACATCCTCGGCGCTGTAGGCGTGCGCGGCGGCCGCGAGCTGCGCGACGCGCTTGGCCACCTCCTCCACGTAACGTTCGAAAAGCACTGTCAGGGAGCGGGGCATCGACTCGAAGCCCACATCCTTGTCCCGTTTCGGATTCGTGACCTCGCAGAACATCCGCAAGGTCAGCGGGTGGCTCAGGAAGTGGTAGGGCAGATCCGGTTCGGCGAGGATGCGGAAGTACTGAAAATAGCTGCGCACTGCCTCGTGCGTGAGTTCGCCGAAACCCTCCAATTCAAGCGAACGCACCCCGTCGGGCACGGCCAGATCCGAGAACAGCGTGCGCGGCGTGACTTCGATCGGTTCGGGATCGAAGCCGAAATGGCGTTCGGGGCGCTTCCGGAAACCGGTGCGCAGCGTGAGGACGACGAGGACGTTGGGATATCGCTCGAGCGTCGTGTTGAGCGAGGCCAGCGGATCCTTCCAATCGGCGGGGTGCTCTGCTTCGTTGAGGCCATCGATCACCAGGGGAAGGCGTCGGCGCTCGCGCTGGCCGACGGCGTCGAGGGCCGCCACGAGGGCTTCGATGCTGACCATGGGCCGCCCGTGGATGATCAGCTTGCGGGCGAGATCGTCGACCGTCTGTCCGCGGTGCAGCTGCCGGCCATGCAGGAGGACTCCCGCCGGACGAGCCGGCGACTCCTTGGTGAGTTCGGCCGCCAGCTGCGTCTTGCCGCTACCAGCGTCGGCGGTGACGGCGATCATTCGCACGCCAACAAGCTCGTTGATCTCCTGGCACAGGGCATGGGCCTGGATCAGATCCTCAACACTGTTGGTGAGGCGAAGGGCGATCAGGCGGCGCACCGCGCGGAATGCGCCGGACACGGAGCGCACGCTCCACGGAGGATACGGCGGCGCGTTCTTCAGGACTTCGCGCAGGAGATCGAAATCGCCGGACGCGAGGGCGGCGTGAGCTTCGCGGAGCGTCTGCACGCAACGGAGAACGACGACTTGGAAATCAGCGGTGATCGTCCGGAGGCGTTCCGACATTCCAGTCTCTTTCGCGAGGTCGGCCGCGATGGCCGAGAGACGGTCGGCCACCTCCAGTAATTCCGCCCATGAGCCGGACTCGCCCAGCATGCGGCGAAGTTTGAGTTCCACGTCCACCTGCTGGTGGACGTCGCGCAGCCACCGCGGCAGGATCGGCGCGACGGACTCGGTGTGGCGCGTCGCAAGATCGGCGCGCGTCAGCACGAGTTCGCCAAAATAGGTGCTGCGCAGCAACTCCGCCGCTCCGCCCATGTAGGTTTCAACTTCGGCGACCGAGTGGAGCTGCAGCTTGAGGTGGGTGCTGATCGCATAGAACCATTTTTGGTCGTCCTTCTTCAGGACGTGCCGCGTCCAAAGCGTCCAGTGCGTGAGGCCGGGCAGCTCGCGTTCGGATTTCTTGATGGCGTCAGTGATCTTCTTGCGACGCGTTGTGCCGAGAGCACGGTCGGCCGGCAGATCATACCAGCGGCACTGCCAGCCGTGCCATTCGTCCGCTTGGCCGATGGCGCACGATTCGCGCAGATGAAGGTGAAACTCCACGCCGGGCTGGTTCGCGAGCCGTCGGAAATCACCGTATCGCCCGAACTGGAGGCGAATCAGCGAGCGACAGAGGTCTTCGAAGTTTTGCTGGGGACCTCCGGCCAGGTTCGCGAAGACATCCCAATTGAGCTGCGGCATCGGCTCACCGCTTTCCGCGGCCGTGTTCGGAGTCGGGATAGTGGTGGGCGGAGTAGAACTCCACTTTCGCGCCCCTGTGCACGAACAGCCGGATGATCCCGGACAATTCCGACTCGTCGGTGGTGATGATCACCTTGGTGCCCTCCACCTTCGGGTGATAGCCCCACCGGAAATGGTCCACCTCCTGCGGCGCGAGGCTCGTGAACTTCACCCGCTCGAGGATTTTCATTACGTCGGCCGGAAACCGCACCGGGCCCTCGTTGCCCGAGTCGGAGGGGCCGAGCGTTGCGTGCAGCTCCTCAATGAGGGCAGCGGTCGCTTCGGCGGTGCCGGAATCCTGAAAGTGGCCGATCAGGACGTGATTCGCCGAATGCTCGGAGCCATAGGAACGCCAGATTTTCATGGGGAGTGTCGAAGGTGGTCCAATGCTGCCACGACACCGGTGGCGTCGATCGCAACACCCTCGCGATCGAAGGACGTTTTCTTGAGGACGCTTCGGGCATCGATGTGGGCGTAGCTGTCGAGAGCCGACGTGCAGGCAAAAGGATCTGCCGTCGGAAAACCGGCGGCGTCCTGGGCACTGATCGCGAGCCGCACGCGACCGCGATACCCGCGAACCCACGCCTGAAGTTCCGTTCTCATCACGCCGTCGAGCCCAGTTCGGTGCGTTGTTGCCTGTTCGGGGAGGAGCAGAATTTCAGTAGCGCCGAGATCGGTTGCCAACTCGGTCATCGCGGGCAGGTCGGCAAACGTGGAGGCATTGACCACGACATTGAGGCCAACCGGAACGATCTTCCTCGCGGCGCGGACGCGATCACAAAGCTTCGCGAACGAGCGACCGCGCAGCGCCTCGTAGGTGGCGCCCACACCGTCCATGCTGATCCGCACGAAATGGACGTGGCCGTGGAGTTCGCCGAGGAGTTCGTCGGTGAGGTGGTGGCCGTGGGTCGTGAACGTGACCGCGAGCCCGCTCGATTCCGAGGCGAAGCGGCAGAGGTCGACGAAACCGGGGTGCAGCGTCGGCTCTCCGCCTCCGAAGCCGACGCCAATGGCGCCGTTCTGGTCGAGCTCCTCGAGCCAGCCCTTGACGGTCTCGGAGTTGAGTTCCTCGCGGGATTTCGGGGCGTAGCAGTAGGCGCAGGCGAGGTCGCAACGATTCGTGAGGGCGATTGAAACCTGACGCGGGGCGCGAGCCCAGGACTCCTTCGGCGGCACGCTTTCATCCACCAAGACGTTCCAACCTGAGACGCGGTCGAAAAAATGCGCTCCTGCTGAGCTGAATCGCACCTTAGTGTTTGAACGAGGCATTTGCTTGGGGCACGCGGAAGTGGCCCTCCATACTCGAGTGTCAGCCTCGACTTCGCCATCCTATAAATCGCGACCGAGGCGCAGATCGCTAACGTTTTCGAAACTCTCCAAAGAGGTTTTGCTACTCTGCCGCGGGACAGCCTATCTCCATGGTATGTCCGCCTTGGCTTCTTATCCGATTCTGACCGAGGTGCTGGAGTGCGTCCGCTCGCATCGCTTCAGCGAGCCGGAGACGACCAAGACAAATCGAGCGGGCTGGGAGGCAGAACTTGCCGCGCTCAGTCTGGACTCAGGCGCCATCAATGAGATCTTGCGCGAGCACCTAGCCGAGCCGAAAGAAGAGTTTTGGTCGTGGCTTGAGAAACTCACACTGTGCGGCGGTTTTGTGAAACCACTTAAGCACTTCGCTCGGCAGCTGACAGAACGCTTCCTCACCGGATTAGAGCCAGCGCAGCGTCAGATGTTGCTCGGAGCCGTGAACAACCGCAAGGCGTCCTACTTTTTCAATGCTGGACGGTGGCTGACCGCTGACACGGTCGCGCGCAATTTTCCAGTGGGATTCTTTGCCACCTGGATCGAATCAAGATTCGTCGCTTACGGTAACGATGGCGCCGTCGGCGATCTATGGCGACTGCTGCAAAAAATCTCCGACGAAAGACCGGAATACGCCTTTGCGCTTGCCTGTGAACCGACCCTAGCGAGTCCGACTGACGGCCGCAAATTCCAAATTGAATTGCTCGGAGGACTCCGTTTTCGCAGCGACCTTCCGTCAAGTATAGACGTACAACTGCGCATTGTGCTCGAAGCGATGAGGATCAGCTCTGACTCCACGGAACGTGCTCACTATTGGCGCACCATGAAGCGGTCGCTTACGCGCGGCCGCCTACCTGATCAGGAGTTGGAGCTAGCCTTGGCGGCGACCGCCGTATCGCCCGAGGAATACGATGTCGGGTTCGAATTGGCGGTTTCGGGATCGCCGGAAACAACCCCAAAGGCCCAGACCATCCGCCTCCTGAAATGGCTTGATGCTCAGTTCGCCCAGCCGCGCGGGCCGATGCATCAATATAATGCGGCCACGACAGTTTGGCTCACAGTCGAGCACATCCTCCCCGACGAACTAGGTTTCGAGCCCGAAAACTTACTGCTGAAGCTCCAGCCGATCGACCCGACCCATCTTGGTATTTGGCGACAAATAGACTCGGCGATTTACCCACTTGCGCATAAATTCCACGATCGGTTTCTACGTTTCCTGCGGCTGCTGGCGCGCGATCACTGGACGGCCATGCGCAAGGTGATCGAACATAGTGCCCCCCTCTATGGTGCAATCGTCCGCCTAAGCGAGAGGCGCGAGGAAGTTGCGACCTTTGCCGCCAATCTGATCGCCTCCACGTCACCCGGGGAGCGTCGATTTGGTTTCCACCTGATCGAAGAACTTCAGTTGCCCGGACCTAGCGATCCCGGCGCGCCGTTCACACCTGAGGAATTCACAATCTGGCTCGCAGAATTCCGGCTGAACATCGCCTACAAGACCGTCGCCCAACAATTGCTCAACGCGGCAGCGCGCCTCGACCTGACAAACAGCGACATGGTGTCCGCCCTTCAGGAAGAAGTGCTCTACCAGTGCAAGAGCCTGCCCGGGCTTTGTCTGGACCAGCTTCGGCCCAAGACTGCTGAATTCGCAATATTCACCAAGCCAATTGAAGAAGCCGATGCTTACTTCGCGGCCTTAACACAGCTTAATGCCAGCCCAATTAAGGCCCAGCGCATCCCGGGTCTATTGCGAGCAATCCGCCGCAAACGCGTGCGCGATCAGGTAAAAATGGACGAAGAGGTCGCAGCGCATAGCATCTTCGAGCAGTTCGCCAAAAAATCCTACCTGCTTTACGGCTCGCGATGGTCGACCTTCAACGGCGGCGTCTTGAGTCAAGCCGGACCGCTACAAACCACCACGGTGGCGACTGAATTTCCGCGGAAAGCTTTCATTGATCCCGAGGGTTACCTGGGCATGAAATACGGGGCGAGCGGTGTGTTAAGTCGGCTGCAGTCTCGTGGGGAGACCGAGGAATGACACCCGAATCGATCAAGACTTTCCTCCGCCAATACGTTTCTTCACTGAAGGAAGAGACGCGGCGCACCAAGGATGGCGACCGCTTCGGATTCGACTATCTGATCGAACAGCTGGGTCGGGCGGAAAATTGGATCGTGCACCGCGCCCCTTCGCATCCGCCCGAGGGGATTGCGGACCTGCCACAACCCAAAAAGGAGGCAGAGCACGGCGTAGACTTTGCTTTCCTCACCCGCGACCAGCGCGAGCTCATCGTCTTCGTCCTCAAGGACGAGAAACTCACTTATAAGAATTTCGACGAGCATAACTTCCGGACTGACGTTAGCCGTGCCTCGGCTCAAAACTTGAAGGAGCCCGAACTCGCCGGAGTCACCTCTGTCCGGATCATTCTCGCTTACAACAAGGGCGAAGAGGAAGAAGGGATAGAAGAGTTCGACCGCCTTGCGCAGAAACTCGGGACAAAAGCAGGCGACAACGCGAAGCTTCACTTTGACCGTTGGAATCTGGATCGGCTCGTCGACGAATTTCACGCGAAGATTTTCAGCCCTGCGCTCCTTCCTCCGAACTTCTTCCGCAAGTTCACCTACATTTGTCTTCAGATAGAGGACTTCTCCCATGGGTCCGGCCAATGGGAGGAGGTGCTGATTCCTGATTGGCGGGAATTCCTCGCCCAAGTTCTGGCCGACGCTTCGCGACGGTCAGTGTGGATGGTCGCGGTAGCGCTCGCGATCATGAAGGAACACGGCAAGAAGGAACCGGCCTTCGCTACTGGGTGGATTGACCTTGTTGAATGGGCGATGCTCGCATTGTGGGAAGCCACGCTTCGGACGGACGACGCTAAGGTCGCCGAAGCAATAATTGAGATCTGGATGCTTGGCTACGTTGGCCACCTTGAGAAGTTCTACCTCCAGCACGCGGCCTCGCTGGCTGTCGAAGACAGTCTGTCGCTTTCTACCGACGTGGCTTTCGAGGCCGCTGCTGAAAGCTACCTCGCATTCTGGCATCTCGCGCGTATTGGACTTCTGTGGCAGGGGTGCGCGCTGCTCAATGTTCCGGAGGACAAACCGGAACGCGCTGCTTTCGAAGAAGGCATGAATCGGATGGCGGGCTGGATCGTCGGTTTCTACGGCGCAAACGCCGGTGCGCTCCGACCGGTAATGGACTCGCAACACATCGAACTGTTTCTTGTATGGTCGGTCCTTTACGGCACCGGCCGGCAAACCGACGTCGTTAGTTGGTTGAAGGCACTGACGACGCGCCTTCTGCTCCGCCGGCGCGAAGGTGGCCCGCTTCGCGTCCTCTCGACTGAGACGACTTGGGAAACCGTTTTCGAAACAATCGTGGAAGGAAAGCCACTAACGAAGTCGTATGGCCGCACCTCGTATCTGATTCTGATGCTGGAGGAATTCTGTCTGCAGTTCCCGAGTCCGCTTCGCGAACAATTGCTCGAATCCATCCACAATCATCTAGTGCTTGGGCTGACCTCCAAGGGCGAATCCCTCAAATATCCAGAAGAAGTGGAACTCGCAAGCTGGGCCCCGCCTGAGGATTGGGAAAAACTCATCCTGACCGGTAAGCTCAACGAAATGGAAGATCGCGGCGTTTGCATCACAACCGGCAATTTCGTCCGCTATCCCAATCAGAAGGAGATCGGCATCAGCGAACGATTGTTGGATTTCGTGAAGCAGTCGCGAGAGATGTATCCGCTGAAGCGTAAAACCAACGTGCCGCTGCCGGTCCTGCTGCTTGCCTGCGTGAAGTTCCGCATTCCCGTCCCTCCGGAGTTCTGGCGTTCCGCCATCTTCGGGCCCCTCGCTGAAACTCCGGCGCCCAAAGACGCCGCAACATAGGCCCCATCTACGCCAAATGACTTCACCAAATCCAAATCTGAAGAGAATCCGCGAGGCCGTGAACTCTCGTGACGCCTGGAACAGGTTCACGGAGGAGCGGATTAGTGAAGCCGTGACCTGGATCCGAGAGCAATCTGCGGATCCGCATGTTCAGGAGATTTGCGGACGCATTGTTGAAACAAATCTTAGGCGGTCAGCGGCCGTGATCTTCGATCATACTGAATCTCCCATCGAGAAGATCTTCCTTGGTTCGTTGTTCACGCTCTTCGCGGATTTTTTTCCTGGCGGAATGGTGTTCGAGCCGCCCATCGCAAACGCTCCAGCATTTATGAGTGCATATCAATCGATGCACAAAATAGCCATCTCATGGTGGGCCGATTACGCGGACCAAACCGAAGAAACAGATTGGGAGGATTTCCGAAGGTGGCTTGAACAGCGAGTTAGCCGAACCCCGGACTCAACCTGGGAAATTGACCTCCTGTTCAATCAGGTCGTATCCACCAAAGTTGGCTTCACTGGAGCCTACTATTTTGTTCCCCAAGCGGGATTCCCGGATTTCAAGATAGACGGGCATTCCATTCGAACTGACTTGTTGATCTGGAGAGCCGATAACGACCGCAAGACGATCATCGAATGCGACGGTTTTTTGTATCATAAAAACAAACAGAGTTTTATCAGTGATCGAAAACGATTCAGACTCTTTCGCCACAAAGGTTACGACATCTTCCCCTTTTCAGGTTCTGAAATATATACCGAGCCAGAGAAGAGCGCAGGTGAAATATTTGGATATTTATTATACCACCACGAGAAGGTCGTTTTCTCGGAAGAAAACCCAAACTCCCGGTGATCGCTGTCGGGGACACTGCTTCACTTTCTGGTCATCTGGAGAGAGGTGCGAGCGATCATGTGCTCGGCGCAGCCTTGTTGTCGGAGCGAAGTCACGTAGCACTCGACGAGAGAAAGAAGGGGGCTTCTGAGAATCGCGCTCATCGAAATGGATGATGAACTAATGGCCGCGCTACGGGCAGAATTGAAATCTCGCGAAGCGCGAGGCAAGGCTGCGGCATTCAAAACTTGGGTTGCCGAGCTGGAGCAATCCGCCGCCGCCAATCCCCCGGGATTGAAGGCGGGATTCATCGCCGGCACAGAATTGCAGCCCATGCGATGGATGGACGCGGGGCTCGACCTTCTGGAAAGTCAGAAGGTTGCCGCCTGGGTGGAATTGATGGACGGCAACAAGGGAGCCCCGCTGCAGAGTTTTCTCCCGTATCCTGCTTTCCAAATGGGTTCCGAGATCTTTCTCAAAGGAATGTGGCTTTGTCAGTTCGCCGAGTGCCGGTCTTTAGCGCAGAAGGGATTCCTGTCGCAGGACGTGCGTGAACGTCATGGGAAGGCGTTGAAGAATCTCGGGCATGATCTCCTTAAGATCATCGACGCGCTTCGCGCAATTCCTGAGTATCAGAAGGACGCGACGACGATGACGTTTCTGACCCGGGTTATCGGAATCATTCACGAGTATTATTTTCCGCTCTACGCCGCCGACAAAGGGCGGTGGGCGGCCTCCCGGTATCCGAAGCGCTTTTACGATGATGCCGCGAAGATTGGCGCGGCGGATGCGTGGAAAAGCTATCCCCAGCAATGGTTGGTGGTGCGGCTTTTCGAGCCGATGAAATCGCACGTCGACCACGTCTGGCGCATCACGCGGGGGTTGATTGGCACAGCCAAGTAAAGCGGCGGGCGCCGAAGCGCCCGCCGCCGAGAACCCCCGTGCAACTGCACGCGAACCCCGTTGCCGTTCCGACGCACCGTTTGATTCATCGCTTCCGATTTTGCGGCGTTGATGAAGGCGCGTTCGCGGTTCTGCTCCGGCACGTTTCGGATTTTCGCTTCGACCCGCTCCTTGATCTCGGCGTTGCGTCCGTTGGCGTGTTCGCTGCGCCGCATCCGAGTTGTCCAACGTCGGGGCTAACGCGGCTGGCAAATCCCTGGCAAATCTGGGCGCCCACGAGGGAAAAAGGGTGGGCACAAATCCCACGCTCCTCCGGAATCCAATCCTCAGTCGTGTCGAAATCCCCCTTTAGTTAGGGCTCCCCTCCTCCGAGTCGATTACCCCTATGTGCGAAGACGACCAATCGGACGAATGCCCCTTACGCCCAGTTGGGCATGAAACCGAGCGGACCATCGGAGGTGGTCGCTGGCGCGCGGCGCTGCCGCGCTTTCAACGGGGCGATTTCTGGTGCGAAGCACCCGCGGGTGCAGAATGTCCACGCTGGGCAACGGCGTCACAGTGAGGTTGCCGGCCTCAACCGCACGCCAATCTCACGCCGCGAAATCCTCGAGACCCGGCAGGCAGGGCGCAGCATCGGGAGCTCGGCGCTTCGGCTTCACCGACGAAATCGCGCGGACAGAGTCTGCGTTCCGCCCAGCGTGCTTGCGGGACCGCGTCCAGTCACTTTGGAGGACCAAGTCTTCGAGTCGGGCGCGATTGGTCGGGAGATAGACTTGCGTCACCGCCACGGATCGGTGGCCGAGCCCATCGCGGACGACCAGCAGGTCGTGACCACTCGACTTGTATAGTCGGCTCGCCCAGGATTTCCGCAGGCTGTGCGTCGAGAGACCCTGCGGGTCGCCGCAAACGGCAATCAAGGCGCGCTTGATGATTTTCTCCGCCATTGAACGACAAATTTGTTTTGAAGCACCCCCGAGTTCGCGGCGGGGGCTGAGGAAAAGCGGCGCGCCAGGTTGGAGGTCTTCGTGGCGCGCGCGTTCTTCCAAATTGCGTTTGAGGGCGCGCCGCAGTTCCGGACCCACCGGAATGGTGCGGGTCCCGCCATAGCCGCCTTTCAGGAAGCGCGGCGGTAACGCGACACGCGCCCGAACGTGACCGCCGGCAAACACGTGGCCCACGGTAAGGGCGAGTACCTCCGAGACGCGAAACCCGAGGAACAGCTGCGCAGAAATGAGCGCGCGGTCGCGGGAGTTGATTCTACGGATGTGCCGGACGAGGCGGCGTTCCTCGGCAGGGATGAGTGGACGTGAGCCGGACATGATGACGTGGATGTCATTTTGTGTTTTGGCGACGCGGACGCGTATCCGAGCCGGCACTTGACTGCGTTATGTTAGGTCAACCGGACCATCGCGGCGCGCCCCCTTGCCGGCCCCTCGCTTTTCGCGGCAGATGCGCGCTACGGCTCGTGATTCGACGCAGTTCCTTTTCGGCTAAGGTGGCGGCACTTCAAATGGCAACGCGAAGTATTCGAAGATCGATTTCGAACGCTCGTAGATCAACCGCTCGAACATGCCACCGCGTTCGCACATTGCATTCATCGGAGGAAAATTCGCGCGCAGGAATTCCGATAACTCGCCACGATCAAACTCGACCGCCACGCTCGCCCGTTCATCGACTTTCAGCGCGGAAATCGAAGGCAGGCAACAAAGCACCATCATCTGGAATTCTTCGGCATCCAGATTGCAGAAGTAGAGCCAATACGGCCAGGCATCTCGAAACGCCGCGTAGAATGACCTGACCTCCGGAATCGAATGAATCTCGCGCGGATCGTCATCGAATCCTTCGATCATGAACGTCATCGAGTTCATCATCTCCCGCAGGCGCCGGCCCCGGGGGAGTTTTTCCGGCGCGTAGATGTCCAGAAAATGGCTGAAGTCGCCACGTTCCACTCTCGACCGGCTGAACTGATAAACGACCAGGTTCATCCTTTCCCCGACACGCTCACTGGCCCTCGCGCTTGCGCGCTTCGTGCAACGCGAGCGCCTTCTGGTAGGCATCGTGGAGATCGATGCTGATATCATGTGCAGGCGCGATGCGCTTAAAAGCGGCGAACATGACGCACATGACTTCCAGTCCGGAGAGCATTTCGTCACCGTAGGCGGCGACGCGATAGCTCTTGTCGGGACTGCCGTAGTCCAGTCCATCCTTGCCCACCAACGCCGCGTCGGCCGCCACGCGCTGAACGGTTTCAACGTCCATGCGGTCGAGCTGCTTCAAGATCTCCAGAAAATAGAAAACGGCCGCCGGGGATTTGCGGGCCAGCAACTCGGGGTTCGACGAGCCCTCCCTCGCTGGCTTCGTCGCGGCTTCACCGGTGTCCTCTTGCCAACGAAACCACCCGTCCAGTCGCAACTCCGCCGCAAACTTATCAACTACTTCGTATTCGGAGCCGGGAGTCAGGTTCTTGGTTTCCTCGGCCCAAAGCCGAAACAGTTTCACGCCGCGCTCCATCGCTCCCATCTGAATGTAGGGGACACTCGCGGCCAAAGCGCCTGCGAACTGGTGGTCGACGAACGCCGCATAGCACGCGTTGAGAAAGCGCGAGGCATGCAGGATGCGCCGAGGCACGATGCGAACGATCTCCGGCGCGGAGGATCCCTTTACCGCCTCCTCCAGCAATAGAACCAACGACTCCACCTGAGCGTAGCGCAGGGCAGGATGCCGGGTCGCAATCCTTCGCTCGATGATCATGTCGACCGGCAAATTGTAGAGCTGGGACATCACGCCGCGGATCAATTGGTCGATCAATCCTCCAACCGCATTCGCGGACACGGAACGCCGCAACGGCTCCAACTCGGATTCGATTTCGCCCAACGCCGTGGCGCGATTGGATTCATCGGTGGAGAAGCGGCGGTTGGTGCCCGCATTTCGGGCCTCGGCCTGCATGATGAGTCGGCAAAGCTCGTGGGCGCGCATGTGCAGTTGCCAGCGGCGGCTTGATAGTCCGCTGATCATGGCGGTTTGATGTTCGGCATCTACTTCGGGTCGATTTCCTTCCG
>JAUSID010000131.1 GCA_030648295.1 Opitutaceae bacterium | reverse complement strand
ATGGGAATCCTGGATACGAGTGCTTGTGGAAAGGCTACGCGCAGTTTCGCGCCATGGTTCAAATCGTCGGCCTGAGCCGGAGGCGCGCCCGCGGCGCCGACGACTGATGCGCTACAGTCCCTTTTGTGGGGCAAGCGCAGGCCTAGCTTGGCCACGATGACTCCAATAAGATTGCCATGCTCGTCGAGCAGCGGCCCGCCGGAATTGCCCGGTTGAACTGGCACGCTGATTTGCCAGCCTCGAGGATCGTCGCCGAATCCGTTTATGCTGCTTATCTCACCTCTCGTGAGTTTGGGACTGAATCCCTGAATGCCAATGTTGGGAAATCCGATGGTGGCTACGCTCTGGCCCAAACGAATGCGGCGCGATGGGCTCACAGGCAGAGCGGTGTAAGCACCGCCATCGATCTTGAGGATCGCCAGATCGTTTGACTCATCGAGACGCGCTATCGTCGCAATTCTTGACCCCTGCACAGTGACGACCTTTATTTTCGCGGCACCGGCCACGACATGGGCGGCAGTCAGCACATAGCCTGACGAAGAAACGATGGCACCGGATCCGGTCGAGTTCGGGTCTTCATCGGTCATTGTGGATCGAGGCGCGGTCGCTGCCCCGCTCGCTTCGACTTGCTTCAGGATTTCTTTGCTACGCCGCTGTGCCAAAAGCGCCCGTTGTGGTCCGAGCTGGTGTTCAAGATCACTCCGAAGTTTCACCACGGAATTGTCCCCTGAAAGTGCAGCCAAATTAAGCCACGCCAAAGCCTCAATTTCATCCTTCAGCACACCTTGGCCGATTTGATACATCACACCGAGACGGCCTTGGGCAGCGGTATTTCCTTGATAGGCAGCCTTGCGATCCCATCGAACCCCCTCGGGCATGTTTTTAGCAACGCCCTGTCCGCTATAATACATGAGAGCCAGAGCGAGTTGGGCCGGAGCGTAGTTTTGTTCGGCCGCTTTGCGATACCACTTCACGGCTTCCGTCGGGTCTTTGGCCACGCCTTCGCCCTTGGCGTAGATATCGCCGAGGAAGTATTGCGCCAAGGTGTAGTTTTGCTCGGCGGCCTTGCGATACCACTTTGCGGCTTCTGTTGGATCCTTCGCCACGATCTCGCCTTGCGCGTAAACCGTTCCGACGAAGGTTTGGGAGCTCGCGTCCCCTTGATCGGCCGCTTTCCGAAACCATATTAATGCCTCTTTCCGATGTTTGACCAAAGCCTCATCCATGAAATACCTGAAACCAAGGTCGGCTTGCGCCTTGGCGTCGCCACCTTCTGCCTTGGCGCGAAGTTCTGCTAGATTCTCAGCCGTGAATAGAACTTCCGCTTTGGCGCGAAGTTCCGGCAAGCTCTCCGCCGCAAATAGAGCACAAACGCCCAACAAGCAGGCGTAGATCAGCGCCAGAGCAAAAATCCGCTTCACATATTCCGAGTATTGATTTCGATCGGCGAGGTCAAAGGATGATTCAAAGTCTTAGCCGGTTGTTCTGGCGCGCCAACCCAAGCGCTAAGGATATGTGGAAGCGGTCGCGAGACCGGAGTCGGCGCAGGCTGCGCGAGAAGCGTGGCTGACGACTGCACGTGGAGAGATAAACCCCTCCCGGATCCGATCCCCCTGAAAATCCGGCTTCCTGTCAGTCAGTAGTTGGTGCGGAGTTGCCATCGCGCCGGGATGAGATTTACTCCGGTGCAATGAAATCGCCCTCCGTTGTCGTGATTGACCCTGAGATCATGAGCGGCACGCCCTGCTTCGCCGGCACGCGCGTGCCCGTGCGCAATCTGCTCGATTACCTCGAAGGCGGCGACACCCTGGGCGAATTTCTCGCGCAATTTCCCTCGGTCTCGCGCGAACAGGCGGTCGCTTATCTGGAGCAATCCAGCGCTCATCTGCTGGCGGCCGCCGGGGCGAAAATCTGAATGCGCGTGTTGCTCGACGAGTGTCTGCCCGTTGAGCTGGCGGAAAACCTGCCGGGCCACACCGTCAGGACCGCCCGCCAAATGGGCTGGCTCGGAATCCAGAACGGCCGCCTGCTCCAGCTCATCGCCGAAGCCGGCCAGTTCGACGTGTTTGTGACGGTGGACAAGAATCTGCCGCACCAGCAAAACTTGGGCGCGCTGCCGTTTGCCGTCGCGGTGCTGCGGGTTCGTTCGACCCGCGTGACCGACGTGCTGGCGCAAGCACCTGAACTGCTCCGTCGGCTGCCGGAAACGAAACCGGGTCAGGCAATCATAATCGCATTGCCAGCGTGATCACGGCGGGGGTGTGCAAACGCTGACCGCTCGTCCCGTGCCGGGCCCTCAGGCATACTGGGCGTGCCGGACCACGCGGGCTTTGCGGCCGTGGACGGGAACCGCGGCGTTGCGAATCCGCAACCGGGCGGCTGTCACCAAACCCCTCCCGGATCCGATCCCCCTGAAAATCCGGCTTCCTGTCAGTCATCGCGGGGGAGTCAGGAGTTGAAACAGGCGCCAAACCCGACATGCTGCCTGCATGTCAATGACCGTCGCTCAGATTCTCACCACCGCGCAGGCGTTGCCGCCCCAGGAGCGCGAAACACTTTGCACCCGATTGGCCGAAACGCTGGACGCGCCACTGAGCCCGGAGGAGCAGGCGTGGGCGGCGGTAGCGGAACGCCGCGCCGAAGACTTGCGAAGTGGAAAAGCGAAAGGCATGCCGGCCGAGGAAGTTTTCGCGAAGGCGCGGCGCAAGCTCGGATTGTGAGAGCCATCTTTCACGCGGAAGCCGACGAGGAATTTCAGCACGCGATCGAGACCTATCAGGCCGAGTCGCTTGGTGCGTATGTGCACGGCGACCTCAAAGGGATCGAAATAAACCGGCGAGCATGGAAGGGCTTCAGCCGGCTTCCGCCCGCGCTCACTTCTGCTTCGCCGCCTTCCGCAGGGCCTTGATCATTTGCTCGAAATCCTTCGGCAGCGGCGCGCGGAGATCCAATTCCTTGCCGCTGATCGGATGCGTGAGCACGAGGTGCTCGGCATGCAGCATCACGCGCTTGGGCTGACGATCGAGCCGCGGATCCGGTTTCCAGCCATACAGGGGATCGCCGAGGATCGGATGACCAAGCGACTTCAGGTGGACGCGAATCTGGTGCGTGCGCCCGGTGAAAATCCGGCAGCGCATCATTGCCGCGATCGGGCCAAAAGTCTCCATCCGCTCCCAATCCGTGCGCGCCAGCCGCCCGCCCTCGCCCACCGTCATGCGATGCCGGTGAACCGGATGGCGTGAAATCGCGCGGTCGATGGTGCCGCTCAGGAGTTGCGGCACGCCCGCCACGAGCGCCACGTATTCCTTCGTCAACGACCGGGTCGCAAACTGATCCGCCAGCGCGCGATGCGCTCGATCGGTCTTCGCAACGACGATGATGCCGGTCGTGTCCTTGTCCAACCGATGGACGATCCCGGGCCGCTCGACGCCGCCGATCCCGCTGAGCGATCCCGCGCAATGCGAGAGCAACGCATGCACGAGGGTGTCCTCGCCGGTCGCGGCGCCGGGATGGACGACCATGCCCGCCGCCTTGTTGAGCGCGAGCATGTGCTTGTCCTCGAACAACACGTCGAGCGGGATGTCCACCGCCTTCACTTCCATCGCGACCACCTCCGGAAAGGAGAACTCCAGCACGTCGCCGCCGGCGACGGCGTGATCGCGCTTGAGGGCGGTGCCCCGCAGCGTCACGCGCCCGGCGTCGAAAGCGCGCTGCAGGGCCGTACGGCTGTATTCAGGAAACGCATGCGCGAGTGCTTTGTCCGCGCGCAGGCGGCGGATTCCTTCCGGCACGGTGTACGTATGCGCCATGCTCAATCCTCCTCGACTTCGCGTTTCTCCGCTTCCTGCCACTTCGGATCGTGCCCCGCATCCGGTTTGCCGCCACCGCGGCTGCCACGCGTCTCGTCCTTCGGTTTGCCCACGAGGTCGAAAAAGATCGGGCAGCCCGCGAGATCGAACTGCTCCACCAGTCCCGCCTCGAGGTAGCGGCGGTATTGCTCGGTCAGCTTCTCCTCCCGATTGCAGAAAATGCGAAAACGGAAAGGCCGGTTGCCCGTTTGCGTCGCATAATAAATCCGGAAGCGGCGGCCGGCAATCGCGGGCGGCGGCGTCCGCTCGGTGAGAAACCCGATCACCTGGTTCAGCTTCGCCGTCGGCAGCTTCTTATCCAGCGTGCGGTTGAGCTTCACCGCCGAGTTCAGCATCCGGTCGATCTCGTATCCGCTCATCGCGGACACGAAGATCACCGGCGATCCCGGGGTGAAGAACAGCCGGTCGAACAGCGCCTTCTCGTATTTCTCCCGGTAGTCGCGCTCGCTCTTGTAGGGGTGAAACCCGCCCTGCCGCTTGAACGCATCCTGCACCAGGTCCCACTTGTTGACCACGATCACGATCGGCTTCCCTTCCTTGATCGACTCGCCCGCAATCGCCTTGTCCTGCTGCGTCACCCCCTCGAGCGCGTCGAGCACGAGGAAAACCACGTCGGTGTTCTTGATCGCGTCCAGCGATCGCAGCCGGGAAAAATACTCGACCGGCGACGCGAGTTTGGTCGCCGCCTTGATCCCGGCGGTGTCGACGAGCTTGAACGGGTAACTCTTCCCGTCGCGGCCGATGAAATCGAACGGCAGCTCGATCGCATCACGCGTCGTTCCGGGCACCTCGCTCACGATCAGCCGGTCGCTCTTCAGCAGCCGGTTGCTGAGCGACGATTTGCCGACATTCGGCCGGCCGATGAAGCAGAAGCTCAGCGGATCCTCGGCCGTCTTCGGCGTGGCCGACGCCGGCTCGGCCGCGACGGGTCCAAGCGCCGCGAGAATCGCATCGCGCAAGTCCGCCTCCCCGGTGCCGTGTTCGGCCGAGACGCGTAGCGGCTCACCCAAGCCAAGCCGGTACGCTTCGTCGAGCGCGACTTTCTCGTCGCCGAAGTCCGCCTTGTTCACCACGAGCCGGACCATCTTTTTGCTCTTCCGCAGCATCTGCGCGATCTTCTCGTCGAGGGCGCTCAATCCGCTCAGTCCGTCGACCACGAACAGGATCAGCGAGGCAGCGGTAATCGCGAAGTCGACCTGCTGCTCCGACGCCTTCGTGAGCGCGGCCGGCGTATCCACTCCTTTGTAACCGATCCCTCCCGTGTCGAGCAGCGTGTAACCGCCCTCGGCGATCTCCGCCGAAATCACGTCACGGGTGATGCCCGGCTGATCGTGGACGATCGAGATGCGTTTGCGCGCCAGCCGGTTGAAGAGCCGGCTTTTGCCGACATTGGGACGACCGACGATGGCGACGATGCGGGACATGTTGGGAAAATGACGGATTACAAATGACGAATTGCAAACGGCGGACCACGAGCGGCTGCGCGAGCCGATCCGGCGCGCGTCCATTCGTCATCCGTCATTCGTCATTTTCGGCGCGAGGCGACGAACCGCTCCACGCGGTCGCAGGCGTCGATGATTTGATCGTAGGCGGTGGCGAAGCAGGCGCGCACGTGGCCGCGGCCGTTTTCGCCAAAAGCGGTGCCGGGCACGACGGCGACCTTTTCCTGCTGCAACAGCCCGACGGCGAAATCCTTTTCGCTCAACCCGCTCGCGGTCACATCGGGGAACGCGTAGAACGAGCCGCGCGGCAGATGGCATTTCAGCCCGATTTCGTTGAACCGACGGACAATCAGGTCGCGTCGCCGATGATACTGGTCGCGCATCTTCACCACGCTGTCCCAACCGTTCCTCAACGCCTCGAGGGCACCTTCCTGCGCGATGATCGAGGCGCACATCATCGCGTATTGGTGCACCTTCATCATCGCGTCGATCAGCTCGGCCGGGCCGCACGCGTATCCAATCCGCCATCCCGTCATCGCAAACGCCTTCGAGAATCCGTGCAGGAATATCGTGCGCTCGGCCATGCCGGGAAACGTCGCGATGCTCGTGTGCGTGCCCTCGAAGGTGAGCTCGGAATAAATCTCGTCGCTCAGGACCAGCAGGTCCTTCTCGCGGCAGAACGCGGCGATCTTTTCGAGCTGTTCGCGCGTGCACGTGCCACCGGTCGGGTTGCACGGCAGGTTGAGCATCAGGATTTTCGCACCCGGCTGCCACACGGCGCGCAGCGCCTCGGCCGTAAGCGCGAAGTTGTCCGTCGCATACGTCGGCACCGCGATCCCGACACCGTGCACGAGCGTGACGCTCGGATGATAGCTCACGTAGCACGGCTGGTGGAACATCACCTTGTCGCCAGGATTGCAGAACGCGCGGAACGCGAGATCGAGCGCCTCGCTCACGCCAACGGTGACGATGATTTGGTCCTCGGGCCGATAGCTCAGGGCGAAATGCTCCTCCACATAGGTGGAGATCGCCTTCCGCAGTTCGGGCATGCCGAGATTGGACGTGTAGTAGGTCTTGCCGCGCTCGAGCGCGAAGATGGCCGCCTCGCGTACGTGCCACGGCGTGACGAAGTCGGGCTCGCCCACGCCGAGCGAAATCACGTCCTGGCCCTTCATCTTGGCCACGAGCTCGAAAAAGTCGCGGATGCCGCTCTTCGGCAGCGTGGCGACGTGACGGGCGATGTAATCGGAAGGCTTCATGGCGGCTGGAGCGAAGACCAAAGACTAGGGACTAGCCGGGAAATTTCACCCTCTGCTCCGCTGCGAACGCAAAGTGTGTTCGCTTGTGTCGTGCGCCGGCGCGCGCTCCACGATTTCCCGGCTAAGGGCAAAACCGCTCTGCGGTTTTGCATTTAGCCCGCATGAACGCGGGGCGCTCGCTGGAACATTGGGAAGTTGGCGGTCAGACATGTGTGAAGACCATTTCAAGTGTGAAAAATGCGGGCTAGGGACCAAAGACCAAGGAGCAGAAATCTC
>JAUSID010000130.1 GCA_030648295.1 Opitutaceae bacterium | reverse complement strand
ATGGGAATCCTGGATACGAGTGCTTGTGGAAAGGCTACGCGCAGTTTCGCGCCATGGTTCAAATCGTCGGCCTGAGCCGGAGGCGCGCCCGCGGCGCCGACGACTGATGCGCTACAGTCCCTTTTGTGGGGCAAGCGCAGGGCTAGGCGCTGCTGGCAGACATCGCGGCACACGTTTTTGTCGGGCTGGTCCGCGGTGGCTTCGGTGCTGGATACAAGAATGAAGCGCCGGTTGCCGCCGTCCTCGGCGTTGAGCATGAGCACGGCGTGGCCGGTCGTGCCGGAACCGGCGAAGAAATCGAGGACGATGTCATCGGGACCGATGGACTGCGCGAGCAGACCTTGCACGAGCGAGAGCGGCTTGGGATAAGCGAAATCTTTGTTGCCGAGGATTTGTTTGATAAGCGCGGTGCCCTCGTTGGTGCCGCCGACTTCAAGCGATTCCACGTCATCAGGCGCGACCTCCTTGTCGGCGACCGGACGAATCCATGTGGAGAAGGGTTTCTCGCTGCGCTTCACCTCGGCGAGATGGCGTTTGTAGCGGGGCTTGCCGTAGCCGATGATCTTGCCGATCCAGAACTCGAGATCCGGGACGTCGCGGCGCAGATTGCGCGGAGCGGTGCCAGCATCAATGGCGGCGTGAAGTTCAGCGAGCGTCTCGTAGCGGACGGTGCGTGCGTCCCCGGGCCAAATTACTTTGTCTTCGCGGATGAGCTGCTCCATCGGCTTGGCGCGGAGCTTTTGGCCCGGCTTCAACTTCTTCTCAGAAGCGAAACGCCACACACTATCGGGATCGGCGGCATACCAGACGCCGGTTGTTGGATTTTGAATTGGATAGAAAGCTTCGGGGCGCTGGTGGCGATTATGGGCTTTGACGAGGTTGTCGTTTTGCCATGGGCCGCGTGAATCCTTATCGGGATTGGTGTAGGCAGAGGTGTCTTTGACGTTGCCGCCAAAGGCGAAGGCTGGGTTGGCATAGCAAAGAACGTATTCGTGATCGGTGCTCCGAAAGTATTCGCGGGAGTCATTGGCTCCAGAGCGGGTGCGCCAGACGAACGTGCCAACCTTTTTGCCGGGAAAAACTTCGTCGAGCAGGCAGCCGAGGCGGTGAACCTCCTCCTCGCCAATGCAGACGAAAATAACGCCATCGGGCGTGAGCAGATCGCGAGCAAGAACCAGTCGCTGGTACATAAACTCCAGCCAAACCGAGTGGCGGTAGCGGTGCTCGCGATCGAGGAAGCGGTCGTTGTAGACGAAGTCGTCGCTTCCAGTGTTGTAGGGGGGATCGATGAAAATACATTTCACGCGGCCTTTATGCGTCATGCGCAGGGCTCGGAGCGCGTCGAAGTTGTCGGCCTCAATGAGCAGGTGGTGATGAGGCACGTCACCGATAGAGAGCGAAGACTCAAAGTTGAAGGCGATGAAATCGGAATTGCGCGAGCGATCTACGCCGATGACAGATTCGTCGCGTTCCCAGATGAGACCAAAGCGGTGCTCATCATGGGCCTTGAGCAGAGCAATCAATTGCTCGCACGTAAGGTCGTCGTATTTGCGGGCCACGGCGGTGCGAATCAGCAGGCCTTGGCGAACATACACTGCACGCGGCAACGAAGCCCCAGTGGATCTGAGAACAGCGCCAGGCTAAAAAGGCCTGACGGAATTGCGCGAAGGGCAAGCAGCAGCGCTTGCGCGAAGAGATCGAAGGTTCGGGGCACGAGGGCGTGAACAGTCGCGTGATGTTCAGCCCTCTGTCGGGATGGCTTTGCTCTTGTGAGACTCTGCGAGGTGCCTGCTCCTAAAAACGCGAAAGGGACGTGCCTACACACGCCCCAAGACAGGCACCGCTAGGAGCCCACAGAGAGACGCTTTCGACACGCCCCCAGTCGGGGGCGTGCGTCGAGCGATGTCCTCTGTGTCGAAATCTAGCGGTTTCGTCTTGGACAGCAGCCGAAGCTACGCGAAATGGATTTTAGATTTTTCGGTTCCGGGTGAGAGAGAAAGGATTGTTCGGGAGAAAAGAGAAACCCGGCCTGGGCGCGGCATTCAAGGCTCTTCGTCAAAGTCCGCGTGGAGGATCGATGCGATCTGGGCTTCCAGTGGCGCAAGATGCTCGACAGCGGTGTTCCACACGATGTCTGGCCTCACAGCATGATATATGGGGAGCGCGACGCGCATCACCGCGTCCGCAAAATGACGGCTCAGCATGCCGGGCGTGTTCATATCAACAGAGTGGCCGACGAGTCGTCCGAAATCACGCGCGTGTTCAAAGATGTCCCAACTCGGCCTGACGTTGGGCTCATACTCCACGAGCACATCCACGTCGCTGCGACCGGGATCAAAATCATCGCGCAAGACCGAGCCGAACAGACTCAGCTTCCGGATGCCACGCGCCCGGCAAAACTCCGCGAGCGTTTCGCGGTCGAGCGCGATGGGCAGGCCGGCAACGTTCATGCGCGAACCATGTTCAGCGTCGCCCACCGAGGCAAGCCCACCCCATCCGCCCTTTACTTCGCTGGGGGCGGGAGCGGCCTGCTCATGAGGAAACACGAAAACCACCGGCAGGTTTACCCGCCTCTGGCGGCGCCGTAGGCGACCAGGGATGCCGGTGCCACTCACAACCCACGGGCGAGACGCCCGGATCACGGTTCCCCGCACCCGCCCCTTGGCAAAGTCCCGGGGTTCTGCATCGTGGTCTCATGTTTGTCGATGAGTGCACAGTTAAGCTTTCGGCCGGTGACGGCGGGCGCGGTTGCATTGGTTTTCGCCGTGAAAAATTCGAGCCCTGGGGCGGACCCAATGGCGGCGATGGCGGCCGCGGCGGTGACGTGATCCTCGTCGGCGACGTCAACACCAACAACCTCGTCGACTACAAGTTCCAGCCGCACTGGCGGGGGGAACGCGGCGAGCATGGCCAGGGGTCCGACTGCAACGGCCGCGACGGTAAACCGTGCATCATCCGGCTGCCGCTCGGCACCATCGTCACCGACGTTGAAAGCGAAAAGCCGGTGGCGGAAGTGATTGAGGACGGCCAGCGCATCACGCTCTGCAAGGGCGGGAACGGCGGGTGGGGCAACACGCATTTCAAGACGTCGACCAACCGCGCGCCTCGCCGCGCCAACGCGGGACAGGAGGGTGAGAAGGGAACGTATCGCCTGGTGTTGAAGAGCATCGCCGACGTTGGGCTGGTGGGCTTTCCGAACGCCGGAAAATCCTCGCTCACCACCCGGATTACGAAGGCGCGGCCGAAGACCGCGGCGTATCCGTTCACGACGCTGCACCCGCAAATTGGGGTGATCGATTATCTCGATGAGGTGAAGGGGCACAAACGTCTGCTCCTGGCCGACGTTCCGGGGTTGATCGAAGGCGCGCACGAGAACCGCGGGCTGGGCCAGCGGTTTCTGCGCCACATCGAACGCTGCGCGCTGCTGATCTTCCTCATCGACATGGCGGCGACGGATGCGCGGGATCCGCGGGACGACTACAAGCACCTGCTCAACGAGCTGAAACTGTATGACCCAAAGTTGCTCGAGAAGCCGCGCGTCGTCGTGGCGAACAAGATGGACGTGGCGGCCGCCGCGGAGCAGCTCGCGAAATTCAAGAAGCGCTACAAGATCGTGGATGTGCTCGAAATCTCGTGCCTGACGGGCGAAGGGCTGGACCGGTTGAAAAAAGAACTGTTAAAACGGGTCGCCAGATTCCGATCCGCTGAAAAATCGTCGCGTGCTCGCGCGGCCTGAGCCAACTTCCCGTTCCCAACATGTCCAAGGAACATCGTCCGCTTCTGATGCGCGCAAACCGGCTGCTCGGTGCGGCCCTCGTCGAGCACAATCTGGTCAAGATTGAGGATCTCGAGACGGCCAACGAGAAGTTGATCGAACTCGTCGGCGCCGGCCAGCCGCGGCAGTGCACGATTCTCGGCATCCTCGCGTACGACTTGAAGGTGCTGAAGGAGGACGACATGCTGCACCACATCGTGGAGACCGATGGGGTCGGCCTGGTGGATTTGCGCGAATACGAAGTGCCCGACGACGCGAAGAAATACATCGACGTCGACGCCTGCTGGGCGACGTGGTCGATCCCGTTCGATCGCGAAGAGGAATTTTTCTTCGTCGCCACCGCTTATTATCTCAGCCCGGCCGTCCGGAGTTACTGGGAAAAACAACTCGGCGGTCCGGTGCTGTGGTTTGGGACCACGCTCGAAACCATCGCCGACTACCTGGAGAAACTTGCGGTGCCACATGCGAGCGTCGAGCCGGTTGCCCCACCAAAGGCGCCTGCGGCGCCGGCAAACCCCGCCGCCGCCGTTTCCGCCCCCGCCCCCGCCGCCGCCAAATAAGCCATGCCGCTCGGAAAAATACAGCTTCAGATTGTCTCCAAGCTCGTCGAAATGGGCCGGCTCGACCACGAGCAGAAGAACACGCTCGTCACGCGCCCGGATGACCTCAACGGCGACGCCCTCGACAAGCTGCTCCAGGAGGAGTTCAAGATCACGGCGTTCCAGTGCCTCGTGGCGAAGGCGCGCGCGCTGAATTTGTCGCCATTCAACGTCGCGCATTATCGCGTGACACCGCAGACGTTCGAGCGGATCCCGCAGGAGTTCTGCCAGGAAAATCTCGTGCTGCCCGTCGGGCAGGTGGGCGAGATGCTGCTGGTGGCGTTCGCCAATCCGTTCGAGGTCACCCTGCCGACGAAGATCCAGGAGATGACCGGCAAGAACGTGGTCCGGCTGCTGGCGCGGGAGAAGGATCTCAAGGACAAGTTCAACAAGGGCCAGGAGCGGACGGCCGGTTTCGATGACGTTGTCCAGCAAATCGGCGTGGAGTACGGCCACGAGGGCGACGGCGAACTCAAGGACGACGAGGTCAACGAGGAGTCCGGCCCGATCATCCAGCTGGCGAACCGGATCATCGAGGACGCGTATTACCTCGGCACGAGCGATATTCACGTCGAGCCGCAGGAGAAGGAGATCATCGTTCGCTACCGCATCGACGGACTATGCCAGGAAAAACTGCGGCTCCCGAAGAAGGTCGGACCGGCGCTGGTCGCGCGCCTGAAGATCATGTGCAACCTGGACATCTCGGAGCGGCGGTTGCCGCAGGACGGGCGCATCGTGTTCAAGCAGTTCACGAAGAAGAATCTCGACCTCGACTTGCGCGTATCCACCGCGCCCCTCAATCACGGCGAGGGCGTGGTCATGCGTATCCTCGACAAGCAGAAGTCGACCCTGCCGCTGCCGGCGCTCGGTTTCTCCGAGGAGAATCTGGGGAGATACCGCGAGTGCATCCGCCAGCCTTACGGGATGATTTTGCACTGCGGACCGACCGGCTCGGGCAAATCGATGACGCTGTATTCGGCGCTCAACGAGATTAACACGCCGGACATCGTCATCCGCACGGCGGAGGATCCGATCGAATACACGCTTCCCGGGCTGAACCAGATGCAGATGCACCGGCAAATCGGGCTGACGTTCGCGTCGGCGTTGCGCGCCTTCCTGCGGCAGGATCCCGACATCATTCTCGTCGGCGAAATTCGTGACAAGGAAACGGCCGGCATCGCGGTTGAAGCCGCGCTCACCGGTCACCTTCTGATCTCGACTCTGCACACCAACGATGCGCCGACGACGGTGTCGCGCCTCACGGAAATGGGCGTGGAGCCGTTCATGGTTTCATCGTCGCTGCTTTGCGTGTGTGCCCAGCGGCTGATGCGTCGCGTGTGCAAGACCTGCCGGGTGCCGTACACGCCGGAGGGCCGGGAGAAGGAAATCATCGAGAAGGCGATCGGCTGGAGCGGCCAGATCTTCAAAATCAACCCGAAGGGCTGCCCGAAGTGTAGCGGCAGCGGCTACAAGGGCCGCGTCGGCATCCACGAGTTGATGGTCAACAACGAGGAACTCGTGGCCGCGATCAACAAGGAGTCGGAGACGGCCGAGCTGAAGAGGATCGCGATGCGCAGCGGCATGAAGACGCTGCACCAGGACAGCCTGCTCAAGGTGAAAGAGGGGCTCACGACGATCGAGGAGGCCCTGGCCAACGTCCCGGCGGACATGTAATCCACATGGCGGATACGCCGTTGCGATCGGCATCCGCGGTGGACGGTCTCGAAAGTCGGGGGATGCGTCCGCCTTCGACGGCATGAAACGGGCTGCGCTGCGTCCAGGCCGATGAGCGGCCTGCGGCCGCGTGGAATCCCCGGCGCGGTTGGTTCAAGACGCCGGGTGGGCGGCGCGGGCTGCACCGCCGGATTGACGCCGAGGGCCGAACTGTCGGTATGGGGGCGCCATGAAGCTGCGACAAACCGCGTTGATTCTCCTCGGCATCGCGTTCCTCGGGAGCTCCGGCTGCGGCGGCCGGCGCAAGGAAGTCACGGAGTTGCAGCGGAAGGAAGCCGCGCACCTGGCGAGCGAGGCGCAGTTCGCGATGAACCTCCGCGACTGGGCGCGAGCGGAGTCGGTGATGACGAAAGTCGTCGAGGTTTGCCCGGACGCCGGCCCGTATTGGGTGAGTCTCGGTTCGCTCCGAGTCCGGATCGACAAGCGTGGTCCCGCGCGCGACGCCTACAAGAGTGCGCTGCAGGCCTACGAGGACGAGGCGAAGAAGAACCCCAAGGACGTCGAGCCGTGGTTGCAGCAGGTTTATGTCCTCGCGCTGATGGGGCGCGTTGACGACAGCCGGAAGCTGCTCGAAAAAATGGCGAAACGGTTTCCGGAGAGCCGCGATGTGCGCGCCTTCATCGAGGGCAAGCAATTTGAAGCGATGCTCGCCGATCCCACTTTCAAGCAGATGGCGCTGTAATCCGACCGGATGCTTCGCATCACGGGCTCCTGATGCACAACTATGGGGTGGAGTTCCTGCAGGTCGCGATCGCGCATCTGCTCGCGGTGGCGAGCCCGGGACCCGACTTTGCAATCGTACTCCGGCAAAGCCTGGAACACGGGCGGCGCACGGCGATTTGGACGAGCATTGGCATTGGCACCGGGATTTTCCTGCACGTCGCCTATTCACTGCTTGGGCTTGGGCTTCTGGTGCGCAGTTCGGAACTGTGGTTCACGGTCGTGAAGTACCTTGGCGCGGCGTATCTGGCGTGGCTTGGCGTGCAGTCGTTGCGCGCGCGAGCGCGGAGCGACGTGACCGGCGGCAACATTCCGCCAGGCGCAATTCCCGCCCATCGCGGCGCGTTCGCCACCGGTTTCCTCACGAACGTGCTGAACCCCAAGGCGACGCTTTTCTTCATTTCACTCTTCGTCATCGTTGTCAGCCCGCAGACGCCGAAACCCATTCAGGCTGGTTACGGAATCTGGATGGCCGCGGCGACGATGGGTTGGTTCTGCTTCGTTTCGCTCGTCTTCACGCGCGATGACGTGCGCGGAAAATTCCTCCGGCACGGCCACTGGATCGATCGGGCCCTCGGAATCGTGTTCCTCGGTTTCGCCGCCACCCTCGCGCTGGGGTCGTTGAAATAGTCGGCTGGTAACGCACCCCACCGGCCAGAGGCCGGCGGGAAGTGATGCTGGGATTGTGGAAGCAGAACGGCCTTCTACACCCCTTTGACCTCCCAGCCTTTGCGGTAGGTGCGTCGGAGGAACCTCTCGGCTTCAGTTGAATTCGTGATTTTCAGGCGCGCGGCATTCCACCGCAGCACGGTGTCAGGCATGCGTATCGCCACCGTTCCAAGTATGATGGCCTCCGCCATCGGGCCGCTCCGTCCAAAATGTGATTCCGTCATTTCCCCGCCAAAGCAGGCATCGATGAAATGATGAAAATGACTACGTGGCTCGAATTTCGGCCGTGGATACCCCTGAAACTTTTCCTTCGGGAACAACAGCGGGCCCGACTGGTGCGGCAATAACATCGAGCCTTCGGTGCCGATCACCATCGCAGATTCCGGAGGATATTTCTGGAAACCGCCCGCTCTCACCACGGCCTGCACCTCTTCGGGCGGATACTTGTCGCCATCAAACCATTCGACCGGAAGCTCTCTGCCTTCCGTCTTTTCGTTACCGGGAAAAATCCACGTAATGTGATTGCTCTGCGGCCAGGTATCGGCGCGACGCAAGGTCGACGCCTTCCACGAGTCCTGCACCTCCGCCACCACCGAAAGGGGTGCTGTCAGTCCCAGGCCTTTCCAAACCGCATCGAAGATATGGCATCCAATATCACCCGACCACCCCGTGCCAAAATCCTGCCAGGCACGCCACTTCGCGGGATGATATATCTTGGGTACATAAGGTCGCTCCGGCGCTGTGCCGATCCATGAATCCCAGTCCAGATCGGCTGGCGCGCGTTCGCCCGCCGCCGGGCGCGGCCCGGCCAGGCGATAGGCTTCAACCGCACCCGGGCGATTCGAGCAGAGTATGACCTTTTTCACCTTGCCGATGATTCCGTCACGCAGGAATTGCACCCCCGTTCTGTCGCCTATTCCGGCGGCAACCTGGGTGCCAAGCTGCGTGACGACGTCCGCTCTGCTTGCGGCGAGCGCCAGCGCGCGGCATTCGGCCACGTCGTGACACAGCGGCTTCTGGCAATAGACATGCTTCCCGGAGTGGACGGCCGACATCGCGATAAGGGCGTGCATGTGATCCGGCACCGTGACATTTACGGAATCTATTTTATCGCCCTCCCGGGCAAACATCTCGCGCCAGTCTGTATATTTGCGGGCATCCGGCGCGACCAACGCCGCCTTCTCCAGATGATTTTTGTCCACATCGCAAATGGCGACAATCTGCACCTTCGGGTGAGATTTGAAGCTGCCGAGATCGCCGCCCCCCATCATGCCACCTACGCCGATGCAGGCGTGGTTGATTTTGCCACTGGGAGAAACGCGTCGTCGTCGGGTGGTTAAACAGCCGGGCAAAACGCCCCAGACGCCGGCGGCAGCCGAGAGGGCGAGAAAGTGTCGTCGATTCATTTTATGTTTCATGTCCTCCATCGATTGGAAGTCGGGTTTTTTGACGTGGCTGGAAGAGACCCTGCCAATGAATGCACCACTCTCTGGCCGAGAGAATCGATGTGCGCAACGAATTCACGTGAACGTGCTCGCTCGCGCAGGAACGGTGGCGGTCATCCTTGCCGTTTCGATTCGCATGGCCCTCGTGAGAATCTGCTGCTAGGTCCTGCTGGCGTCACGGTTCTTCTGCCTCGATGCGGCCGCTTCGCTCTCGAATGCCGGCAAAAACTTTCATGAACACGGAACAGCTCTATCAAGCGCGGCTCAATCGCTACGTCACCGCGATGCGCAACGAGAAGCCGGATCGCATTCCCATCCGGCCGTTTGTCGCTGAGTTCACCGCCAGGTATGCCGGCTTCACGTGCCAGGAGGTTGCGCACGACTATACGAAAGCGTTCGAAGCAGCCATCAAGACGGCAAAGGATTTCGATTGGGACGCCGTGGTGCCGAACATGGTCTATGTCTGGACCGGCCTGGCCCAGGCAGCGGGGCTGCGTTACTACGGGATTCCGGGAATCGGCATTCCCCACACCAGCGGGTTCAACTACATCGAGCCGCCGGAAGAGGAGGGGTTCATGCGCGCGGATGAATACGATGATCTGATCAAAGATCCAACCGGCTTCCTTTATAACGTCTGGCTGCCGCGCGTCAGCACCGAGGTGAGCAAGATCGGGGAGCCCTCCACATATCGCAGCAATCTCGCCTTGGTTAAGAGCAGCATGGCCATGCTGAGCTACTTTTATGCGTTCGGACCGCAGATCGCCCGGCTGCGGACGGAATGCGGCACCGTGTCGGCGATCGCCGGCATCTTCAAGGCGCCATTCGATATTATTGCGGACAAACTGCGCGGATACGTGGGCCTGACCATGGACATGGTCAATCAGCCCGACAAAGTGCTGGCCGCGTGTGAAGCGCTCATGCCGCACTTGGTTCACGTCGGTCTCACGACGGCCGATCCAAGCAAACTCGTTCCGATTGGCTTCTGGATGCATCGCGGCTGCGTGCCCTTTATCAATCCCAAGACGTTTGACACGCACTACTGGCCGACGCTGAAGCCCTGCATCGAGGAGTTTTGGAAGAACGGGCATCAGACGCTTTTCTACGCGGAGGGTAAATGGGGGTACCACTTCGACACCTTCCGCGAACTCCCCGACCGCAGCATCGTCTTTCACTGCGACCGGGATGACATTTTCGAGGCCCATCGCAAGCTCCACGACAAGTTTGCCCTGAGCGGCGGCATTCCGAACGTGATGCTCAGCTTCGGTCAACCGCAACAAGTGCGGGACTTCTGCCGGCGCGTGATCGACGAAGTGGCGCGGGACGGCGGCTACATTATGGACGCGGGTGCAATCATGCAGGACGACACCAGCGTGGAGAATATGAAAGTGCTGACCGAAGTCTGCCGCGAGCATGGCGTGTATCCGGCCGGCACCTTCAATCCACCAACGTCGACTCCGCCGTGTGATCTCGGCCGGTCAGTAGCCGACCGCCGGAATATCGCCGGGACGAGCGGTCAGCCCGCAGCTCGCATCCGGCCCGGAACGTGTCTGCCGTGGGACGTGAAGGAAAGGGAGATGCCGCCGATAACCGGAGACAAGGACCTGATCCGCCGCGTATGGGAGAATGTAGATAGCTTCGGCAACATGTATATCTGGCAACTGTTGTTGAGCTTCTGATCGGTAGTGCCGATTAAAGATAAATTCCGCCGCCGAGCAGTCGCTCTCCCTCGTAGAAGGCCAAAACCTGGCCGCTGGCCAGACCGCGCTGCGGGGTCTGGAAATTGATTCGCGCGGTATCGCCCTCCTCGGGGACAAAGCGCAGCGGCACGCGTGGGTCGCGGTAACGGACGCGCCCTTCGAGTTCGCGATCTGTCGTCACGGGTTCGCCAATCCAACTCACCGAGTGCACCCGAACCTCGGTTTGGAAGAGTCCCGGCGCATCCGGATGATCGAAGGCGACCAGCAGCGCGCGATCCGCGGCGCGTTTGCCGACCACCACGTACGCCTCGTTATCGGTGTTGGAGGGGACGCCAATGCCCTTGCGCTGGCCGAGGGTGTAAAAATGGAGTCCACGATGCGTGCCGAGTTCGCGGCCATCCATGGCGCGGACGATTGGCCCGGGTGCGTCCGGCACGTAGGCGCGCAGAAAATCCGCCATCTTAACCTCGCCAATGAAACAGATGCCCTGGCTGTCTTTCTTGGCTGCCGTTGGCAGCCCCGCTTCGCGCGCGAGCGCACGCAACTGCGGTTTGGTGAGATCGCCAATGGGAAACCGCGCATCGCGCAATTGCTCCTGGTTGAGCAACGCGAGGAAGTACGACTGATCCTTGTTCTTGTCCGCCCCCTCCCAAAGCTGCCAATTTCGGATTTCGGATTTCGGATTTCGGATTCCCGGAAGAAATTTTGTTTCGAAGATTAATTCGAAGCCGGTTTCCGGTGTCCGGTTTCCGGTATCTCGGGTGTCTCCGGTATCCGCTATCCGGTTTCCGGTTTCAGCGAATCCGCGATCCGCAATCCGCAATCCGCAATTGTCTCCCGCTTCGACGCGCCGCGCATAGTGGCCTGTCGCCACCGCCGCGAACCCGTTGTCCTTCGCCCAGGCGCGGAACACGCCGAACTTGATTTCGCGGTTGCACATGATGTCCGGATTTGGCGTGAGCCCGCGCGCGTAACCATCCAGCAGGTACTGGACAATCCGCTCCCGATACTCGCGCATCAGGTTGACGATGCGAAACTCAATCCCGAGCCGGTCGCACACCGCCCGGGCATCCTCGATGTCCTGCATCCACGGACAATGCCCGATGACGTTGTCCTCGTTGATCCAGTTCTTCATGTACGCGCCCACGAGGTCGCAACCCTGCCGCTGGAGCAGCAGGGCGGCGACGGAGCTGTCCACTCCGCCGGACATGGCGACGAGGATTCTTTCCCGGGCAGGCATGCGGACGAAAACGCAGAACACCCACACGGCGGCGCCGCACGATGTCAAACGTGTGTGTCGGCCCCGCCGGATTCGCAGGGGGCCGGGGCAGTGAGGAACCAGCCTGCCAGCGCACGAGCACCCGCATTCAGCTGATGACAACCGCCCTGCAGTTCGGCTGAATCGCGGTTGCCCCATGCAATTCCATCCACTGCCCGGGATCATCGTCCGCATCTGGCCGATTGTTTTTGCCGCACTCGTGTACCCTCTCGCCGCCCAAACCGGCGTTCGATCCGCGGCCGCTTCGCTGACAGAAGTCGAGTTGGGCCGGAAGCCGCTGAACCACTACGGATCGCTGGAAGCGCCGCTGCGAGCCATGCGCGCGCATCGTCCGCAGGATCTCAATGCCGCCGTGTGGCGAAAGGCTAATCCCGGCAGGACGCATCAGGAGTGGGCGCGGCAGGCGAGGGAGTGCCTGATGACGGGCCTGCATTACGAACTCCCGCCCGTCGACCTCCAGGCGCGGATGCTGGAGCGAATCGAGACCGCATCCTTCATCCGCGAACGTATCGAGTTTAACACCACACCGTGGTTTCGAGTGCCCGGTTATTTTTATACCCCCAAGAACGTGCCGCTTCCTGCGCCCGCCCTCGTCGTGTTCCACGAGTGGGGCGGTCCGATGCTGTTCGGCGCCGAACGGATCTGCGGCGAGCCCGTCCATCCCGTGATCGTCAGCCATCGTGATACCTACACCGGCGGACGGGCGCTGGCCGATTGGTACGCCTCGCATGGCTATGCCGTCATCGTAATCGACGCGTACCATTTCGGGCGGCGCGCCCCCCGGGGCATTGGCGGGCTGCCGGAGTCGTATGACCCCGTCGCTCTCGATGAAGCGACGCTGACAAAATATCACACTCTCGCGCGCGAACAGCTTTACCTTGGTGTGAGGCAGCTCAACTGGGCCGGGGCCACCTGGGCCGGGGTGAATTTCGGCGATGACAGTCGCTGCATCGATTACCTGCTTTCACGGAAGGAAGTGGACGGGAACCGAATCGGGTGCACGGGATTATCCGGCGGCGGCTGGCGCACGAATATCATGGCGGCGTTGGAGCCCCGGCTGAAAGCGGTTGTATCCGTTGGCTGGATGACGACGGGCGACACCCAGCAAGCCTACAATGTCGCCGGGGCGATCGGTTCGTTTTGCCTGCTGCCCGGCGTGTGGAACCGGCTGGATGTGCCGGACCTCATCGCGATGGCGGCGCCCAAGGCCTGCATGGTCGTGAGCATGAGCGAAGATAAACTTTTCCCGCCGCTGGGGCAGCGCGAAGCGGCGCGCCAGATGGCAGAGGCGTTCGCGTGGGCGGGCGATCCCGGCCGGTTCCGCAGCTACACGCCCCCGAAACCGCATTGCTACGATCAGGAAATCCAGGAACAGGCGCTGGCATGGTTCGATCAACACCTGAAACCGGCGCGTAAATGAGCCCACGGGCGGGACGCCCGTGCCACATCAACCGCCAACCGGCGGATGCGCGGGGGCTGTGTCGCGAAAGTTTAGTGGTGCGATTCAGCCAGGTTCTGGCGAAATGACGGCTGGCATGAAAACCCCAGAGTCCGCCTTTGCACCGGCGGTGCCATTATCCGTTACGCGAATCGCGCTCGCGTTCGCCGCACTGGCCGCTTCGCCATCTGTCCTCCTGGCCCATCCGAATCACGCCGTGTCACAAGTCGCGGCGGCGGCGCCGCGGCGTGATCCGCAGCCACCGGCAACCACGGCACCGGTTCGCGCCGATGCACGGCTCTCCGTGACGATTCGCGACGCGAAGCTGCAACAGCCGACGCCGGCGCGAGTGCGGATCACGGATGAGACGGGCAAACCGCTTGGGCCGCTCGCGCTCACCGCGCTGCCGCGAAACGCACCTCCCGCCGCCGAGGCGCGGCTTTCGCTGCCGGGCACCGTGATCGGTCTGCCGCCCCAGGCCATCGGCATCATGTACGGCCCGAACGATACGGCCCAAGGTTACGCTTTCCAGATGGACGGCGCATTTTACGTCAACGGCTCCTTCGACCTGGCGATGCCGGCCGGGAAATTCCTGATTACGATCGCGAAGGGTTACGAGTTCGTGCAGCAAACCGAGGAACTCACGTTCAAGGCCGGCGACCATCTCATCCGCGCCTACGACCTTGGCCGCTGGGTCGACATGCCGCAGCGCGGCTGGTACTCGGCCGATGATCACATACACCTTCGCCGGTCGCCGCGCGAAAATCCGCTGATCCTCGACTGGGTCGCAGCGGAGGATGTGCACGTCGGCGTCCTGCTGCAGATGGGCGATTTCTGGACGACGTATTTCGCGCAATATGCGTGGGGCGAGAAGGGCCGGTATGGTGCCGGCGAATACGTCCTCACTTCGGGGCAGGAGGAGCCGCGCACGGGTGAACTCGGGCACACCATTTCGCTCGGCGCGCAGGCGTTCGTCCGGTTTCAGGACGACTACTTTCTCTACGACAAACTCTTCGACCGCGTGCATGAGCTCGGCGGTGTTTCCGGCTACGCGCACCAAGGCATGTCGTTCCACGGTTATCGTGGCATGACGCTCGATGTTCTCGCCGGGAAGATCGATTTTCTCGAGTTGATGCAGTTTTGCGTGCCGGAGGGGCCGCTGGCGGTGGAACATTATTATCGGTTCCTCGATCTCGGCTACCGGCTGACGGCGCTCGCCGGCTCCGATTTCCCATGGTGTGGCCGCGGCGCGCGGCCCGGCGAGGAACAGGTCGGCGCGCAGATCGGCAACGCCCGTTTTTATACCTACGTCGGCGACGAGTTCGGTTTCCCGCGCTGGCTCGACGGCGTGAAAGCGGGGCACACGTTTGTCACCAGCGGCCCGGTGATCGATCTCAAGGTGAACGGACAGATTCCCGGTTCCGCGGTCGACGTGAAGCCGGGAGCGAAGGTGCGCATTGTCGCGACGGCGAATGGACACGCCTCGCAGATTCCGCTCCGACGGCTCCAAGTGATCGGCCACGGGAAGATCCTGGCGGAAGCGAAGGCCGGCGAGCCCGGCCAGGATGCGAGCCTGCTCAGGCTCGAATTCGAACACGAGGTGAAGCATGGGATCTGGCTGGCCGCGCGCGCGGAGGCGGGCCCGTCGCAAATGGCACATACGACCCCGGTGTACGTCACGGCCGGTGGCGATGGTTTTCACAATCGATCGAATCTGACCGCGCAGATCGACGTCTCGCGAAAGTATCTGGCGGAGATACGCGCACTGCTGCGCGCGCCGACCGACACGCCGCGACCGTCAGCGCGTTCGGCGCCTGGACCGCTGGCTTACCGCGAGGCGCGCGCGCGATTGGAGCAACGAATTGCCGTCGCGGAGGCGAAGCTGGAAGAGCTGTCCCGCCGCCGCTGATGGGGGATTTCCCGTGGGCGGGTGGAGCGGCATCAGTGGCCGAGCAGCCGGCGCTTCATCGCGGGCACGAGGTCGGCGGTTTCGAGCCAGGCATGCGCGGCGCGCGCGTCCTGGAGCTGCCAGTAGCCGAACGCGGCGGTGATCGCTTCGGCGTTTTTCGGATCCTCCCGCAAGCCCGCCGCCCACCGCACCGCCTCGGCCGGAGCCCGCTGCGCCCAGGCCGATGCGATCATCGGATACGCCGCGGCGCGGGCGGCGTCCGTCGGCAGCGCGGCGGCCCACGCAATTGCGTCGTGCGGTTCGGCGGCGAGATAAGGCGCTACCTGCCGAACGGCGAAGTCGAGCGCGTGACCCGGCGGCACCGCGAGCACGTAGCGTGCGGCGGCGTCGCGATCCTTTTGCGCCCACACCGCGAGCACGCTATTCAGCACCATCCAGCGGGTGAGATCGATCGGGATCGTGTTGACCCAGGCGAGCGCGCTCTCGATATCCTGGCGGGCCAGCGCCCGCGCGACGCTGCTGGCCGCCATCGTGTGCTCATCACCTGGCCGCAACAAACCAACGAGGCGGCTCGCGGCCGCGGGATCCGTTTCGGTCAGTCGTCGCAACGCGTTGGAAACCGCGCGTTCGAACGCGCGGCCCGTGAGTGATTTTCTCGCCAGCTCGATCGCCGCCGCGGGGTCCGTGCTGGAGAGATCGCCCAACGCCGACTCGACCGCCACCGCCCGCTCCTGCGCGTCGGGTAGTTGCTGCGCCCACGCCATCGCGGCGTCGAAGTTCTGACGTGTCCAGACGCTCAGCAGAGTGCGAATCGCACCCAGACGACCCTCGCCGGCCGGCACCAATGACAGGCTGTCGACCGCGGCGGCCACCGACTCGCGGGCCATGCGATCGAAGATCACGCTGTAAATCTGCATCTCCTCGGGAGACTGCACGAGCTCGCGAGTGAGCGTGAGCGCGCGTGACGGATCGCGCCGGCTGATCCGATCGAGCAGCATCAGCAACGCGGACGTATATTCGCGCCCGCGCGGCATCTGCCGGACATATTCGAGGGCA
This sequence comes from Opitutaceae bacterium, assembly GCA_030648295.1. Classification (GTDB taxonomy): domain Bacteria; phylum Verrucomicrobiota; class Verrucomicrobiia; order Opitutales; family Opitutaceae; genus ER46. Next base: position 27,033 of record JAUSID010000130.1, on the reverse strand, counting down.
GCTTCGGGATCGCGCATGATCCACGCTTCGATCAACCGGCCAAACTCGCGGGTGCGCTCGGCGGGGCTGGGCAGCGCGAGCGCTTCGGCGAGAGTCGCGGTCGTCGGGTCAGTTTTGGCCGGACGTTCGTTCGACGTGACGGATTCGCTGCTGGCCGGTCGCGGGGTCGCGACTGCGATGCGGGGCGTGGCGTTGGACCGGTCGCGAAACAACCAGATACTCGCGGCGACCGCGGCCGCCGTGAATAGCAACACTATGACCGGCTGTAGGCGATGGAAGGGCGAGCGTGACACGAGCAGCGCACGAGAAAATGAAAACGTTGTCGCGTTCCGGCAAGCTCGCTTGCTTCCGCGCGCGCGAAGCCGACGTCAAGACCCCCGAAACGGGCGTAATACGACAGCCCAGGGCAACGCAGCCGGTGCCGCCGGAAAAGTCACGCGTAAAGCTGCCGGCGTCCAATGCGGTCGCTGGAATTCCCGCTTGTCGCTTTCGGCGCGAACCAAATGCTGTTCCTTTCGCATGGCCGAAGCTCACCACCACCGGATTGTTCGCGCCTGGTTGGAATCGCTCAACTCCGGGATCATCGAGCTCGATCGCGACTGGACCGTACGGCAGGTGCCACGGTTCACGTTGGGCAAACATTGTCCGACGCCGGCGGCGCTGAAGCCGGCGCCAGGCCTCGCGGCGGGCCGCGCCTACGGTTATTATTTCAACGAGAGGGGGGAAGTCTCGTTCGTGTTGCCGCTCGAACACGGCTGCGACATCGATCCGGCGCGCGATGTCGTTTACCTCGCCGGCGATTTCAACGACTGGCAGCAGGCGGTTGGCATCGCGGAGTGGCAGATGCAGCCCACGACGCTCGAGGGCGAACGCGTGCTGGCCTGGACGGGCGATGCGGCGCGATTCCTGGCCGTCCCCGGCTGGCGATTCAAGTTTGTGACGGGTGAAAACCAATGGCTGCATCCGCCGGTCGACGCGCCGAACGCCGTGCCCGACGAGCAGGGCAACATCAACCGGCTCCTCGATCCGGCGCGCACGGGCTGGCACCTGTGGCGGTTCACTCTTTCCGAACCACTGAACCTCGCGGACGCGTGGACGGTCGGCTGGGCCAACGGCACCGGCAGCGGCGTTCCGGTCACTCCCGGCAGCTTTTTCTACGAGCTGAAAACCGAGCTTCCGCTGGGCGCGCTGGTCAGCAGCGACGAAACGATGTTTCGAATCTTCGCGCCGCGCGCGAAGAGTGTGCGGCTTTTCATCGCGCCGGAACTCGACGAACTGGATCAGGCGCAGCACTTCGCGCTGCAACGCCGGCGCGATCTCGATGGCGCGGCGGGCGTCTGGGAACTCTCCCTCGATCAAAACCTGCACGGATGGTACTATTGGTACTCGATCGACGGAACGCCGGATCCGAAGGGCAACGGTTTCAATCCAAGGGTCCGTGTCCTCGACCCGTACGCTCTCGCGGCTGCTGGCCGCGATGGCCCGGGGATCGTTGTCGACCGTTCGTGGATCGGAGGGCCGGAGGAGCGTTTCCGGACGCCACCGTGGCATGACCTGGTGATTGCGGAAGCCCACGTGCGCGATCTCGCCGCGAACGCTCCCGTGGCGGGGGACGCAAAGGAGCGCCGGGGATTCGCCGGGCTGCGCAAGTGGGTCGAAAATCCGAATTTTTATCTGCACCACCTCGGCGTCAACGCGGTGGAACTCCAGCCGGTGCACGAATTTGATAACGCGACGCTGGACGAGTACCACTGGGGGTACATGACGACGAACTTCTTCGCGCCCGAGAGCAGCTACGCGGTTGTGCCGGAGCAGGCCTCGGGGATTCGCGAGCTGCAGGCGCTGGTGAGCGCGTTCCACCACCGCGGGATGGCAGTCATCCTCGACGTTGTCTTCAACCACGTGGGCGTGCCGTCGCACCTGATGTTCATCGACCGGTTGTATTACTTCGAGCAGGACGCCAACGGTGCGCTGACCAACTGGAGTGGCTGCGGCAACGATCTCCGCGCCCGCTCGGCGATGACCCGCCGGCTGATCATCGACAGCTGCGTGCACTACATGGAGGCGTATGGGATCGATGGGTTCCGGTTCGACCTCGCGGAGTTGCTGGGGGTTGAAGTGCTGCGCGAAATCGAGGTCGCGCTCAAGCGCGTGAAGCCGGGCGTGATCCTAATCGCGGAACCGTGGAGTTTTCGCGGCCATATTGCCGGCGCGTTGCGCGACACGGGCTGGGCGTCATGGAACGACGGCTTCCGCGATTTCGTCCGCGAATACGTCCGCGGCAGCGGCCCGGCGGAGCGGATGGAGTATTTCCTGCGCGGGTCGCCGTGGTACTTCGCGAAGTGGCCGGCGCAGACAATCAACTATACCGAGTCGCACGATGACCGCACGTGGATCGACGTGATCACGGAGAACCCTAACTTCAATGGCTCCGGTCCCACGGCCAACGATCGCCGGCGTACCCACCTGATGGCCGCGCTGCTTTTCATGTCGCTTGGCATCCCGATGCTTTCCGCCGGGCAGGATTTCCTCCGCTCGAAACGCGGATTGAACAACACCTATCAGCGCGGCGATCTCAATGCGCTCGATTATCGGCGGCTCCACCGGTTTCTGGGCACGCACACCTATTTCTCCGAGTGGATCGCGTTTCGCCGTGGCCCGCTCGGCCGGCTGCTGCGGCAGTTTTCCCGGCCGACCGAGGGCTTTTTTCAGTTCTTTCACGCCAAGGATTCGTCGGCCTTTGCGGCATTGTATAACGCCGACGCGTCGCAGGGCCCGCGGCGGCTGCTGTTTGCTGTCAACCCGGCCCTCGGCGATGCCACGATTCCGATTGATCCGGAAACGACGGGTGAGGGGCGGCGCTGGCACCAAGTCGCGGATCAGGAACGTTTTTACGAGACGACGCCGCACGGAGCCCGGATGCCAGTCGAGCCGGAGTTGTTCATTCCACCGCTCAGCTGCGCGCTGTGGGTCAGTGAAGAGAAATAGCCAGCAGCCGGTTCGGGTTTTCGCCGCATGGCGGCGAATCAAGGAGTTTGTCGAAACGGGCCGTTCGTTGCCGGAAGGATTTGCATTCGCTTCTCGCATTCGTGCCGCATCCGACAAACTCCTCGCCCAACTGTCGCGGCAATTATGCCAAGAATTGAACCGCCAAAACCCTTGCATCTCGTCCAACGGCGTCCTTCAGTCGACGGTCCGCGTTTGCGCGGGATCATTTCAAAGTCAGCCAACAAACACTGAACCTCCCGGAGTCCTAACATGGCAGTTAAAGTTGCAATCAATGGTTTCGGCCGCATCGGTCGCCTCGTTTTCCGCGCCCTTGTCGAGCAGGGGCTGCTCGGCACAGAGCTCGATGTTGTCGCCGTCGGCGACATCGTGCCGGCGGACAATCTCGCTTATCTGCTGAAGTACGACTCCACGCAGGGGAAGTTCAACGGCACCGTGGGGTCCAAGAAGTCGTCGGCCGAAAAGGTCGAGGACGACGTTCTCATCGTGAACGGCAAGGAGATCCTCGTGGTTTCCGCCAAGACCCCGGCCGAACTGCCGTGGGCCAAGCTGGGCGTCCAGCTCGTCATCGAGTCCACCGGGCTCTTCACCGATGCGGAGAAGGCCAAGGGCCACCTCGCGGCGGGCGCGAAGAAGGTGATCATTTCCGCGCCGGCCAAGGGTGAGGACATCACGCTCGTGCTGGGCGTGAACGACGACAAACTCGACCTGAGCAAGCACCACATCATCTCCAACGCCTCCTGCACGACGAACTGCCTCGCGCCGGTTGTGCACGTGATGCTGAAAGAAGGTTTCGGGCTCAGCGAAGGGCTGATGACGACGATTCACGCGTACACCGCGACGCAGAAGACGGTCGATGGCCCCTCGAAGAAGGACTGGAAGGGTGGTCGAACCGCGGCGCAGAACATCATCCCGTCGACCACCGGTGCCGCGAAAGCCGTCGCGCTCGTGCTCCCCGAAGTGAAGGGCAAGCTGACCGGCATGGCCTTCCGCGTGCCGGTGCCGACCGTGTCGGTCGTCGACCTCACGTTCAAGACGGTGAAGGACACTTCGCTGGCCGAAATCAAAGCGGCGCTCAAGCGCGCGAGTGAGACGTACCTGAAGGGCATTCTCGCCTACACCGACGAGGAGGTCGTATCCTCGGACTTCATCCACGACCAGCACTCGTCGATTTTCGACGCCGGCTCCTCCATCGAGTTGAACAAAAACTTTTTCAAACTCGTGAGCTGGTACGACAACGAGTGGGGTTATTCCAACCGTGTTGTCGACCTGACGAAGAAGATCGCGGCGAAGCTCTGAGCCGGACGCACGTCCGACGTGTCTCGACCACGGATGGCACGGATGAACACGGATGACCAGGGCTTATCCGTGAACATCCGTGTGATCCGTGGTTAAATCTTTTGAGGGAATCTGCCATGCCGAAATTCAAATCGATCCGAGATCTCGATGTAGCGGGCAAGCGCGTGCTGATGCGCGTCGACTTCAACGTGCCGCAGGACAAGACCACCGGCGCGATCACCAACAACCAGCGAATCGTGGCGGCGCTGCCGACGATCAAGCACGCCCTGGACAAGGAGGCGTCGGTGATTCTCATGTCGCATCTCGGCCGGCCCGACGGCCAGAAGAAGGCGAAGTATTCGCTCAAACCGGTGGCTGCCGAGCTGGAGAAGCTGCTCGGCCGGAAGGTTACATTTCTCGACGACTGCGTCGGCCCGGCGGTGGAGGCGGCATGTGCGCCCGGCAAATTGAAGGCCGGCGATGTCGTGTTGCTCGAAAACCTGCGGTTCCACATCGAGGAGGAGGGCAAGGTGAAGCTCGAGGACGGGACGTCGAAGAAGGCCGACAAGGCGGCGGTCGACGCGTTTCGTGCCAGTTTGTCGAAGCTCGGTGACGTCTATGTGAACGATGCGTTCGGCACCGCGCATCGCGGCCACTCGTCGATGGTCGGCGTGAACCTGCCGCAAAAAGCCGCGGGCTTTTTGATGGAAGCGGAGCTCAACGCCTTCGCCGCGGTGGTGGAGAATCCGAAACGGCCGCTGCTCGCGATTCTTGGCGGCGCGAAGATCGCCGACAAAATTCCGCTGATCAATAATCTGCTCGAGAAGGCAAACGAGCTGATCATCGGTGGCGGCATGGCCTTCACGTTCAAGAAGGAACTCGAGGGCATGCAGATTGGTGACAGCCTCTTCGATCCTGAAGGCGCGAAAATCGCGAAGGAGCTGTTCGCAAAGGCGGCTGCCAAGGGTGTAAAGATCACGCTGCCGGTCGACTTCATCATCGCGGACAAGTTCGACGCCAACGCGAACTCGAAGGTGGTGAGCGACAAGGAGGGCATTCCCGCCGGCTGGATGGGACTCGATGCCGGGCCGAAATCGATCGAGCTCTACAACCAGGTAATCGGTCGCGCCCGTACGATCGTGTGGAACGGGCCATCGGGCGTTTTCGAATTCGACAAGTTTGCCGGCTCAACGAAGGCGATGGCCGATGCGATCGCCAGGGCGACCGCTTCCGGCGCGACGACGGTCGTTGGCGGCGGCGACACGGCGACGGCGGCCAAGAAATTCAAGGTCGCCGACAAGGTCACGCATTGTTCCACTGGCGGCGGGGCCAGCCTAGAGTTCCTCGAAGGCAAACCGTTACCGGGCGTCGTTTTTCTCGAATCCTGACAGACTCTCGAAAAACAGTTCTGGTTTTGAGTTTTGGGTGCTGGGTTGAAGCCCGAGCGGAAGAGCAGAAGACAGAAGACAGAAGACAGAGGTCAGAGGTCAGAGGTCAGAGGTCGAAACGCGAAACGCGAAACGACTTGTGACTGGCGACGGTCGACTCAGAACTCAGAACGCGAAACGCAAGACCCAGAACGCGAAACGCAGAACGCAGAACGCAGAACGCAGAACGCAGAACGCAGAACGCAGAACTCAGAACTCATAGCACGGCTCAGAACACCGAACCGATTTTCGTCATGATTCTCCGCAAAAAAGTCATCGCTGGTAACTGGAAAATGAACAAGACGCCGGCCGACGGTGCCGTGCTCGTGCGCGACATTGTCGCCGCCGTGGGCAAACAGTCCGACGTCGACGTTGTGGTGTGTCCGCCGTTCACCGGGCTCGAGAGTGCCGCGAAGGCGCTCGACGGCTCGAATGTGAAGCTCGGCGGCCAAAACATGCATTTCGAGGCCAACGGTGCGTTCACGGGCGAAATCGGCGCGCCGATGCTTCGCGCGTTGTTTGCCACGCATGTGATCTTGGGGCACAGCGAGCGCCGCAGTTACTTCGGCGAGACCGACGAACTCATCAACAAGAAGGTGCTGGCCGCGCTGAAGAACCAGTTGCGTCCGATTTTCTGCGTGGGGGAGACGCTGGCGGAACGCGAAGCGGGATCGACGCTCAAGGTCGTGCAGACGCAGGTCGAGCGAGGGCTCGAAGGCGTGAGCAAGGATCTGGCGCCGACCGTCATCGTGGCTTACGAGCCGGTCTGGGCGATTGGCACGGGCAAGGTTGCGACGACGGCGCAAGCGCAGGAAGTCCACGGGTTCATTCGCGGGCTGCTCACGAAACTGTTCACCGAGCCCGTGGCACAAAAGGTGCGGATCCTCTACGGTGGCTCGATGAAGCCGGCGAACGCGCCGGAACTGCTTGCCCAAAAAGACATCGATGGCGGGCTGATCGGCGGCGCGAGCCTCGAAGCGCGCAGCTTCGTGGAGTTGGTGACCGCCGCGGCCGCAGTAAAGTAGCGCGGATCGTCCTGGGAGCGCGGGCGTCCTCGCCCGCAAGGAATGAGTGGCAGCAAGTAGGCACTAGTTTGCGGCTGAGTAAGAGCCGCTGAACGCCGTCGCCGGCAGCGACGCGAGTGGAGTGGCTTGGCCCTGTCATGAGTACACGGCTCCGCGCGAGAGGAATGGTGGTAGGAGAAGGATTCGAACCTTCGTAGGGCGAAGCCCAGCAGATTTACAGTCTGCCCTCGTTGGCCACTTGAGTATCCTACCAAAAAACAGGGAGCGCGGAACGTCGCCACTCGGCTGGCCGACGGCAAGGTTTTTCTCACTTGGTTTTGCCAGCCGGTCATTGCCACCTAGTCTCCCGTCGCCGCCATGTTCGAAGACCTGCGGGAATTCATCGCGAATCTCATTGCCAATGGGTTGATCGCGCAGGTCTTCGCCATCGCCGGTTTCATTCTCGCGCTGTTTCTCGTCGCGCGGTTGATGAGCGAAAAACGCGCGCCGGCGAACACGTTTGCCTGGCTGCTGATCATTCTGCTCGTGCCGTGGGTCGGTGTGCCGCTCTACCTGCTGCTCGGCGGCCGAAAACTCCGCCGCCTGGCGGAGCGCAAATCGCGGCTTCGGCCCACCTTGCCCGGGCACACCGCTCACCCACGGACTGTCGCGCATTCACCGACCATCCACGCCCTCGTTGCCGCCGGCGCGACTCCGCCGGTGGCGGGCAATACGCTGCGATTGATCACGAGCGGGGAGGAAGCCTATGCCGCGCTCGAGGAACATATTCGTGCGGCGCAATCGCACATTCATATCACGGCGTTCATCCTCGGCCGCGATGACACTGGGCGCCGGCTCGTGAAGCTCCTTGCCGAACGCGCGCGTGCCGGCGTGAAGGTGCGCGTGCTGCTCGATGCCGTCGGTTCGATGTTCACGTGCGGACTTTTTGCCAATCCGATCCGCCAGGCCGGCGGAAAGGTGGGTGTTTTCATGCCGGTGCTGCCGTTCACGTCGCGCGGTTCGGCCAACCTGCGGAATCATCGCAAGATTGCCGTGTTTGACCACTGCACTGCGATGGTTGGCGGCCATAACCTCGCCCGCGAATACATGGGCCCGCTCCGCCTCGCGAAACGCTGGCAGGATTTCGGGGCCGTGATTCACGGCCCCGCCGCGGCGCTCTTGAACGAGGTGTTCCTCGCCGACTGGTGCTTTGCCACGCGCGAGTCGCCGGACGCGCTGCACGCCGAGATTCCCATTGACTGCGCAACGCAGGTCCACGGCTCCAGCGAGCTCCAGGTGGTCGCGAGCGGGCCGGACGTCCCCGGTGACGCGCTCTACGAGGGCATCGTGTCCATGATTCAGGAAGCCCAGCGCAGCATCTTGATTGTGACACCGTACTTCATTCCTGACGACGTCCTGCTGCGCTCGTTGATTGTCAAGGCGCGCTCGGGCAAGGAGGTGACGTTGATTACGCCGCGCAGTTCGAACCATCCCGTCGCCGATTTCGCCCGGCGCCATTACATCCGCGAGATGCAGCGCGCCGGCGCGAACGTCCAGCTGTACAGCCATGGCATGCTTCACAGCAAGGCGATGGTCGTCGACGATCACATCGCGATGTTCGGTTCGCCAAATTTCGATCTGCGCAGCCTGTTTGTGAATTTCGAGATCGGAATCCTCGTGCATTCGCCGCCTGATGTCATGGCGATACGAGCATGGGCAATGGCGCTGGCGCAGTACTGCCACCCACCGAAGATCGAGCGACCGCGGAAATTCCGGATCGTCGGAAACCTAATCGAGGATCTCAGCCGGCTGCTCGCGCCGTTGCTGTAACCTGGGAGCCGCGGGCGTCTCGCCCGCAAAGTATTGAATGCGGTCTACCCAAACTCGGCTCGCTGGCGCTCGCCGCTACGTTTCTTCGCTCTCCGTCGCGAGAACACGTCGTACGTTGTCTCGCTCACAACACCCCCGACTCTCGAAAACTGAAATAGCCACGGCCGAGGGGATCGGCAGCGGGACGGCCGACGATCACGTGGTCGAGCAGCTGGATGTCGACCGTCTTTGCCGCTTCGCGCAGCAGCCGCGTCACGTGCATGTCCGGCGCGCTCGGCGCCGGGTCGCCGCTGGGATGATTGTGCGCGCAGACCACGGCGGAGGCTGATTCGCGAATGGCGGCGCGGAAAACTTCGCGCGGGTGCGCCAGGGCGGCCGTCGCCGTGCCCGAGGTGATTTCGACGCGCTTGATCAAGCGGTTCTTCCGGTTGAGACAAAGCACCCAGAATTTTTCGACTTCCAGTGACGATGCGATCGGCCGCAGATACGCGGCGACGAGGTCGGCGCGGTTGAGCAATGGTGTCTCGCCCGCCTGCTGCACGACGACGCGGCCGGCGACCTCCATCACCGTGATGAGCTGGAGCGATTTCACGCGGCCGATGCCTTTTAGTTTTCGGAAATCGGCCGCGTGCCACGCAATCAGCCCCGCGAGCGAGCCCGCTTCGGCGATGAGCCGCGTTGCGAGGGTGATCACGTCGTGCCCGCGGGTCCCACTGCGCAGGAGCATCGCGAGCAGTTCGGTATCGCTCAGCGCCTTCGGCCCGTATTTCTCGAGCCGTTCTTGCGGCCGCTCGGCCACCGCAGTTTCGCGCAGCCGGTTAGCCAGGGGGTACTCAGGGACTTCGGCCACGGGAATGGTTTGGACAGATTTCAACGCGGTGCCAACCCTTCCGTGCACCATGCCCTCCCTGCGCGTAACCGTCTGGGGCGAGAACGTCCACGAGCAGACCGACGCTGCGGTGCGGTCGGTTTACCCCAACGGCATGCACCATGCGATCGCCGTGGGAATCCGGGAGTACCTCGTGGGCGCAGCGGTGGAGACCGTGACATTCCAGGAACCCGATCACGGGCTAACCGAAGCCCGGCTCGCGCAAACGGACGTATTGACGTGGTGGGGGCATCGCGCGCACGAGCAAGTCGCGGATATCGTCGTCGATCGCGTGCACCGGCGTGTGCTCGAAGGCATGGGCCTGATCGTGCTGCACTCGGGACACTTCTCGAAGATCTTCAAGCGGCTGATGGGCACGACCTGCTCGCTCAACTGGCGCGTGGCCGGAGAGCGCGAGCGGCTCTGGGTCTGCAATCCCGGTCACCCAATTGCGCGCGGCATCGACCGCTGTTTCGAACTGCCGCACGAAGAAATGTACGGCGAACCCTTCGCGGTGCCGGCGCCGGAGGAACACGTGTTCATCTCGTGGTTCGAGGGCGGTGAGGTCTTTCGCAGCGGCTGCTGCTGGCGCCGCGGCAACGGCCGGATCTTTTATTTCCGACCGGGACACGAAACGTATCCGACTTATCTCGACCGGAACGTCCGCCGCGTCATCGCCAACGCCGTCGACTGGGCGCGGCCGCAAGGCCATTGGCCTGACGCGTGCGTGAACATCAAGGAACCGATCGAGCCAATCAACCGCCCGGAGGATCGGACGAAGAAGCGTTGAACGCTTCTCCTATTGCTTGCGCGAATGCGCTTGCCTGGGAGCGCGGGCGTCTCGCCCGCATTGGTCTGAATTGCGGGCCAGAGGCCCACGCTTATAGGTGTGACCACCGACAAGCCATTCGGCGTCGAGCCCGGGCCGAATCAATAATGCTTCACGTAACCGTTGCGGCGGAGCCGTTCCAGCCAGCGTTCCTGGTTCGTGCGCGACATCTGGGAGAGCAGAATGCGCTCGATCTGGTCGCGGACTTCGTCGATCGGCTGGATGCCCGCATATTTGCGGTCCTCGGCGAAAAGAATGAAGCAGCCCTCGGGCAGCACCAGCGGCTCTGACGCTTCGCCTTTTTTCAGGTTGAACGCCACATCGCTGAATTCCTTGCGGAAATCGGACCGCTGCAGCCAGCCCCAGTCGCCGCCGCGTGAACGGCGCGCGTCCTTGCTGTATTCCTTGGCGAGATCCACGAACTTTTCCCCGCTCTTGAACCGGCTCAAAATCTGTTTGGCCTGCTCGAGTAGCACCACATCGGTTTCACCCTCATTGCGCGTCAGCTGAATCAGCCGCAGGTGGACCTTGTCCTCCTGGTAGAACCGATCCTTGTTCTCGTTGTAATAGGTCTCGATCCGCACGGGGCTGACGATGCTCTGCGACTTGCGCTGCTGGCCCTGCATGTAGTGGTAGATAATCTCCTCCTCCTTGTCGCGGCGGTACTCGCGAATCGTTTTTCCCTGAGACTTGAGGTAAGCGAGGAACTTGGAGCGGTCGCCCTCGAACCGCTCGGCGATTTCGTCCGCCATCGCGTTGTCGATGTAGCTGATCGGGATGTGCCGCTTCTCGTCCTTCCTGAATTCCTTGATGATGAGAACGCGATCGATGAGGTCCTGGATCGCGTCGTCGTAAAGTTGCTCCACGCGCTCGTTGTATTCCTTCTCGTTCTTCGCCTCGCGCTGAATGCCGGGCAGCAGCGGCGCAACTTCGCGCATGACGTCGGCGACCGTGATGATTTTCTCCTCCGCCACCGCCACGATGCCGTTCGCAAAACGCAGATTGAGATTCTCGGCCGCGGACGGGGCTTTGGGCGCCGGCTGTGCCATGGCGAGTCCGCTCGTGGCGGCGACACAGCAGAAGGTGGCAAGACGGCGAAAAATCATGCGAAATGGGTCGGGCGGAAACGAAAGCGCGTGGGAAAATTTGGATATCTCTGGTCGGCGGCGAACTGGCCGTTTCCACCAAGTCCTCAGGTTGCGGCCATGCCGCAGAAGGACCTCGGTAGGTGACTGGATAGTTCGATGTGCATCACGCACCTGACGGGCTGACAAGATTGTTCAGGAAAACGATAATTTCCCGCAAACGTAGAAGGGGCTTGGGGGCGGTCAACCTTGGAAACCGGGTGCCGACCTGCACCCAATCGTCGCGGCGACCGCTGTTGCGCAGACATTTCAAACGGCTGGACTCGGATTCGACGGAAACGATGCCCTTTTGTTCCGCTCGGATACGAATCTCCGTGATGAGCAGTAGTGCCCCGACCTCATCCCCAAATTTGCCGAAACGATCCTTAAGGTCTGCCTCGATTTGTTTCAGGGTCGCGGTGCTGTCAGCCATCGCCAGTTTGCGGTAAAAATCGATCCGCAGCCGGGTTTCCGCGATGTAGGAGCTGGGAATCCGCGCCTGGATGCGCGGGACATCGATCGAGCTTTCGTCTTCTGCGTCTTTCAAGGCGGTGTAGCCATCGACATGGCGACCGCGAGCGGCATGAGTGCCGTCCCGTCCGGCCGCAGCACCCTCGCCCACAAACACGAAGTCCAGTTTCACGCTCGCCCGGATCGCCGCCGCACTCTTTTCGCCCTTTAACCGCGCGACCGACTGCCGAAGCAGCTGGCAATAAAGCTCGAAGCCGACGCCGACAATGTGGCCGCTCTGTTCCGCCCCGAGGAGGTTTCCGGCGCCGCGCAGCTCGAGGTCGCGCATCGCGATCCGGAAACCGGCGCCAAGCTGGTTGTGCTGTCGCATCGCGGTGAGTCGCTGTCGCGCCACCTCGAGCAATCGCGTGTGCCGGTGCAGCAGCAGATATGCGTAAGCTTGGTGCTTGAATCGTCCGACCCGGCCGCGGAGTTGGTAGAGTTGCGAAAGCCCGAACCGGTCCGCGCCCTCGATGACGATCGTGTTGCAGTTTGGGATATCCAGCCCGCTCTCGATGATCGTCGTGCAAACCAGGACGTGGTAATTGCCGGCCACAAACTCCGTCATCACTTTCTCGAGATCATTCGCGTGCATCTGGCCGTGCCCGATGCCGATGCTCAGATCCGGCATCATTTCCCGGAGACGCGCCGCGACCAAATCGATCGTCTGGACGCGGTTGTGCAGGTAAAACACCTGTCCGCCTCGCCGAATCTCATGCCGCACCGCGTCGACGACGACCTTTTCGTCGTAGGTTTTCACCACGGTTTGGATCGGATGGCGATTCGATGGTGGCGTTTCGATCACGCTGAGATCGCGCGCGCCCGTCAGCGCCATGTAGAGCGTGCGCGGGATCGGTGTCGCGCTCATCGAGAGCACGTCAACCATTTCGCGCATGCGCTTGAACACCTCCTTGTGCTTCACGCCGAACCGCTGCTCCTCGTCGATGACGACGAGGCCGAGTTCCTTGAACTGGATGTCGCGCTGGAGCAGCCGATGGGTGCCGATGAGAATGTCGACTTGGCCACCAGCAATCGCCTCGATGATTTTGCGCTGTTCACCGCGGGAACGGAAGCGGCTTAGCATCTCGATTGAAATCGGATAGCCGGTCATCCGCTCGCGAAATGTGTTGAGGTGCTGCTGCGCGAGCACCGTGGTCGGCACGAGCACCGCTACCTGCCGGCCGCCCTGCACGGCCTTGAACGCAGCGCGAATCGCCACCTCGGTTTTGCCGAACCCGACATCGCCGCAGATCAGGCGATCCATCGGGCGGGTTTTCTCCATGTCCACCTTGGTTTCCTGGATGGCGCTCAGCTGGTCGCGCGTTTCCGTGAACGGGAAGGACGCCTCGAATTCCTTCTGCCAAGTGGTATCCGCGGGAAACGCGAACCCGGCCTGCGCTTCACGCGCGGCGTGGATGCGCAGGAGCTCCGCCGCAAGATCGATGGTCGCGTGCTCGGCGGCCTGCCGCGCCTTTTCCCAACGGTTGGAACCGATGCGGCCGAGTTGCGGCTTGGCCTTGCTCAACCCGACATACCGGCTGATCAGGTGCGATTCCTGGAGCGGCACGTGCAGTGTCACGTGGTCGTCGAACTCGAGCGAGATGACCTCGCGGAGGCCCTGCGCCGTGTCGAGTTTCGTCAATCCGCGATACAGCGCGATGCCGTGCTGCAAGTGCACGACGAAGTCGCCTTCGACGAGCTCGGAAAAGTCCAGCAACTGGTCGATCTGCGCGCGCTGCGCGATCGCGCGCTGATTGAGTGCCGGGCGGCGTTGTCGCTGCCGGCCGAAAATCTCAGTTTCGGTGACGACGACCAAGCCCGCGCCGACCGATGGAGCTGCGGCGCTTTCGCCGCGGTGTCGCGCCCGGCCGGCACCGGGGCGCGCCGGCTCCAGCGACCCAAACTCCGCTCCTTCGTGAAACGTGATCCGGAACCCTTCATTCAGTGTGCCGCGGAGCCAGCGTGGCTTCAGCGCCTTGAGCGCCGCGTCGTCGGCCAGGATTTCCTGGGCCCGCTGTTCCTCACCTGATTTTGCCGTGACGATGGCCACGTCGTAACCACCTTTTGCCCACGCAACCAGTTGCTGCAGGAAAAGCGCGCGCGCTTCCTCCTCGCTCTGGAGCCGCTCCTGCGCCACGAGTGCGTCGTCCGGGTAGCGGCGGTGGTGCACCAGGCTTTCGCTGTCCCAAGTAATCTCCCCGGCGCCGGCATCGAACAACGCGCTCGCCTCGTCGATGTCGCTGACGCCAAAGGCCGCCGCGCATTTCTCCAGCAAAGGCGTGAGTCCGTCCGAACCTTCGCGCGCGAACGCACTGAATTCCTCGTCGAGAGACGCGGGCTCGACGAACACGAGGTGTGCACTGGGTGTGAGATAATCCGCGATGCCGGTTTTTGAGGCGTCGAGTTGCACGTGGGGCGAGGCCGCAACGCTGATGCTCTCGACCGCTGCGCCGGAGCGTTGCGTCACCGGATCGAATTCGCGGATCGATTCGATTTCATCGCCGAAGAAATCGAGACGATATGGCGTGTTGGCGGTTACCGGATACACGTCGATGATCCCACCGCGAATGGCGTAATGGCCGGGCGCCTCGCAAACCGCCTCCGAGTCGTAGTCGAGTTTCTGCAGCTGATCGAGCAGCGCCTGGAAAGGCTGCACCTGGCCGCGGCGCAACGTGAGCTCGCGGGTGGCAAATTCCTCCAGCGCCGGCACTGGCTGCAACAGCGCCGCCGGAGTCGTGGTGATGACGAGAGTGTCCGGAGTCGAGGTGAGCCCGCGCAGCGCGCGCAGCCGCGAAAGCACGGTGAGGCGATCGCTCGACGCGGCGAATGCCTCGCGCATGTCGCGGCTTTCCTGGAGGGATTCGGGAAAGACGAGTTGCTGTTGCGGGCGCGGATCACCGCCGGCGCCATGGAAAAACGCGATGTCCTCCGCCAGGTGCTCGGCGATTTTCAGATCCTCGGCCACGACCAGCCACACGGGCGCGGGATGCCGGCGGCAAAGCTCCGCGATGACTGCACCGCGGGCGGGCGGGCAGACACCGGTGACCTTGCGGCGCTGGAGCGTGGAGACGGGCATCGGGAAAAAGCTCGAATGTAGGTCGCGGGTGGGTTCCCACAAGCCGGTTGGAGAGAAAGCATTCGTCGGGGAGGAGGCGCCGCTCAGTCCTTCTGCAATTCGGCAAGCGCTTCGCGGGCCGCGGCTTCCTCGGCGAGTTTCTTGGAGGGTCCGCGTCCGGAGCCGAGCGGGCGCTCCAGCAAGTAAACGCGCACCTCGTAATCGCGGGCATGATCCTCGCCCGCAATGTCAGTCACTTCATACCGCAGTGCGTTGTTGCCGTAGATGGGCTGGATGAGTTCCTGCAGCCGGCCTTTGGGGTTCTCGACTTCCTCCCCCAACGCCAACCGGGCGCCGATATCGCCATAAAGCGCGAGCACCACGGTGCGAACCGTGGGCAGGTCGCTGTCGAGGTAAACCGCGCCGATAAGCGCCTCGATTCCGTCCTCCAGCGCTGACGCGCGCGTGCGACCGCCGGTCGATTCCTCGCTCGTGGCGAGCCGCAGCGATCGATCGATTCCCGCTTCGGTGGCCAGTTGCGCCAGGAACGTGCCGTTTGCCAGTGCGGCGCGGCGCTTGCTCAACATCCCTTCACGTTCGGTGGGAAACAGATTGAACAGCGCCTCGGTCAGGATCAGCTGCAGCACCGCATCGCCCAGAAACTCGAGCCGCTGGTTGCTCTCGCCGACCTCGGGATGATCCTGGAGAAACGACGCGTGCGTGATGGCGCGCTCTAGCAGCGTGCGATCACGAAAGGTGTGCCCGATGCGCTGCTCGAGTTGTGTCAGGTTCTCATCCATCACGCGTCGTAGTCCGGCGATTTCGCACCGCGGCTCAAGCCGCAACCAAACGGATCATGCCACCGTTGTCTGGCACTTGCCAAGGATGCGGCGATCGCCAGCGGGCCGACCCACCATTCGGCCACGGTTGTATCCATGGGGGTGGTTCATTAAGAACTCGCGCTCGTGTAGCGGCGCAACCCACGCTGAAAGACAAAGACGGCGAGTGCGAACCACGCGGCGGCGAACAGGAACGGGCCGAGCGTCCATTTCCAGCTGAATTCGAACCGATCCAGCAATGTCCGCGCGGGCGCGTTGCTGACGACCACGACGGGCAGAAGCCAGACGAACATGACCTGGCTCACGAGGCCTTTGAACGCCTCGCGCGGCAGGCGGGAAAACTCGGTCAGGGTGAAATACGTGCCTTCAACGCCGTGTGCGCTGGTGAGCCAAAACACGAGCGAGATCGACATCACCAGGATGCTGTAATGAATCACCAATCCGCAGAAGACCATCAACGCATAGAGCGTCACGTCGAGCACACCCGGCTGCAAGCCGAGCTGGTTGGCCGCATATACCACGATGCCGATCGCGATGATCGAGTTCGCGAGCCCGTCGGGGTCGAGTTTGCGCGTCGTGGCCATGAACATGATGTTGCCCGGCTGCGCGAGGAAGAAGTCGAAATTGCCGGAGCGTACGTTGCGGCCCATTTCGAAAATGCTGCTCCAGAAGAATCCCATCAGAAAGCGCTGGATCAGCATCGAGGTGCCGACCAGCAGCATCATCTCGTATTTGTTCCAGCCCGCGACCGAGTCCGTGTGGCGATAGATGACCGAGATGAGCAGCAGGTTCACGCTCATCCAGAACAGCTCCACCAGCGACCACACGATGAAGTCGCCTCGGAACATCATCGTCCGCACGATCGAGTATCGGACGCTGGCGAGCCATATCCTTCCGTAATGTAGCATGAGTGTCGTTGCGGGGTCGTTCCGGATTTCGCGTTCCGAGTTCCGGATTCTCCGTCGGATTTGGAATCCGGTGCGGTTTTTAACTCAAGACCCAAAACCCGAAATTCAAAACCGGCTGTCCGTGGCGTCAGCCACCGACGGCGGTGTGCCGGCGCAAACCTCGCGCCCATAACGCGCGGCTAATCATGACGAGCAACGCGACCCAACAGGCTTGAATCCCGAGGCACCATATTGCCTCCTCGAAACCGAACCGGCCGGTAAGAATCGCGGCGGGGAAATACATTTGGTAAGGATAGGGTAGCAACATCGAGCCGGCGAAGATGTCCGCCGACATGAGGTCGAGCGGGAAGATCTGTCCGCCCAGCACGGCCTCGATTGCCATCGAAAGAATCACGAATCCCTGGATTTCCAGAAACCAGAACGTCAGCATTCCGAAACAATACGCGATGGTGAATTGAATCATCGCAGACATGAAGATCGCCGGCAGTCCGAGAGCGATTCGCCAGCCCTCGAAGGGAAAAGTCAGGACGTCGTGGACGAACGGCAATGCGACGAGCAGCGGCAGGATCACGAGCGCGCCGGAAACGAGTCGCGCCGCGACGAAGATGCTGAACCGATACAGGAAGTAGTTAATCGGCTTCAGCAGGAACTGGTTGATGAGTCCGTTCCGGATTTCCTCGCTGATTTGATAATCCTCGTTGAAGGCGCTGACGAAAAACTGGAGCACCAGCAACGTGATGAAGTAGGTCAGCGTCTGGCGAAGATCGAACCCGCCGATTGAGCGCGTGCCGGCGAATGCGGCGCCCCAGAGGATGAACACGACCGCGAGGTGAAAGAGCGAAAAGAACCCGCGAACCGCGAAGTTCCAGCGATAGATCAGATTGCTCTGCAGCCCCACGAGGAAGGCGTGGCGGTATTTATCCAGCGCTGAGAGCATGATCGGCCGTCGGTTGGAAGTGGGAGACGGCACGTGAATCCGCAAAGGGGAGCAAGGAAAACGGGGCAGGGAGGAGGAGAAACGCCAGAACACCCCGCTATTGGCCAATGGTTTATTGATTTGGAGAATCTCGTTCGCGGTTCTGGTCGTGCTGCTTGCGTCTCTTCTCTGCTCCGGCGCCTGAAATTCACTTCACTTCTTTTCTGCCGCGCCTTCCTTCAGCCCAAACCGGGCGATGACCTCCTTGGCGAGACTGCGGTACGCAGTCGAGCCGGGGTTGAGCGCATCGTAGGCGAAGATCGGTTTGCCGAAGCTGGGCGCCTCGCTGAGTCGCACGGTGCGCGGAATTACCGTGGTGAAAATCTTGTCGGGCAGGTGCTGTTTGACCTCGTCGACCACCTGCCGGGAGAGGTTGGTGCGGAGATCGAACATCGTCATCACGATGCCGCCGAGTTCGAGATTGTCGTTGATATGAGCGGATTTCAGTCGCTCTACGTTACGCAAAATCTGGCCGAGGCCCTCCAAAGCGAGGTATTCGCACTGCAGTGCGATGAGGAGAAAATCAGCAGCGGCGAGGCTGTTCATCGAAAGTAGGCCGAGCGCGGGCGGGCAATCGATGATGATGACGCGATAGCCGTTGGAACTGCGAACGGGTTCCAGCACGGCACGCAATCGGAGGAGGTAATTCTCGGTTTGCGCGAGTTCGATTTCGGCGGCGGCCAGATCCTCCTCACTGGGGATGAGCGCCAGATGCTCGTAGTCCGTCGCCGTAATCATCTCCACCGCCGTGCCTTCGCCGTGGAGCGGCCCGTAAAGGCTGCGGCCGGCCTTCTTTTCCACGCCGATTGCGCTGGTCGCGTTCGCCTGAGGGTCGAGGTCAACCAGCAGCGTGTGGATCTTCTTCTCGGCCAGCGCCGCGGCGAGATTGACGGCCGTCGTGGTTTTGCCGACGCCGCCCTTTTGGTTGGCGATGGTGAAAACAGTGGTGGGCATGAACGGTCTGCTAATGACGAATGCGGTTCGGCGCCGCAAGCGTCGCGTCGGGAAAGCCCGATGGCGCATGTTGCTGGTCCGACGCCTCCCAAGGGGAGCCGGGGTGGGCCGCAAGGGTGCACGAACCGTAATTTTCCCTTGCCGTTGCCTTTCGCTCATTCGTATTCATGTCGGCTCTGGTCGGCTGTAAGCGCGCGCTTACGCTGGTCGCAAGGTAGGGCGCGGTAGCCAAGTGGTAAGGCCGAGGTCTGCAAAACCTCTATGCGTCGGTTCGATTCCGACCCGCGCCTCCAGAGTTTGTTCGAAGAGCGGCGCTGCTGGCCCGCGCCGTGGGTAATTGCCGCGGAATGCCCGACGGCATGCACGCCTTGACACCTGGGATCGCCCCTGCGAACACCATTACGCCTCGACGGCCGCCCGTGTTCGTCGGGCCCGCTTCAACTTTTCATTCCTCCTCCAGTGCTGACCGAGAAACCGCCGGCCACCGCATTTCCTCAGGCTGCCGAAAAGCCCCCTGTCCTCGTCGTCGACGACGAATACGGACCGCGCGAATCCATCGCGTTCAGCCTGTCCGGCGAGTTCGCCGTCGACACGGCGGAGAGGGCGCGAGAGGCGCTGGCGAAGTTGCAGTCGAAGGCATATGCGGCGGTCGTATTGGATATTCGGATGCCGGAGATGGATGGCATTCGCACGTTGGAGGAATTGCGGAAGATCGATCCCCATGTGTCGGTCATCATGTTGACGGGATACGGCACTCTGCTCACCGCCCAGCAAGCCATGCTCGCAGGAGCGAACCAATACCTGCGCAAGCCACCAGACATTGCCGAACTGATCGAATCGGTGCGGAAGCAGGCGCAGGCAACACGACTGCGGCGGGCCCAGGCGGACGCCGCTCACGCCGCGCAGGAAATGAACGTCGCGTTGAAGCGCGAGATTGAGGCGAACGAACCCCATATCTGGCAGGCGCGCGCGTCGGTCGAACTCGTCCACGATCTCAACAATCCGCTGACCGTGGTGATCGGCTACGCCTCGCTCGTGGCGGAAGAGGCGCGCGTGTTGAGCCAGCGTGATCCGGATACCGCGCGCAAGCTGATGGATTATTGCGAGATGGTGGAAAAGGCGGCGGAATACTGCCACCACCTATCGGAGAACTGGCGGTTGGCGTCGAAGCAGGCGACCGAGTTCGAACGCGTCAACCTGGTGGCGGTCGCGAGGGAAGTTAAGCAAGTCATCTTTTTTGGAAACTCGGCCATTCAGATGGCTGGAGACTCGGCCGTGTGGATACGCGGCTCGCGTTTTGAATTGATGCGGATTCTCCAGAACCTGCTCAAGAATTCGCTCGAAGCCGGGGCGAAGACGGTGGTGGTGACTTTCCTGCACCGCGAGCAGAAGGTCGAACTGACAGTCGCGGATAACGGGGCGGGGATGGAACCCGACCGGGTGAAGCGTGCACTGCACGGCGGGTTTAGCAGCAAGGCGAGTGGCACCGGGCTCGGCCTGAGCATTTGCCGTCACCTTGCGGGGACGCATGGCGCGAGCTTCGCATTGGAATCGGTTCTCGGAAAAGGAACGACCGTGTGCCTGACCTTCCCCGCGGCCCCGAAAGGATGAAGCGCCGGCGCGTCAAGATCACAGGCATCGGGTTCGTAACGCCGGCGGGTGTCGGGAAAGAGGCGTTTCAAGCGGGAATTCTGGAAAATCGGAGTCACGTCCACCCGATCAAACGGTTCCCCGAAGACGCGGGCGCTTTTGTGGGTTCCGAAGTCAAGAAATTCAATATCGCTGAATTTTTCGACAATCACGGCACAAAACGAATGCCGCGTCATACTCAGTTTGCGTTGGCTGCTGCGAAACTTGCGATTGAGGATGCGAAACTAACACGGTCAGTTGCTGGTGCGCTCGATCCCGTCGTGGTAACCGGTACCTCGCTGATGGATAGCGGAGTGATCAACAAAACGATTGAGGATGTCACGCGAAAGGGGCCGCGATTCGGACTGACACGGGTCGTGTTTCAAGGACCTGTGGCGTCGATTGCTGCGGCCGTTGCGCAATATATTGGAGCTGGGAGAACACTCTCTCTGCAAAGTGCATGTTGTTCCGGTGCCGATGCAATCGGCCACGCAGCAGCAATGATCGCTAACGGAGAAACCGATTTGGCAATATGCGGAGGGACGGAGGCGCCCCTTTATTATCATCCGATGCTCGAGCTGAAAATGGCTGAGTTATCACCAGCGACCTCCGAACGAGCCGACCAACTGAATCGTCCGTTCGACTTGTGGCGGACGACAGGTGTAATCGGCGAGGGCGCATGCATGATGATCCTTGAGCCGGATAGCAGTCCACGTAGCGGCTATGCCGAAGTCGCCGGTTACTCATTTGCCACCGATTCCGGCAAGAGAGCTGGAGACGGCCTCCATGCAGCGATCCGTCTCTGTCTAGCGAATGCAGGCGTTTCCCCGGGCCAAGTGGACATGATTAGTGCGTGGGGCCCCGGACATCGCGAGCTCGATGCGGTTGAGGCCGCTGTATTGAGAGAAATATTCGGGGAGTGCTTAGATCGAATTCCCACGGTTTCGATTAAAGGCGCAATCGGAAACCCGTTTGCTGCGGCGGGCGCGATCCAGATTGGTTGCGCCGCTCTCGGCATTCAGCAATCATTCATTCCTCCGACAGTAAATTGGAGACATGCAGATCCTGCGTGTCGGCTGAACTTATCTAGTCAGGCGCGATATCTGCAGTTTTCATTTGCGCTTATCAACTCGCATGGGTTGTCGGGCACAAATGCTGCGATTCTATTGCGACGGTGCGACGCAACAATGGTGCGAACATGAGCTTTTCGATCGCATCGTTTGCCGCCATCGTGGTGACCCTTGTTGGTGTATTGATTCTATGGGCGAATGCGGGCCGCGCTGTAAACCGCGCCGTTTTTGTCTCATCTTTCACCGTTGCAGCTTGGCTGGCGTGCAGCCATATGACTGGGCTATCTACAGACGGTCTGATATGGTTGCGATGGACATGCGCTGTCGGGGGCTTTGTACCTCTGACTCTTTGGATCGTAAAAAAAAGCATTTTGGATGACTTGGATCTGACAGATCGTAAGTGGGTGTGGCAAAACTGTGGATGGTTTATCTTCCCGCTGCTTGCAAGCATCCTACCATTTACCGAGTGGTTTATTCCCTCTTATTCGACGGAAGTTCAACGCCTACGCGGTTGGGCGTATCCTGCCTATTATGTGGCACTCATTGCGTATTACATCGTGTTGCTACGAACCGCTATTAAGGACCTCAACACCCTCATTGGCGCTCGACGGCAGGAGTTGCTCGTATGGCTCGGCGGCGGTTGTGTTGTTGCCGCGATTATTTATGGCTTAATTGCGCTCAGTGCCATTACCAATGACCCATTTTATAGGCGATTACAGCCACTCGCAGTCTTGGTATTCTACGCCGGGACCGGTTACGCGATCACGTCGCACAGAATGTTTGATGCCCGCCAAATACTGCTCGTGGTCGTAGAAAAGACGGCGCTTGTGACGATTGTCGCTGTCACCGCGTTTGGATTGAACAAATTGCTCCTCGCAGTCCTTTCGCAGACAGCTGCACTCTTGCTTACAACGATGGGAGTCCTATGGATTGCCGCAAAATCCAATGCTTGGCTGGACCGAAAATTCCAATTCTTGCCTGAAGGACTAGCGGCGAGACAGGCGGCATTCGCAACTGCGCAACGAGAGACGCGACTCGATACTCTCGAGCGCTCGTTTCAACAGTTGTTAAGGGGCTGGGGTCAAGCCGAGCACGCCGTAATTATTTCCGGAACAAAGGGTTTGTTATGTGGCGACGGGATCGAGCTCCCGGGCGACCATATCGTTATTCAAGCCTTGAAGCAACTGCGATGGGCAACGCCGGAGCGACTGACTCGAGAACGCATTACCACTGAGCGGATCGCTGTACGGGCCTTTTTATCAAAACATAATTTGGGTGTAGTGGTTCTTGAGGAAGGAGCCGTTCTATCCGTCCTTGTTGGTGTGGCGGTTGGTGCAGCAAGGCGTCCATTTACATATCCACAGGTCACCCAATTGATGGAATTGGCTTCAATTATGCAGGCGGCGCTTGAACGCGCACACTTTTCTACAAAAGTTCAACACGCGGAGCAACTCGCCACCGTAGGTCTTCTTGGCGCTAGTCTTGCACACGAAATCAGGAATCCACTCGTCTCAATCAAAACGTTCGTACAGCTGCTTCCAACCCACCATCATGACCCCGCTTTTCGGGAAAAGTTCTTCCGACTTATTAGCGGCGAAGTCGGGCGGATTGACCAGCTTACTGAGCAACTTTTGGACCTCGCCTCACCGCGCGCATATTCTGCGGAGTTAATCGACCTACATCCCGTATTAGAGGCTGGTGTCGACTTAGTAGCGGCCAAAGCAGCGCAAAAAAATGTGCTTTTCCTCACCGATTTTCAAGCTGTGCCCGATCGCGCGTACACTGATGCTTCGGCAGCAAAGCAGGTCATGCTTAACCTTTGTTTTAATGCAATTCAAGCAGCCGAGTCGCATGAGGGTGCTGGCCGGTGGGTGAGAATCGGAACGCGCAACACCGCCGTTGGCATTGAAATGGCCGTAGCTGATAGCGGACCTGGTGTGCCAGCGGAGATTCGTCCGCGGCTTTTCCAGCCATTTCAGACAACAAAATC
Organism: Opitutaceae bacterium; assembly: GCA_030648295.1. GTDB lineage: Bacteria > Verrucomicrobiota > Verrucomicrobiia > Opitutales > Opitutaceae > ER46. The sequence goes on along the minus strand of JAUSID010000130.1, from coordinate 3,736 downwards.
GACGGGTTTTGGGCTGGGCCTTGCGATTTGCAGTGATATTCTTTCCAACTTGAACGCCAGTATTTCGGTCGACCCGCCCGTGCCTGGGAAGGGGGCGATTTTCCGTGTCACGTTCCCATGCCAACCCTTGTCATCCTAGCGACGCCTGACTCCGCGCTGGCCGATGCCTGGGAACGTCAACTGCTCCCCGGTCGGATAGTATTGCGGTTGGCCGCGCCTATGTTTCCTGGGGGCACAGCTCCCGGTTTCTCCGCTTTGGTTGTCCTGGATGCAGTCGCTGAGTCTACGCTGCCGCAATCGCTTGTTCGGTGCGCAACCATTTACGTCGGAGAGCCACGCAGCCTTCCGTTCGAACAGGCGAAAATGGCGCGACGTGCAAAGGTGTTTCTGTCTTACGAGGAAAGCACCACGCGGCTGCGCGAGTTCGTCCCATTGGTTGAAGAAGTCGCGGAAAAGCAATCACTCGTTGAGATGTTGGGGGAAAAAACTCGGCGTAGCGAATCGGCTAGGCAAGTGCAACGTCCGCCAACGGGGGACGCAGCAGAGCTGTGGGATTTCCTCGAAGGAGCCATCGAGAACCTCGATACGCGTGATCGATTGCTGGCGGAATTTCGCCGAGCGTCACGGCATTTGTTGCGGGCGTCACATGCGGTGTTTTTTCTCCGAGAGCCGGACGGTTTTCGTGCTGATCGAGGGACTTCCTTTTTCGCGCCGGATGATCCGCTCGTCGGATTTTTTGAAAGTCATCCCGCCGTAATCGACGGCACAAACTGGGATACACCGGCCGATCCCGTCGCGGAACTGACGGTGCGAAATCGACTCGCACTCTGGGGCGCTCGGTTGCTCGTCCCCATTCACGACAATGGTCGACTGCTTGGCCTTATCGCACTGGGCGTCCGTGACGATGGACAGCCGTATGATGAAGCCGACCGTAATCGGGTAGTTTATTTTGCGCGGCTGCTTCGACATTTTCTCGCAAAATCTGCACAGGTGACCCGACTTAATCATCTTGCCGAACAGGCAAACGTGGGAGCCAAATACTTGCCCGGCACGCTTGTGCTGGGTCGCGATGAAGATGCGCCCAGACACGTCCCGTTGGTGGTACGCGATGCAATCGGTCAGGCACGCCGTAACCGGCAAGTCTGCCGGATTACCCCGAGCGTGGAACAGCCATTCAGGGTTCGGGCCGGAATCATCACGGAAACAGGCGGCGTTTGGGCGTTTTGGGAGGAAGCGAGCGGAGAGGTGCATGATGCGCAGGCACGTGAACGCGCGGGACGCCGTGACATGTTGCAGGAACTCGCACTCACTTTGAGCCACGAGTTGGGAAATGCCTTGGTTTCGCTCGCGACGTTCCGGCAGGCAGGTCCGGATCGCCCGTTACCATTCCCACTACTCGAAACGATGAAAATGGATGTCGCGAATCTCGAGGCGTTGAACGAGAATCTGGCACTCATGCAGAGCCTTCACGAAGCCGAGGCAGCCAGTATCGATGTTCGTGATATCGCACAGCATGTCGGCCATTCGCTCGGCGTTCGTGTCGAGGTTGGTCCCGACCCGGTCACGCTAAACGCCAGCAAGAAGTTGCTGGAGTTTGCCATACGCGCGCTTATTCGAACGTTGGGCGAAAATCGCCCTGAACAAGGCCTGAGAGATCTTGCGTTAAAGGTCCGCTCAGCGGGAACCGGACCGGACGTGACTGCTTTGCTATCGCTCAAAGGCAAACACCTAGAACTCGAAGGAATCCTTCCGGAACCCGCGAACGGGTCTGTGCCTAACCAAGGGCGCTTGCGAGTGTTTCTAGCGAAAGAGATCCTTCGATTACACCGGGGCGATATTCATGCTGGTCCGGGAATTGAAGGCACCGAGATTCTAATTTCGCTTCGGAAGCTGTAATTCCGTAGCTCGCAAACGGTTTTTTACTGTTTGAATCCTGCCAAATCGCTTTGGGAACCTTGTGCGAAAGATTTGCGGTGAGGCGAAGCCTATGAACATGCCCGACTCGGCTTTTCTGGCTGCCATCGTCGCCTGGCTGACCGCGGAGCCTACAATCGAATCAGCTGTGCTATATGGCTCTGGGGCCAACGGTGCACTGGAAACGCATCATGCCGACGAATGGTCAGATATCGATCTACACGTAGTTACAAGCAATCGAAGAAGAGTGTACGAAATCGATTGGACACGCGCACTACCAACACATCGGTTATGCTTTTGTGCAATACAGCCGGCGACCGGTGGCACCAATAAAATGACGGTGATATTTAGTGATGGCCAGTTGGACGTAGTAATTGTGAGTAAAACGCAGATGCGACTTGCTCGTTGGGCTATGCGGTTTGGACTCCATCGAAAAGTCCGTTTCATTCGCGATGCGCTCAACGAAATGGCTACAAGCATGCGGACGGGCTACCGATTCTTGAAGGGCGCGCATTTGTCGGGCGATATATACTCCAGAGTCGTAAACGAAATGCCTGGCGTGAGACTGCGAGATATCGCTGTTCGCGAGTTGGCCGATCTCTTTCTTGTCAATATGGTAGTAGCCATGAAGCGACTGGATCGCGGTGAACTCGTGGCAGTGCAATATTCGCTGCATCGGCAGCTAGTCGAAACCAATCTCCGGCTTCTGCGCGAAATTCGGCTACGCCGCGGTGCGTCTCTGCCATCGTTCGGATTAGGCCGGCGTGTGGAAGTTCTGCTTTCGTCGATAGAACTGTCGTCGGTGCGCGTAAGCGCACGTCTTGACCGAAATGAGCTATCAGATGCCCTCAAATCCGCATTTGCTGGAATGAAGTATCTGACGCGGCAACTTGTGCCTGACTGGAGTGTTCCTCCGGCGTTCGATGATTTCCTCATGCAGTATTCGAACGACAAGACTTCGCGATCGTTCTAACCCGACTTCGCCGATTCGGGCCTCCAAGAAGTGCAACTCTGTGCAAATCAAGTCGGACATTTCAAAAGTCTGCACTACGGTGGTTCATTCGCCGCGGGCTTGAGCGGTAGTTCATGTGCTCGGCCACACTCGCTCCAGGGTATCGTGCACCGGCACAACTCGCCGGTCTTCGGGTGCGGGAAGCGGCTGCCGCGAGCGAAATCCAGCCGGATGGTCAGCTTCTTGTTCGGCGCATTCAAATTGATTTCCTGCACCTGCCAGGGCGTGCCGTGCAGCTCCAGCGCCAGTGCAAAAACGGTCGTCTCATCCTTCATTCAAAGCCGATTGTGGTTCGGAGCCGGAGGCGAAGACCAGTCCGTTGTGCGTCGTTCTCGGCGTGCGCTGCTCTCCGCCGTCCTGCTTTCCACCGTTACCCCAAAACTCCCGTCTCAGGCCGGGGAAAACCGGCTTTCCCACACCAAACGACAGTAGGCCAAAAATTCGCCTACCGAAACGGCACACGCTGCTCGCTTGCGACCGCAGAGCAGGGGCTGGCCGAGGATATTGCGGTTATTCACGGCAGTTTCACCGCCTATCTGCGCAAACGCGGCTTCGCGGACTTCACGATCGAACATTTCCAACGGCGTTTGGTGAGAGTGGCCCGTTGGCTGTGCGAGCATCGTTGGCGCGGACGCCTGAGTAAACTTACTCGCCAGATGCTTTCGCACCTGCTCAAGGATTTCCGTAACCGTTCAACTTGGACGTGGTGACGGTCGACCGTGATCCCGATAGACTCGGGGATGGCTATTACCTCGAGGAAACGGCGCGTGTTCACGGCGCAGCAGCGGCGGGATTATATCGAACGGTTCG
>JAUSID010000129.1 GCA_030648295.1 Opitutaceae bacterium | reverse complement strand
GGAGATGGGACAAGACAGCGGCGGAAGGAAATAGCCGACCGAAGGAGTGGAACTGAGTTCGGGTTTAACCACGGATTTCGCGGATGAGCACGGATAAAACTGAGGCGCATGCGGGATTCGCTTTGGTTCCTGCTCCCTTCTCCGGCGGCGCATCGTACGAGGAACCATTCGCGTTCCACCTTCGCTACGCCGCACCATCGATATCGGATTGTTTTCAGTGACGCGATGCGCCTAATCACGGCTAACCATGCAATACCGTCCCTTTGGCAAACACGGTTACAACTGCTCCGAGATCGGTTTCGGCGCGTGGGCGATCGGCGGCTCGTGGGGCGCACAGTCCGATCGCGATTCCCTCGCGGCGCTCAATCGCGCGCTCGATCTTGGCTGCAACTTCATCGACACGGCCGCGGGCTACGGCAACGGGCGGAGCGAGCGGCTCATCGCGCAGGTGCTGCGTGAGCGCGCTGCCGGCGGGAAAAAGGAAAAAATATTCGTCGCCACCAAGACCCCTCCGTCGTCGGGCATCTGGCCACCGTCGCCGTACTGCAAAGCGGACGAGCGGTACAGCGAAGCCTATCTACGGACGGATCTGGCCGAGCGGATGGCGAACCTGGGCTCGGAGCACATCGATCTGCTGCAACTGCACACGTGGACGCGGGCGTGGAACCGGAATCCGACGCCGTTCAAAATTCTCCGGCAGTGGCAGCGCGAAGGCCGGATCGGCCTCATTGGCGTGTCCACGCCCGAGCAGGATCAGAACAGCGTGATCGACCTCATGCGCGACGGCTGGGTCGATTCCGTACAAGTGATCTACAATCTGTTCGAGCAGGAGCCGGCCGCCGAACTGCTCGAGGTCGCGCGCGAGTGCGGCGTCGGGATCATCGTGCGGGTGGTGTTCGACGAGGGCGCGCTGACGGGAAAGTTCACGCCGGAAACCCGGTTCGCGCACGACGATTTTCGCGCCAAGTATTTCGAGGGCGATCGCGTCGACCGGGTGATTGCGCGGGTAAACGAAGTCAGGAAGGATCTGACCGGCTCGGGATTCACTTTGCCACAGGCGGCCATCAAATGGGTGCTCGCCCACCCGGCGGTCTCGACCGTCATCCCGGGGATTCGCAACGTGGCCCAGGCGGAGGCGAACTGCGGGGTCAGCGACCTCCTCGCGATGCCGAACGCGCTCGTGGAAAAACTGCGCCGGCACAACTGGCGCCGGGGGGTCTGGTATAGCGGCAAATAGCCACCCCGCGGGGCGTTTCCTGGTGGGGAGCTTTTCCGCATTGGTCATGAATGCGGCCGATTCGAGCACGTGAAGGTTGACGCCCTCCGCCGCGGACTTTTCTCTGCGCGGCTTGAACCCCACGTTCAGCACCCACGCCAACGACCGTTTCTCCTCCGGTCAGCGCACGGCATTGTGGGTTTTGTGGCTGACATACGGTTCGTTCTATTTTTGCCGCAACAATCTCGGCGTGGCGCTGCCAGGCCTGCAAGCGGAGTTCGGCTACACCAAGTCGCAACTCGGCACCGTGTTGATGGCGCTCAAGCTCGCCTATGCCGTGGGCCAGTTCGTCAACGGACAGCTGGCGGAACGCTCCTCGCCGAGGAAACTTCTCGCCGTCGGTTTGCTGGCCTCCGCTGCGCTCAACGTGCTCTTCGGCTGGGCCACCGGCCTTTATTTCCTCACCTTTGTGTGGGCGTGCAATGGATACGTGCAGGCGCTGGGCTGGCCGCCGACGATGCGGGCCGCCGCCAACTGGTTCCCGGCGCTGCAACGCGGTCGTGCCATCGGCATCATCGGCACGGGATACCAGCTGTGCGGCGCGCTGACCTTCGTGGTCGCCGGCTGGGCCGCGCACCAATTTGGCTGGCGCGGCGCGCTCTACGTTCCGGCGGTACTCGTGGGTGCGAGCGCGATTCACATGCTGGTGTTCCTGAAGGATGCGCCGCTGACCGAGGCGCCGGGCAATGGCGAGTCCGCGGTCGCGTCAGCCGCCCCGCGAAATTCGATCCAGGAAAATCTTCTCGCGACCCTGACGAACCCAGGACTCTGGCTCGTCGCCATCGCGCTCTGCCTCCTGGACGCGTGCCGCTACGGATTCACCGACTGGGGAGTGACGCATCTGAAGGAGGTGCGAAATGACAGCGTGGGCGTCGCCGCATTAAAGTACGCCGTGCTGCCCTTTGGCGGGATCGCCGGCGCCTATCTGTCGGGTTGGGCCACGGATCGTTTTTTTGGCGGACGGCGCGCGCCGGTGATTTGCGGGCTGCTCGCGATGCTCGGCGTCCTCGGGCTCGCCTACGATTCGGTACTGCACTGGGGATTCGTCCCATCGGTCGGGATCCTCTTCCTGATCGGATTCTGCATCTTCGGCCCACAGGTGCTGCTCGTCGGCACGTTGCCGGTGGATCTGGCCAAGCGTGGCACGTCCGCGGCGGCGGCAGGTTTCGTCAATTTCATGGGCTACATGGGCGCGGCGGCCGGCGACAAGGTCACAGGCCACATCGCCCAGGATTACGGCTGGCAACTCGCAGTGCAGTTCTGGGCCGGCTGCGCGTTTGCCGCCGCGGCGGTGATGGCCCTGCTCTGGAACACCGGCCGGCGGACGGAGCCGGAAATCCCCGCGGTGGCCGTGGCCGCATCCAAATAGCAAGCCCGCGAACTTCCCACTCATTCATGACCAAAAAAGCGATCATCATCGCAGCGGGACGCGGACGGCGGCTGATGCCGACCACCGCCGACACGCCCAAGTGCTTTGCGGAAGTCCACGGCCGCCGGCTGCTCGATCACGCCCTGGAGGCGTTCACGCAGGCGGGCATCACGGACGTCTGCTTCATCGGCGGCTACCAGATCGAGAAGGTGAAACGCGATTATCCGCAGTTCACTTTCCGGCACAACGCCGGCTGGGAGCACAACAACATCCTGCTGTCGCTGATGTACGCGGAGGACCAGATGAACGACGGATTCATCTGCTGTTACTCCGACATCCTGTTCACCGCCGATGTCGTGCGGCGCACGGTGACGCACCCCGGCGACTGCGTCCTCAGCGTGGACACGCGCTGGCTCGAGCGTTACCAGCACCGCACCCAGCACCCGCCGGACGACGGCGAAAAAGTAACCGTGAGCAACGGCGTGGTGACGCGCGTTCACCGCGCGATTCCGCCGCCGACGGCGCATGGCGAGTATACCGGGATCGCGAAATTCAGCCCGGCCGGCGCCGCGCAGCTGCGGGAACATTTCGCGCGGGCGAAGGCAAAGTACGCCGGCAAGCCGTTCCGCGAGGCGGCGGCGTTCGAGAAGGCGTATCTGATCCTGCTCTTCCAGGAGATGATCGAGGCCGGGGTGAAGTTCGCCCATGCCGACACACCGGGCAACTACATGGAAGTCGACACGCAGGAGGACTTCGAACTCGCCCGGCGATTCTGGCCAGATTTTCGCCAATAAAGGCCTTTCAACCGCGAATGGACGCGAATACACGCGAATAAGGGCCAAGCTCCATCGGTGAAGTTGGACGACTCGTAATGATGACGCACGGTTCATTCCCGCCTCCTGAAATTCGCGTCCATTCGCGTCCATTCGCGGTTCAACGCCTGGGATTCGCATCCATTCGCGATTGATCAATTCACGTGATTGACCGGCGGCCTTCTGCATGGTCGCGCTAAACGCATGAGCAAATCCCTCCTCTTCCCCACCTCCGTTGTCGGCTCGCTGCCGCGGCCGGCGTTCGTCCTCGACTTGATCAATGACCGTCCGCCGCTGCCGCCGGAGCGCTATCAGCATGAAATGGAAGCGGCGGTTCGCTTCGCGGTCGCAATGCAGGAACACGCGGGCATCGACGTCATCACGGATGGCGAATGGTGGCGTAAATCGTACATCGGCGTGATCGCCGAGCTCGCCCACGGCTTCGAGCTTGGGACGTTTCCGGATCGTCGGCCGTTCACGCTGGCCACCGGGAAACTGTCGCCCAAGACGCCCGGCTTTATCGCGCGCGAGGTCACGTTCCTGAAACAGATCACGAAGAAGCTGGTGAAATCCACCCTGCCCTCGCCGGCGCTGCTGGGGGAGCGGATGTGGCACGCGGAAAAATCCGCCAAGGCGTATCCGAATCGTGACGACTTCGTCCGTGCCTGCGTGCCGATTCTCCGCCGCGAGCTCGAGCTCGTGCGGGATGCCGGTGCCGACATCGCGCAGATCGACGACCCGCACCTCTGCCTGTTCGTTGATCCCGAGGTGCGGGCGAAATATGCGGATCCCGACGCGGCGGCCGCATTTGCCGTCGACATGGTGAACGAAGTCGTTGGCGGCATCACTGGAATCAAGCTCGCGGTGCACCTGTGCCGGCGCGCCGGCGGACGCGCGCGCGGCGAAGCGTGCCACTGCGGCGGCTACGGCCCGATCATCAAGCACCTGAACCGGCTGAAGGTGCATCACCTCACGATGGAGTTCACCGCGCCGCAGGCGGGCGACATGGATGTGTTTCGCGAGCTGCGGGAGGATTTCGAGATTGGACTCGGCTGCGTCGACGTGACGCCGGGCCAGATCGATTCGCCCGCGACGATTGCGAGCCGGGTGCGCAAGGCAGCGGAGTTTGTTGCGCCGCAACGGATCACCTTGAATCCGGATTGTGGATTCGCGCCGGGTTCCGGCGCCGCGGTGAGCATCGACGAGGCGTATCGCAAGCTGGCGAACGAAGCCGAAGCCGCGCGGATCCTGCGGCAGGAATTCGCCTGACCGGCGTCGGCCGATCGAGGACTAATCGTGCACTGCGCGACCAAGAGACAGCAGCTGCAAGCTCCGACATGAAGCGCTTGCTGGCGCGTATCCGCCGCGGGGTGACCGGAGTCACTGCCACCGTGTTGGTGGCGGCAGTTTCCTGGGGCGCAACGAACCCGCCGCCCCTGCTCCTGGCGAATGGGAGGATATACACCGGCACGGAGCGCGCCCCGTCGGCCGAGGCGGTTCTGGCCATCAATGGCCGCATTGCGTACGTCGGGTCCGAAGCCGGGGCGCGGCAGCACGCTCCCGCGGGGGTGCAAATCATCGACCTCTACGAGAAAGCATTCGCCGCCGTGCCTCCGGCGGAGCGCGCGATCGCCGCGCCGCGCTGGAGAATCGAGCACGCGCAGGTGGTGCACCCGGACGATCAGCCACGGTTCGCGAAGCTCGGCGTAATCGCTTCGATGCAACCCTCGCATGCGATCGGCGATCTATACTTCGCGCCCAGCCGGCTCGGGCCCGCCCGTGTCGGCACCGCCTACGCCTGGCGAAGCCTGCTCAACGCCGGCATCACGATTGCCGGAGGATCGGACGCGCCGGTAGAACGGGGCGAACCTCAGATTGAATTTTATGCCGCTGTCACCCGCCGCAGTCTCGATGGTTTTGCCAACGCGGACTGGCATCCCGAGCAGCGGGTCACGCGCGCCGAAGCTCTGAAGATGTTCACCCTCTGGCCGGCATTCGCGTCGTTCGAGGAAGACCAACGCGGAACCATCGAGCCCGGCAAGGTCGCTGATTTCACGGCGTGGTCGGGGGACTTGATGACGATTCCCGAGCCGGAAATCCTGCGCGCGCGTTGTGTCATGACGGTAATCGGCGGCGAAGTCGTGTGGAGCGGGCTCCAGACTCCTTGAATTTCCAAACTCGTTGTGAACAGGCCAAGTTTTCGAAAATTCCAAAACTGTCATTCTGAGGGCCGCCGAAGAATCCAGTGGCGCGTCCGGCTGCGAGCATCGTGCTGGATTCTTCGCCCAGCCTCAGAATGACAAACCGGGGATTGTGTCGGGCCGCCGGGTAGACCCGGCGGTCGCCCGCCGAGTCCCCCACAGACCCGGACGAGCCCAATTAAGGCATCCGGTTCTTCGAGGAGTAGGATTCGCTCTCGGAGGCGTGATACCCCGGCCACAAGAACACAAAACCGGGGCAGAAACTCCCCGCCGTGCGTGAACCGAGGTCTCTCCTTCTCCCCGGTGGTCCCCTTCGCTACTCGCCGGCTCCCTCCGATTGGTTACCCGACTTTCCGTCGCTACTATGAGACCACTACGACTGCCGCCCTCGCATCCCCGCCGCCTTCGGATTTCCTCGTCGGCGGGTGCTCTCATGACTTCCCAGTCTTCGCTCATCCCCGAACGCGGGAATCCCGTCCGGGGCGCCAGGACGTTGTTGAACCGGTGTCGTCCATATCCGGTGGTGTCACGAGAGCGCGGGACGGCTCTCTCAGCTTTCCAGGATACCCCCATATGCCTTTGCCCTGCTCTCGGACCCCGGTCAGTCCCCACGCACTTGGCCTGCGCCTCACGAGGATGGCGACTTACTGTGTGCATGGTGGATTTCGTCCCCCCTGCCTCAAACAGGAAGACCACGGCGATGATGGCTATTTCGGGATTCAATGACACGGCTTCAGCACTCGCTCCATACGCTTCGTGCGCCCCTTGCGGGAACGCTACGCAATGTTCGCTTCCGAGTGGCTGCCAACCTTTCTCAGGTGGGTGTGATTTACCCACTGGGTATCGATAACAGGTTTCATCCTTCTTTCGTTGGTTTCCTCCTATTCTGTTTGCTGACGCGATGAGGCTGCGCCTCGCTGGCACGTACACGCCATGCCTTCCCTCCGAGAGCGCCTGCGATCGCTTGGTCCCGGGCTGGTGCTCGCCGCCGCCGGCATCGGCGCCGGTGATGTTGTCGTCGCGTCGGTCACGGGCATTTCGTTTGGCACGACCCTGCTGTGGGCCGTTGTCTTCACCGTCGCGCTGAAGTTCGTCGTCACCGAAGCGCTGGCGCGCTGGCAACTCGCCACCGGCGAGACGGTCGTGCACGCGTGGGTCACGCGGCTGCCGCGCTGGGTCGCGGTTTACTTTGCGGGTTATCTGCTGCTCTGGACTTTTCTGGTCGGCGCTTCACTCAGCAGCGCCTGCGGGCTGGCCGGGGCCAGCCTTTTCCCCCAGCTCTCAGTTCCGGTGTGGGGCGCGATTCATGCCGCGCTGGCGGCGGTGCTGGTGGCGACGAATCGTTACTCGCAGTTTCAGCAACTCATGAAGGTGCTGGTGGGCATCATGGCGACCTGCGTGCTCGGCTGCGCGCTCGTGGCCACGAGGGACATCGGGCCGATTTTCCGCGGGCTCTTCGTCCCGCGCATTCCCGCCGCCGGCGGTGGCGCTCAGGTGCTCGCGCTGCTGGGCGGAATCGGCGGCAGCCTGACGGTGATTTGCTACGGGTACTGGATGAGGGCCGCCGGTTGGCGCGGAGCGGACAAACTGCCGACCGTGCGCGGCGATTTGGGGCTGGCGTACGTGTTCACCGGTTTTTTTGGCATCGCGCTCATCGTGATTGCGGCGGGGGTGGAGGCGAAAGGCGCGCCCGGGGCTCGCATCGCGCTCGACATCGCTGCGCGGCTCGAAACCGTGGCCGGCCCGGCGGCTCACTGGATTTTCATCGTGGGGTTCTGGTGCACCGTGTTCACGGCGATGCTCGGCGTGTGGCAGGGCGTGCCGCAGGTCTACGTCGATCTCGTCACGGCGTGGCGGGGCGCAGGACGTGTCGCGGTTCCGGACCGGGATCTGCGGCAGGATGCCGCAGCCACGCCAGTCCGCGAGCATCGCGTCTTCATGCTGGCGCTCGCCTACCTCGCGGGACCGCCACTCGGGCTGCTGTGGTTCAGGCAGCCCGTGGCGGTGGTGGTCATGTTTTCCATCGCCGGCGCGTTCTTCATGCCGTTCCTCGCCGGCACGCTGCTGTATCTGAATAATCGTCGCGATTGGATGGGAGGACTCGCAAACCGCAGCCCGGGCAACGCGGCGCTGATCGTGTGCCTGCTGGCCTTCGGGCTGGTCTGTGTGCGTGAACTTCTCGGCGTAATGAGAAGCTGATTACACCGGCACGGCGGCCGATCAGCCTCCCGGCTTTGCCGACCACGCCGCCGGCAGCCTGAACAGCCGCTCGGCGTTGGCGTGGTAAAATTTCTCCAGCACGGGGCGGGGCAGATTGAGAGCCTGCACTTTCCGTCCGCTATAGGTCACCTCGCCCTCGCCCGCATAGTAATCGAAGTCCGCGCGGTATTGCAGCTCCAGCCGCTTGAGGTGAGCCTGCCGGGCTGTTTCGGACGCGGGACGGCCGAGGAACGGCTTCCAGCTCGCATCGACGCCGTAGAGGATCCGGTCCGGATACTCGAGGAAGAGGGCGCGGACCTTTTCGCTCGGGTGTCGCGTCAGGTTGCGGGTGCGCGCGGCCACCTCGATGTTGAAGTTCGGATACCGCTTGAGCCGTTCGACGATCCCGTCGAGATCGTGCTCGAGGCTGCCGAGGTGGGCCCCGAGCACAACGAGCGTCGGATGCTTTTCCATGATGCGGTCGCGGGCGGCGATGATGGCCTCGTGGCTCGGGTATTGGGGTTTGCCGTACAAGTGCCACTCCGGATTGGTGGAGTAGTAATGGTAGTGAGGGCTGTTCGGGTCGAGCGGCCGCCAGGCATCGATGGGCTCGGCGAGATGGGCGTGGAGTATTTTACCGCGTTTGGCGATGTGCGCGTAGATCGGATCGAAAAGTGGATCGTCCGGCAGGATGAACTTGCCGGCGCGGTTCTTGATATCGATGCCCACCTCCTTCCAGATTTTCACCCCGACGGCACCCTGCTGGAACATGCGGTCGAGAAACGAGGTGACTTCATGGATGTAAGCCGGCTCGTCGCGACGAAGCAGATCGAACGTGGCCTCGAAGGGATACAAGTCGGGGTGCCTGCGATACTGCTCCAGCGCGATCTGGTGCATCTGTTCGAGATGCCCGTCGGTGCCATTGTTGCAGACGTTCACCGTCCGGACGTTGACGGAGCGCATCAATGCATTGAGCTGCGGCAGATCCTCGAAGACGTGCGAGTGCACATCGATCTTGAGAATCTCTTCGTACGCCGGTCGCGTTTCGGCGGGCGGCGCGGGGCGGCGTTCGGCTGCGCCGGCGAAAGCGGCGAGGCATGAAACCAGGAGCAGGATGGAAAAATCGCGAAGGGGGTGGCGCATGTTGGGTGAAACGATCGCGGCCGGCATGAACCCGAACCGCCGCGATTTCTAGCCCATACTGCGAATTGAGCATTCGCGACACTGGACGAAGGCGGACTCACGGGCCGAGCGTTTCGTTCGATCGGCACTCTCCACCCCGTGTTTTCCATGAAGCGCTCAACCTGGCTTTGTCCCCGGCGGCTCGCCGCGCCGTTCTTGCTCATCGCGACCCTCCTGCTCGTGTCCGCGAGTCCGGACTCCTCCACTTCGGCATCGATCGCGCCGGCACGCGAGACCATTGCCGAGTTGCGCCGCGAGATTGGCCGTCATGACGCGTTGTATTTCGTGCAGGCGGCACCGGAGATCAGCGATGGCGATTACGATGAATTGAAGCGGCAGCTCGCAGAGCTGGAGGCACGGCACCCGGAGGCCGCGAAGGCGGCGCCGCCACTGGCGCAAATCGGCGACGACCGAACGGGCCGGTTTCAAACCCATCGGCATCGCGAGCCGATGATGTCGCTCGAGAAAGCGTACACCGACGTGGAGTTGCGGGCCTTTCACACGCGATTGATGAAGCACCTCGCGTGCGACAACCTGACCTATGTCGTCGAGCCGAAATTCGACGGGTTGGCGGTGAGCATCACGTACGAGCAGGGACGGCTCGTTCGGGCCGTGACGCGCGGCAACGGAATCGAGGGCGAAGACATCACGGCGAACGTACGGCAAATCACCGGACTGCCTCACACGCTCAACGCGCGGGCGCCGAACGGTGATTTGATTCCGGTGCCCGAAATGATCGAGGTGCGCGGAGAAATCTACGTACCCTTCATGGCATTCGAGCGCGTGAATGCCGAACAGCGAGCGGCGGGCGAACGCGTTTTTTCCAATCCCCGGAATCTCGCGGCCGGGACGATCCGTCAGCGCAACAGCGGCGACGTCCGGCGGCGCGGACTGCAAATCGTGTTCTTCGGCGTGGGCGCGTGCGAGCCGGGAAGCGCGCTGCCACCGACCCACCAAGAATTGCAGCAGCGATTCGCGGCCTGGGGTCTGCCCGCCATCTCGCAAGTCTGGCGCGCACGCGGCGCAAACGAACTGCTCGCCACGATCGACGACATGGCGCGCGCACGCGCGGGCTACCAATTTCCGACCGATGGCGCGGTGGCGAAGCTCGATTCGCTGGGCCTGCAACGCGAGGCCGGTGCGAGCGAAACCGCGCCGCGTTGGGCAGTGGCGTATAAATTTGCGACTGAACGAGTGGAGACGCGGCTGCTCGCGATCACGCTTCAGACCGGCCGCACCGGGGTCGTCACGCCCGTGGCCGAGTTGGCGCCGGTCGAACTCGGCGGCACCACGGTTTCACGCGCGACGCTGCACAACGCCGATGAGATCGCACGCAAGGACATTCGCGTCGGCGATTTCGTTTACGTCGAGAAAGCGGGCGAAATCATCCCGGCGATCATCGGCGTGAACCGCAGCCGCCGGCCAGCCGGGGCGCCACCCTATGCCTTTCCGCGCGACTGTCCGGACTGCAGTCACCCGCTGGTGCGAAATGACGCCGAGGTCGCAGTCCGCTGCGGCAATGGCGATTGCCCGGCCCAGCTGCGACGGCGGATCGAGCATTTCGCCTCGAAGGGCTGCCTCGACATCAGGGGGCTCGGCCCCTCGATGGTCGATGCGCTGGTGTCGGTCGGTTTGGTGAAAGATCTGCCGGATCTGTACCGATTGCGCCGCGACGATATCGTGGGCGCTGCCGCCCGGGCCGGTGACAAGTCGATCGAGCAGTTGATCAAATCGATCGAGGCGAGCAAACGCGCGGAGTTGTGGCGTTTCATTCTTGGATTGGGAATTCCGCAGATTGGTCCCGCCAGCGCTCGCGAACTCGCGGTTAAATACGGCAGTCTGGAAGCGCTGGCCGCAGCGCAGGCATCGACACACAGGATGTCGATCTCGCGCGCCGAACCGTCGGATGCAGCCGTGGCTGCGTATCTTTCCGAATCACGCAATCGAACCATGCTGGCACGTCTCGCCGCCGAGGGAGTGCGTCCCACGGTGACGACGGCCACCGGCAGCAGCGCGATGTTGGCGGGCAGGACATTCGTGCTCACAGGCACGTTGCCGAGTCTGACGCGGACGCAGGCGACGGCGAAAATCGAAGCCGCCGGCGGGAAAGTCGCCGGTACCGTCACCCGCGCGACAAATTACGTCGTGGCCGGGGCCGAGCCCGGCGCGAAACTCGAGCAGGCACGGGCGCTCGGAGTTTCCGTGATTGACGAGCTCGAACTGCGGCGGATTTTGGACGAGCCGTCGGAGTTGACCGCAAATTCCGAGAAAAAACCGAACCAAGCCGGTGCAACCGCGAATGAACGCGAATGAACGCGAATTCAGCGGACGAACATTAGGCATTCGCCAGACAAGAGCCGATCTACTACCCGATGTGAGGCGGTTTAACGAATGCCGGGCCCGGCGTCCCGACGCTGGCGTGAGCTGGGTGCTCAAACCAGACTGCCGCCACGATGGCGCCGAATCTGGAAGGATTGATTCGCGGTTGCGGGCCGGACTGTCAGTTCGCCTCGGAAATCCGCGGGAGTTTTGGTGAATGGTATTGGTGCAGCCGGCCCGGAGCCCGGAGCCGGCTGATCCGGGCACAACAGCTATGCGAAATTCCGCCGGCCTCACGATCGCCGCGACCGATAACGACGTCGCTTGATAAGGAACGTTCGCTGCGGGCGGCATCGTAGTACACGCCGGCTTGTTTGTCGTCCCCCCCAAAAACTCATCACCCCATGAAAACGTTACCCGTCCTTTTTTCACTCGCGGCGTTCGCGCTCAGTTCGCCCTCCGCCGCTGCCGCCGAGGTTGCGGCGGGATCAACCGCCGACACCAAAGTCGCCGCGGTGCTCTTCGATGCTGATTCACCCGACGTCGCGGAGATCCGTGCGATGGGTGAGCGCGCAATTAATCGCGTCGGCGTGTCACTCGTTTCGGAGGTAACCTCGGCCGTCGCGAAGGACGGAGCCGAGGGCGCGGTGGGAGTTTGTCACCTCAAGGCATTGCCGCTGACCGGCGAGATCATCGCCGGGATGCCGCGGATCACCGCGGTCAAACGCACGAGCCTGCGGCTGCGGAATCCCGCGAATGCACCCGATGCGGCGGAACAGCTCGTGCTCGACCGCGTGCAAAGAGACATTTCCCGCGGCGACGTTCCACCCAAGTTGCTCGTCCAGCGGATTGATCTCGAAGGCGACAATCGCGAGTGGCGGGTTTACCGGCCGATCGGCGTCCTGCCACAGTGCGTCGCGTGTCATGGCGCGGTGGAGAAGCAGTCGGCCGCCCTCCGCGAGGCACTGCAGAAACTGTATCCGGGCGACCAGGCCACCGGCTATGCGGCGGGCGAATGGCGCGGACTGATTCGGGTGACGGTGATGGAACCAAAGCCGGTCGCGACACCCGCGCCTGCGACGAAAAAATTGCCAGCCCGAAAAGCTTGAGACACATTCAGGTCATGAAAATAACCTGCCTTTTCGCCGCCCTGCTTGTCACCACTGTCGCTGCGTTGGGAGCTGAGGTGGCGAAGATTGCGCCCAAGGAAGCCGCGCGCTTGGTCGCGGAAAAGAAAGCGGTGCTCGTCGATGTCCGCGAGCCGGCCGAGTGGGCCGAGACCGGCGTCGCCGCCCCGGCGGTACTGCTGCCCAAAAGCGATTTCGACGGCGACCAGAAGCAATGGAAGGAATTTCTCGCCCGCAACGCGGACAAGCAGGTGCTGGTTTATTGTCGAACGGGTCGTCGCTCCGGCGCGGTCGCCGAGGCGCTCGCGCAAAAGGGCGTGAAGGCCGCCAACGTCGGCGGGCTCAAGGACTGGACCGACGCCGGTCTGCCGACACGCAAGATCGAGCCGAAGAAAAAGAAATAGGTCGCGCGCGGCCGCCGGCCGCTCATGCGCGCTGCAACCGCGCCGCCTGAAACAGGACGACGCAATCGGTGCCGTCCGCCGTGTGCAGCCAGTGCGGCTCGAGCGCGGCGAATTCACGGTCAATCGCGCGGCGCAGCCCTCCGATTTCGATCGCGACGATGCCATGCGGGTGAAGCCGGCCGGGTGCCTGGCGCAGCAGCTTGCGCACAATCGCAAGCCCGTCGCGTCCGCCATCGTGGGCCATGCGCGGCTCCGCGGCGAATTCCGGCTCCTGCCGATCGACCAGCGAACTCGGCTCGTAAGGCGGGTTGCTGAGAATGATGTCGTAGCGCGACCCCGGCACGGAATCGAGGACGTCACTGCGGAACAGGTGCACGCGGCGGGAGAGATGATGCTCGCGCACGTTGATCTTCGCGACCTCGAGCGCGTCCGCCGACAGATCGCACGCATCGACCTGTGCATGGGGAAAATGATGGGCCAGCAGAATCGCGAGGCAGCCGGAGCCGGTACAAATGTCGATCGCGCGCTGGACGTCGATCCCCACGGGCAGCCATTGCTGCAACTGCTCCGGAATTATTTCCAGAAAGTAGCTGCGTGGGATGATCACGCGTTCATCGACATGAAACCGGTGCTCCCCCAGCCATGCTTCGCGCGTTAGGTAAGCCGCCGGCACGCGATCGATGATCCGCCGGCGAAATGCCACCTGGACCACGCGACGCTGCGAAGCCGTAAGTTTCCGCGTGAGCACGCTCGCATCGCTGTCGAGCGGAAGCTCGAGGGTCCGCAACAGCAGGTAGAGCGCCTCGTCGTGCGCGTTGGTCGCCACCTGGCCGAGCGCGACGTGGTGTTTTTGGTAATGCCGTTCCGCGAACGCGAGCCAGTCACCCACGGTCGCGAGCTGATCCGCTCCCGCCCACGGATCAACCGGCCTTTTCTTCATTGGCAGCGACAACGTGCGCGTGGTTTTGGATGTGCTCCGGGCAGTAGCACTGGTCGCCGGCACATTTCGAGCAGTAGCGGAAATCCAGCTGCGGATGCGAAAGGTCGGTCTTGCCACAGACGTGGCAGATGTGGCGTGGTTCGGCCTCCTTTTGCACCCGCTCGGTCTGCCGCGCCATCTTTCGTTTGCGGTGGCGGATCGAAAGCACGATATCGCGGCCAAAGAAGAGCAGGAAGTTGGCAACCGCCGCGATGATTTCAAGGCGCGTCGACCACCGGCCCTGCACGAACCGCACCGCGTAAAGCACCCACGTGATGAGCGCCAGCCATTTGATCTTGATTGGGAGGATGAAAAACAGCGCGAGTTCGAAATCGGGATTGAGATACGCGAACGCCAGGAACACGGAGCCGGCGAGGAACAGGTTCGACGCCGGTGAACCCGGGAAAAGGAATGCGACACCAACGCTCAACGCGTAGCCGATGAGCAGGAACAGATTGTAGCGAAATGCACCCCACGTCGCCTCGAGCGCACTGCCCATGAGGTAGAACAAATACCAGGCGAACGCGACGAACACGATGCCGAGCGCGCCGCTCACCGGCGGCGGAATGAAGATGAACGTCAGGACGCGCCACCATTCGCCGTCGAGCACCCACGCCCCGACGAGGATGAGCGACTCCAATTCGAGCCGGCCCAACATCGCGGCGAACAGGACAAAAACCTGGCCGATGACGATATAGAGCGAAATGTTCGGTATCGCCAGACGGCCAAAGGTGCGTTCGAGCTTGTCGAGGAGAGGCATCGGGAAGGGAGATCCTGCCCGGATTTCCCAGCGGAGCGCAAGCGAAGCCGCGAACCGCAGGTTGGCGGCTGATGTGGCACGGGCGTCCAGCCTGTGATCTCGGAGTGGCACCGGCATCCTGCCGGTGAAAAAGAAGGTGAACCGATCTCCATGGGCGGGACGCCCGTGCCACACCTACTTCGCGGGCGCAGCCGGCAACAGCGGCAGCAACTTTTCCTTCTGCCCCTGGAGCTTCGGATCATCGACTGTCTCGAGCAGCACGCGGGCATGATCGAGCTTGCGCATCTTGATCAGAATATTCGCGGCGTGCAGTCGCATCGTCTGGCGTTCGATCGGAGTCGTGGCTTTTTCCTCCAGCGCGCTCCACGCTTTCAGTGCCGCGTTCCAATCCGGTTTTTCCAGATCGTAATACGCCTCGGCGTGCCGGTATCCGAATTCGAACCGGTCCGGCGCCAGCTCGGCCGCGCGTTGAAATGCGTGCAGCATGGTTTGTTCGAGCGTCGCGCGCGTCCATTCGCCGCTTTTCAGGAAATCATCGCGCGCCTCCGCGAGCAACGTGCCGAGTTGGTAGTGATAAAGCGGCTCCTCGGGGGCGAGTTTGATCGCGGCGAGAAAATACGGCGCGGCCTGCAGTGGCTTGCCATCCTCCGCCAGCACGTTGCCGAGCTGGTTTTTCACCAGTGGAATGTCAGGATCCAGTTCGTTTGCCTTGAGCAGCATCGCCGCCGCCTCCTTGCGCATGTCCACCTTGCTCAGCAGGTACCCGTACGCCGCGTAACCGGCGGCGAACTTGGGGTTGGCCCGCATCAGTCGTTCATAGTCGTGCGCGAGGCTCTGCACCTGCTGGTGAAAACTCGCCTCGTCAAGCTTCTCGCCCTGCTTCGCCGCCTCCGCGAACAACTCCTTTTGCCGCTCGACCAGCCGCTTCAGCGAACGCTCGGCCATGCTCTCGCCCTCGCCCGCGCGCATCGCGATGGCACCGATTCCAAGGCAGGCGGCGAAGATGAAACATCGCAACAGCCGTGGTGGTAGCGCGCCGGCAGGCGCAAGGAGGAGGCGTGGCATGAGGGAAAATGGCGGGACCTGAACCGAGGTCGGACATCCTCATCCCGCCAAAGTGCCAGCGTAAACATTCATTCGGGTACCGCGCAAGAACGCCACCAGGGTCTGTCCGCTTGCCTCGGCGAACTCGATGGCCGCGGTCGTGGGCGCCGAGATCGCGGCCACGCACGGAATGCCGGCGGCCAGCGCCTTTTGCATGATTTCAAATGACACCCGGCCGCTGACGAGGAGGATGCGCTCGCGCAACGGCAGCCGGTCGGCGAAGAACGCGTGGCCGATCACCTTGTCGAGCGCGTTGTGGCGGCCGACGTCCTCGCGCACAATCTCCATCGCGCCGGCCGAATCGAAGAGCGCGCTGGCGTGAACTCCGCCGGTCGCGGCAAAGGCACCCTGATTCGCGCGGAGTTTTTCCGGCAGACCGGCGAGCAAATCGGCGCGCGGCGAGAACGGCTCGACGATCGGCGGAAACGCGACGTGCACGGCCTCGATGCTCGACCGGCTGCAGATGCCGCAGCTCGACGACGTGAACACGTGCCGGGTAAAGCGGGCAGGATCGAAGCTCACCGACGGCGCGAGCAAAACATTCAGCACGTTCTCGCGCGGCCCGGCGTCTCCAGCGGTGGTCGGACATGGAACGATGTCGAGCACGTCATCGCGGTGGCGGATGACACCTTCCGTGAGCAAAAAACCCGCCGCCAACTCGCGGTCATGACCCGGTGTACGCATCACCACCGCGATGCTGTGGCCCGCCACGCGAAACTCGAGCGGCTCCTCGATCGCAATGTCGTCGTCGCGCGGTTCGCCCGGACGCAGATTTTCGATCGGGCGGATCGACTTGCGGCGGAGAAGCTTGGCGGGCGGCATGCCGTGAAGAAAACAAATTCGTGCTGGCGCCGCGACGTTTTTTGGTCAGAGGTGTTCAAATGCACACGTCGGCCCACCCACCCACCGCCGTGCCCGGTCGCGGCGCCGCAATCAACCCCGGCAACCGTTTCGAACGGCTGCGGCTCGAGCTCGATCCCGACTGGCCGCCCGACGAGCAGCCGCATCCCCGCACCGAGTTCTACTTCGACGCGACCGAATCCATCCTGACGAAGAACGACAGCCCGGACGTCGGGTTCATGTATGGCATCAACTCGTATCGGGGATGTGAACACGGCTGCGCGTATTGTTTTGCGCGGCCGTTTCACGAATACCTCGGGTGGAGCAGCGGCCTCGATTTCGAGACCAGGATCATGGTGAAACTGCGCGCGCCGGAGCTGCTCCGGCAGGAGCTCTGCGCCCCGCGCTGGAAACCGCAGCCGGTTGCGATGAGCGGCGTGACGGACTGCTACCAGCCCGCGGAGCGCCACTTTCGGCTGACGCGGCAGTGCCTCCAGGTATGCGCGGAGCTGCGACACCCCCTCTTCATCATCACGAAGAACGCGCTCGTCACCCGCGATCGCGACGTGCTGGCGGAGCTGGCGCGCTACAACTGCGTGTTCGTTCATGTGTCCGTCACCACCCTGGACACCGACCTCGCGGGGAAACTCGAGCCGCGCGCATCGCGACCGGCCGCGCGGCTGCGCGCGATTCGCGAGCTCACCGAGGCAGGGATACCGGCGGGCGTCATGGTCGCGCCCATCATTCCCGGGCTCACCGATCACGAGATGCCATCAATCCTCGAAGCGGCGGCCGAGGCTGGCGCCAGGCGGGCGGGTTATGTGTTGCTGCGGCTGCCGCACGCGGTGAAGGACGTGTTCAACCGCTGGCTGGACGATCACGCGCCGACGAAGAAAAATCGGATCCTGGATCGGCTGCGGGCGATGCGGGGAGGAAAGTTGTATACCGCCGACTGGGGAAAACGGATGAGCGGCGAGGGCGTCTTCGCGGACCAGTTGAGCGCCATGTTCGACATCGCGGTGCGACGTGCCGGTCTGAGCCAGGAGCGCTGTGAGCTTTCGACCGGGCATTTCCGCCGCCCCGGCGAGCAGCTGTCGCTCTTCTAAACGGGGGGGGAAATTCGGACGGGGTGTCAGGTTCTGAGTTCTGAGTTTTGGGTTTTGAGTTCTGGGTTTTGAGTTTTTGTCCTCTGTCCTCTGCCGTCTGCCGTCTGGCGTCTGGCGTCTGACGTCTGACGTCTGTCCTCTGGCCCCTGGCTTCTGGCCGCGCTCCGCCCGCTGGATTGCAAACCGAGACACGCCGCATTGCCTAGTCGATACCATGTGCGGCCGCTACGTTCTCAAACGAAAGGATCTCGAAGCGCTGCTCCAGCATTTCGGGATTCGCAGCCTCGAGGAATTTCACAGCCGCTATAACATTGCACCGACCACGATCGTGCCGGCCATCCGTACGTCGGCTGAAGGCGGACGCGAAGCCGTGCCGCTGCGGTGGGGGCTGGTCCCGTCCTGGGCCAAGGATCCGGCGGGTGGCGCGCGGTTGTGCAACGCGCGCGCCGAAGGGATCGCGGCAAAGCCGGCGTTTCGGCACGCGTTCCGGAAAAAGCGATGTCTGGTCCCCGCGAGCGGTTTCTACGAGTGGCAGACGTTGGGGCGGACGAAACTGCCGTGGTACTTCAGTCGCCGAGACGAACAGCCGTTCGTTTTCGCCGGGTTGTGGGAGAGCTGGCGCAGCCCTGCCGGCACCGAGCTCGAAACGTGTTCGCTGATCACGACCGATGCCAACCCGGTCGTAGGGCAGATCCACGATCGCATGCCGGTCATTCTCGCCGGCAGCGGGGTGGAGGAATGGATCAATCCGGAGCACGAGGAGCCGGAGAAACTCCTGCCCCTGCTGCGGCCCTTTCCGGCGGAGGAGATGAGCGGCCGGCCCGTGAACCCACAGGTAAACAGCGTCGCCACCGAGGGTCCCGAATGCCTCGAGCCCGCGCCGGTGTTGCCGGCACCGGGAAGCGAGGGGCCGCAATTGTCGCTCGGCTTCGAGTAGGGTTCGCGCTACGAACACCGGCGGTCCCGATTCCGGAGGCCCGCCGGGTTCAGTCTCACCCACCGTGATGAACACAATTCTTTTTCACCGCTGCCGCGCCGGGATGCGTGGCGTCATTGCCGCCATCGCGATCGGATTTGCGCTGCTGCCGGCGCGGGCCGCGACGAGCGCGAGCCGGCCGAACATCGTGCTGATTTTCGCCGACGATCTGGGGTACGGCGACATCGGTTGTTTCGGCCATCCGCTGATCCAAACGCCCAACATCGACGCGCTCGCGCGGCGCGGCGTCCGGCTGACTTCGTTTTACTCGGCGCCGAGCTGCGTCCCCGCCCGCGCGCAGCTGATGCTGGGCAAATACGCCGGCCGCGTGGATTTCCTTGGTGGCACCGGTCCCGGCGGCAAGGGCGGCATCGCCGGGGCGGAGATCACGCTGGCGGAAGCGTTGCAGGGCGCGGGCTATCACACCGCGATGGTCGGAAAGTGGCATCTGGGAAACGCGGAGGACCGGTTTCTCCCCACCGCGCAGGGATTCGATTCGTGGCTCGGGCTGCCGTACTCGAACGACATGGTGAAGCCCTGGGTGCAGACCGACGTGCCGCTCTGGCTTTACGAAGGCAGTCGCAAGATCGAGCATCCCGTGAAACTGGATACGCTCACCGCCCGCTACACCGAGCGGTCGGTGGACTTCATCCGCCGGAAACGCGAGGTCCCGTTCTTCCTTTATTTCGCGCCCGCCATGGTGCACCTGCCGCTCGCGCCCGGCGCCGCCTTTCGCGGCCGCTCCCGCGCGGGACTGTATGGTGATGCGGTCGAGGAAATCGACTGGGCCGTCGGCGAGATGCTGAAAGCGGTGCGCGAAGCCGGGAAGGAACGCGACACGCTGGTTATCTTCACCAGCGACAACGGCCCGTGGATCAATCCGCCGCCGCGAATGCTGCAGGCGGGAAATCTGTTGTGGCACGTCGGCTCGGCCGGCGCGTTGCGCGGCGCGAAGGGCAGCACCTATGAAGGCGGCGTTCGCGTGCCGGCGGTACTGCATTGGCCCGGGCACTTCGAAGGCGGCCGCACCAGTGCGGACATGGCCGCGACGATGGATCTCTACGCCACGCTGGTGCGGCTTGGCACCGGCGCCGCGCCACGGCAATCGCCGATGGACGGCCACGATTTCACCGCGTTTCTGGACGGCACGGCAAAGGAATCGCCACGCAAGGAATTCTTTTATTTCAGTGGCCGCCAGCAGGCGATTGCCGTGCGCGTCGGCCCGTGGAAGCTGCGGCTGAACGATGGCATCGAGTTGTTCCACCTCGAACTCGATCCGTCGGAGCGCCACAACCGCGCGGAGGAAATGCCGGAGATCGTCGCCCGGTTGAAACTGCGACTGGAGCAGATGGCGACCGAAGTCGGCGGGGCAAAAACGAACCCGCCGCGGCCGCGAACCAAAAAATAACGGCGACGGCCGCGCGCGTTGCAACCTTGTGCGGCGGGCGGAGACCTGCGAAACACGGAAGCCTTCGCGCCTTCCCTTGAACCTTCTCGACCGACACATTTTCAAAAGCGTGCTGTTCACGTGCGCGGCCGCGGTCGGTCTGTTCACGTTTGTCGTCGCGCTGCCCAATGTCGTGAAGGACCTGCTGGCGCCGCTGCTGTCGGGGCAGCTGCGGGCCGATATTTTCGTCCGGCTGGTGCTGCTCATCATTCCGTACGCGATTTCGTACGCACTGCCGATGGGAATACTCACGGGCGTCCTGCTCACCCTCGGCCGGCTTTCCGCCGACAGCGAAGTGACGGCGATGCGCGCCGCGGGCATCAGCTTGGGCCGGATCTCGCGACCGGTGCTGGTGCTTGGGGTCCTGTGCGCCATCGGCGCTTTTTTTATCAATTTCGAGACGATGCCGTGGACGCGCATGCAGTATCAGCGCGAGTTTCACAGCGCGATGCGCGCCAACCCGCTCAATTTCATTGTGCCACGCACATTCATCCGCGACTTCAAGGGCTGTGTCATTTACGTCGGCGAAAAGGAGGAAGGGGGCGTGGTGCTGCGCGACATCTGGATTTGGGAACTCGATGATCAGCGGCGCGTGAGACGGCTCGTCCGCGCCGAGTCGGGCCGGATCAAATTCGACGAGCCCACCAACAGCCTGATTCCGACCCTGGTGCTCGCCAAAACCGAGGAGCGTGATCCCGCGAACCCCGAGGATTTCAGCAAATCGCCCAAGGCTCCCTCGGTGGCGAAGGCGGAGGAGGTTCGATTGTCGCTCGATCGCTACCTGGGCCAGAGCCTCGTGCGGATAAAACAGGAGTGGTACACGTTTGCGCAGCTGCGGGAGGAACAACGCCGGCTGGCCACCGAAGTCACCACCTCGCCGGCCGCGGCCGAGCAAAATGCCCGTGATCGGATGAAGACGGAGTTGGTGGTGCAGGAAAAATTCAACATGTCCATGGCGGTTTTTTCGTTCGCACTCATCGGGGTCCCGCTCGGCATCAAGGTGTCGCGCCGCGAAACGTCGGCCAATCTCGGCCTGGCGCTCGTGCTGGTGCTGGGGTACTATATGGCCACCGTCATGGTGAAGTGGCTCGACCGCCACCCGGAGTATCGGCCCGATATGCTGTTGTGGTTGCCGAATCTGTTTTTTGTCGGGCTGGCGTTGTGGTTGTTCCGCCGGATCGATCGGTAGGAGTCAGCCAGGGCGCGGGCTGTAGCCCTCGCATCTTGGGTCGAGACGGCAAGGCACGGTCGAATCTGGATCCACATTTTTTTCGTGCAGCCGCGCGCGGATCACCGCCACAGTCACGGCGCATGCCGGCGGAAAAAAAATTCACGTTCATCTGTGGCCCCGACGACTTTCTCGTCGGGCGTACCGGCAAGGTAAGGTTCGAGGCGCTCGCGGCTGAAGTGCCGGACGAGTTCTCGCGCGAAATCGTGAACGGGTTCGCCGCCAATGTGAGCGAGGTCGAAAGCGCGGTGAACCGGTTCCGCGATGCCGTCCAGACCGTTTCGATGTTCGGCGGCCGCCGCGTGGTCTGGTTGAAGGACGTCAACTTTCTCGCCGACACCGTGACCGGCCGGGCCGAGAGCACGTTGAAGGTCGTCGAGGACCTCCAGCAGATCCTCGACGCCATCAACCCGACCGACACGGCGGTGCTCATCACCGCCGCCCCCATCGATCGCCGCCGGTCGTTTCCGAAGTGGTGTGAAAAAAATGCGGATTTCGCGCTCGTGGGCGGAGACGGCGACAACGCGGGCGACGTGCTCGCCGGCGTTGTGCTCACCGAGGCAAAACAGCTGGGAAACAGTTTTGCCTCTGGCGCGGTGGAACTGCTGCTCGCAAAGGTTGGCGCGAACACCCGGCTGCTCGTCGAGGAGACCCGAAAGCTGGCAACGTATGCGGGCGACGGCGTCGCCATCACGGAAGCGCACGTGGCGGAGCTGACGCCAAACGTGGCGGAGGGCGATTTCTTCGACGCGGCGGAGGCGTTTTTCAGCGGCGATCTGAAATGGACGCTCGCCGCGCTGCACCGGCATTTTTTTTCCGGCGGCGATGCGCGGCCGATTATCTCGGCATTGCAAAACCGAAATCGGATCTTGCTCCAGGTCCGCGCGCTGGTCGACGCAGGCGACGTGCGGATTGGGCCACGCGGGCTCGATGGGTTGCAGCGGGCCGCGCCCGGCTACAGTTCGAAATTCGTCGGCGCGACCGAAAAAAGTTCGTTCAACCTCTTCAGCCAGAATCCATGGTATGTTGGAAAACTGGCGGGCGGCGCGAAGTTGCCGCCGCTGCGCCGGCTGATTGACAACCAGCAGGAATTCATCGGCGCGTTCGAGGAGATCATCCGCCGGCCGAACGAACAGGAGGAAGTCCTGCGCGAACTCGCGGTCCGCTGCCTGGTGTAGTGCTGATGCTGGCCGGGAATTGGGAGCGCGACCGCCCCCGGGCGCATGGGATCGAGGCCCTGAGCCGATTCGACCGGCTCACGGCCATCGGATGCTTCGCGTGAAAGGCCTCGAGCTTGTCGAGAGGCTTGTCGAACGGGCAGGCAGGCTCCTGCATTCAATGCCGATCCGAATCACACCCCCGCCAGCAAACCGCCGTCGACGTATAGGATTTGCCCGTTGACGAAGTCCGAGGCTCGCGACGCGAGAAAGACGGCCGCGCCCGCGAGCTCGGCCGGCTCGCCCCAGCGGCCGGCGGGCGTGCGCTGGCAGACCCACGCATTGAATTCCGCATTCTCGACCAGGGGCCGGTTGAGCTCGGTCAAAAAATAACCCGGAGCGATCGCGTTCGCCTGGATTCCGTGACGGGCCCATTCCACCGCCATGGCCCGCGTGAGCATTTTCAACCCACCTTTGGCGGCGGCGTAGTTCGCCACGGTGGGCCGGGCGACCTCGCTCATCACCGAGCAGATGTTGATGATCTTGCCCGCGCCTCGGCGTATCATTCTTGGCCCTACGGCACGGGCGGTGAGAAACGCGCCCGTCAGGTTCGTATCAATCACGGCGCGCCATTGCGCCTCCGTCATCTCCGCCAGCGGAGCCCGCTGGTGGATGCCGGCGTTGTTGACGAGAATGTCGATCGGAGCGAAATCCGCCTCGATCTTCTCCACCGCGCGCTCACCGGCGGCACCATCCGTCACGTCGAACCGCGAGAGTATCACCTTCACACCCTCAGCGCGCAATGTCTCGGCCGTGGCTGTGAGTTTCTTTTCGTCACGTCCGTTCAGCACGATCGCCGCACCCGCCTGGGCCAGCCCGCGCGCAAGCGCCAGCCCGAGACCCTGGCTCGAGCCGGTCACCAGCGCCACGCGGCCGGTGAGATCGAAGAGCGAATTGCGTTCCACGGCCTTGTCATCGCAAACCGCGCCGCGGTGACGCAATCCCTGTTCAATCCCGGGCATGGCGCGGGTTCGCCGACCCGTCCGGAACCCGCTGCCAGTTTTGGGTCACACGTGTGACCCAAAACTGGCAGGGCCGCGCCGCCGCCTGTCCCCCACCAGCACGCACAAGCACGGAGGCCCGAGACGCTGAAGGCACGTCAGCGAAACTTGTCCCGCATCGCCTGGATGCCGGGGATGTGTTCCATCAGGTGACGGTGCCGCGGTTCGAAATTCTGCACCAGCGACCGCTGCTTGCGGCCTACGAGAATGGTGAAGATGTAACCCTGGTGGCCTGGTGAAGTCACCGTGGGATGGTAGCCGCGGTCGATCAGAAACGTGTCGCGATGCCGCGTCATCGTCACCATCGGCGTGGCGCCATCCGGATCGTAGCAGAACTGCGCGCCGAATCCTGTTTCCGGTCGATAGCGGTAGTGGTACAACTCCTCGAAATCGGTTTCTTCCGGCGGGCGCTCGGTGTCGTGCTTGTGCGGCGGATAACCGGACCAGCAGCCATCATCGGCATACAGTTCGCTGACCAGCAGCCGGCCGGCGCGGCCCGCGGCATTCTGGCCCAGGATGTGGAAAATCCGGCGTCGCGAGTGCGTCTCGCGCGAGCCCACCTCCACCATCTCCACGTCGTCGGGCGGGATCCGAAACGGCGCGAACGGCTGCTCGCACAACCCGCCGGCGATGGCGACTTCGGTATCATCGCGCAGGGCGCGGACCGTCACGCGGGGGCAGGTCCCGCAGTAAACCGAGTCGGCCGGGCCATCCCAAATATCGGCGCGGCGCCCGATGTTTTTGAACTCCTGGGCGCAGGCCGCAATATCCGCACGGCCCGACAACACCACGCACGCGAGCTCGCACCGCGGGACATCGACCGTATGCGTCTGGCCGGATTCGAGCCGCAACAGGTTCAAATAACTGAGTGTTATGCCCTCCCGACCGGGTTCAGCGACTGGCGTGTTTCGATGATCGCGGGCGTGAATCAGTTTCGGCATGACAGACGAACCGCTCACCGCCCCGCTCAGGCACCCAGCTGCCGGAGTCGGGCGACGATATCGGAGCGCAAACGGTCGACATGGTTTAGCGCAAAGTCCAGCGGCGACAGCGTTTCGTTTTGCACGAGCGGCGTGAGGTCCATTGCCCAGCTGATGGCCGAAAGCCGGTCGGTCGCGTGCGAAGTGTGGAAGGTTGCGTTGGCCGCGCGGCGACCGAGGGTCGCGAGATCGTAGCGCTTGCCGCCGCTGATCTGGGAGTCGAACACCTTCAGCAATTCGGACGCGAGCGCCGGGTGCGCGCTCGTGTCGAGTGCGACCTTGTCGGTGTCGACCAGCCAGTCGAGGTCACGCCATACCTCGCACCCGAGGACGCGCGTGGGCCGTTGTTCGCGTGGCAAAGACCGCATGGCCGCGATGGAGCGCAATAACACCGCCACATGGGTGTCATGCTTGTCGGCCGGCTGGTGCAGATAGACTACCTGCGGC
Source organism: Opitutaceae bacterium (assembly GCA_030648295.1). Taxonomy (GTDB): domain Bacteria; phylum Verrucomicrobiota; class Verrucomicrobiia; order Opitutales; family Opitutaceae; genus ER46. Next base: position 14,407 of record JAUSID010000129.1, on the reverse strand, counting down.
CGGCAGCCGCCGAAAATCTCGCGTAGATCCGCCTGCACGCCGGGATGCGCCGTCGCCTTCACGTCGGCGCTGGGATGCGCCAGTTGCAGCTGGAGATTGTAGCGCCCGATTCGCGCGGCTTCCCTTTGCTCCTCACGCCGCACCTGCTGCATCTGTGCGTCCGTCATCGACGCATAACGTCCCGTGCGCGGCGAGCCGGCGCCATTGGTGACGACGATGCCGGTGAAATGCCGGTCGTCGCGACCGAAACATTCCGCCACCCCCGCGTATGCCATGATCTCGATATCATCCTGGTGCGCCGCCACGCAAAGGTGCGTTGTCCGGGCCAGCGCCCCGGGTGCCGGCAGGCTGGCCCCCGGCACGTACACATCCGCCTCGGGTCGTGAAAGTTTCATGGCCACCGGCGACGCTAGGGGTTTTCGCGCGCCGTTTGAACTCAATTCCCGGCGGTCGATGCCGCCGGAATTTGCGGGCTAAAACAACTGCGAGGGGTACTTCCCCACCTGCACCAGGTCGGCAATCGCCGCGGTCACGCGCGACTTGTCCTCGCGGTAGGTGATCCCGAACCACGTGCTGTCCGTCGGCAAAACGCTGACCGTGACGTGACCTTGTGCGATCATCTCGGATACGGCCGCCGGAAGATAAAACTCCGCTTTCGGGTCGTTCCCGCGGCTGGTCAGAAAGACGCGGAATTGATCACCGAGTCCGTCGAACAACGCCGGCGTGAACCCCCAGCAGTTCATGGAGACGATGTTGTCGCGGGAATATTTTTTCCCCGGCCCGACATCAGACGGGGCGATGCTCGTCTGCTCGACGATTGACTGCAGCGTGCCGCCGGGCGCGACCGTGCACACGCCGCGGGCGACGGTCCCGTGTTCCGAAAGCGTGTTCGCCAGCCGAAAACCGACCATGGCGAACTCCCTACCGGCGGCCCGGTGAAGAAACCCCGCCAGTTGCGCGAACGAATCGGCGCCATAAAAGTCGTCCGCGTTGATCACGGCGAAATTGTCCCGGACGAGCTCGCGGGCGCACCAGACCGCATGGCCCGTCCCCCACGGCTTCTCGCGGCCCGGCGGCGGAGTGAAGCCGGCGGGGAGCACGCCGAGTGACTGGAAAACGTAGTCGACCTCGATCCGCTCGCGGTAACGGGCCCCGATCCGGTCGCGAAACAGCGCCTCGAAATCGCGGCGAATCACGAACACCACCCGCGTGAATCCGGCGCGCATGGCATCGAACACCGCATAGTCGAGCACGGTCTCGCCGGACGGGCCGACCGGATCGATTTGCTTCAACCCGCCATAGCGCGAACCCATTCCGGCGGCGAGAACGACGAGGGTGAGGGACATCAGGAGGAAAGGAGGGACTTGCGGCGGCGGGTCAATTTTCGAACGCGCATGATCATCGGTCGGGACTTCGTCATGGTTGCGACCACAGCCGCTGCTGGAGTTCGACAAAGCGGCCAACGATGGTTCCGTGCGCGACGTGGCGCCCGTTCGCGATCCGCTGCCGGGCGCCGATCCAGACGTCGCGGATGGCACGTCGCTCGAGCGCAAACACGATGTTCGCCAGGAGTGTATCGGCATCGGCGCCCGCAATCGACGGTTCGAAGAGATTGATGGTGAAAAAATCCGCCGGCCGGCCGACCTCGAGTCCGCCGCCCGTGGCGCCGAGGCTCCGTGCGCCGGCGACCGTTGCCGCGTGCAGCAGAGCGACGGCCGGATCCGGCGACAGCGCCCCACGTTCCGGTCGGTTGGTGCGCAGACCGTATTCGATCGTCCGCGCGTCTCTCAATAGATCGATCTGCACCCCCGTGTCGCTCCCCAATGCGACCGCGGCGCCGGCGGCAATGAATTTTTCCACCGGAGCAGCGCCCAACCCATGATTCTGCGCTGCGGTTGGGCACGCACACACGCAAGCGCGCGCGGCCCCGAGAAGCTTCGCCTCGTCATCGGTCGCGTGGATTGCGTCGACCGCCGTGAACCGCTTGTCGAGCACACCATTTTCGGCGAGCAGCGCGACCGGGCCTCGACCGTGTTCAGCGATGCAGCGGGCATTTTCCTCGGCCGAAGTCCCGACGTGCGCGTGAAGCCGGAGTCGCTGCGCGTGGCCGTAGTTTGCGATCGCCCTGATATCCTCCACGGTTACCCCGCCGACGTGGTGGATTCCAACGCCGACCCACGCCTCGTCCGCCGGATAATTTCCCGCCACGAAAGTTCGCAAGGTCTCGGTCGAGCGCACGAAATCCGCGACGGTGGCGGAGCGAAACGCCGGGGGAGCCGAGCCGGCCGGCGCGCCAAAATCGCCGCGAATCCAGGCGGCGTTGAGCAGCGCGATCCGGATGCCGACGTCGTGCGCCGCGCGGACCACCTCGCGCGCCATCGCGCTTCCCCCGGCGCCGGCCCCATCCGCATTGCCGTGCAGGTAGTGGAACTCGCCCACACACGTGATGCCGGCGAGCAGCATTTCCATGAACGCCATCCGCGCCGTATCGAAGATTCCCTCCGCCGTCATGCGTTCCGCCGCGCGATCATGAGCCTGCCGCCAGGGATCAGTCGCCGGTCGATCGCCGCGGGCGCGGTGCTCGCCGCGGCCCCGCAGCACACGATGAAAACTATGCGAGTGGGTGTTGACCAGACCGGGCAGCGCGGCCTGGCCGGGCAACCGGCGCGCCTGCGCGAGATCCGCCGGCTCGCGCGAGAACCGCGTGATCCGGCCCATGGCATCGGAGAAGAAGGCCACGCCAAACTCGAATTTTTCCCCGGTGAAAACGCAGTCTGGCAGCCAGCCCATTTCCCGGCTCACCGGCGCGGGTGGTGCAGCCGGAGCGGCGGGCGCCGGGACCGGCCGGGGCGCCGCCGACGTGGGAGGCCGTGATCCTGCCGGCACCGGGCGCGCTGACCCCGATGCCGGTGGGGCCGGCCGCGATCCGGGCGACGGCTGTGGCGGCCGGCCCGGCTGACGCGGCGGACCGGAACCCGACAAGGCGGCGCGAGCAGGAGGGCGTTTGGAATCCATCGTCGGTTTGAAAAGGAGGATGACGATCACGGCGCGACGTGATCCGCGCAAATCCAATTCCCCTGTTTTTACGCGACCGTTTCCAACTCGCGACGCATGTGCCAAGGCATGTCGTCCCGTGTTCCGCGCATCCGTGTTCTGGCTACCGGCGGAACCATTGCCGGCGCGCAGACCAGCGCCGCCAGGCACGGCTACAAGGCGGCCGCCTTTTCCGTCGAAGCGCTGATTGCGGCGGTGCCGCAACTTGGCGAACCCGCCCATGCCGGCATGGGCCGCGAGTTGATCGACGCCGCGGTGCAGGCCGGCGCGCGCGGCATCGGAGGCTTCGCGCCGGCCGTTTTATTTTTTCCTGGTTCGCGGCGGAACGCCGAACTTCAGGTCCATCTCGGTCTCGTTCAGCGCCAGCGTGACGATGTTGCGGCCGATCTCCCGGACGCGGAGATAAACCGGCTCTCCGTTGACGGCCGCGGGCACGACGTCGCCGATCTTGTAGGGCCGGGAATTGATCACGAGATGGATCTGGCCATTGGTCTCGACGATGCCGCTCACGCGCAACGCCGCCACCGCTTGCTGGAGGGTCTGCAGGTCGGTCGCGCTCGCCTCCGCTGGCGTTGTCGCCGTGGAACCCGTGGAGGTGGCGGCACCAGCCGCCCCGGCGGCTGGTCGGAAAGGGTTTTCCGCCGCGACCGGCGGAGCCGGCGGGTTGTTGCGGTGTTGATACAATGTGTCGATGCGGTCGCGCACCTGCTTGAACCGCGGGGCCATGCCGGAGGGGGTCGGCGCCTTCGCCGCGGGCGGTTTTTCCGCGGCCGGCGATGCCGCGGCCAGAACGAGCAGGAGACCCAGGGTGAAACAATGGCGGGGTTTCATTTTTTTCCCAGTAATTCGAGGGTCAGGTCGAGCGACAGCTGGGCGCCGGACGGATCAACTTTCCCGAGGGAGAAGCTCGTGATGTTGACCAGCCGCGGGCCGGTCTCGAGCGCGCGCATGAACGATGCGACCTGTTCGTGCGTTCCAACCACCCGGAGCGTGTAGGGAATGCGTTTGAAGAGCGGCGACTTGTCGGTGATGGGCGAACTGAGCTGGTGCAACTCCGGCAGCCGCGCCTTGGTCTGCTCCTCCAGTTTGAAAAAATACCACGTGTTTTCCGCCAGGTTGCTTTCGACCACGAGGTTTTCCTCAATGCGGTGGGTGATTTCGCGGGCGGCCGCGAGCTCCTGCCGCTGGACCGAACCGCCGACGAGCAGGGCGAGCATCGCCTCGCCCTCGCGGACCTTTTCCTGATGCGTGACCTTCAATTCCTCGATCCAACCGCTGAGGAACCACGCCGTCGCGCCGAGCGCGAGAGCGAGTACCACGCAAACCGCGCCATACGGGTACCGGCGCAAGAGTTTGAGGAAGGATTGCGGCTCGTCGCTCATGTGCCAGCGGGCTTGAGGAGGAAGTTGATCTCGAACCGGAGGGCCCCACCGGTTCCGCCCCGATCGAGATCGGTCAGCCGGATATCACGGAAAAGCGGCATGATCTGGTCGTCGCCACGAAGCTGTTCGACGTAGCCGCCCAGCATCCGCGTCGCGCGCTCGGATGACTCTCTCACGCTGCCGCGGATGACGATTCCGCCTTCGCTCCATTCGACGATGTCGATGACCATCGCGTCCGGGCGCGTCCGGCCGATGTTCGCGATGAACCCGGAGACATAGAACCGGGGGCGAATCATCGCATAAGCCTGGTCGATTTTCGCCGCCTCCGCGGCGTATTCCCCCTGCATGCGCTGGATTTCGCGCACTTCGGCGCGGTTGCCATCGCTCCGCTTGTTCCAATCCTGCGTCTCGTTCCGCAAGCTCAGGCCGTAATACCCGAGCCAGCCGGTGAAAAGCAGCATGCCCGCCGCCACCGCGGTGAACAGCGCGTTCACCAGAAACCGGGTGCCAACGATGTTGTCCTCGGGCAGCTCGGCCTCGATCCGGCAGTCGACGTGCCAGGGCGGATTCAGCTCCCGCGAATCACGTTTTCGCTTCATGGGCGGCAGGGGCGGCAGGGGCGGCGGCGACGGCGAGTTCACCCACCAGGCTCAACGCCTGGAACCACGAGCGATGCGGAAAGGCGGCGTCGGGCGCGAGCTCGAGGCCAATCAAGCCCAACCCCGTGGCATAATCGGGCACGAGAAATTCGAGTTCGACCGCGCTGCTCAACGCCTCCTCCAGCCAGCCGAGGGTTGCGGGGAGGTGCGCGCAGAACAACGCCCCGATGGGCTGGCCGGTCTGCATCTCGAAATAGTCGATGGCCGGCTTCAGGTGCCGGGTCAGCATGCGCACGAGCCGCCGGCTGTGGCTGCGCAGCTCCTCCGCCGGGTTTTCGAGCTGTATCCGTGCACTGGCGACGTCAGGGACACCAAGCTCCTTCATGGCCGATTCCTCGATCGAACGCAGCCCGTGCGGGAGCGGCGGCGGGGTGTGGACGCCATCCCGGGCCAGGAAATAGATTCTCGTCTGCGTGCGGCCAATTTCGCAGGCGACCACGGCGTTGGCATAGGCGGCGTCACGCAGATGGCGCGTCAGCGCCCCCAGCAGCGCCACCGAGCCCAGCTCGAGGCGGCGGGGAAGCAGGCCGGCGCGGCACAACCGCTGTTGCGTTTCCCGCGCAGCGGAACGCGGGACGCCAAACAAAAGGCCCGGCCGCGACGGGATGTTGGCGTTGAATTCCACGCCGTCGGTCGGCTGGAGCGCGCACACCTGCCAATCCTTGACCGCGGTCAGCTTGGCGCTCTCGGCCAGCAGATTTTCCAGGTAGTTCGATTCCTCCAGCCGCCGGGTGTTGATGTTCTCCCGCACGAGCACGCGTTCCGGCGGGTGAAATCCGCAATACGCCGGCATGTAGCCGGGCCCGCGATCGGGAAACGTGGCCTCCAGCCATTGGGCCAGCGCCGCGTCATCGCCCAGCGGCAGTTCGGCGAACGAGTCGACCAGCACGGGACGTTCGTCCAGCCGCGAGATCCGCGCCACGTGCAACACGTGGTCGGTCAAGTTGCAGAGAACCGCGTGGCGTTTCTTACGTGCCAGCAGGGATAAGGCAGCCATGGAGTTTAAGCCCGCCGCCGCCGCCCGCTGGCCCGAAAAACCCGTTGCGCGCGGAGGCTGGAGAGCGCGCCGGGATCAACTATCATTCGTCGACTCGCGCCAATCCGAAACTGCAAATGGCGTGTCGATTCCGCTGAACACCTTTTCGCGCAGATTCACGTCATAATGCACCGCCGGCGAACTTCCGGTGAAGGTCACTTTCTTCGCCACGAGGGCACCGTAGATGGTGCTGTTGCCGCCAACGGTGAAGCACCCGGCCGGAGTGTAGATGACACCATAATAGGGCACGGTCGTGTTCATATCGGGCACCGTGAGCGTATTGGTGCCGTAAATTCCCACCCGGCTCGGGTCGCGGCTCGTGTTGTCGATGCCGCTGCCGTAGACCGCGATGTCGCCCGACACGAAGACTTCAAGCGTGCCGTTGTTGGTGATCTCGATGGAGGGTGTGCCGCCATTGAGGCCGATATAAAATGAACCGCTCACCACGATCCGCACCGGTCCATTGACGATGATCTTCGTCGTCCCGGTCATGTTCAAACCAGTGGCGTAAAAAATCTCGGGCGAACTGGCGCCGGGCGTCCCAATGTTGGTGGTCGAACCGGTCGCCGGGTTCGCCAGCACGGTGCCCGATCCCGTCACGGTCTTGATGCTGAACACAGGCTGATACGGGCTCGTGCTAATCCGGCTGGCATCGATCGCGGTCGCCACCGGAGTCGACGGCCCCACCAGCTTTGCACTGGTTGAATAAGACGGTCCGCTGCTGTAGAGCGACGAAACGTAGCCGTTCACCTGCGCATTCGTCAGCTGAACGGTCGCCGACGTTGTCGCGGCCGCGCCCGAGGCCACGATGGCAGAATAGCCCGGCGTCTGGGTGCCGTAGCTCCCAATGGCCGAGTCATAGCTGTCGACCACTCCGGCGCTGCTGAAGCTCACGGTGCTCGTGGTGGCGGCGATGGCGTTCACGAACAACGGTGCCTCTTGTGACGACCCGGTCAGCGTGCGAACGAGCTGTGAGCCATCGGGCTGCTGCACCGTGCCCGTGACGGTGATCGCGCGGGTTCCGCCGCCGCCGCTGTAGCTCGTCACGCGCAGGCTGATGCTGCCGGTGGCGCCATGCTCGAAATTGAAGCCGGTGATCGTCTTGGTCGCCGTCGTTCCGGCCAGCGTCCAGCCATTCCAGTCGTTCTGGTTCAGCGCCCAGAGGGCATCTTCCATTCCCGTCTCCGCCAACTCGATACTCCGCGAGTTGTGCAACGAACGCGTGCTCAGCGCCAGCGTCCGGTAACACACGTTAATGTAGCTGCCCAACGCAATCACCAGGACGGTGGCGAAGCACAATGCCGCCAGCAACGCGGCGCCGCGCTGCGACGACAGGGAAAGGTGGCGCGCGCGGTTCATTGCAGGGCCTGCTTGTTTCGGAGCACGACGCGAGGCGAAACACTGGTGTAGCTGGCGAGAGTGCCCGACGCATTGCTGCCCGCCGCGGTCGTGAAGGTCAGTTCGATGGCTTTCACGCTCTGCGGGCTCGAAGTCACCGCGGTGCCGGTCTCATTGTAATACGTGACCGAAAATGCCGTCACGCCGGACAGCAAGGTCTGCGTGCCCGACGGATCGGTGCGGGTGAGCGTGCCGTTCGCCGACGAGTAGCCATACGTGATTGCGGCAGTGCCACTCGAGATCGGCTTGGTGAAAGCCACCTGCGTTGCCGTTGCGGTGCTGAGCGCAATCGCGGCACTCACGTCCTCCGTGAACCGCCGCAAGGTCCGGCGGCTCTGGACTTCCTGGCCCTGAAGGTTCACCAGCCGCGTGAGATTGCGGCCCAGAAAAATATAGGCACTGAAAACCGCGGCGAAAATGATCGCCGACAGACTGAGCGCCACCAGGAGCTCGGTCATCGTGAAGCCACGAACGCCGCGGTTATGAGCGCTGGTAGGTGACATACAGCCCGTTCCTGCCGACGTAAGTGGAACCACTCCGTGAATACGTGCGTCCGGTGTTCCCACGCCACGTGACCGTGTACGTCAGTTTCTTGAGGTCCGTCCGCACGGTACTGATCGTCCGCGTGCAGGTGAATTCCTTGCTGATGGCGGGTATTTGGGCGCCAAACTCGAAACCGGCCGCCGTATTCGTAGACTGGTTGCTGGCGTCGACCTCGGCCGTTGCGCTCGCGGCCCACGCGGAGATTTCCGTCCAGTTTTTCAATCGCACATGATCGATTTGACCATGGATGATCTGCGCCGCGATGGTCTGCTTGCGCGACAAATCGAGCATCTCCGAACCGGAAACCAACGCTTGGATCATGCCGACGATGGCCAGCGCCATGACCACAGCCGCAAACATGACTTCCACCAAAGTGAAGCCGCCGTTTCGGGGGGGTCTCTTGTTACGGTTCATACGGATACGCCCGTAGGGTTGGGCCCCTACGCTTCCTAGGGAGTTACAACGGGTCAAGGGATCAGGAGTTAGGGAAACACGTAGGAGCGCTACGTATTCTCCGCATTTGGTGCGGCAAACACTGAGTTCGTTGTTCACCTAAATTGGGTTGAGATCTTGGCCAGCACTGGGAGTAACGCCTCGGCCTTTTCGCAACCAATAGGTCTCGGATCGGCGACGAGATTGATAAATGGAGCCGTCAGGCCTGCGTCTGCCATGGACGACGGCCCGAGCCATCCCAACGTCCCGGCAATGGGAATGCCATTTCCCATTCTTCTCGTCCTTCAAGCGGACTACGGAACGACCCGGTCGCCGCTCGGCCGGTTTACGATCGACGCAGCACGGGCCGCTGACCGGACGATGAAGAAGGCCGACCACCCGCTGGCTGCATGGGCCATCCCTTGACACGCCACCCGCCTGGCCCGTCATAAAGTCCCCATGTCTTCTGCAACCACTGAGCGGATACTCGTCGCGGACGATCAACCCGACGTGACCGAGGCGTTGCGCCTGTTGTTGAAGAGCGAGGGATATGCGACGGAGGCGGCGAAGTCTCCCGCCGCGGTCCTCAAGGCAGTCGAGTCGAGCGACTACGCGCTTGTGTTGATGGATCTCAATTACGCCCGCGACACGACCAGCGGCCAGGAAGGGCTGAACCTCCTGCAAAAACTGCAAGCGGTCGACGCTTTGCTGCCGGTCGTGGTCATGACGGCATGGGCGAGCGTGGACGTGGCAGTGGAAGCGATGCGCCGGGGTGCGCGGGACTTCATCACCAAACCATGGGACAACCCGCGGCTGCTCGCCATCGTCCGCAACCAAGTCGAACTGGGGCACGCCGTTCGCGCTTACCGGCGGCTCGAACAGGAAAACCAGATCCTGCGTGGCAGCGGCAAGAGCGGGCCGGCGCTCATCGCTCAATCCGCGGCGATGCGACCGGTCCTGGACGTGATTGCCCGCGTCGGACCATCCGACGCCAACGTGCTGATCACGGGCGAAAACGGCACCGGCAAGGGCCTCGTCGCGCAGGCGCTGCATGCGGTGTCGGTGCGGGCGGGAAAACCCTTCATCTCGGTGAACATGGGCGGCCTGCCGGAAGGTGTGTTCGAAAGCGAACTGTTCGGCCACGTACGCGGCGCGTTCACCGATGCGAAGTCGGATCGCGCCGGTCGCTTCGAGCTGGCCGATGGCGGCACGCTGTTTCTGGACGAAATCGGCAACATCCCGCTCAGCCAGCAGGCGAAAATCCTCCGTACGATTGAAACCGGCGAATTCGAGCGCGTCGGCTCGTCACGCACGTATCACGCCAACGTCCGGCTCGTGTCGGCGACCAACGCGGACCTTGGCGCCGAGGTGGCGGCGGGAAAGTTCCGGCAGGATCTGCTTTTTCGGTTGAACACGATTCAGCTGCACCTGCCACCGCTGCGCGAACGTCGCGAGGACATCGAACTGCTCGCGCAGCATTTTCTCAAGCTGCACGTCACGCGGTACCGGAAGGCGATCACCGGGTTCGACGAATCGGCGTTGCAGGCGATGCGGGACTACTCGTGGCCGGGCAACGTGCGCGAGCTCGATCACTCCGTGGAGCGCGGCGTCCTGATGGCGCCCGGCAAGGTTCTGCGCGGTTCCGACCTCGGGCTCAATGCCGGCCAGGCGGCGCCGCGGCTCGACGAGATGAGCATCGAGGAGGTGGAGGCGTTCCTGATCAAGAAGACACTCGCGCGCTGTGACGGCAATGCGCGCAAGGCCGCCGAGGAGCTTGGCCTCAGCCGCAGCGCGTTTTACCGCCGGCTCGACAAATACGGCCTGTAAAGCGATGGCACTCGTTGCCGCCTGCGCTGCTGTTTGCGGCTGAACCAAGATGCCCCCGCCCCACCGCCGCCGGCTGACCCACGACCAGCTCGTATTGATTTATACATTACTGGCGGGCCTTCCGGCGGTGCTCGTCTCGCTCGGTTTCCTCTGGTTCGGTGACCAGTCGCCGAAGGTACAATGGACGCTGACCCTGGTCATCGGCCTTTTCTGGTTCGGCTTCGCCCTCTCCGTCCAGGGTCGCGTGATCCGGCCATTGCAGACGATGGCCAACCTGCTCTCGGCGCTGCGCGAAGGTGACTTCGCCATTCGCGCGCGCGGCGCGCGGCGCGATGAGCCGCTGGGGGACGTGATGGCGGAGATCAACACGCTCAGTCGCACGTTGCAGGAGCAGCGGTTGAGCGCGCTCGAAGCCACCACGCTGCTCCGCACCGTGATGGAGGAAATCAACATCGCCATTTTCGCCTTCGATGCGGATCGCAAGCTGCGGCTGGCCAACCACGCCGCCCAGGTGCTGCTGCGCAAACCCGCCGAACGCATCCTCGGCCGCGATGCCGCGGAAATCGGGCTTGCCGACTGCCTCGTGGGCGAACCCGCGCGACTGCTTTCGCTCCACTTTCCCGGAGCCAGCGGGCGATGGGGAATGCGGCGCAGCGAGTTTCGCGAGGGCGGCCGGCCGCATCAACTTGTCGTCATCGCCGATTTAAGCCGGACGTTGCGCGAGGAGGAGCTTCAGGCGTGGCAGCGGATCGTCCGCGTGCTGGGCCACGAACTCAACAACTCGCTCGCGCCGATCAAATCAATCGCCGGCAGCCTGAACACGATGCTGCGGAGCTCGCGACGTCCGCCCGATTGGGAGGAGGACATGCGCAGCGGCCTGGATATCATCGGCGCCCGCGCCGAAAGCCTGGCGCGGTTCATGCACGCCTACGCGCGGCTCGCCCGCCTGCCGCAACCGACCCTGGCCCCCGCCGAATTACGGCCGCTCATCCATCGTGTGATTGCCCTCGAGACGCGGCTGCACGTCAACGTGCTCGACAGCCCCGACGTCAGCCTGGCCTGTGACGCGGCGCAGCTCGAGCAACTCGTAATCAATCTCGTCAAGAATGCCGTCGAAGCGACGCTGGAGCAGCGCGCGACCGGTCGCGCCGACGCCGGCGTCCGGCTCGGCTGGAGAAGAAGTCAGGGTGCGGTCGACGTTTTTGTGGAGGACGATGGTCCTGGGATTGCCCAGGCCACGAATCTCTTTGTGCCGTTCTTTACCACGAAAGCTGAAGGCAGCGGCATCGGCCTCGTGCTTTGCCGGCAAATCGCGGAGAACCACGGCGGCACGCTGACCCTCGTGAACCGCGACAACGCGTCCGGCTGCATCGCGACGCTGCGGCTGCCGGCGTAGCGCCGTTGGTTGCAGTGCGACGCACCGACTGCCTTTATGCGGTTCTCAGCGGTCAAATCATGGGATGGAAGCCGGTGCCAGTGAATCGATGCCAGAGTTCCCATTTGTGGGACGGTGCAATCCCAGCTTCGACTTCGAAGCCGTCCGCCCAATCCCGACCGAAATGTTTTTCCTCCTGTCGTGCAGCTGCTTAGTGACAAACCTGCCGCTTGGCACAAGCGCTGCAAATAGCACGGACGAAACATGGACATCCCACGCCCCGACCAATCCAAGGCGAAACGAAAAAAGCGCATCATTTACGGTGCGGTTGGCGCGCTCGCCCTGATCGGGATCACCGTGGGACTGGCACGGCTCAAGCCCGCCGCACCCAGCGTGGAGCGGAACCTGGTGTGGATCGACACGGTGAAACGGGGCCAGATGCTGCGCCAGGTCCGCGGGCTCGGCACACTCGTGCCCGAGGAGATCCGATGGATTGCCGCGCGCACGCAGGGCCGCGTCGACAAGATCGTCCTCCGCCCCGGCGCGACCGTCACGCCCGACAGCGTCATTCTCCACCTCACCAATCCCGACGTCGAGCAGGCGGCGGCAAATGCCGACTCGCAGTTCAAGGCCGCGGAGGCCGAACTGCTCAATCTCGAGGTGTCGCTCAAGAGTGGCGTGCTCCAGGCGGAGTCGCTCGCGGCCTCGGCCAAGGCGGACTACGAGCTGACGCGGCTCAGCGCCGAGGTGAATGACGCGCTGTACAAGGACGGACTTGTTTCGTCCCTCGACCTCCGGCTGTCGAAGGTTCGCGCCGAGCAGGCCGCGACGCGCCACGAAATCGAACAGAAACGCTTCCGGTTCGCGAACGACATGATCGCGCCGCAACTCGCCGTGAAAAAAGCGGAAGTCGACCGCTTCCGCGCGCTGGCCAAACTTCGCCACGACGAACTCGACGCCCTGGCAGTCCGCGCCGGCATGAACGGCGTGTTGCAATTGATGCCCGTCGATGTCGGCCAGCAGGTCCAACCGGGCAGCAATCTCGCGCGCGTCGCCAACCCCACCCGCTTGAAAGCCGAGATTCGTGTCGCCGAAACGCAGGCCAAGGACATCCAGATCGGCCAGCTCGCGCAGGTCGACACACGCAACGGGATCGTCGCGGGCAAGGTGGCCCGCGTGGATCCATCGGTGCAGAACGGCACCGTCACCGTCGATGTCTTCCTCGAAGGCGAGCTTCCCCGCGGCGCCCGGCCCGACCTGTCGGTCGACGGCACGATCGAGCTGGAACGTCTCGACGAGGTCGTGTACGTCGGCCGCCCGGCCTTCGGCCAGGAGCGCAGCACGGTCGGAATCTTCAAGCTCGATGCGGACGGCGTCTACGCGACGCGGACGCAGGTACAGCTCGGTCGCAGCTCCGTGAATACGATCGAGATCGTCAAGGGCCTCGTACCCGGCGATCGCGTGATCCTTTCCGACATGTCGCAATGGGACGCGAACGATCGCGTGAAACTCAACTGATCTGCGGCCGAAAATGAAACTCCCCGGTAACTTCCCGCGGGCTCACGTGTTTTCGAACCATCCCTCCATTGCTCGTCCTGCCATGATCGTCGTCAGTCTCGTCCTTGTTCTGCTCGTTGTCGTCGTCGCCGCCGATTCGTCCGGAGGTGGGCGAGGATAGTTTCCCGCACAACCCAGAACCCCAAACTCAGAACCCAAAACCCAGAACCCAGAACTCAGAACTCAGAACCCTGAACCCAGAACTGAACCGCAACGCGAAACCCGAAACCCACGCACCCCACCATGTCCGACTCCCTGATCAAACTCGAAGGCGTCACCAAGGTCTTTCTCACCGACGAAGTCGAAACCCACGCGCTCTCCGGCATCCATCTCGAGATCCGCCAGGGCGAATACGTCTCGATCGCCGGTCCGTCCGGCTGCGGCAAGTCCACGCTGCTTTCGATTCTCGGTCTGCTCGACTCGCCGACCGACGGCACCTACGTGCTCAACGGCCGGCCGGTCCAGCACCTCTCGCTGCCGGAACGCGCGCGGATCCGAAACCGCGAGATCGGTTTCATTTTCCAGTCGTTCAATCTCATCGGCGACCTGACGGTGTATGAGAATGTCGAGCTGCCGCTCACCTATCGCGGGATGCCCGCGGCGGAGCGGAAAGCGGCCGTGACGCAGGCGCTGGAAAAAGTCGGGATGGCCCACCGCGCGAAGCATCTGCCTTCCCAGCTTTCCGGCGGCCAGCAGCAACGCGTCGCCGTGGCACGCGCGCTCGCGGGCAAACCCGCCGTGCTGCTCGCGGACGAGCCTACCGGCAATCTCGACTCGAAAAACGGCGATTCGGTGATGCAGCTGCTGGCCGAGCTGCACCAGGCGGGCGCCACGATCGTGATGGTCACGCACGACGCGCGTTTTGCGCGCCACGCCGAGCGGACGATTCACATCTTCGACGGCCGCGTCGTCCAGGAGCAGGTCGAGAGCGACCCGACGCGCGCCTGACGGGCTCCGCCATCGATTGAGGGATTGAGGGATTGAGGGATTGAGGGATTGAGGGGGAAATCGTAGCCGGCCGCCGTTGGTCCTTGGTCCTTGGTCCTTGGTCCTTGGTCCTTGGTCCTTGGTCCTTGGTCCTTGGTCCTTGGTCCTTGGTCCTTGGTCCTTGGTCCTTGGTCCTTGGTCCTTGGTCCTTGGTCCT
>JAUSID010000099.1 GCA_030648295.1 Opitutaceae bacterium | reverse complement strand
AGGGAACGTGCATCAATAACGTCATTTGATTAGGCGTTAAGCTATCACCCGCGACTGGGTAGAAGGAGGCTGCTTGGGCACTTGGAGACGGCGCGTCTCATAGGGGAATGCGGTTGTGTAGCGGGACGAGTCCGGAGTGCTGACGAATGTTAGATTAACGCTCGACTGGCTGCGGGCAGGCGTTAAGCTAACATTATGAACCGGATTCGCTATGACCCCGATCGACTCCTGGATGTCTTCCGCCACCAGCAAGTGGCCACATTGCCGGAGCTCAAGGCGGCGCTGGGCACCGGCGTCGACCTCACCGTCTTCCGCAAGCTTGCCGCCTTGGATTATACCACCAGTTATTCGCATCGCGGGGCCTACTACACGCTCAACTCGATCGCACGCTATGATGCTCAGGGTTTGTGGTCGCACCGGGACGTGCATTTTTCCCGGTTTGGCACGCTGCTCGAAACGGCAGCCGAACTGACCACCCGTGCCCCCGCCGGCAATTTTACCGAGGAATTGGAAGCGCTCGTGCACGTGCCGGCCAAGGACGCCTTGCGCCAGTTGGTCGAGCGCGGTCGGCTGCAACGGCGTCCGTGCCCGGATCGCTACCTTTACGGTTCCGCCGAGCGGGCGCGCTGGCAGGAACAGTGGGCGGCGCGTCAGGCGCGGACCGACGAGTTGCCCGCCGAGATTGCATTGTTCTACGGCCTGCTCGACGAACAGCAGCGGCGGCTTTACGCGGGATTGGAAAGTCTTCAGCGCGGACATGGGGGAGACCGACGCATGGCCGAGTTGCTGGGATTGGACGTCGCCACGGTCGCGCGCGGCAGACGCGAGCTGCTTGCCGGCGAGGTACTGCGCGAGCGGATCCGGCGGGAAGGCGGTGGGCGCAAATCGGTGGAAAAAAAACGACCAATATAATCAGCGCGCTGCGCGGTCTGCTCGAATCGAATACGGCCGGCGATCCCATGGGCCGCCGCGGACTGTGGACCGGACTTCGCCTGCGGCAAATCAGCACCGCACTGCGGCGTCTCGGCTTGCAGGCAGCGCCGAACACCGTCCGCCGTCTGCTCGACAAGCTCGGCTTCGCCCTGCACGCCAACCGCAAAAGCCTGTGTTCGTCGTGCCCCGAAAGAAATCGACAGTTCCTCTACATCAACCTCCAGCGGCGTCGCTTCAGCGAGGAGCAGGCGCCCATCATCAGCGTCGATACCAAGAAGCGCGAGTTGGTCGGCTACTTCAAGAACCCGGGGCAAGTCTGGAGCCGCGAGCCCCTCCAGGTCCACGACCATGATTTCCCTTCGTTGGGCGATGGCGTCGCCATTCCCTACGGCGTGTACGACCTCCAGGCCAACCGCGGCTGTGTGTCGGTCGGCACCTCTCGAAATACGCCCGCCTTCGCGGCCGCTTCGATCAGCCAGTGGTGGCGGCGCGACGGCTGCCATCGCTACCCCGCAGCGTCCCGCCTGCTCATCCTGGCCGACAATGGCGGGAGCAACGGAGCGAACACTTATCTCTGGAAACACGCTTTGCAGAAAAACCTCGTCGACCGATTTGGTCTGTTCGTCACCGTCTGCCATTATCCCACCGGTGCCTCCAAATGGAATCCCATCGAACACCGTCTCTTCGCCGAGATCAGTAAGCAGTGGGCTGGTCAGCCGCTCGCAGACTACCCCACCGTCCTGCGTCTCATCCGGAAAACTCGCACCCGCACTGGCCTGACGGTGGACTGCTCGCTCGATACCCGGCAATATCCCAACGGCACCAAGCTTACACCGAAGCAAATGAGCCGGATCAGCCTCTACAGGCACGCCGTCCTGCCGAACTGGAATTACACCTTGTTGCCGAATCAAAATCGGAATTAGTTTTTGCACGCGCGCTTAGCGCCTGTCGCTTCGCTTCGACGCACACCGCCTCGAGCTGTTCCGGCGTGACGTTCATTTTTCCACCGGCTAGAAAGACACCCGACGCCATGAATTTAATCACATCGGCCCCATCGGCTTTCGCCGCTCGCACCTGCGCGCGCAATTCATCCGGTGTCCATTTCAGGCCCCAAATCTGCCGCACCGCCGTCACCACGCGCGGACCAACGACGATCCCGGCGGCAATGGCATCCCGCAGCGGTCGGTCGTCGCCGCCGAGCGACTGTACCGTCGTAAATCCAGCCAGCAGAGTCGACCGGGCATTCGAGAGGAGGGCGTCGGATCGGAAACTGGCCAGCGGCTCCAGCGCACCGGCCTTGGGGTCGGGCCACGCAATGTAACCGAGGTGCACATGCACGTCGATCAGTCCGGGCATCAGCGTGACGGCGCCTAGATCATGGGTGACCGGCCCGGCCCGCCGATCGACTTTGGCAATTTTCGAGCCGACAATCTCAACCACGCCGGCATCCACCACGGCGCCGCGACCGTCGAATATCCGGGCCGCTCGGATCGAGACGGGCTTTGGCTCGGTTTGCCCCGGCAAGCCCGCGGCCGCCAGCAACACGAACCACATGCTGAACGTGGTTTCGACCAGGCATCGGCGCATGGGAAGCCGGTGAGCTTTCATGGGGTAATCGCGATCCGAAATCCATGGCACCGGCAAGACAATGTCGACGAAAACCGGGCCATAGCCGAACACCTCAGGCCTCACCCCTGGCCTCACCCCTCACCATTGGGCTCGGCCGCCAACGTAAGCAAACATGTCGGGCTCACGCAGCGTTCACCGGATAGCCAAGCACTCGCGATCTTACGGCGCTTGCAAGAGGTGAAGGGTGAGGCCTGAGGTGTTCTTTCGCGCTTCGCGTCGATACCGCGTGTATTCCGCCATCAGGGAAGGGCTGTTGGCGAGAGCCGCCTCCGGACTGGGCTTGCGCGGCTGCGATGCGATGGTTGGCGCCGGTTTGGCAGGCGGCACCAAAAGCGCGGCCGCACGCGCGTGCCGTGCGGTCGGATGCAGGGCGCCATCGGGTTAAACCATACATTGAAAACCTTCGATACTATGCTAGCTTTTCAAGGATGATTTCGCGCCCACAGCTACTTACGCGTTTACGCGAGGCCTTGAACGCGTTTCCCGTCGTGGCTTTGATTGGTCCTCGCCAGAGCGGGAAGACGACCCTTGCGCGCGCCTATGCCGGAGAAAATCCCGCGGGCTACTTCGACCTCGAAGATCCGACCGACGTCTCCCGGCTGCAAAACCCGAAGCTCGCGCTCGAAGGCCTGCGCGGACTGGTCGTCATCGACGAGATTCAGCGCCAGCCGGCACTGTTTCCATTACTGCGCGTGCTGGCCGATCGCCGCGAAACGCCGGCGCGGTTTCTGGTGCTCGGCAGTGCGGCGCCGGATCTGCTGCGGGAGACATCGGAGACGCTGGCCGGTCGCATGGCGACGATCGAGGTCAGCGGTTTCGAGTTGCGGGAAGTCGGCTCCGCTGCGCTCGAGCCGCTTTGGCTGCGGGGCGGTTTTCCCCGCGCGTTCCTCGCCGACAGCGACCAGGCGAGCCTGCAGTGGCGCCTGCAATTCGTGCAGACGTTTCTCGAGCGCGACCTCGCGCAACTCGGCATCGGGACCGCCGCGCCCGAGGCGCTGCGTCGCTTCTGGACGATGCTGGCCCACTTCCACGGGCAAATTTGGAACGGCGCCGAATTCGCCCGCGCGCTGGGCACGGCCGAGAGCACGGCGCGCCGTCATCTCGATCTCCTCGCGGGCGCCCGCGTCGCCCGCGTGCTGCCGCCGTGGTTCGAGAACGTGGGCAAGCGAATCGTGAAGTCGCCGAAGGTGTATGTGCGCGACAGCGGGCTGGTCCACGCGTTGTTGCAGCTCCCTGCGCGCGAAGACCTGCTCGGCCACCCGAAGGTCGGCGCCTCCTGGGAGGGATTTGTGATCGAGCACCTCGTGCGCTGGCTCGACGCCGAACGTGATGGCTTCTATTGGGCGACACACGCCGGCGCGGAGCTCGACTTTCTTGTGGTGCGCCGTGGCCGGCGCTGGGGATTCGAAATCAAGTTCAACGAGGCGCCGGGCACGACACGCTCGATGCACACCGCGATTGCGGATCTGAACCTGGAACGGCTGTGGGTCATCCACCCCGGCACGATCAGTTTCCCGCTCACGGAAAAAATCCAAGCCACCCCGCTCGGCCAGCTCGCGGCCGAACTGGCGCAGGTGGGGTTGATGGCGTAGTAATGCGGAGCATCCGCGCCAGCGAGCGGATGTGGCTGCGTTTTGGAGTGCGGCGATGCATCGCCGCTTTCGAAGCGCTCCATCAGCGCGACATCAACGCGTCAAACCGTCTCTGGGGTGCTCGTATACAGCCACCCGAGCACGGACGAGTGCCGTGAGACCGACGCGGCCTTGCGCGCAAGATCGATGAACACCTGCTGCGTGATGTCCTGTGCGCGATGCGCATCGCCGCCGACCTGCCGCAATGCCGCGGCGTAAACCAAATCGATCCGCCGGCTGACGAGTTCCGTGAACGATTCCTGGCGGCCTTGTTCAACAAACAGACGGAGCAGATCGGAATCCGTTGGGCGCATAACACTCCCTAACAGTCGCCACTCGATAAATCCGCCAAAAAAAGTGTGCGATCAGTTTGTCTCACGCATTTGGCGGAAATGCCTGCACTGCAATCAGCGATGCCTCCGCTTCCTGCCGGTTGTGGACTTTGTAACCCGCGGTGCCGACGGCGAGCAATGCGATGATCACTGCGGCGCTGGCGACCCATTGAGTGGTGCTCATAAATTGGAGAAGGCCGAACAGCGAAGACGCACCGCCAACCGCCGAAGAAAGCGCCGCACCCGTGACGCTCGCCGCGAGCCCGACGGGCGCCGCCGCGACCGTCTCCGTGGACAGCACCACTCCAAGCGCCGCGCTCGTCGACGTGATTCCGCGCTTCGCGAGCAGCGCGTGCAGTTTGTCGAGCGCCCGCTCCGTCCGCATCCGCGCCGCGTCCGTGCTGACGTTCAGGGCCGCGCCGACTTCCGCGAACGAGCGGCGGTCGAAAAATCGCAGCAGCACCACCGCGCGGTCCGTTTCGCCGAGTTCATCCACCACGCCGTCGAGCACCGGCCGCAGCTTCTCCCACTCGACATCGCGCACCGGCTCCGAAATCAGATCATGCATGACATGGGCCTCCTGCTCCCGCGCGCGGCGTCGGGTCTCGGCCCGCAACAAGTCGATCGCGGCGTTGCGTGTCGCGGTGTAGAGCCACGCCGTCAGCACCGTGTGGCTGGCGAGCCGGCGCGCGTCACGTGCCAGCCGGGTGAAGACCTGCTGCACCGCATCCGCCGCGCGATGCGGGTCGCCGCCGGTCCGCCGCAGCGCCGCTGAATACACCAGATCGAGATGCCGCCGCACGAGCTCCGCGAAGGCGGATTCGGAGCGTTCCTCGGCATACCGGCGCAGCAGGAGGGCATCTTCGTTCATGGGTGGGGTTTCATTTCTCTAAACGTCGCCGGCGCTGAAACCGAACAAAGAAAACGCGCTTCATTTCGGCGCGAGCGCTGAACACCTCGGAGCGCTGAACACCTCATGCCTTACCGTGCACCGTTTCGACTTTCCAAAGGTGAAGGGTGAGGCCTGAGGTGTTTAGGTCCCTCCAGCATGGTGGACGCTGTGATAAAGCCAGCCGGCGAGCGCAGTTCGCCCGGTGAGCGACGCGGGCTCCCGCGGGGGCAAAGTCTGTGCGGCGCTGGGAATTCAGGCATCGACCGGAGATGCGCTCCTCGAGCACTCGCCTACCGTCATTGCTTGCGCAGGGCAAGTCCGCGGCTAGTTTCCCAAAGGTGGTCTTCATCGGCACAGTTCACAAAGGAATGGTGGTGCTGCCCCCGGGTGCCGTGCTCCCCGACGGCACGGAAGTGCGCGTGGAGCCGGTTGGCGACACGCCCGGGAATCGCGATATGC
>JAUSID010000098.1 GCA_030648295.1 Opitutaceae bacterium | reverse complement strand
GGAGACGAGGTCGGTGCGGGAGGAGAATGTGATCAACTACGAGGCCGGACTGAAAGGGAGCGTGGCCGCGGGGCGCGTGCAATGGAACGCCTCCGCGTTTCGCTACGATTACGCGCATTTTCAAACCAATGTGTTGAGCCTGGGCCGGTTCACGGTCGTGGACGCCGGCAACGCGACCGGCCGTGGCTTCGAGCTTGGCGTGCAGGGTCGCGTGGCCGAACGCGTGAGCCTGTTCGCCAATTACGCCAACACGAAGGCGACGTTCGACCAGACGAGCGACACGGGCGAGCGCCAGCAATACGGCGGCTACACCTTCCGGCTGACGCCGCGGCAGGCGTATTCCATCGGCGGCACCGTGACCGTGCCGTTGACGAACGCCGGCGAGCTGTTCGCCACGCCAATCTGGCAGTATCGTTCGACGCATTACTTCGAGGACGACAACTCGTCGTTCAACTACACGCTGCGCCAGGAGGGTTTTGGCACGGCGAACTTGCGCGCCGGCTGGCGTTCCCCGAAAGGCCGGTGGGAAGTCGGTGGCTATGCGAGCAACCTGTTCGACAAGGAGCATCTGATCGACGCCGGCAACACGGGCGGTTCCTTTGGCATCCCGACTTTTGTCGCCGGTGAACCGCGGCGGATGGGCGTCCAGGCCGCGTTCCACTGGTAACAACCGCACGCGTTTCAATCCCGTTCACACCGCCCCGGCCGCCAAGCCGGGGCTTTTTCGTCCCCGCTGCTGCCGCGACGCGCAAGCCAGCTGCAGGCCCGTGGCTTCGCGCGCCGGGGCGCAAATCAGGTTTTGAGTTGAGGGCATCCGTCCGGAACCAGGCGTGGGAACGGCGTCTCGCCCGCGGTCTGGAGTGGCATGGGGTGTCTCGCCCACGGCGAACCAATTCGGCAGCCATGGCAGCAAAGTGGCTGCGGCTTCCAGCCGCAGATGGTTCGGATTTTCCGTCCGGCTTTCGTAGCAGCGGAGGTGACGACGCTGGCAATTTCAATCCTTCGATCGTCTGCTTGCGCTTCCAAACCGATCTGCGGCAGGATGCCGCAGCCACTGCGAACCAATTCGGCAGCCATTGCAGCAAAGTGGTATGGGCGTCTCGCCAGGCGTCTCGCCCATGATTCGGCGGCGCTCCGCGCCGTCCACGGGCGCTCTGCTGGCCAGCAGAGCGTGCCACTTTCCAAACCGTTCAAAACCTGATTTGCGCCCCCACGGATTCGCGCGAGGGAATCGTGCATTTCAGACTTCTAGCTGATCCACTTTCGCGCCGCGTTACGCATGTCTGGTTGGAATGCACTCCAGCTATCCAACGACTTCGTATCCGGAATTCCGACGCGCGGCGGCGAGCCGGCCGGGCCGCGGTGGGCGCGGCCGGGCCGTGACGGCCAGAGCCGCCGTCGTCGCCCTGCTTGCCGGGCTCAGCGGTTGCTCCACGATCAAGCACACGGCAATTGACCAGCTCGGCGACGCCCTCGCGGCGGGCGGCACGACGTTCGCGGCGGACAACGATCCGCAACTGATCCAGTCGGCCGCGCCTTTCAGCCTGAAGCTGATGGAAAGCCTGCTGGCCGAGCGACCGCAACACCGCGGGCTGCTGCTCGCGGCGGCGAGCGGCTTCACTCAATACGCCTTCGCCTTCGTCCAGCAGGACGCCGACGAGCTGCTCGAAAAGGATTTCGCCGCCGGCAGTGCGCTGCGCGATCGCGCGCGGCGGCTTTACCTGCGCGGCCGCGATTTCGGGCTGCGGGGACTCGATGTCGCCCACGCCGGATTTGCGCGCGGGCTGCGGACGGATCCGCGGGCGACTGTCCGTTCGGCTACCGCCGCTGATGTGCCGCTCATGTATTGGACCGCGGCCGCGTGGGGCGCGGCGATCGCGCAGTCGAAGGACAACGCCGACCTGATTGCCGATCTCGGAATCGTGGAAGCGCTGATCGATCGCGCGGTCGAGCTCAACGAGTCGTTCGATGCCGGGGCACTGCACGGATTCCTGATTGCCTATGAAATGAATCGTCCGGCCGGCGCGGGTGATCCCGAGGGTCGATCCCGGGCTCATTTCGCGCGTGCCGTGACGTTGACCGATTCGCAGCAAGCGGCGCCATTTGTCACCCTCGCGGAATCCGTCGCCGCGACGCGCCAGAATCGCGCCGAGTTCGAACAGCTGCTGCGCCGGGCGCTGGCCATCGACGCCGAGGTCCGGCCCGAGTGGCGGCTCGTGAACCTCGTCATGCAGCGTCGGGCCCGCTGGCTGCTCGGCCGGCTGGATGAATTGTTTCTTCCCCCACTCGCGCCGGATACGCCGGCCGTGACCGCATCGGACGCGCCCGCCCCGCCGGACCTGATCTCCGAACACCCCGCCCCCGTGGCTTCAACCTCAAGCTCTCCAACCCCATGAATTTCGCGCTCAAAGTCCGCTTTTCGCTTTTCGCCGTTCTCGCGCTGGGCGCCGGCCCCGCCGGTTTGTCCGCCGCCAGCGCGGCCAGGCCAGCACCGGTCGAGATCAAGCTCGCCACCATCCTCCCCTCCGGCACCTCCGGCCACCAGCGGCTGATGGAGTTGCGTGACACCTGGCAGAAGGATTCGGCCCAGTCCGTGAAGCTGACGGTGTATCCGGGTGCCGGCGACGGCGAAATCGCGCTCGTCCGGAAGATGCGCGCGCGCCAGCTCCAGGCCGTGCTCGTGTCCGCGGTGGGCCTGTCGCAAATCGACCGCTCGGCCACCTGCCTGCAGATCATGCCGCTGATGTTCCGCAACTGGCGCGAGGTGGATTACGTGCGGGAAAAGATCCGGGGCGATTTGGAGGCCCGGCTCCGGGCGAAGGACTGCGAGGTGCTTTTCTGGGCCGACGCCGGCTGGGTGCGCTTCTTCTCCAAGACACCGGCGGTCCGCCCGGCCGATTTCAAGCCCATGAAAATCTTCGTGTGGGCCGGCGAGCCGAACCAACTCGGGCTCATGCGCGACATGGGCTACCAACCCGTCGGCCTCGAGACGGAGCAAATCCTGCCCGGACTCTCGACCGGCATGATCCAGGCCGTTCCTGTCCCTCCGTTCCTCGCGAACTCCCTGCAATTTAATCGCTACGCCGGGCACATGCTCGAACTGAACTGGGTGCCGATCGTCGGCGCAGCCGTGGTCCGCCGCGACACCTGGGAAAAAATTCCCGCGGAACTCCGCGCGCGGCTGAAGCAGTCCGGGGAGGAGATCGGAGAGCGCATCCGGATGAAGTCGCGCGAGGAGGATGAGGACGCGATCGCGGCGATGAAGAAGCGCGGGCTGATTGTGCACGACGTCCCGCCGGCTGACCTCGCTGACTGGCGTTCATCGGTGGAAAAGGCCTACCCGCGGATCCGCGGCACGATGGTGCCGGCCGACCTGTTCGATCAGGTGAGAGCGCATCTGGTCGAATTCCGGAGCCTTCAAGCTGCCGCGCGATGACTGCCGCCTGCGAGCATCCCGCATTCGCGCCGAACCTTTCGGTGCCGGCCAGTGCCAGCCCCTGGCCGCGAGCCATGAAGGTCCGGCGGTGGTTCGCCACCGGCGAAAACATCGTGCTCGCGACGCTCCTGGCGGCGATGGTGGCGCTGCCGCTGGTGGAGATCGCGTTGCGCCAGTTCTCGAGCGGAATTCCCAGCGCGCCCGAGTTTCTCCGTCACCTGACGCTGTGGGTCGGCATGCTCGGCGGGGCGATCGCGGCGCGGGACAAACGCCTGCTCGCGCTCGCCACCGCCCACCACCTGCCTTCGGGCCGGCTCGCGACGTTTGCCCACCGGCTCGCGACCGCGGCGGCGACGGCCGTGAGCGCCATGCTCGCTGTGGCAAGTTCCCGCTTCGTGCTCGAGGAGCGCGCCGGCGGCGCGGCCCTCGCGTATGGAATTCCGCTGTGGGTGGTCCAACTCGCGCTGCCCCTCGGCTTCGCGACCATCGCCGTGCGCATCGCCTGGCAGAGTGACAAGGCGTGGCGGCGTCGCGCCACCACGGTGGTACTGGCGGCGCTGCTGGTGATCGGAGCGACGTATCTGCCGACTGGATTCGCGCTGGCCGCGCTGGTGCTGGCGATGGCCTGTGGCGCCCCCATCTTTGTCGCGCTCGGCGGCGCCGCGCTGATCCTGTTCACCGGCCACGATGTGCCGATCACGGCGGTGGCCATCGATCACTATGGGCTCGTCACGAACCCGGCGCTGCCGGCGATTCCGCTCTTCACCCTGGCGGGATACTTCATGGCCGAGGGCGGGGCATCACGACGGCTGGTGCGCGTGTTCCAGGCGCTCACCGGCTGGATGCGCGGCGGACCGGCGATCGCGACGGCGCTGATCTGCGCCTTCTTCACCGCATTCACGGGCGGCTCGGGCGTGACGATTCTCGCGCTGGGCGGGCTGCTGATGCCCGTTCTCGCCGCGGCGCGATTTTCCGATCGCGACGCGCTCGGGCTGCTCACCGGCGCGGGTTCCCTCGGGATCCTGCTGCCGCCGTGCCTGCCGGTGATTCTCTACGCGATCATCGCCAAGGTGGATATCAACACCATGTTCCTCGGCGGGCTACTGCCCGGTCTGCTCCTGATCGCGCTCACCGCCGCGTGGGGCGTGTGGGCCGGCCGCCGCAACACCAGCAGCGTCCCGGCGTTCGATTTCGCCGAAGCCCGCGCCGCGGTCATCGATGCAGAATGGGAAATGCTGCTGCCCGTTGTATCGCTCGCAGCCTTGTTCAGCGGATGGGCCACACCGGTCGAGGCTGCCGCCGTCACCGCGGCCTACGCCTTCGTGATCGAGGTCGTCATCCATCGCGATCTCCGGCTCGGGCGCGATTGCCCGCGCGTCATGGCGGAGGCCGGCGTGCTGGTCGGTGGCATCCTGCTCATTCTCGGCGTCGCGCTGGGGCTCACGAATTACCTGATCGATGCGCAGGTGCCGGACGCGTTCGCAACCTGGAGCCTCGAAAACATCAAGTCGCCGTGGCTGTTCCTCCTCGGGCTCAACGTCGTGCTCATCGTCGTGGGCAGCGTCGTGGAAATTTTCGCCGCCATCGTCGTCGTCGTGCCGCTGCTGATACCGGTCGGGCTGCGGCTCGGGATCGATCCCGTGCACCTTGGCATCATTTTCCTGGCTAACATGGAGCTCGGGTTCCTCGCGCCTCCGATTGGCCTGAACCTGCTGCTCGCGTCCTCGCGGCTGCACCGGCCGGTGACGGAAGTGGCACGCGCCACCCTGCCGTTGCTCGGCGTCATGTTCATCGGCGTACTGCTGATCACGTACTTCCCGCCGCTGACCACCTGGCTGCCCCAGCTCTTCTCCCGCTCAACACCATGAATTCCTCACGCCACCGCGCCGGCCGCTTCACCGCGGCCTTCCGCGCCCGGTATCTGCAATCGCTGCACGATTACCGGTTCTTCTACGACGACATCAGCGAAATCGGCAACCCCGCGACCGCAGACTACATCTTCTATTTCGTGCCCGGCATCAACGGCACACCCGGCCAGACGCGGTTTGTGCTGCCAAGCCTCACGCGTGTGTTCGGCAGCCAGGTGTACATGAAGGCGCTCCATCTGCCGGAGTTCTCCGCGCGACGGCCGGTATGGGAGAAATACACTCCGGCCAACGTCGACCGAAAGCTCGAGCAGCTCCGGACTGATTTGAGCGAACTGCTGCAACGCCACGAACACGTGACCGTGATCGCGTCGAGCAACGGATTCTACGATTTCGCCGCCGCCGCAGGAAATCTTTCATCGGACGAGGTGGCGCGGATCCATCTCGTGTGGGGCGCCTGCGCTCCGGACCACTTCGATCCCACGCCTTGGGAGCAGGTTTTTTTTCCGCTGAATGGTTTCGAACACGAGGGCCATCGCTGGTTCGCATTTCCCAATCACAACCTCTTCCAGGCGTTCAACCCGGAGGCGAGCCACACGCACCTCTGGCGCGACGGCCCCCAAAGCCGGCGGTTCGTCAAGGCGGACCTGGAGTCACGTTTTCATTTCGCCGGCCTCGAATGGGATTACGTTTCGGTGTCACAGATCGGCGCGATGGTCCACCACGTGGTGAACCAGATCGGCGGGCCGGTGCGGATTCCGGCCGAAGCACTCGTGGCCGCCAACGATGGCTACTGGCAGGGCAAGCCGCCCGCCGTCGTCGAGCGCCACATCCGGCGTTATCTCCCGGATGCCAACATCGAATTCAAACCCGCGTCGCACCTCTGGGTGGTGACGCCATCGCATGTCACCGAGTTGTTCGAACGGTTGAAACACCGGCTGCATGGCATGTCCGGCGCGCACGCGATCTCACGCCCGCAGGCGTCCATCCCGGTTCTCGCCGGGGTATGAGCCATGGCCGCCGGCGACTCCACCGGTCGCACTACCGGCGGCGGAAATGCGGGTTGCGGTCAGTTTCACTCTTCGGCAGAAATTCCACATCTCCCCTCGCCTCGTTAACCGCGCCTTGTTTCCCCGCGACGCGGGAGGTGAACCTGACGTGCCTTCCGTGATCCTTTCGGCCCATCTTTCATGAGTGAAGCGCAGAACCGCGAAGAGGAGCTTTTTGGCGCCGCGCTCGACATGGCGACGTCGGAGCGCGCGAATTTTCTCACCCGGGCTTGCGGCGCAGACGGCGGGTTGCGCGAGCGGGTCAATCATCTGCTGCGCGCCCACGAAGCGGCGCAGGATTTCATGGAGGCGCCCGCGAGCGATTCGGGAATGAGCGGCCGCTGCGATGTGGTGGCGGAGGAAAAACCCGGCGATCGCATCGGCCGCTACAAGCTGCTGCAGAAAATCGGCGAGGGCGGTTGTGGCGTCGTTTATATGGCGGAGCAGGAGGAGGCGGTGCGCCGCCGGGTCGCACTGAAGATCATCAAGCTCGGCATGGACACGAAGGCCGTCATCGCCCGGTTCGAAGCGGAGCGGCAGGCGCTGGCACGGATGGATCACGCGAACATCGCGCGGGTGCTCGACTCCGGCGCCACCGCGTCCGGCCGCCCGTTCTTCGTCATGGACCTGGTGCGGGGGCTCAAGATCACGGACTACTGTGATCAGAGCAATCTTTCGACCGAGGGGCGGCTCGAGTTGTTCATCAAGGTCTGCCACGCGATCCAGCACGCGCACCAGAAGGGAATCATCCATCGCGACATCAAGCCCTCGAACATCCTCGTCACGCTGCACGACGGCATGCCCGTGCCCAAGGTCATCGACTTCGGCATCGCCAAGGCCACCCAGGGCCGGCTGACCGATGCGACGCTATTCACCGCGTTCGAGCAGTTCATGGGCACGCCCGCCTACGTGAGTCCGGAGCAGGCGGAGATGAGCGGGCTCGATATCGACACGCGAAGCGACATCTACTCGCTCGGGGTGTTGTTGTACGAGCTGCTGACCGGGCGCACGCCCTTCGACACCAAGGAACTCGTCGAAGCGGGCATCGACGAAATGCGCCGGCGGATACGCGAACAGGAACCGCCGCGACCCTCCATCCGGGTGCGTACGCTGACCGATTCCGATCAAAGCACGCTCGCGAAACGCCGGGGCACGGACGTGCCGAAACTCCGGCTTCGGCTCTGCGGCGACCTCGACTGGATTGTGATGCGCTGCCTCGAGAAGGATCGGAGTCGCCGCTATGAAACCGCGAACGGGCTGGCGATGGACATCCAGCGGCATCTGCGGAACGAACCCGTGTCCGCGCGTCCGCCGAGCACGGCCTACCTGCTGGGGAAGGTAATCCGGCGGCACCGTCTCGCGTTTGGCGCCGGGGCCGCCCTCACCCTCTGCCTCGCGGCCGGCTTCGCCGTATCCACCAGCCTGTACCTGGCGGAACGTGAGGCGGTGGAACGCGCACGCGAAGCCGAAGCCATCGCCCGCGACGAGAAGACGCGGGCGGAGGCGGCGCAGGCGAACGAAGCCCGCCTGCGCGCCGAAGCCGAAGCGGGCAAGCAGCACGCGCTCGCGGCACAACGCGAAGCAGCCCGCCGCGCCCAGCTCGCCGGCGTGATGACCGGCATGCTCAAGGACATCGGGCTGCTGCTCGCGCTGGGCGGCGGCAACCGGCCGGCGCAGCACGAACTCCTCGAGCAGGCGACCGCGCGCAAAGCCGAGCTGGTCGATCAACCCGACGTCGCCGCCGCCGTCGACGAGGCGCTCGGCGGATTGTATTTCAACCTCGGCGAATTCAGTCGCGCCGAAGCCTTGTTCGGCGAAGCGCTTCAGCTTCGCCGCCGCACCCATGGCGAAAACGCGCCCGAAGTGGCGCAGACCCTGAACCACCTCGGCTTGCTGTATAGCGGACGCAGCAACTGGGCCAAGGCGGAGGAGGCCCATCGGCAGGCGCTCGAGCTGCAACGCCGGCACTTCGGCGCGGAGGATCCGCAGGTCGCACGGACCCTCAGCACCCTCGGCTGGGTGCAGGCGCAGCAGGCGCGGCTGGGCGAGGCCGAGTTGAACCTGCGGCTGGCCCTCGAGCAGGAGCGCAAATTCAAATCGCGCGGCAATGTCGCCGCGAACCTCACGCGGCTCGGCTCCATCCTCACACAAGCCGGCCGGCTGCCCGAGGCGGAGCAGACGCTGCGGGAAGCGGTCACCGCCAACTCCGACGTTTATGGCGCCAATTCGCTGGAGGCCGCAAACGCGTTGAACCACCTCGCGATTGCCATGGTGAGCACGCCGGCGCGCATTCCCGAGGCGATCACGGTGTATCGAAAAGCTTACGACATCCGGCAGCTGATCACGGATTCCGCCGACAGTGCTGCCGTGACGGAGCCGGCGCGGGTTGGCCAGACCGCGGAATCGGCCGCCGCCGGCGCGGAGGCGCGGGCGCTGACGATTGAGTCCATGATGACGCAGCCGTTCGGGCTGGCGGAGGTGGAGGCCGCTCTGCGCGACGCGGTCCTGTTTGCCGAGACGGTGTATGGCAAGGACAGCTGGCAGGAGGCCTTTTACCAGGCGCTCCGCGTGTGGGTGCTGGTACACGAGCGGCGGTTCACCGAAGCCGAGCCGATCGCACGCCACTGCCTCGAGGTGCGCACTCTGCTCCAGCCGGATGATTGGAGCACGCACCATGTTCGTCACCTGCTCGGCGCAACGCTTGCGGGCCAAAATCAGTACGGCGCGGCCAAGACGCCGCTCGTCGAAGGCTACACGGCCATGAAAGCACGCGTGACCTCGATCCCCGCGTTTCACCTGCCGCGAATCGGCGAGGCGGTCCAGCGGATCATCGCCTACTACACCATCGTCAACGAGCCGGCGGAGGTCGGGAAATGGCAGGCCGAACTCGCCAGCCTGCCGGAGGAATGGAAGACCGTTGTCCTGCCGACGAACAAGCCAGCTCCGACTGAAGCGCCATCACGAGGCCCGCCGCCGATTCGCTAGCCCGCTTCGCGTTCTCGACACCGCCAAATGAGTGACCAGCCACTTCCGCCGCTTCCCTCCGAGCCCCGCATCGGCCGCTACCGGCATTACAAGGGCCGGGAGTATCGCCTTTTCGCCTTTTAACTCCGCGCCGGCCGTTGCAGCGTCGGCGCGATGCGCGTTCTCGTCGCGTTCGACAAATTCAAGGACTCTCTCACCGCCAGCGAGGCCTGCGACATCGCGGCGCACACGCTGCGGGGCCGTCATCCCGACTGGACTTTCGATCGCTGCCCGCTGGCGGACGGCGGCGAGGGGTTTTGCGAAATTCTGACCCGGGCCGTGGAGGGCCACACCATCGCGTCGACGGTGACGGATCCGCTCGGCGACCCCGTTCAGGCGCATGTGGGCTTCGTACCGCTGGACCGGATCCCGACCGCAGCGCGCACCCTGCTCGCACTGCCAGCGACTGCGCCCGGCGCTCCGCCGCCGAACCGGACGCCCACCCTCGCCATCATCGAGATGGCATCGGCCTCAGGCCTGGCGCTGCTCGAGCTCAATGAACGGAATCCATGGCAGACGTCGTCGACCGGCACGGGTGAATTGGTGCGCACCGCCGCCGAACTGGGTGTCGCCGGCATTCTTCTCGGCGTGGGGGGCAGCGCGACGAATGACCTCGGGCTCGGGGCGCTCGCCGCACTCGGGCTGGAATTTCGCACCGCCGATCGCCAGCTCGTTGATCCGCCGATCCCGCACGAGTGGCGGCAAATCGCGGAAATCACCGGCCGGCTTCCGGCCACGCTCCCTCCGATTCGGATCGCGTGCGACGTGACCAATCCCCTGCTCGGGCCAAATGGAGCAACGGCGATTTACGGTCCGCAAAAGGGGCTGCGGCCGGCGGATGTCACGCGGCTCGACCACGAATGCGCGCGACTCGCGATGATGTTGTGCACGCACGCGGGCAAACCCGACACGTTGATGCAAACACCGGGGACCGGCGCCGCGGGCGGGATTTCCTTCGGGTTGATGGCGGTCGCCAACGCCAGGTTGTTGCCGGGATTCGAACTGGTGTCGTCGTGGCTCGATCTCGAAAAGCGGATCGCCTCGGCCGATCTCGTGCTTACCGGAGAGGGGCGGTTCGATGACAGCTCGTTGAGCGGCAAGGGGCCGGGCGCCGTGGCGGCCCGGGCGCTTGCGCTTGGCAGGACCGTGCATGTCTTTGCCGGCGAGGCGACGGTCGCGCAGCCGCCGCCCGGACTTTCCGTGCACCCGATCACCCGCAGCGGCACGGCACTTTCGGTTGCGCTCCTCACCTCGCGCCAGAATCTCGTCTCCGCGCTCGGCCGCGTCTTCGGCTAGGCCGGCTCGCCTTCGTGTCGTCCCATCATCATCGCCGGATTCGGCGGGCCAAACGCATGCTGCGGTTCATGCCGCGGCGCGCCGTTTTTCACAAGTATCCATTTGTTGGACGCTGGGCGGCCTTCGCGCGACGGGAGCAGTACCTCTGGTCGTTCCGGCGTGGACCAATCCGGCGGGCGTTCTACGCCGGTTCAGTTCTCTCCCTGCTGCCGCTCATGGGCGTCCAGCTCGCGGTCGGCCTCGTGCTCGCGATTGTGGTGCGGGCGAATTACATGGTGCTCGGCGCACTTCAGTTCATCACCAACCCGTTCACGGCTATTCCGGTTTACGGGGCGACGTTCTGGCTCGGCCGGCGGGTGCTTCGCTCGATCGGGTTTCCGATGCGGGGCGCGCGGCTGCCGGAAGGCTGGAGTGACATGAACGTCGGCGAAATCATCGCGCACCTCAACATGGGGACCGCAATTGGCCA
>JAUSID010000095.1 GCA_030648295.1 Opitutaceae bacterium | reverse complement strand
TCATTCATATTATGGCCTGCGCGCTTCCTGACCCCCTGACGGGGCCTTTTCCCGGAGTGCTTGAACGGCTTTGTTGCCTCCACCGTCCCTCCAGGCGGTACCGGGTGGAGCGACCTTTCCCGGGAGGGCTTGTTCTAACTTCCCCACTGAAGTCCCATGGCTTTTCACGGCGCACTGAATTATCCGGGCTAAGGGACCAAAAGGCGAAAGGACCACCGAGGACCCGCAGTAATCGGTGCCCCCGTCTGCCATTGCTCGAAAATGAAATGTAATCGCTCTCCGCATTCGTGGTCCGTGGTCGTTTTTCGGTAATCGGTGGTCGGTAATCGGTGGTCAGTGGTCCGTGGTCTCTGGTCTCTAGTCTCTGGTATTTCCTCCGTGGTCCCTTGGTCCCTTAGTCCTTTAGTCTTTTAGTCCTTTTATCTCACGCCGGCCGCGGGTCCCCCATGCGGGCGGATGTTCGCGGTGTTCCCGCAATATCCTCGAGGTCGGCCAGCATCACTTCGAGCGAGTTGGCGCGATCCATGCGCTGGAGGTTGCCGCGAAACTTTCGCAGCAGCCAGTCGTTGAAAATCATATCGAGTACCTCCGCGTGCAGCTGCCCCAGCTGCGTCTGGCTGATGATAATCCCACCGCCCTGACGCTCGAAAAACGCCGCATTCGCGCGCTGGTGATCGTCCGCCGCCTGCGGATACGGCACCAGGATGGCGGGCGTCTCGCAGCGGATCAGCTCGGCGAGCGTTCCGGCGCCGGCGCGGGAAATCACCAGATCAGCCGCCGACATCAGCTCGGCCATCTGATCACAGAACGACATGAAAACCGAACGAATGGGCGCGCCGTCGCGCGTTTTCAGCTCGACGATGCCATCGGCGCCCTTGCCCATGCCGGTCACGCAGTACACCTGGATGCCCTCGGCCGCGAACGCGGGCAGGTTTTGGCGCGCCCAGTCGTTGAGCGACGAAGCGCCCTGGCTGCCGCCGAGAATGACCAGCAGACGCTGGTTGGAATCCATGCCGAGCGCGGCGCGTGCCGCCACCTGCGGGTGCCGGACGATCTCGCGGCGGACCGGCAGCCCGACATGCCGCGTCGCGGAAGGACGGATACCGGCCACCTTGATGCCGGGCGGCAGGTAGACGCGATGCGCGAGCCGGCCGAGGGTTCGAATCGCCATGCCCGGCACGCGATTGGACTCGTGCAGGGCCACGGGAATTCCGGTCAACCATCCCGCCGCAACCAGCGGGGCGGAGGTGAACCCGCCGAAGCCCACGAGCGCGTCCGGCCGGCTTTCACGCAGCAGACGCAGGCAGAAGAGCAAGGCCTGGGTTTGGGAAATCGCGCACCGCAGCAGCTTCAAGGGCTGGAACGAAAATCCGGTTCCGGGCATCCGCTGGAATTTCAGCTGCGGATATTTTTCACTCAGCCTCGTATCGACCTTCTTCTGGCTGATCAGCAGCCGGGTCTCGTGGCCGCGCGCGTTGAGTCCTTCGGCCAGGGAGATGCCGGGCGAAAGATGCCCGCCCGTGCCGCCGCACGAAATGATGTACCGGCTCATGCGCAAACCGGGTGACGAGTGACAAGTGATGAGTGACGAGGAAGAGCGAGCGCACCGGCAGCGCCGGCCGATCGGCCGCCGGTCACTCGCCACTCGTCACTGGTCACACTGGCTATCATGCCAAAACTTCCCTCATCGTCCGCCCGTCGTCCGGGAGCGTAGCCCGGCCCCACGTGCGCTGCGTGTTGAGGATGATGCCCAACAGCAGTCCCATCAGCATGAGATTCGACAACCCGGCGCTGATGAACGGGAGCGACATGCCCTTGGTCGGGAATACCCCGGTGACGACGCCGATGTTGATGATCGCCTGCAGCGAGATCAGCGTCAGGCAGCCGAGCACGAGCAGAAATTGAAAAAGGTTCGGCGCGCGACGCAGGTGGATCAATCCGGCCACGAGGATCGTCGTGAACAGCACCACGACTGCAAGCGTGAAGATGAGGCCAAGTTCCTCGCCGATGACGGAAAAAATGAAATCGGTGTGAGCCTCCGGCAGGTAGCTGAGCTGCTGGCGCCCCTGCCCCAACCCGGAGCCCTCGATGCCACCCGCCGCATAAGCCGCCAGCGCCTGGCGGAGCTGATACGATTTTTGCTCGCTCAGGAATTCCAGTATCCGGTGCAGCCGGTTGGGATTGTAGACGACGAGCAAGGCGAACGCGCCGCCGACCAGGGCAATTGCCGGCAGGATATGCCGCCATTTTGCGCCCGCGATGAAAACAAGGACGAGACCAACCGCGACCATCAGCGCCGACGTGCCGAAGTCGGGCTCGAGCAAAACCGGCGCGGCACATGCGCCCACCAGCGCGAGCGGCCACAGGAAGCCGCGCCGAAATTCGCCGATCCGCGTCTGGTTCTGCGCGAGATAATGCGCGAGGCAGAACACGAGCCCGAGTTTCGCGAACTCCGAGATCTGCACGCGCACGCTGCCGAACCCGAGCCAGCGGCGACTGCCTTTGACGGCGATGCCGATGTGCGGAATCGCCACCAGCACCAGCAGTACCAGCAACGCACCTCCGATCCACCACGCGTAGCGGCGCAGATAGTCGAGATCGACGCGGCTCATCAACAAGCAGAGCCCGGTCGCCGCGACGACACCGACGATCTGCTTGTTGAGATAGAAGTAAGGCCCCTGCCGAAAAGATGCGCTGGCGCTGAAGAGAATCGACAGTCCCAGCAGCGTGAGGCCAATCGCGCACACCGCGATGACGGTGGCGGGATTGAGCAAAAACCGCGGAGGCGCGAGATCGGTGACGCGATGGCTGTTCATGGATTCGATGCCGCGCGGCTCAGTTCCTCGGCGCTGGTGAGATTGGGCTCGGGCTATCGTCGACGCGGATCACGGGAACCTCCGCGGGAGGAACGGGCGGCTTGGGCGCATTTTGTTCGTCCTCCACCTTGAAGGCCGGCCGCGACTCACCGGACTTGCCGGAGGAGGATTTCGCGGCGCTTTCCGAGGACTTGGCGCCCGCCTTGCCGGACTTCCCCGCGCCCGGTGACTGCCAGCCCGGGATGATCAGTTCCGTGCCGGCCAGGATTTTTTGCGGATCGGAAATGTTGTTGGCCACGGCGATGTCGCCCTGCTTCACGCCATACCGACGCGCAATGATGCCGAGCGTCTCGCCCGCCTTGACCACATGCGTCAGGGCGGCGCCGGAGGACGGTTTCACCGCCACGGTTCTCGCAGTCTCGCCGCCGCTCGCGGCGGGATTGGCCGTCGCGGCCGCGGTGGGCGAGGCGGGTTTGCCCGGAATGATCAGTTTCTGGCCGGGCCGCAGCACCGTGCTCGCGCTGATGTTGTTAGTGGCGGCGAGTTCCGTGACGGACACATGGTGCCTCTTGGCGAGATTCCAGAGATTGTCGCCGCTGACGACGGTGTACGTCGTGGCGGGCGTCACGTCGACAACCGGTTCGACGATCAGCGTGGTCGCAGCCGGCGAGCCGGGGCGTGTCGGCGTGAACCGCACTCCACCGGAGCTGTTCGACGCGACCGCCGGCGCATCGGGATTGAACGTGATCGGCTCACTCGTCGCGCTGGCCGCCGGGGACGGCGGGTTGGGCAACGTGACCGTGGTCGATGCTGGCGGCTGGCTCTGCGTGATCGTGTCACTCGGAGCCGGCGTCGTTTTCGTCGTCGAGCTGCAGCCCGGATTGGCGAAAATGAGGATGAGGGCAAAAACATGGATGCCCGCGACGATGCCGAAAATCTTCAGGATTTTCATAGGAGGAATTGGTTGGTCGGGTTTTGAAGGGTCGGAGATGGGAATGCTATCCCAAACTCGCCGCCGGAGCGCCGCTTTCGCGTAAGGCGGTCCGGACGAGCTGTTCGAATTGTTCGCCCCGATCCTCGTAGTTGCGGAACATGTCGAAGCTTGCGAAACCCGGGCTCAGCAGCACGTGCTCGCCCGGGGCCGCCAGTTCCGACGCGCGACGCACGGCTTCCGCCAGCGTCGCGCAGGTTGAATGGGCCATGCGGAAGGTGGAGCCGTGGAACGCGAGGTCCGCGGCGGTTTCGCCCATCAGGACGGCGTGCTTCACCCGCGGCGCGATTCGGTGGACGAAACCCGCCAGGTCGCCCCCCTTGGATTTTCCGCCCGCGATGAGGACGACCGGCGTGGTGAACCTCGCGAGTGCCGCTTCCACGGCATGAAAATTCGTGGCCTTCGAATCGTTCCAATACGTGACGCCGTCGCGCTCCGCGACGCGCGCCAAGCGATGGCGCCCGAGCTGAAACGTCCGCGCCGCGGCATGGAGCGCGGCCTCGTCAAATCCGGCCGTGCGCCACCAGGCTGCCGCGAGCAGGAAGTTT
Organism: Opitutaceae bacterium; assembly: GCA_030648295.1. Taxonomy (GTDB): domain Bacteria; phylum Verrucomicrobiota; class Verrucomicrobiia; order Opitutales; family Opitutaceae; genus ER46. The sequence goes on along the minus strand of JAUSID010000095.1, from coordinate 59,831 downwards.
TCCCGCTGCGGATATTCGGCGAACGGCGTACGAGCCAGCCGCGGATCCGCCGGCTGGTCCTCAGTCGCGATCGCGGCGACGGTGGTGAGCGGCCGGTCGAACTTGCGCGCAAACCGCTGCACCGAACTGCCGACAAACACATTGTCCGGATCGGTGTGCGCCACGAGTTTCCACTTCGCACTGAAATAACCTTCCAGTCCGGCGTGCCGCTCCAGGTGGTCCTCGGCGAAGTTGATCCAGAGCGTCGCGTCGGCGCGAAAGTGCTTCAGCGTTTCGGCCTGGAACGAACTTACCTCGCAAACCGCCATGGAGTCCCTGGCGCCGCCGCCCGTCATCACGACGAGACGCGAGAACGGATCGCCGATGTTGCCCGTCGCGCGGGCATCGCGCCCGACCGTTCGCAGCGCGTGGGTGAGAAACTCAGTCAGGGTGGTTTTCCCATTCGTGCCCGTAATCGCGACGAGGCGACCACTCCAGAAGAGCGACGCAAAATCGAGTTCGCCGAGGCATTCGATTCCCACCGAACGTGCACCCGCCAGCCACGGATGCTCCGGCGAGAAGCCCGGGGAAAACACGACGAGACGGTGTCGCGCCGCGTCATCGAGCGTGAACAACGCCCCGCGTCCCGTTTTCTCGTCGTAGATCGTCGCCTCCGCCCCGAGTGCGGCCAATAACGCGCGCAGCCCCTCCCCGCTCACGCCGCCGCCGAAAACGGCGACGGGCGCGGCGAGCAGCGGGGCGAGGAAGCTCGGGACGACGAGCGACATTGGTTCAACCGAGCGACCCGGCGAGCGCGGCGGTTTCGGCGGGTTTTCCCGCCGCCTGCGCAGACGCGAGACGCGCGGCGCGGCGGGCGGCCCACGCACGCAGAAACGCGCGATGGCCCATGATGGGCACGGTGGCGTAGCGGGGATAAACACTGAGACGCGGCGGACGAAGGGCCGCTCGTTCAGACGAGCCGCCCGAGAGCGGAAACACGCGGTCGGGATCGGGGTTGGGGTTCATGTTCAGCGAAGCTTCAGCGTCGCGAGGCTGGCCAGCGCGCAGCCGAGCGAGAGGACCCAGAAACGCAGGACGACCTTCGTTTCGGGCCAGCCCTTCTTCTGAAAATGATGGTGGATCGGCGCCATGAGGAACACCCTCCGGCCCTCGCCAAACCGGCGCCGCGTGTACTTGAACCAGCTCACCTGGATGACAACGGAAACGAGTTCCATCACGAACACCCCGCCGGCGATCACCAGCGTGAGCGGCTGGTGAATCATGAAAGCCATCACACCAATCAGCCCGCCGAGTGCAAGCGAACCGGTGTCGCCCATGAACACTTCCGCCGGGTGCGAGTTGAACCAGAGAAAGGCCATGCTGCCGCCAATCAACGCGCCGCAGATCACGGTCAGCTCCCCGGTCTTCGGCACGTGGCTCGTCAGCAGGTATTCGGCGAGAAAAACGTGATCGGCGACATAGGCCATCACGCCCATCACGAGCGCCACCGTGATCGTGCATCCCACCGCCAGCCCGTCGAGGCCGTCCGTGATGTTGATCGCGTTGCTGAAGCCGACGACCCACAGGTAAATCAACGCCAGCAGCAGCCACCAGGGCATTTGCGTGATGATCGGGTGCTTGATGAACGGGATCCAAAACTCGCGGATTTTTTTCGCGCTGTCCGGATGAATGATCAGCAGAGCCAGGGCGCCCAGGGTCGCGGCGGTTTGCCACGCGATCTTTTCCCAGGAGGAGATGCCATTGCGGTTCTTGTGCACCACCTTCAGGTAATCATCGCGAAACCCGGGCACGGTCAGCGCGGCGTATACGAACAGGCTGGTGAAGACCCACACGTTGGGCGTCGCCCACAAGGCCGCGCTGAGAAACACGGAGATGAAGATGATCAACCCGCCCATCGTCGGCGTGTTCTTCTTGTCGAAGTAGCTCGCCCCGAGCGCGCCCGTCCGGTCGTCGATGTAGCCGTGCCCGAACTTCAGCTCGCGAAACTTGCGGATCATGATCGGGCCGAGCGCAAACCCGATGACGAGCGAGGTGAGCGCAGCCAGGGCCGTCCGCAGCGTGATGTAGCGCAGCAGTCGAAGCGGACCAAAGTAGTCTGAATAGTCGGCCAAATAGCTCAGCATGGCAGCGGGAACGAGCTCTGCACCTCGAGGACCTTTTCGAGTTGGTAGCGCCGGCTGCCCTTCACGAAAACCGCCCCCTTCCACTCGGCCACGCACGGCGTCACGAGATCGAGCGACGAGACGATTTGAATCTGCCGGGTCAGGTCGCCGCGCTCGAGCACGCCGGCGCACACCACGTGCGCGTGTGTCCCGATGACGAACAGCCGGTCGATTTCACGCAGCGGGATCTGGCGGCCGAGCGCGCGATGCTGCGCGGCGGAGTCTGCGCCCAGTTCCTCCATGCAGCCGATGACGTACAGCCGCGGTTCGGCCGGCGGAGCAATCGCGACAAAGGTCCCGAGCGCATCGGTCATCGCGGCGGGATTCGCGTTGTAACAGTCCAGATACAGCATCCGGCCCTCCTCGCGGCGGATCTCGGCGCGGAGTTTGGCCGGCTGCCAGCACGCCAGGCGCGCCTGGATTTGATCGCGGCCGATGCCGAGCCAGAGCGCGGTGCAGATCGCCAGCGTCGCGTTTTGCGCCATGCCGTCGGAGACGCGCCGGCAAGTGAACACGAGCGGCGGGGGTGGACCGTAGGCCAGCGCGATTGCGGTCTCGTCGTCACGCTGCGTGACCGTGAAATAAACGACGTCCTTCGGCGGCTCGGCGGGGCGAATGACGTCGGCGCGTTCCACCACCATCGTGCGCACCGTCAGATCCCGAAACGCCGCGAATTCTGCGGTCTGCCGCGGAAATACGGCGATGCCGGCGCCGCGCAACGCGGCCGGCAGCACCGCTTTTTCGCGCGCCACGCCCTCGATGCTGCCGAGTTCCTCCGTGTGCGCGGGCGCGACGAGCGTGATCAACGCCACGTCGGGCTGAATCATTTCCGCCAGCGGCTTCATCTCGTCCGGCGCGCTGATTCCCGCCTCGATCACGGCGAAGGCATGGCGATCCGGATCGAGCCGCGTCAGCGTGAGCGGCACGCCGAGGTGATTGTTGAGGTTGCCCTCCGTCGCGAGCACTCCCTGACCGGCACCGCCGCCGCGGCGGACCGGAAGTTTATCCTCGGTGGCGTGAACGCCGCACGAACCGCCTGAATTCGCCGCCGCAGCGAAATGGGGGCGGCCCTGCTCGCTTGTCGCATCACAGGGCACGCCACCGAGGAGGAGCGCGAGCAAGTCCTTCGTCGAGGTCTTGCCCGCGCTCCCGGAAATGCCGACCACCGGGCCCTGGAACGTCCGCCGGTGTTCACGCGCAATGGCCTGGAACGCGGCGAGCGGATCACTCACCACCAGCTGCGGCAGCCCGAGCGACGGGTCCGCGCGGCCCACGAGCGCAGCCGCCGCTCCGGCGGCTTCCGCCGCCCGCAGGAAATCGTGACCGTCCCGTTTTTCGGTTTTGATCGCGACAAAAACCTGGCCGGGCCGCAGCTGCCGCGTGTCCACCGTGAATTCACGAAGTGGAGTCGCCGGTCGAATCGTCCATCGGCCGCCCGTCCATCGGGCAAGTTGTTCTGGCGCGAACGTCGGCATGTCAGGCAAGGATGGGACCAGGGACCAGGGACCAAAGACCAGGGACTGAAAGTGCCGCGCGTAGCAGCCGACGAAAGGAGTCTGATTTCAGCGCCTCGGGAAAACATGCAAAGGCACCAGCCTCGTGACCTCGGCTGCTACGGTTATTCCGTAGTCCCTGGTCTCTAGTCTCTCGTCTCTGGTCCTTCGTTTTCATCCCGTCTTCAGCGCCTTGATCCCGATCAGTTCCCGCACGACCTGGCGGTCGTCGAACGGGAAGACGGTGTCGGCGAATTCCTGGTAGCTCTCGTGTCCCTTGCCCGCGATCAGCAGGCAGTCGCCCGGCTTCGCGACATCGAGCGCCAGGCTGATGGCGCGGCGGCGATCATCGATCCAGGTGATCTTTTCCGGCGCGGTCACGCCCGCGCGCATGTCCTCGAAAATCTGCGCCACCGCCTCGGTGCGCGGATTGTCCGCCGTGGCGAACGCAAAGTCGGCGAACTCCTGCACGGCGCGCGTCATCAGCGGCCGCTTGGTCCGATCGCGGTTGCCGCCGCAGCCGAATACGACGAGCAGCCGGCCGGGCGTGATCGTGCGCAGCATGCCTAGCGCGTTGCGCAGCGCATCGTCGGTGTGCGCGTAATCCACCAGTACGTTGAACGGCTGGCCCTCGTCGATTCGCTCCATGCGGCCGGGCACGCCCTTGAACCCGCGGAGCCGCGGCAGGAACACCACCGGATCGCGGCCGAGGCCCCACGCCGTCGCCACCGCGGCGAGAAGATTGCTCACGTTGTAGCGCCCGATCAGCGGCGAATCGATTTCGAGCGATCCGCCGGGCCAGACCAGCCGGAACGTCGTGTTCTTGAAGTTGAGACCAAGGTTTTCCGCCCGCACCGAAGCCGCCGGATTCTCGCCGAATGTCACCAGCCGCGCCGCCGGCACGCTGGCGCCGATGTGCGCCGCCAGTTTTTCACCATGCGGATCGTCGACATTCACCACCGCAACCTTCGGCACCGCGCCGGTCCCGCCGGTGAACAGCCGGGTCTTCACTTCGAAGTACGCCTCGATCGACTTGTGGTAATCCAGATGATCGCGGGTCAGGTTCGTGAACACCGCGGCGGCGAACTGCACGCCGCGCACGCGCTGCTGATCGATCCCGTGCGAGCTCACCTCCATCACCGCCTGCCGGCACCCCGCGTCGCGCATCTGCGCCATCAACCCAAAAACATCGAGCGACTCCGGCGTGGTGCGAAATGACGGCACCGTGCGCGCCCCCAAATCGTAACTGATCGTCCCGAGCAGGCCAACGCGCTGGTCGCCGTTGAGGAAATGTTTGAGCAGGTGCGTGACCGTCGTCTTGCCGTTCGTGCCCGTCACGCCCACGACCGCGAGTTCGCGATCGGGGAATTTATAAAAACGCTGGGCGACCGCCGCGAGCGTTGCGCGCGCGTCAGCCACCTGGATGAACGTCACCTTGCCGGGCGGGTGCACCGGGAGTTTTTGCGCGACAATCGCGACCGCACCACGGCTGATCGCCTCGTCCATGTAGCTGGCGCCGTCGGTCCGCAGACCTGGCAGGGCGAAGAACAGCGTCCCCGGTACGACGCGGCGGCTGTCGATCACGAGCCCGGAGATGGGCCGGTCGAGCGAGCCCTTCACGCCGAGGATTTCGTCGTCGTGAAAGTAATCCGATAGTTTGGGGGCCATTTTGAAAACGCGATTGAGCGCGAGGGTTTCGCGCCGGGTCCTACGGGCAGCAGCAGGCCGGAAGGCGTGGATGAGCGGATAGTTGGACGTCAGATAGCCGATCACTGGCGGGCTCCTTCGTGGGCGGCGAGCAGCGGGGGGCGCGCGAGCTGGCTGGGAGGGTTGATGGGAAGGATATGAATCAATTTTTCGCCGAGGCTTCGGAACGACGGCGCGGCCACGGTTCCTCCGTACGCGATTCCGCCCGGCGCGTGCGCGTCAGCGTCGTCGACGATGACTGAAATCGCAACCTGCGGCCGGCTCGCCGGGAAAAATCCAATGAAGGAGGCGACGTGGTGTTGGCGCGAATAAACCTGCTTCGTGCTGCCGTCGGACAGTATCTGTGATTCGAGCTTCTGGGTCGTACCGGTTTTCCCCGCCGCCTCGTAGTCGACGCCGTTGACGCGAATGGCGGCCTGCGGGGCGGTGCCGCCCTTCGAGGCCACGCCGACCAGCATCTCCGCCACGAGCCGCGCCGTGCGCGTCGAGACGACCCGGTTGATTTCGATGCCATCCTCGCGATCGAAAACCACCTCACCCTTTTGGTTGCGGATTTTCCGGATCAGCTGCGGGCGGTACAGAACCCCGCCACTCGCAATCACGCTCATCGCCTGGTGCATCTGGAGCGCGGTCGCGGCGATGGTGTGGCCCGCCGGGATGCGCGTGATGTCGAGCGCATTCCACTTTTTCCACGGCGCGAAAATACCCGGCACCTCCCCGCCCACGGGAAACCCGAGCGTGCGGCCGAAACCGAACGCGCTCGCATAGAAATGAAAACGCTCCTCACCGACCCGCATGCCGAGCTGCGCCGCGCCGCGATTGCTCGAGCGAGAGATGATCTCCGGCAGCGCCAGCGGGTGATCGAACTCGTGGTCCTCGCCCGGCAGGCTCAGCAGCCGACCCTTGTAGGTGATCTTGTCCGTCGAGCAGTTGAACGATTCGTTCAGCGTGACGCGCCCTTCCTCCAGCGCAGCCGCCGCCGCCACGATCTTGAAGGCGGAGCCGGGCTCGTACACATCGGCGACGGCAATGTTGCGCATGCGGCCCATCTCGTCTTTCGGGACCTTGTTATATTCGTTCAGGTTGAACGTGGGATAATTCGCCATCCCGAGGATGAACCCGTTGTTGGGATCGCTCACGATGATCGTCGCCTTCAGCGGCTTGAATTTCCCCGCAATCGCCGCGAGTTCCTGCTCCACCAGGTCCTGCACCGCCGCGTTGATCGAGAGCGTCACGTTGTAACCGTCCGAGGCGGGCACGTGCCGCGTGGTGAACTGCGGGAGCTCGCGATTGCGGCCATCGCGTTCGCCCTCGCGCCATCCATTCTGCCCCCGGAGATAAAAGTCGGCGTAGTACTCGATTCCGGCGACGCCGCGCTGCTCGCGATCGACATATCCGACCAGGTGCGCGGCGAGCTGATTATTTGGATACACGCGCCGGTAAACGCGCTGGCCGTAGACGCCATGAATGCCCAGCTTCTCGATTTCGTCGTAGAGCGATTCGGAAACCGTTTCGCTCAACTTCACCCAGCGAATCGGCCGCCGGCCTTTCTTATCCGGTGCGCCTTCGAACGCCTCATCGCCCTCCTCTGCTTCCACGTCTGCCGGGCTGGCGGCTGGCGGCGCCGCCGCCAGGCCGCTGACGTTGAAGACGATGCCGCCGGCGTTGTTCGCGCCGTCGCCGAGCCGCGCGGCCGGGGCCGTGGGACGATATTTCGTGTTGAAAATCCGGCGGAGTTCGGGCTCGGGCAACGCCATCAACCGCGCCAGCTCCGGCCATTTGCCCGCGTCCTGCGGCCGCAGCGACATCGGATCGACACCGAGCACGATCATCGAACGACTGGTGGCGAGCACGGTGCCGCGCCAATCGAGAATGTCGCCCCGCTGCGCGGGCTCGACGTTCAGCTGGTGCCGCGCCTTGGTGATCGAGCGCAGCAACGTATCGCGCTCGACCACATGCAGCCACACGAGCCGCACCGTGAATCCGCCAAAGCACAGCAGAAGTCCGGCGCTCAGCAGGACAATCCGGTAGCTGGATGCGAAGCCCCTGGACATCGGCGTTAGCGGCGAAACGCCACCGAGAAGGTGACGCGGGCCGGGCTCTCGGTTCGCGGCTCGCGGGTCGCGGCCTCACGCGTCGCGCCCTCGCGCCAGGTCAGCGCGACCTGCTCCGGCCCATCGCTCATCCGCCGGCGATTCGCGGCCATCACCATCCGGCGGACGGGATCGTCAGCGATCGGCATGACCGCGACCTGCGGATCGCTCATGGCGACGAGCCCGAGCCGGAAGTCCTCGTTGCGGTGGCGCAGGTTCCCCGGGCTTTGCTCACTCTCGACCAGCGCAATCTTTTCCGCCAGGTGTCGCTCCAGTTCATCGATGCTGGCGAGGAGCATCCGGTTGGTTTTCGCCGTAATTGAAATCTGGTGACGCATCCACACCGTGCCGAGCCCGACCGTGCCGCCGAAGCAGAGTGTCACCAGCAGCCCGACAAAGAACTGGTTCACGAAGGCGCGGGAATTGTTTTTCATGGTGCGGCGGAGAAGTTGGGGCGGGGGGCGGAGGGAAGTTTGCGCAACGCGCGCAGCTTCGCGGAACGGCTGCGCGGATTGGCGGCGATCTCGTCGTCGCCGGGCGTGAGCGGGCGCCGCGTCAGCGGCTCCGCCCGCTTCACCCGCAGGTCCTGGGGCGTGTGATCGTCCGCGCTTTCCGGCTGGCCGCACAGCCGGCGGAAGAACTGCTTCACCGGCCGATCTTCCAGGGAGTGAAAACTGATGACGCACATCACCCCGCCGTCGGCGAGTTTTTCGAAGGCGACCGGCAGCGCGCGCTCGATCGCGCCGATCTCGTCGTTCACCGCGATCCGGATCCCCTGAAACGACCGCGTTGCCGGATGCAGCCTCGACGTGTGCCGGTCACGCGCGGGAATTGCCCCGGCAATCAGCGCCGCAAGACTCGCCGTCCGCGCCAGCGCACCGGATCCGCGGGCGGCGAGAATTGCGCGCACAACGCGCTTCCAGTGCACCTCCTCGCCAAAATCGCGAATGGCGCGGACCAGCATCTCTTCGGTCGCCGTTTCGAGCCAGCGGCTGGCCGGCACGCCTGTGCGCGGATCCATTCTCATGTCGGCGGGCGCGTCCTGCCGGAACGAGAAACCACGCCCGGTCTCGTCGAGTTGGAACGATGACACGCCCAGGTCGAAAAGTATGCCGTCGAATCCCGCGTCCGCCGTTTCGTCCAGCCGGCCAAAATCACGATCGATCAGCGCGAAGCGCCCGGCGAATTCCTCGCGCAAGCTTGCAGCACGATCCGCCGCAGCGGGATCCCGATCGAGTGCGAGCACGCTGATGCCGGGCGCAGACTCGAGCAGGGCCCGCGTGTGGCCGCCACCGCCAAAGGTACAATCCAGGTAACGCCCCCCCGGCCGCGACACGAACAGGTCGAGGACCTCGCGCAGCAACACGGGTTGGTGACCAGAGGTCATGGCCGGCCGGGACAACTCATCGAGCGTCGGACCCATGGTTGGTTCCCTTCCGGCCGGCGGATTTCTTTTTCGCGACCTTGCGCAATACGAGCGCGTCGCGCACGCGCGGCTGGGCCGCCGCGGCGGCAAATGAAACCACGCGTTCGTCGGCGTCGATCCACGCCGGGAAAATCCGGCGCGCGGCCGCCGTGGCGGACAGCGCGGATTTGCGGGCGCGGAGTCGCGAGGCAATGGGCTTGGTCTTGGCAGCGCTGCGCATGTCAGATATCGAGGCGACGCATGACGTCGCCGAAGTTTTCGCCCGCCGTGCGCGCTTCCTCCTGCTGCCAGCGGTTCGGGTTGTAGATATTGAACTTGGTGAGCGAGCCGACCAGGACGGCCTCTTTCTCGACGCCGGCGTGGCGGAGGAGATCGGCGCTGAGGCCGATTCGGCCGGCCTTATCGAACGAAAAACTTTGGGTCTGGGAGAAAAACCGCGCGGCAAACGCCTGCGCCGCCGCGTCGCTCAACTTCATGGCCCCGATCTTCTCATGCAGTTTGTCGACTTCGGCGGGCGGCAGCACCGCCACATAACCATCCGGGTGTGGCGTCGCCAGGAAGGTATCCGCTTCCGCATGGGCATACCGCCACGCCGATGGGATCGTCAGCCGACCCTTGTCGTCGAGGTTGTGCCTAAAAAGGCCGGTATAAAAGGTTTTGCCAGCTTGGGGCATGTGGGCAGCGAAATACGGGTTTCTCCCAAAGTGCCCCATTTTCACCCCTTTTCACCCACTCGGGTCAAGCCAAGATGCGTCAAAATTGCGTATTCCTGCGGGTTTTACGTGGGCGTCAGGAAGGGAATTCGGTTTTGAGTGGGGCTCGGTGGTCGCGGCGCCCCTCGAAAGCGTGTCTCGGTTGTCATCGGGTGGAGCGCGCAGTCGGATGCCCCCAGAAGCGATTTCCGACCCAGTGAGTGCCCCGCCGCCGACAACGCGTTGTCAATCGCCGCGCTTCGGGCCGCATCCCCCTTATTGGGGATATTGTGAAGGCGGCAGTTCTGACACTCTGTCGGTTCCTTTGCTCATGCTCACGCGCGCGGCGCGTCGCCTCGTGGCTCACGACGCGCGCCACGGTGAGAAGCCGTTCCTGATCGCGGTCAGCTTGCACAAGCCGCACATCCGCTTCCTGGCGCCCGACGCCTATTTCGACCTCTATCCCAAAGCGTCGCTGCGGCTCGTGAATCCGCCGAAGAACGACTGGCGCGAGAGGTTCTCCGAAACTTCATCGGAGGGCCCCGCCTGATGGAAAAACTGCACGACCTTGCGAGCAATGTGACACGACATCGGCGAGCCGCCCGTGCAGACGTCGTCGATCGCCTCGAGCAGCTTGTCGGTCGCCACCCGTTTGATCAGGTAGCCGCTCGCGCCGGCTCGCTCACGTATCAGCTGAACATCTCCAACCGAATCGTGAAATGTTTTCGATGCCTTCGCCTCGCGACGCGGCCACGGGCTTAACGATTTAAGCTCTGCGCTTCTTTCCTCGGCCGGATGCCTCACCATGACTTGGGCCGGTTCTCCCCCCTGTTCCCCAGCCCGGACCAAACCATGAAAACCCCCGTTTGCGCTGAGTGGCGGATCGTTTCCGCGTCGTCGGTGCTCCAGCGAAAGCTGTCCCGTCTTGTCCGTTGCCTCGTCGCCTTTTCGACCTGCGTCGTGCTCGCTGTGACCCACGCCCAGTCAAATGCCGGTGCGATCGAAGGACGCGTCAAAAACGCCGTTACCGGCGAATACCTCAACAACGTCCGCGTCGTGGTGAAGGACAGCACCCGCTCCACTTTCACCGATGAATCGGGTTTCTATCGGCTCGAAAACGTTCCTCCCGGTGTCGTCACCCTGCGCGTGTTCTTCACCGGGCTCGACGAGCAGGAGGCGAGCATCAGCGTCGCGACGGATCGCGCCGCGCAGCAGGACTTCGCCCTGACCAGTCGCTCGCGGTATGGTGCCGATGCGGAAACGGTGAAGCTCGACGCCTATGTCGTGCAGTCGACGAAGGAAACCAACGCGGCGGCGATCGCGGTGCACGAGCAGCGTGTCGCCCCGAACATCGTCAGCGTCGTTTCCACCGAAGAGTTCGGCACGATCGTCGACCGCAATCCCGGGGAATTCCTGAAGCTGCTGCCCGGTGTCGACGTCGAATATTTCGCGAACAACATCACGGGCGTCAGCGTGCGCGGGCTCGGCGCCGTGAACACCGAGGTGAATTTCGACGGCATGCCGACGGCGAGCGCGAACGCCGAGACGGTCGGCCGCGCGTTTGAAATTCAATACGCTTCCGCCGCGGACATCGCGCGCGTTGAAGTGCGCAAGCTGCCACTGCCGGAGGACAGCGCTAATGCTCTCGGTGGCTCAATCAACATGATCCGCCGCTCCGCCTTCGAATACAGCAAGCGGCGGGTGGCCTATCGTGCGTTCCTGCAATCCGACGGCGAGGAACTCACGACGAAAGCCATGGACGGACCCAAGGATCGCACGCGCTCGCGCTGGCGGCCCAATTGGGAGGTCGCCTGGACCGAGCCAATCAACCGCAACCTCGGATTCGCCGTCACCGTCGGCCAGAACGACACGCTGGTGAACACGCACTGGTCCACCTTCGGCTGGAATCTCGGCCAGGGCGGCGCGAACAACCGTAATCCCGCCGCCAAGGCGATCAAGGATGCGGGCGGCACGTTTGACACCGCGGCGAGCATTTATTTTCCCGCGATGCAGAATCCGCTCAATCACAACGCGCCGAAGTTGCAGGGCAAAGATTACGGGAGCGCGCGACTCGACTGGCGTCCGACTCCGGACCTCACGCTCGGGTGGTCGCTCAGCATGATCCGGGGCTGGGTGCAAAACGCGGATGACGTTCGCTATCGCTGGAACGGTGCCGGTTCCGGCAGCGGCGATGTTGCGACCTTTGTCGGCATCGGCCGGGATCCCCGGACCGGAATAACGTACGACGACTATACCACGGTTGGTCGGATTGGCGGCGGGCAGACGCAACAGGAAAGCCCGCTGTGGCGCGACGTGCAGTCACGGACGCTCACCAACACGTTCGAGGCGCGGTGGCGCCACGGCCCGTGGTCCGCCGGCGCACGCGCTGGCTACTCCCGCGGCACCTACCAGTATTTCGACACCGAGCGCGGGTTCTTTAACAGCACGAGCGTGGAGAATGTGACGGGACTCGTGAACATCCCTCATACCGGGGTCGGGGTGGGCTCGGGCAATCCCATCCCGATGACGCTCACTTTCGGCGGAGCCGAAAACTACTGGGCCCCGCTGACAATCACGGCGAACGCCTCGGCCGACTACACCGCCAACGGCAACAATTACCGTGCCGGCCAGCCGGTCGAATGGTGGAAAAACTCCGTGGCGCGCATCGGTGGCGCGCGCGCCCGCCCCGGCCGCTCGGCGGACACGATTGGCGCGGCCAAGGTCTTCGTGAAGCGGGCGTTCAACTTCGAGAACCCGCTCTCCGCCCAGCTTGGGTTTGACTACAAGGAACAGTATAAGTGGCGCCGATACGAATCCTACGCCTGGCGCTTCGTCGGCGCCGATGGCCTGCCCGGCACGGCGGACGACTCCGCCTCGCTGATCGCCGCCGAAAGCCTGCCGGCCCGGCGCGACTCGATCTACGACTATCCGGCGATCGAGCGGATCAGCATGACGAAGCTCTACCAGCTCTATCAACAGCATCCGGACTGGTTCCGATACGACGAGGCGCGGTCGGCGCGGCTCAACGTCAGCCAGAACGCGGCATACGATTTGGAGGAGTCGACGCTGGCGCCGTACCTCCAGTTCGACTGGCAGCTCCTGCGCAACCGGCTCCGGCTCAACGGCGGGGTCCGCTACGAGAAAAACGAGGCCAGCGCGCACGGGCTGCTGATCGACGGCAGCGCCGCGTATTTGAAATACCGTGACGGATCGGTGGTGCACGTGAATGACGTCGACGCGAACGGCGCGCGCACGGTGGTGAACCTCGGCACCGCGACAAATGTGAACTACCAGCTTGCCAACGCGGCCGTCGTGCCGCGCACCCGTTCCGGCGGTCCCGTCTTCCTCCCGGCGATCCAGTCCGCCGGCAACGCCGCCCGCGCCGCCGGCGCCACGACGGATCAAAACCAGGACCTCGGTCGCGCCACCCTCGCCCACACCGCCGCGGTCTACCGGGACAAGGCCGCGTACGCGGAGGGTGAAAACGACAATTACTTCCCCAGCCTGCATGCGAGCTTCAACGTCACCGACAGTCTGCAGTGGCAGGCCGGCTACGCCCGGACGCAGGCGCGGAATCGCTTCGACCGCACCGTCATTCCGCACAACGACATCGTCGACACCATCCAGAGCAGCGGCGCGGTCGGGCGGATCAACGTCCGCAATCCCGACCTCGAGCCATGGGTCGCCGATAATTTCGAGACGCGAGTCTCCTATTACACCGGCAGCGGCGGCAGCTTCGGCCTCGGCGTTTATCGCAAGAACATCCATGACTACCAGGTCCAGGACCAGTCCGAGATCCTGACCGCGGATGACATCGCGAAAGGTCAGGTGCGGTTCGAGGATGGAACGATCATTCCGGTTCCCGAAAACTGGGGCCTCGGCGCGGAGCACGCGGGGTATGATGTCAACGTCTACTACAATTCGGGGTCGGCCCGGCTGGACGGCACCGAGCTGGAGTTCCGGCAGCGGCTGGATCAGTTCCTGCCCGGCTGGGCGCGCGGCTTCTCGGTCCGCGGCACCTCGGCGTACAACAACCTGAAGGGCCGGCCCGGCGGTGGCGACCTCAGCGGCATCCGCGACTGGCGCCACACCGCGAGCATCGGCTACAGCAACCGGCGGTTCTCCGCCAATGTGAACTACACGATGAATGGCCAGCAGGTGAACAGCATCGTCACCTCGAACGGCATTAGCGCCGAGCAGGTCACCGTTCCGCAGCACATGGTCGACTTCAACATCGCCATCCGGCTGACCAAATGGGCGAGCCTGCACCTGTCCGGCCGCAATATCACCGACGAGCTGCGCGCGCGCGAAAATCAGTACAAGGAGAGCCCAACGTTCACCTGGCTGAATTCCTCGAACACGTTCGGCGTCGTCTACGCGATTGGGCTCGAGGGGACGTTCTGAGTCCGCCCGCCCGCCCGCGCTTACCCCGCCGGCCCTCAGCAGGGCCGGCGGTTTTAGTTTTGGCGGACCGCGCGACCCGCCAACCCCGGCACAATAGGTCTTTCGTTACCACGACCGCGCGGTAGGAATGGCGCGGCCCGCTCCATCGATGCCTCCTGTCGTTTCCAGCGCGAAGGATCCTGTTCCCGACGCACCCATGCCAGCCGCGCCCAGCCACGAGGCGACCGGGACCGGAGGAGGGGTGACGCGGCCGACGATTTCGCCGGGATGGTGGGCGGCGATCTTCGCCCTGGTATTCTTCGCGTATCTGCCGGCCTTGGACAACGGCTTCATCTGGGATGATGACGCGCACCTCACCTCCCCCGCGTTGGCGTCGCCGGCGGGCCTGGCGCGCATCTGGTCCGACGTCGGCGCCACGCAACAGTACTATCCGCTGCTACACTCGGCATTCTGGATCGAACACCTTGTTTTTGGCCGGAATCCGCGCGGTTATCACGTCGTCAACATCGTGCTGCATGCCACGGCGGTGTGCCTCCTCGCCCTGTTGCTGCGGCGAATCGGGATCACGGGCGCTGTCCCGGCCGCGCTCCTTTTCGCTGTCCACCCCGTGCACGCGGAAAGCGTGGCCTGGATCAGCGAGCAAAAGAACACGCTGTCCGCCATTTTTTATTTCGGTGCCGCCCTCGCGTTTTCGCGATTCAGCGAGTCCCGGCGGCAAGGCGAATATGCGTTGGCCACCCTCCTCTTCTTCGCCGGATTGCTGACGAAAACGGTCGTCGCCACCCTGCCCGGCGCGCTGCTGGTGCTCTTCTGGTGGCGTCGCGGTCGAATCGAATGGCGGCGCGATGGCGTGCCGTTGCTGCCCTGGCTGGTCGTGGCCGCAGCCGCCGGACTTTTCACCGCCCAAATGGAATCCGTCGTGATTGGGGCCGAGGGGCCCGACTTCGCGCTCACGTGGTTGCAGCGCTGCCTGCTCGCCGGGCACGTAATTTGGTTCTATCTCGCAAAACTGATCTGGCCGGCCGGTCTCACGTTCATCTATCCGCGCTGGCAGCTCGATATCACGGCGTGGTTGAACTGGCTGCCGCTCGTCGCGGTGTTGGCGCTGCTGTTCGTGCTGTGGAGGATTCGCTCGCGGGGCGTGCTCAGCGCGATGCTGATCTTCATCGGCACGCTGTTCCCCGTGCTCGGTTTTCTGGACGTTTATCCCTTCCAGTATTCGTTCGTCGCGGATCATTTTCAGTATCTCGCCAGCGCGGCCGTTTTCGCGCTAGCGGCGACGGCCGTGACGAAGCTGGCGAACGCCGCCACTCCGATATGGCGTCGTGCGCTCACGCCTGTGCTGGCGTTGTCGATTGGGGCGCTCGCCACCGCAACGGCAAATCACGCCAAAGATTTCCGGAACAACGAAACGCTTTTCCGCGCGACGATTGCGCGGAACCCCGGCGCCTGGATGGCCCACAACAATCTCGGTCGCGAGTTGATGGTCGACCCATCGCGGCGGGATGAAGCGGTCCGCTGCTTCGAAGCGGCACTTGCGTTGCGCCCGTTCTACTACGAAGCCAGCAACAACCTCGGCCTCGTTCTCACCCAACTTGGCCGGGCCGGCGAAGCCATTCCTCACCTGGAGCGTGCGGTGGGGTTGAAGCCGAATTCGCATCAGGCGCACAACAATCTCGCCATCGCGCTGGCGAGCAATGGCCGCGTCGATGCCGCCTTGGGCTTTTTTCGCCAGGCCGCAGCACTCAATCCGACCTCACCCAACATCCAGGAAAACTGGGCCAAGGCGTTGACGCTTCTTCACCAGCGCGAAGAGGCGGCACTCCACTTCCTCGAGGCCGAGCGACTCCGCGGCCGGCCCGCCAAGGCGCGTTAAACCGCGCCACCACGCGTAGTTAGCTGCGGATCGCGCGACTCCGCCCGCGCCCGCGCGATCCTTTGCAAGCAGTGCGGATGGATTCGCAAGAAGTGCCGAGTCGCTTGCGGTGGGGATCGCCATCATGGCGGCCGTCAATCCTCCGCCGCGGCCACGCCGCTTCCATGCCATGCCCACGCCCCCGCTCGTCTACTCACCCGCGAAATACGGCTGGCGATTGATCGAGCGCACGACACCGCCCAAACGCACCGCCGCCGAACGCGTCGCCGATTTCCGCGAGATCTACGCGAACTTCGACGAAGCGACAGTGAAGGCGCAGGCGCGCCGGTGCATCCAGTGCCCCGAACCGCTTTGTGCCCAGGGCTGCCCGCTCGCGAACCGCATCCCGGAATGGATTGGGCTCGCGGCCCAGGGCGAGTTTCTCGAAGCCGCCGCCGTGTCCCGCGCGACGAGCAACATGCCCGAGATTTGCTCCCGCGTTTGTCCGCAGGAGCGGCTCTGCGAAGGTTCGTGCATCCTCAATGCGCGCTCGGACCCGGTTTCAATTGGCGCAATCGAACGGTTCATTAACGAATACGCCTTCCGCCACGACACCACCGAGGTGATCCAGGCGGCGCCCAACGGCCACCGTGTCGCCGTCATCGGCTCGGGCCCGGGCGGGCTCGCCTGCGCCGACGAACTCGCGAAGCGCGGCTATGCCGTCACCGTTTTCGAATCGCAGCTCATTCCCGGCGGATTGCTGGTGAACGGAATCCCGTCGTTCAAGCTGGAGAAGGGGATCGTCGAGCGCCGCATCGATCTGCTGGCCAAACGCGGCGTCGTGTTTCGCCTTGGCGAGCAGGTCGGCCGCGACGTTTCGTTTGCCGAATTGTGCCGGTCGCACGACGCGGTTTTTCTCGGGTTCGGCGCGCAGCAGCCGAAGCCGGCCGATGTTCCCGGTGCCAACGCCGGCGGCGTCCTGCCGGCGCTGCCGTTCCTGATTCAGAAGAACGTGCACTCGGCGCTGGTCGATCTGCCGCCCGTCGATGTGAAGGGGAAGCGGGTCGCCGTGCTCGGCGGTGGCGACACAGCCATGGATTGCCTGCGGACCGCCCTGCGCGCCGGCGCCGCACGCGCGGTGTGCCTGTATCGTCGCGATCTGGCGAACATGCCGGGCAGCCGGAAGGAATACGCCAACGCCGTCGAGGAAGGCGCTGAATTCGAATTTCTCACCAACCCGACGGAAATCATCGCGGGGGCGAACGGCGACGTTGCGTCCGTGCGGTGCGTGCGGATGGAACTCGGCGCGGCCGACGCCTCGGGGCGGCGCAAGCCGCGGCCGGTCGCCGGCTCCGAGTTCCAAGTCGCGGTCGACATTGTTCTCGTTGCGTACGGATTCGATCCCGTGCCAATCCCGAAGGACAGCGAATTCGCCGTCGTGGCGACGAACGAATGGGGCGGCGTGATTGTCGACGAGCAGCAGATGACGAGCGTGCCGGGCGTGTTTGCCGGCGGCGATTCCGTTCGCGGCCCGAGCCTCGTCGTGCATGCCGTCCGCGACGCGCGGAAAGCGGCCGAAGCGATTGACCGTTTCGTCGCGAGCCGGACGGCAGTCCGTTAGCAGCCCGTCGGTCTTGCATAATCGCGCCGCGGATTCGACGCGCGTTTTTTTTCCAACTCACGCTTTTCCCCGACGGGCTGCTAGATCGCGCTGCGCGCGGAGCCCAATTGCCACGGTTTCCACCGCCAGAACGTCGCACGCGGGCTCGGTAGGCACTTATCATCCGAAATCGCTGAAGATGCCCGAAGCCTTTACCCTTAGCCGGAACAATTCAGTTCAACCGCGAATAGACGCCAATTCACGCGAATGGAGAGCGCGTCTTTGTGGAGCAAGGAAACGATCGACCAAACGGTGACCATGGTTTCACTTGGGCAATCCTCCGCCTCCTCCTCCTCTGGAATTTGCGTCCATTCGCGTTCATTCGCGGTTTTCCTCTGAATCGATACGGCTTAGCAGCGTGTCGAAGCTGGTTCTGCTTTCCGAACTCAGCAATCGGCAGTTCCTAAGTCCGACACGCTGCTATGCCGAACCGGCAGATTGCTCGCCGGAGACGCCGGTGATGATCCGCGCGCCGCGTTTGTAGGTGAAATACGAATATATCCACTGCATCAGGACGGAGAACTTGTTTCGAAATCCGGCCAGGAAGAGCAGGTGGACGACGAGCCAGGCGAGCCACGCGGGATATCCGCTTAGCTTGATCCGCCCCATCTCCGCGACCGCCGCAGAGCGGCCGATCGTCGCCATCGAGCCCTTGTCCTTGTAAGCGAATGGTTCGCGACCAGCCGGGGAAAATTTCTCGTCGCGCAGCTCGCACGTGATCACGTGCGCGACATGCCGGCCCATCTGGATCGCAGCCTGCGCCACGCCCGGAACCTCGACGCCATTCACATCCACCACGGTCGAGACATCGCCGACCGCAAACACCTCGGGATGGCCAGGCACACTCAGGTCGGGCAGCACCTTGAGCCGGCCGGTGCGATCCATCTCCACCCCGAGTTTTTTCGTCAGCGGCACAGCGCCGACGCCCGCGGCCCAGATGATGTTGTCCGCCCGAATCGTCCGGCCACCCGCGACCAACTCACCCTCGCGGATTTGCTCGACGCGCAATTCGGTCCGCACCTCCACTCCCAGACTTTCCAGCTGCTCCCGGGCGCGCTGGGACAGCTCCGGCACAAACGTGGGCAGCACGCGCGGCCCGCCCTGTATCAGGATAACGCGTACCTGCTGCGGGTCGATATGGTCGAAATCCTTGTGCAGCACCGTGCGGGTCAGCTCGGCAAAGGCACCGGCCAGTTCGACCCCGGTCGGTCCGCCGCCGACGACCACGATCGTCATCGCGGCCTCGCGTTTGGCGGAATCCGTCTCCGTCTCCGCCCGTTCCAGCGAACAGAGGATCATCCGACGGATGCGCAGCGCGTCGTCGAGCGACTTCAGCCCCGGCGCAAACTGCTCCCATTGCTCGTTGCCGAAGTAAGTCGTGCGCGCGCCCGCCGCGAGCACGAGATAGTCATACGTGAGTTCGCCCCGCCGATGCTTCACCCGCCGCGCGGCGAGATCGACCTCCTCCACCTCGCTCATCAACACCTGGAAATTCGGCCGCGCCCCGAACAGTCCCCGCACCGGCTGGGCGATGTCGATCGCGGACAACCCGGCGGTCGCGACCTGATAGAGCAGCGGCTGAAACAGATGATGATTCTGCCGATCGATGATGGTAATGCGGCCGTGTTCCGGATCGAACGCGCGGACGAAAGCGATGCCCGCGAAGCCCGCGCCAATCACGACGATGTGCGGCAACGGAGCGGGGGCGGAGCCTTTCATTAAGCGCGCAACGTGCGGGCGTCTGCGGGAATCGCAATGCACCCGGGTGCGAAATTTGCTGTTCTTCGGCGGCGGATGAATTCTTGCTCGCAGATTCCCTCATGCTTGCACCAGTGGACATCCAGTTGATTGGCGAAGAAGTCGCGATTCGATGGGAGGACGGGCTCGAAAGCTACCTGCCCTTCGAAAAGCTGCGCGCCGCGTCGCCCAGTGCGTCGAACCAGGGGGAGCGCGACATTTTCGGGACCCAATATGGCGGTGGCGGCAGCAAGAAATTTCCGGGCGTGACCGTGCTCGGCTGGGAGCGCGTGGGGAATTACGCGATCCGTTTCGATTTCAGCGACGGCCACAATTCCGGATTGTACAGTTACGACTACCTCCGCGCGCTCGCGATGACGTAGGAACCGCGGAAGTTTTACGCGTGGTCGCCGGAATTTTCGCACCCGAATCCGCGGAAAACAAATCGTGAAACCGGTCATCGGACATCTAAAATCTGTCATCGGAAATCCAACGGCTTGGAAATTTCGAGATTACCGATGACAGATGACCGATTTCACGATTTCCATCTCTTGGGTTGCGGCTTTCATGTCGCGGCAGGAAATCTTCAAACCTGATGTCCACTTACGTCTTCCCCGCTCGCACCCAGACGGCCGAGATCGAACTCGGCACCCGCCTCCAGCCGAAGTTCGGCCCGGACGGGCTCATTCCCTGCATCACGTGCGACCACGTGACGAACGAGGTGCTGATGTTCGCGTTCATGAACGCGGAGGCGCTGGCGCACACGATTCAGACCAAGAAGGCCACGTATTGGAGCCGTTCCCGCGGCAAGCTCTGGGTGAAGGGCGAGGAGTCCGGCCACGCGCAACTGGTGAAGGAGCTGCTCGTCGACTGCGATCAGGACGTGATCATGCTGAAGGTGGAAAACGTCGGTGGCGCCGCGTGTCACAACGGGTACAAGTCGTGCTTCTATCGGAAACTCGCGCCGTCAGCCGATGCGGGCGACCCCGCCTCGATGACACTCGAGTTTGCGGCACGCCGGATTTTCGATCCCGCGACCGTGTACAAGAAACGCTGACCAGTTCGGTGCGACGGTGAATCAGTGAAGCTGTCAAGTGTGCCCAATTTCACGGTATCACCAACAACCGCCTCACCGATTCACCGAATACCGATTCACCGATTCACCGCTTCACCGCTTCACCGACGCACCGACTCACCGTCCGCCCGGGGCCAGGCCGCGCTCACTGGTCTGCGCGAACGTCAGCATGCGCTGGAACTCCGCCGTCCCGGAAGCGGCATGGGAGGCGAGTTTTTCGAGCGCCTGGGTGCGGTTCAATCCATCGCGATAGAGGATCCGGTGGATTTGCTTCACGCGGTCGAGTTGCTCGACCGTGAATCCGCGCCGCTCGAGTCCCACGCGATTGATCGCGCGAACCTCGGCCGGTTTCCCATCCGCAATGAAATACGGCGGCAGGTCGTGAACGAGCTTCGCGGTGGCCGACAGCATGGCATACGCGCCAACGCGGCAGAACTGATGAATGCCGCCATAGCCGCCGATGATCGCGTAATCCTCAATGCCCACGTGTCCCGCGAGCATGGCGCCATTGCTCATCACGATATGATTCCCGATCACGCAGTCATGCGCGACGTGGCAGGATGCCAGGAACACGTTGTCCGAACCGACCCGCGTCACGTCGCCATCGTTGGTCGAGCAATGGACGGTGACGTATTCGCGAAAGACATTCCGGTCGCCAATCCGCAGCCCGGGATTGCCGCCCTGGAACTTCAGATCCTGGGTTTTCCCGCCGATGCACGCATACGGAAACACTTCGCACCGTTCGCCGAGCACGGTGTTGCCCTCGACTGACGCGTGATGGTGGAGCCGCGTGCCGGCGCCAAGGGTCACGCCCGCACCGACGAAAGCATAGGCGCCCAGCTCGACCTCGGCGCCCAGTTGCGCGCCGGGTTCGACCATGGCGGTTGGATGAATGCGGGCCGCCATGCGCTACTCAACGTCCACGTTGTCGACGACGGCGAACATCAACTCCGCCGACGAGGCCACTTGCCCGTTAACGAGGCACTGGCCCTCGGCCACGCCGATCTTGTTGCCGCGGCTTTTGGTCATTTTGACCTCGATGATGAGCTGATCGCCGGGCCGCACCGCGCGGCGGAACTTCACCTTGTCGCAGCTCATGAAAAGCGCGGTCTTACCCTCGGTCGAAATCCTGCGCAGCATCAGGAGCCCGGCCGCCTGCGCCATGGCCTCGATCTGCAATACGCCGGGCATGACCGGATTGCCGGGATAGTGGCCCTGAAAAAAGGGCTCGTTGATCGTGACGTTCTTCAACGCCGTGAGCTCATCGTCGCTCTTCAGCTCCACCACGCGATCGATCATCAGGAACGGGTACCGGTGGGGCATCATGTCGAGGATGCGGCGGATATCGAGGGCGGTCTCGGTTTGCAGCACCATCGAGGGAATCGGCGCGCGCTCCTTCTTTTTCACACCGCCGTTTTTCCGCTCCTGGAGCTTGGCGAACAGCACCTTGGTCAGCTCCGCGTTGATCGCATGGCCGGGACGCGTCGCCACGATGTGCGCCTTGAGCGGCATCCCGAGCAGCATCACGTCGCCCACGATATCCAGAATCTTGTGACGAACGAACTCGTCTTTGAACCGCAACGGTTCCTTCGAGATGATCTTGTCGCCCCGGATCACCACCGCGCAGTCGAGCGAGCCGCCGCGGATTTTCCCGAGTTTCAACAACTCCTCGATGTCCTCGTAGATCGTGAATGTCCGCGCCGCCGCGATCTGCGTCTGGTAAACCTCGGGATCAATCGTGAGGGAAAGATGCTGCGTATGGATCCCGCGATCGTCCGCCGAGGTGCACGAGATTTTGAATTCGTCCGATGGCAGCGCGATGATCGACGAATTGCCGCGGGTCACGGAAATGGGCGCGTCGAGTTCGAAATAGACCCGGTCCTTGTCCTGCTCGATCGGCTCGCCCTTGAGAATCAGGTTCACGAAAGGCCGCGCCGACCCGTCCAGGATCGGCGGTTCCGACCCGTCCATTTCGAGGAGGACATTGTCAATCCCGCAGCCGTGCAAGGCGCTGAGGATGTGCTCCACGGTGTGGATCTTGGCATGGCCGGATTGAATCGTCGTGGCCCGGACCAAATCGGTCACCTGGTCGATCCGCGGCCGCAATTCCGGCGTGCCATGGATATCCATGCGCTTGAAGACGATGCCGTGGTCGACCGGCGCGGGCTTCATCGTCAGGGTGACCGCATCGCCAGTATGCAGCGCGCTGCCCTTGATCGATACTTCCCGTGCGAGGGTGCGTTGTTTCATTGTGTTTCGCAGTTTCGGCAACCGCTGCAGGCGAGCGCAAGCGTGGAGAAGACTGGTCGCGGAGCCAAGCAGCGAACACCGCCAACCCATTGCCGGATTTTTTTCCCCGAATCGCCCGCGCCCCGCCGCGTGGCTTGACACCCTCGCGGCGCGCTCCCAACTAATGGACCTTTTCTAGACAGACATACGCGACCCCGCAAAGACCCTTCGTCATGCCCGCAGCCAACGACATCCGCAGAGGCCAAGTCATCAAGTTCAACGGCGAGGCTCATCTCGTCATGGAAACCCAGCATCGCACGCCGGGAAATCTCCGCGCGTTCGTGCAGATCAAGATGCGGAACCTCCGTTATGGCAAAGCGCTCGACCAGCGGTTCGCATCGACCGAAACGATTGAAGTGCTTCCCACCGATCGGAAGACCCTCGAGTTCAGCTACGCGGATCGCGATGCGTTCGCGTTCATGGACCCGGAATCATTCGAGCAAATCGAACTCACCGCGACGCAGCTTGGCGATGTGAAGCACTACCTCGCACCCGGCGGCAAAGTCGACGTGCTCTTTGTCGATGAGCGTCCGCTGTCGGTGGATTTGCCCTCGACCGTGGCGCTGAAGGTCATCGAGTCGGCTGAAGGCATCAAGGGTGATACCGCGAGCAATGTTCAAAAACCCGCCAGGCTGGAGACCGGGCTAATCGTGCAGGTGCCGCTGTTCATCAAGGAAGGCGAAGTCATCCGTGTTTCGACCGTAGATGGCAGCTATCTCGGCCGCTTCTGACCCGGCGCGACTTCACCACTTTCAAGCCCGCGCGTGCCGCGGGCTTTTTTATTGGCTCAGCGCGGAAGCTTGACGTCCCGATGGGTCGGGCACTGCCACGTCTCCGGATCCTCGGGTGACGGCACCATTTTCGCTTCGCACTTCGGACAGCTTGGAGTGGTGAGGTCGCCCGTGGTAATTTCCTGCATGATTTCCGCGCGCGCGGAATCGGGCAACGCGTTCAGCTTTTCCAGCAGCATGTCGCCGGGCAGCAACGTGAGGTGCTTCTCCTCCGCAAAATCGCGCGCCGGAATGTTGAACTTGGCGCTCGTCACCACGTAACCGCGGCGGATGTCCTGCGACTCGAGCGCGCTGTAGAGCTCCTGGAGTGGTTTCACGTCGACCAACCCCTGTCGTTGCGCGATGCACTGCACGAGCGCGAACGGCCGCGTCTCGCCCTTCCACGAAATGTTGATGTGCACGGGACTCGCCGGTCCGGTTTTCGTGCGCGTCGCCACGACGCCCGTCTTGCCGTAATAGGCGGCCACGAGTTCCTCGAAGCGTTTCCACTCCAGCTTCGAGAGGAGCTCGGGGGTGAATCGCGCGCCGTTTTCGGCGGCGGCCGCCGTGGGCGTGAACGGAGTATGGGAAACCGAGGTCGCGACGAGTTCGAGCTGCCGCTGCCACAACCGCCAAATCAAAAATACCACCGCCGCGGCGATGACCCCGATGATGACATACGAGCGGGTGGCAAGGCCAGTGGCCGGCGGCGTATCCGCGTCTGCCGGACGTTTCTTTTTCGGCCTGACGGTCTCCGCCGTCGCCGGCTCGTTGGACGCAACGGTGGTTTTCGGCTCAGCCGCCGGCGCGACGGAAGCCTCACTGGGCGCGACCACGGTGGCGACGGATTCGGCTGCCGGCGTCGCAGTCGTGGTCGTTTCTGGCGCGGATACGGCCACGCCCTGACGGGCGGGCACGCCGTCGCGGGCCGGCATGTTCGCCCGCGGGTCGTTGACCGCATCACGGGCGGCGGGCGACGCGGTCGGGGACGGGCGTTCCGTCGCGGCGGTGGCCGGGGCGGCAGCAGCCTCGGTTGCTTTCGGAGTGGCTTCTTTCTTGACCACCGGCGGACGCACGTAGGCGCCCGTGGGCGGACGAACCAGTTTAATTGACACCTTCGATTGGGATGCCGAAAGAGCGGCGTCTGCGGGGCGCGGAGCCGTGGCGGTCTCCGCGGCCGCAGCGGCTGGAGCCGTCCCGGATGGCGGGGTCACAGCCGGCTCGGTTGGCGTCGCCGTTTCGGGCGCAGCCGCCGTATCCGGCGCAGCGGGCGGCGCCGCCGGTGTGGTCGTAGCCGCGGGAGCCGGTGCGGTCGGCGATGCGCCGCGACGCTCTGCGGCCAACGGCTCGATCTCGGTGACGACGCCGTTGCGAAAAACGATTCGCTCCTGCTCGTAAAAATAAATTTCACGGCCGCCGGCCGCGATGATACTGCGCGGTTCTCCGTAACGCCGCAGCACCTGGTCGCGTGTGGCTCCCACCGCAATCGACGGCTTCTCGTCCGCTGCAAACGCAGACGCCAGCACCAGGGTTAACGCGACGCAGCATGCACGCACGCCGGCTCCAATCGTGGATCGCATGATTCGGCCAAAGGTTTGCGGCATCCTCGCGGCCACATCAATGCCGAACTTGCATTCAGATATCTTGGACAGGTCAGACCACCCGCCCCCAAAGGACCTTCAGGTAGCGGCTCTCGGGGCAGTTTGAATACACCGGGTGGTCGGGTCCGGCGGAGGTGCGGTCGAGGAACTGGAGCCGGCGGTCCTGCCGGTGGGCCGCCTTGATGACGTGCGCCTGACGAAGTCGCCCGGCCGCGCGTCGGGCGAAACGTGACCCAGCAGGCGCGGAAAGATTGCCGGCTGAAACGTGAAGTATTTCAGCTGCGCCCACGGCCGCGGTCACGAGGACCGGTCGACCGGAGGGTTTGGCGCCGGTCGGGGAGGAACGGGCTTGGCGGACTCATCCATTGCGTGGCACGCAAAGCCGCGATAATCCGAATCGCAAAGAAAAAGGTCGCCATCGTTTTTTTTGAATCCAAACGCGCGCGCCGCGACACTCACGGCTGAAACCAACTCATTATGCAACTCTCCCCATCCAGCCTCATCGGTCTCGCCGGCCTCGATCCGGCTCTGGAAGCGATGTGCCCCACGTTCTTCGCACCACACTTTGCGGCCACTCTCGGCAACGGTAACGTGATGGGAATCATCGGTGTCGTCGGTGGGCTCAGCTTCACTGCGTTCGTCATCGTGAGCACGTTTTACTTCCAGCATCGCAAGCGTCAGCTCTGGCACGAGACCGCGCGCCTCGCCCTCGAAAAAGGGCAACCGCTCCCCGCCCTACCGCACGAAGATGAAGAGCGGGAAAATCGCCCGCCCCCTGGCGTGAGCTTCGCCCACAATCATTGGCGCAACGCCCGCCGCCGCCATGAGGCTGTGCCGCTCGACCCGAAGCAACTCGAGGTGGAGGAGACGACGCCAAGCGCCAGTCGGCTCAGCGATCTGCAGCAGGACCTTTCTCGCGCTTTGCAGCGACTCGCGCCGGATGAACAAACCGCCGTGCACCTTTGCTATCAACAGGGACTTTCCCACCGTGAAATCGCCGATGTGCTTGGCTGGCCGCTCGGCACCGTCAAAACGCACCTCGCCCGCAGCAAAGAAAAACTTCGCTCCCTCCTCGCGTCATGGAATCCGCAGACCTGAAATCAAATTCGCCCGACGACGCGCAGCTCGAAGCCTGGCTTCACGCCAACTCGGCGATCGCGCCACTCTCGGATGATGGTTTTTCGCATCGGGTACTCGCGGCACTGCCGCCGCCGGTCGCCCCGGCGAAGCCTTCAATCCGTCCGTGGCTATGCGTGGCAGCCGCGTTAATCGGCTCCATCGTGGCGATCCATTCCGGTGAAGCCGGCGCCGCCAATCAATTCCCGAATATCGTCGCCGCACTGCAGGCCGCGTTCAGTCCGCTGAGCGACCCATCCGTTGGGCTCGCGCTCATCACCACGGCTGCATCGCTGGTGATCGTTTATTGGCGGAAACTCGTAGCGAAGCTGCCCCGTTGACGCACAAAAAAACCGACCGCACCGCGGTCGGCTTTTGCCTTATCCGGAGGAAATCGCAGCAGCGATTTCCTTACGCGACACGCTCGACGATTAGCGGCGGCGGCGTCGGCCGCTTCGGCGCCAGGCGATACGCGTTCTTGAAGTACTCGAGCGCCTGCTCGAGCTTCGCCTCGTCGTTATAATGGATCATCATGAGCGGCTCGCCCTGCTTCACCTGCGTGCCGACCTTCTTGATTTCCGAGACGCCGACCGAGTGATCGACCTTGTTGTGGTTGTGACTGTGGCTGCCATGACCGGCGGGCTCGATGCCGGCCCCGAGCAGGTGCACACCTCGCGCGATCATCGCCGCATTGATCGTGTGAACATACCCGCGCTTTGGCGCCGGCAGCTTCCGAATGTGCCGCGCCTGCGGAAATTTCTCCGGATGATCGATGTAAGAAGTGTCGCCGCCCTGCGCCTTCACCAGATCCTTGAACTTCTCGAGCGCTGAACCGTCGGTGAGATGACGTTGCACCGTCTGCTTGGCGGACAACGTCGAACCCGCGACGCCGGCCAGCCGCACAATCTCCATGCCGAGCTTGAGGACGAGTTCCTTCATGTCCTCCGGCCCCTCGCCCTTGAGCAGCTGGATCGCCTCCTTCACTTCGAGGGCGGTGCCGACCGTGTCGCCCAGCGGCTGGTTCATGTCCGTGACGAGCGCGACGCAGCGGCGCTTCATCGACCGGCCGACGCGAGTCATCGAGCGGGCGAGTTGCTTGGCCTGTTCGAGATCCTTGATGAAGGAGCCGTTGCCCCACTTCACGTCGATCACGAGGCCTTCGGATCCCTCGGCCAGTTTCTTGGAAAGAACGCTCCCGGTGATCAGCGGCAAACTCGGAATCGTGCCGGTGTCCCGGCGGAGTTCGTAGAACTTGGCATCGGCCGGCGCAAGATCCGCAGTCTGGGCGACGATGGCGCCGCCGATGCGCGCGAGCTGACCCGCGAAATGCTCGTTCGTCATGTGGCTCTTGAAGCCCGGAATCGCGGCCAGTTTCTCGAGCGTATTGATGATGTAATCGTGCTCGACGCCGCACATCATCGGCACCACGACGCCGGATGCCATCGCGAGCGGCACCAGCACGAGCGAAGTCTTGTCGCCCACGCCGCCGGTCGAGTACTTGTCGATCTTCGGTTTCGCGATATGCGAGAGGTCGATCACCTCGCCGGAAAGCATCATTTCTTCCGTTAGGTCCGCCGTCTCCTGCGCGGACATGCCGGAGAAGTAAATCGCCATGGCCAGAGCCGCGAGCTGGTGCCGCGGCATTTCTCCGTCCAGTGTGCTATCGATAATATAGCGAATCTCCTCCTGGCTGAATTCGCCGCCATCCCGCTTTTTCTCGATTAAGAAGTTGAAGGTAGGCTTGATGAAACGACGCGTCGGTATGTTGCGTTTGCTGGTCATTGTGTGGTTATAGGCGAAGGCGGAAGGCGTTTCTCCCGCTGGCGGAAAAGTTTGCGAGCCAATGAATTTCCCCGCGAAAGTCGAGTTTAAACAGGCGTGCGACGCGCGCCATGTTACGTGATCACTCGCCCGAAAACAAGGGGTAGTTTGGGAACCAACTGGTTACCTGCTAGCGTTTTGCGCCGGACATAATCCAAGCCGACAAAACGGCGCGCTCCTGGTCGGTCATCTGCGTGACATTGCCGAGCGGCATGACGCGAGTGGCGACCACCTGATTATAGATACGCTGGGCGTTTTGAGTGATGCCGTCGGCGCTTTCAAGGATCACCCCGCCGGGCGGTTGCGGGACGCCGGGAAACGTCGGCACGCGCGAATGGCATGCCAGGCAGCGCTGGCCGACGATCGCACGCACGCGATCAAAGGTTGCCTCGCCCTCGAGTTTCGGCAGCGGTGGAATCCGGGGAGTCGTCCACCACGCGGTCCCCGCCAGCAACACCGCGCCGACGGCCGGATAGGGCCAGGCGAATTCGCCTTTATGCCGGCGGTTGAAAAAATGCCGGATGGCGACGCCCGCCGCCGAAATCAGCGCGAGCACGACCCAGGCATGCCGGTGCGAGTAGGTCGAGGCATAATGATTGCTGATCATCAGGAACACGACCGGCAGCGTGAAATAGTTGTTGTGGACGCTGCGCTGCTTGCCCCTCCGGCCGTCTGCCGGATCCGGCCGCTCGCCGGAACGCATCGCCGCCACCATCCGCTTCTGGCCGGGTATGATGACGAAAAATACGTTCGCCGTCATGATCGTGCCAATGGCGGTGCCAATGTGAATGAATGCGGCGCGACCGTTGAACGCGTGTTGCAGGCCCCACGCGAGCAGCGTGAGCAATCCGAAGACGACCAGCCCGAGCACTTCGTCGCGACGTCCCAGCGGTGAGCGGCACAATCCGTCGTACACCACCCACGAACCGACCATGCTCGCGATGCCGATGCCGACCGCCGCGGCCGCGCTGAGCACGGCGCGGGTCGGATCGAGCATCATGGTTCCCGCGTGCAGCCAGTAGACCACGGCCAGCAGCGCCGTGCCTGACAGCCACGTCGTGTAGGCCTCCCATTTGAACCAATGCAACCGGTCCGGCAGGGAAGGCGGAGCCCCCGCATACTTTTGCGGATTATAAAATCCACCGCCATGCACCGCCCACAACTCGCCCGCGACGCCTTTCTTCGCGGCCTCCGACCCCGGTGGCGGCGGTTCGAGGCTGTTGTCCAGCCAGATGAAATAAAACGACGAGCCGATCCATGCGATCCCGGCAATTACGTGCAGCCAGCGAACAAGCAGGCTCAGGAAGTCGACGAGGTGGGCGTCCATCAGGCCAGGGGCAAGCTGGCGTGATGCCATGCGTGTGTCGCACCCGCCGCAAGCCCGGAGCGCGACTCAACTCCGCGCTTGCCCGCGGCATGCGCGTTCCGGTTTCCTCGCCGGATGCCCATGGCCTTCAATCTCGCCTCCGACTTCGACCGTGCCCTCAAGGCTGCGGCCGCGGCCGCCGGGCTGGAAGACGCGTCGGACTTTGTCCCCGAGGTCCGGACCGCCGACGCGCGGCACGGTGATTTTCAGGCGAATGGAGTTCTCGGATACGCCAAGGCCCGGAAGCTGAACCCGCGGGCCACCAGCGAGAAGATCGTGGCGCAACTTTCCGGCGAGGTGCGCGATCGCTGCGAGATCACGATTGCGGGACCCGGGTTCATCAACTTCACGCTGAAACCAGCGGCGCTGCTCGAATGGTTGCGGACATTTTCCACCCGCGAGGCGCTGGCCGCCGGCGCGGCCGCCGCCCACGCCGGCCAGACGTGGCTGGTTGATTACAGTTCGCCGAACACGGCGAAACAAATGCATGTCGGCCACCTTCGCTCGGCCGTGATTGGCGAAGCGATTTGCCGGACGCTCGCGTTCACCGGCGCGCGCGTGATCCGTGACAACCACCTCGGCGACTGGGGCACGCAATTCGGCAAGCTCATCCATGGCTACAAGCGGTGGGCCAATCCCGCCGCGCTGGCCGCGGATCCGATCGAGGAACTCGAGCGACTCTACAAGCTGGGCCACAACGCCACACCCGACGGTTCGCCCGAGCTCGACGAAGCGCGCCGCGAGCTGGTGAAGCTGCAGAACGGCGATCCGGAAAATGTCCGGCTGTGGCAGAAATTCACCGAGGAGAGCCGGCTCGCGTTCCAGCAAATCTACGACCGGCTCGGCATCCGTTTCGATCATTTCCTCGGCGAAAGCTTCTACAACGACAAGGTCGACCGCGTCTATCGCGAGCTCGGCGAAACGGGGATTGCGCAGGAGAGCGAAGGCGCGCTCGTCGTGTTCCACCCGGAGCATCCGCGTTTCAAGACCCAGCCCTTCATCGTCCGCAAGGCCGATGGCGCGAGCAACTACGCCTCCACCGACCTCGCGACGGCGCTGTATCGCGCCGAGCACCTCCACGCCGACGGAATCGTGATCGTGACCGACTTCCGCCAGGCCGATCACTTCGAGCAGCTGTTTCTCACGGTGAAAAAATGGTTCACCGCCAAAGCCTACCGGGTGCCGGAGCTGCATCACGTCAGCTTTGGTGCCGTCACCGGCGAGGACGGCAAGGCGCTCAAGACCCGCAGTGGCGATGTGATCCGGCTGAAGGCGCTGCTCGACGAGGCCGAGGAACGGGCCTTTGCCATCGTCACCGAGAAAAATCCCGACCTGCCCGAGTCCGATCGCCGCGACATCGCGCGGATCGTCGGGATCGGCGCGGTGCAATACGCCGACCTCGCGCAGAACCGCAGCAGCAATTACTTGTTCTCCTGGGACAAGATGCTGGCGCTCGAGGGCAATACGGCGCCGTATCTGTTGTACGCCGTCGCGCGGATTCACTCGATTTTCCGGAAGGCAGCTGTCCGGCCGGATGACCCCGCGATCGAGGGCATCGCGATCATACCCGAAACACCAACGGAAATCGCGCTGGCGCGAAAATTGACGAAATTCCCGGATGCCATCCGGCTCGCGACCGAGTCGCTGCGACCGCATTACCTGTGCCTGTTTTTGTTCGAGCTGGCGGGCGATTACAGCTCGTTTAACAACGCCGACAAGGTGCTGGTCGAGGACCCGCCGATTCGCGCGCGCCGGCTGCTGCTGTGCGCCCGAACCCTTCTGATCCTCGATACCGGCCTGCAATTGCTCGGACTGCGGACGCTGACGCGAATGTAGGCGGGAAGACTTGGAAGACGCGGAAGACACGGAAATCCTGGAGACCTCGGTAGGAACGCGAGCGTGCGAATTCCGGATAACGTCGCCATCCTGTCGCAGATTAACACCCCTCGGCCCCCTCGACCCCTCCCACTTTCACCTTCACTTTCACTTTCACTCTCTGCACCCTGCCGCGTATGGCCACGCAGGAAATCTACATCCGCAACGCGACCGAGACCGAGGCCCGCGGGCCGTTCAGTGCCCAACAGGTCGCCGATCTCGCCGAAGCCGGTCAGGTTGACGGAGAGACGTTGATTTATGATGCCGGGACCGAACAGTGGGTCGCCCTCAACACCAACGCCGAGCTGATGGCGGTGGTTTTTCCGGAGAAGCGAAAACTCGCGCTCAAGGCCAAGGAAATCAAAACGCTGAACAAGCCGGACGCCACCTCGAAGCCGATCACGGTCAACGAAATGTTGGCCGCCGCCGAGGGCCGGACGGACGATACCAAGGACAAACGCGACCCCGAGCAAGCGATGGCCCGGGCCGCGAAAATCGGAATGCTCGCGGCCATGGCCGCGCTGCTCGTGGCGGCCGCCGGCGAAGCACTGCCCGCGGTCGAGGCACTGACGACGATGGACACGGCAAAGATGATGCAGCAACCGCTCGTGTTCCTGGGTATCGTCGACCTCGCGCTGGCGGTCCTCCTGGGGCTCGGGATGTCGACGATTTATCCCATCGTGCGTTTTCGGGCGGCCCTCGGCCTGGGGCTGATTGGTTTCATGTTTTATGCCGAGGGCCTGACGATTCCGCTCGCGCAGGTCGCGGCGGGTTCGATTGGCCTATACCTCTGCACAGTCGTGGTAAGCCTTGTTCCCGCCATTGTCGCCGCCGTTGCGGCGGTCGGCGGCATGGGAACGCTGGCGTGGTATTTACTGTCGCATTGACGCTGTGCCGCGTCCCGTCCAAACGACAAGTCCGTCCCGCCTACGCCCTTCCGACGCCTGGGCGCGTTTCGCTCACATTTACCAGAAGGAAATCTGGAAGAGCAGCTCGCTGAAGGAGCGCTCGCTGCGCGGTGGGGTTTACGCCGTCCTTCGCGTCCTCTCGATCACGGTCCTGGTTTTCGACAAATCGCGGCTCGCGAGCCGTGCGGCGGCGTTGAGCTTCAGTTCGCTGCTTGGCCTCGGCCCATTGCTCGCGATCGCCTTTCTCGTCGCCGGTTTCGCCCTCGGCAAGGATGAGCCCAATCTCGTCGCGAACACGCTGACGAAGATCCTGAAGTTCGTCGCGCCCCAGCTCCAGCAATACGAATATCTCACGCAGAGCCCGACCGACATCAATCCGGACCTGGTCAACATCATCAACGGGATCATTGCCGCGGCCCAGTCGGGCTCCGCCGGGGCCCTCGGCGGCACCTCGCTGATCTTGATCGTCCTCCTGCTGTTCAAGTCGATCGAGGACGCGTTCAACGACATCTGGGGCGTGCGGCAGGGCCGGTCCGTGCTGATGCGAATCGTGCTTTACTGGACGGTCCTCACGCTGGGCGCGGTACTCTTCTTCAGCTCGGTCGCGCTGCTGAGCGCCGGCACCTTCGGAATCGTTTTCGGTGAAATCCTCCCGGGCGGTCCGGAGATGGCCGCTTCGCTGGGCGGATTACTGCCTCTGCTGTCGCTCGTGCTGCTCGCGATCATGCTGATGCTCTTTTACCGGGTCATTCCCAATACCCGCGTCAGCTGGAGTGCGGCCTTCGTCGGCGCCATGGTCGCGGCGACGCTCGTGGTGATGAACCAGTTCGTGCAGTTCCTCTACGTGAAGCGAGTCGTACTCGAACGCAGCCTCTATGGATCGCTGGCCATCCTGCCGGTGCTCATGTTCGGGCTTTATATCTTCTGGCTGTGCGTCCTTATCGGCGGAATCGTCAGCTACGCCGTCCAGAACGTGCATTTCCGCAACAGCCAGGTCGCCTGGAGTTCGCTAACCCACGCGATGCGCGAACGGCTCGCGCTGGTCGTTTTCATGACCATCTGCCGGCGATTCCGTGAATGTCTGCCACCGATTTCCTCCTCGCAGCTCGGCGAGTTGTTGAAGGTGCCGACCCAACTGCTGAACGAGTGCGTAAACCGGCTGGTCCTGCTCAACCTCATCGCGACTGTGCGGCCGGACCCAAACGCCGACTCGACCGATTACCTCTATCAGCCGGCGCGTCCCTTGAATCGGTTGACGCTGCTCGATTTCAAAACCCTGGACGACAATTTCGGCGAGGACCCAATCGGCGCGTCGCTGGAGCGGATCGATCCGTTGCTCACCCGCTACGACATCGCGATCAGCCGGCTCGGCGAGCAGGAGTTTTTCCAGAAGAACCTCGACCAGTTGTTCGACGAAATCCCGTTCGACGAGTCGCGGCCTCCCTTCGCGATGGGCTCGCGCACCGCCCAGCCGGCCACCGGCGAATTGAAGTGAAACGGTTCGGGCGGCGCAGCGAAGCTCGGGCGCGCGAGGGCGTGAAGGTTTGGGAGTGGCACGGGCATCTTGCCCGTGGACGGCGCGAAGCGCGGCGCCCGGGGATCATGGATGAGACGCCCGGACGGGACGCCCATGCCACTTCGGACAACCGGCTGCTGGTGTGGCACGGCCGTCCCGGCCGTGTTGGAATTTGGAAACGCTCATCACGGGCAAGATGCCCGTGCCACTCCATCATCATGGGAGAGACGCCTGGCGGGACGCCTGTGCCACTTGGCCCTCATCAATCTCTTTATCTTTCTCTTAATCTTCCTCTTTCTCCCCGGATCGGATCGATCCCGGAGGGAGAAAGAGAACGAGAAAGAGGAATGAGAAAGAGCCGGGATCCTTTGCGGGCGAGACGCCCGCGCTCCCGGGGAAAACCGACGGCCCCTGCGAATATTTCGTTCACGGCCTTCGTTTTCATTCGCGTCGATTCGCGTCCATTCGCGGTTAATCAGTCCTGGCCCGTTGGGCGGTTTCGTCCGGCCCCGGTTCCGGGTCGGAAATCACTTCAATCCCGCGGGTAAAAGCCCCGCGATATTTCGCACGGGCGCGAAACCCGGATTCGCCTTGCCACCCCCGTGCTCAAACCTAGCGTCCCCGGTTTTCGCCCATGATTTCCTGGATTCAGCGCTATTTTCAGCACCACTTCAAAACGATCTTCGCGATCCTGCTGTTGATGATGGTGATTCCATTGATCTGGGTCTTCAACCCGTCGTCGGGTGTGAGCGGCGCCGACCACCGCAACGTCGAGCGTGAGTTTTTCGGTTACAACCTGGGGCTCGCTGGCGACCAGCAGCGGCTGATGGGTGACGCGCAACTGAGCGTTGGGCTGCAATTCGGCGCGTTCTCCGGTCTCGAGCCGGAGCAGGTCCAGAACTACGCGTTCCAACGCGCGGCCTCGCTCCACCTGGCTGAAAAGTGGCATATCCCGGCCGCGACCCCGGATGAAGTCACGCAGGCGATCAAAAACCTGCGCATTTTCACCGGCCAGGACGGCCAGTTCGACCCCAAGGCGTATTCTACTTTCCGTGACAACCTGAAGACGAACCCGCGCGGCATGTCCGAGGCCGACATCGTGCGCGTGCTCGGTGACGACGTCCGTGTCGCCAAGGTGAACAAGCTGCTCGCCGGTCCCGGCTATGTCTCACCCGCGGACGTCAAGGCGCAACTGGTGCGCGCAGACACGACGTGGACGCTCGCCACCGCGACGGCCGATTATGCCGCCTACAAGCCGGACCTGAAGCCGACGGACGCGGAGCTCACGAAATTTTTCGAGGAGAATTCCTTCCGCTACGAGATTCCGCCGCGCGTCGTCGCGAGCTACGTGGAGTTCCCGTCCAGCAACTTCATGGTCAACGTCAATGTGACCGAGGCCGAGGTGCGCGCCTTCTATGACGCCAATCCGGCGCGTTTCCCGAAGCCAGCCGAGGCCAAGCCCGCCGCGGAGGCCGGCAAACCGGCACCCGACGTGACGAAGCCTTCCGATCCCGCGGCCGATTTCGCCGCCGTCCGCCCGACGGTCGAGGCCGAGCTCAAACGCGAGCGTGCCCAGCGGCTGGCGGCGAAAACGGCGAGCGACGTCGCGCTGGCGGCGTTCGAAGGCAAAGTGAAAAACGAAGCGGCACTCCAGACATTCCTTTCCGGACGCAAACTCACCGCCCGTCCGCTCGCACCCTTCACCCGTGAGACCGGTCCGACGGAGCTTGGCGGTTCCCGCCAAACCGCGGACGAGGCGTTCCGGTTGAACAAGGATCGTTTCGTCTCCGAGGCGGTGACGACCGCGAATGGAGTGGCAGTGTTGTTCTGGAAGGAAACGCTGCCGGCGCAGAAACCGCTGTTCAGCCAGGTTCGTGAAAAGGTCGCGGCGGATTTTACCGAGGGTGAGAAGCGCAAACGCTTCGTCGAGCTTGGCAAAACGATGAAAGGCCAGGTCGAGGCGCGGCTGAAGGCCGGCGACACGTTCGAGAAAGCCGCCGAGACGGTCGCCAGCAGCACGGGTCTCAAGCTGGAAACGAAGAGCCTTCCGGCATTCAGCCACCGCGATCGTCCGCCGGAACTCGATTATTCGGTTCTCGGGTCCCTCGACCGGCTCGAAAAGGGCCAGGTCTCCGACATGGTCATCACGGCGGACAAGGGCATCTTCGTCTTCGCGGCCGAAAAGAAGGTGCCGGATACCAGCGAATCGAACCCGCGATATGCCGAGACGCGGAGCCAGATCGCGACGTACAATTCGCGCATGGGGACACAGGCCTACATCGCCGAACTCGTCGAGAAGGAGCTGAAACGCTCCGAGGGGAAATCCGAATAGCCGTCGGCGCGGACGCCTCCGGTGTAGATCCCAGCGTTCACCTTCGACTGCAACGCGTGCTTCCCTTTCGGCACACCGGTGTGCATTAATGCCCCCAATGCCGCTCCGATTCTATGCTCCACTCGCCCCTCCTTGCCGCTTGTGCGGAGCGGGTTTCGAGCATCGGCAGGGCGGCGGCACACCCGATCTAACTGCGTGTCCCACTTGCGGACAGGCCGTACATCGCGTCGGAGCCCAGCCGGTAAATTCCCCGAAACTTTCCGCGCCGCTCGCCGTCTCGCGCGCCAGACAAGCCGGCTTCACCGTGCTGAAGCGCACATCCGGGGGCGAATACGAAAGGCAGTAACTTTCACTCCCGACCTGTGTTCTTCCCAGCACTTTACGCCGGCTCGAGCTTCAACTTTCTTGTCATGTCACGTCCATCTGTCCGCGCTACGTTACTGCCCCGTGTTGCCCTGTTCGCTCTTCTCGCCCTGAGTCGCGCCGCCTTCGCCCAGCAGCCGCAAGCGCAGCCGGTCGTGCCACCGCCGGCGCAGCCGCAAGCACAGCAGCCCATCATCGCGCCGGACAAGCCGCTCACCCTCGACGAGGCGGTGGGGTGGGCGTTGCAGAAGAATTTTGGGCTCCAGCGCCAGACGCTGACGCTCGAGAACGCCAAGGAAACGGTCATCTCGGCGGATGCGGATTTCGACCCGACGCTCACGGCCACGGCCATTCGTTCCGTCAACCAGGCGGCCTCGACCACGAGCCGGCTGGAAGGCACGGCGCAGCAGGGCCCGCGGAGCGACAATACCACCATGCGCGTCGGCGCCAACCAGCGGCTGGAGCAGACGAACGGCACCGTAAGCGTCTCGGCCAATCTCACCCGGCAGGCCACGAACTCGACCAATGCGCTGCTGAACCCGGCCTACGGCAACGGCATTTCGGCCAACTTGAACCAGCCGCTGCTCCGCAATTCCGGCCGGCTCAACGCCACCGCGGTTCGCGAGCGCGCTAAAATCGCGCTCACCATCAGCCAGCATAATTACAAGAACAACGTCCTGCAGCTGATCGAGAACGTCGAGAACGCCTACTTCAACGTCGTGGCCGCACGCGAGACGCTTCGCATCCGCCAGATGACGCAGGAGCGCAGCCAGCTGCTGGTCGATGAGAACACCGCCCGCCGCACCAGCGGCGTTGCCACCGACCTCGATGTGCTCACCTCCGAGGTCGGCCTCGCCAATGCCCGCCGCGCCGTCATCCAGCAGGAGCAGGTGGTGCATGACGCGGAGGATGCGTTGCTCAACCTGATCAACGTGCCGACGTTCGATGCCCGCCTGGGTCCCGTCGCTTTCGACGATTACCGCGAAGGCACGCCAAATTTTGCCCAGTCGTACAAGCTCGCCCGCGAGAACTTCCCGGACACACTGTCCGCGCAGGAAACGATTCGCAGCCTGGAGATCACGCTCGCGGTCGCCCGGCGCAACCTGCGGCCAACGCTGAATCTCGACGCGTCGCTCGGCTACACGGCGCGCGCGACGAGCGCGAATTACCAGCAGACGATCGCCAACCTGCCGAATGACCACGGCAACAACTGGAACGTCAGCCTGAATTACTCGATGCCGTGGGGCAAACGGGCCGACCGCTCCGCATTTCGTCGGGCGAACAACGATCTCGGTTCGCAGAAGATCGAACTCGACCGGCTGGAACAGCAACTGATCGTCCTTGTGCGCGGCCAGGTTCGCGCGATCGAAACGCAGGTCGCCGCCGTGCAGGTCCAGAGCCGCGCGACCGAGCTGGCCGCGCGGCAGTTCGAGCAGCAGAAGGCGCGTTACGATGCGGGGCTCTCGACCAGCCGCGTGGTGCTGCAATTCCAGGAGGATCTGGAGAACACGCGGCTCCAGGAATTGAACGCGAAGCTCGCGCTGCGGCGCGCCGTCTCCGAGTTGCGCCGCCTCGAGGGCACGTCGATCGAGCGCTTCCGCGTCCAGCTGCCCTACTGAGTTCCGGCCGGGTTCGGTTCCGTAGCAGCCGAGGTAACGAGGC
The DNA here is from genome assembly GCA_030648295.1 of Opitutaceae bacterium. Lineage (GTDB taxonomy): Bacteria > Verrucomicrobiota > Verrucomicrobiia > Opitutales > Opitutaceae > ER46. The sequence continues at coordinate 21,908 of JAUSID010000095.1, read as the reverse complement.
GGAAGTTTTTGCGCCGCCTCCCTGAGGATCGGATCGTTTGTTCTGTTGTGTCCTCTGGCTTCTGACATCTGACGTCTGGCCTTGTCCTCTGGCCTCTGGCTTCTGCCTCCTGCTCCTTGCTCCTCGCCTCAGCTCGTGCTTGCGTCGGCCCGTATGGCATTGCTGGCGCGGCTCGTATTCTGGGTGTGGTTTGGGGCGGCGGTTTTTGCCGGACAATCGCTGCTGCTTCAGCGGATTCACCCGTTTGGCGTGCAGGGCATCGTGCTCGGGCTGACCGGACTGCTCGTGCTCGTTTATTTTCGCGTCGCAGCCGTCCGGTCATGGATCGATGCGCTGCCGCTCCGCTCGCTGGTCCTGCTGCACCTCACCAGGTTCGTCGGCGTGTACTTTCTGGTCCTGCATCAACGAGGCGAGTTGCCGCGCGAACTCGCGGTTCCAGCCGGCATCGGTGACATCGCCGTCGCCACGATGGTGCTGCCGGTCGTGTTCGCACCACTCGACGCGATTGCGCGGCTTCGCGCGATTACGATTTGGAACGTCGTCGGACTCGTCGACATCCTGCTCGTGATTGCGACGATCACCCGAATCAACCTCACTGATCCCGTCCAGCTGCGGCCGTTCACCCAGCTGCCGCTGAGTTTGCTGCCGACGTTTCTCGTCCCGATAATCGTGGCGAGTCACATCGTGATTCATATCCGCGCCAGCCGCGAACGCGCTCTCGCGGCCGCCGAGTGAACTCCCGCTGCTTTCCGTAATGCGTTTTCGCCGCTCCAGACCGAACCCGCTGCATCCGGGCCGCCAACGTCCCGGACGAGTGGCCATGGACGAGGCCGGTTTCGCACTCTTCGGGTTGGCGGTGGTCGTCTTCATTGTTGCCGTCGCAGCCGCCGTCACTGCGCCGCTGCTACGGCAGCAGATCATCGAGCGGCGGTCGGCGGCGGTGATCGGCGACTTGCGGGCATTCGCGGGTGCCTTCCAGGCGCACGCTCATGAACGCGGCGACTGGCCGCCCGGCCACACGGCGCCGGGAACAATTCCCAGCGGGATGGAAGTCCGGCTCGCGTCGACGTTGTGGCAGCAACCCTCGCCAATTGGCGGAAAATATCGCTGGACCCGCCGCACGCTCCAACAAGGCGTGCGCTACGAAGCCGCCATCGTGATCAGCGACATCGGACCGGAGAAGGTCACCCGCGATCGCAATCAACTCGAGGCCATCGATCGCAAAATCGACGACGGCGATCTGACAACGGGTAAGTTTCGGCTCGGGTTCCGCGATCAGCCGGTGTTCGTGGTCGAAAACTGAGTGCGACCAGCCATGGCGAATTCCACTCCATCGCTCGAACCCGAGGTTCCACCAGCCACGGCACGCCAACCGCAGCGCCGCGCGCTCTCGCTGATTCTATTCGGCGGTGCGGCAGCATTGGCGATGTATGCAGTGTATTCGTACCAACGGATCGACCCGGTGGGCGAACGCGTGGCCGTCACTCCCCTCACCGAGCCGGCGGAACTCGTGGCGCGCCAGCACGACGTCATCGGCACTTTCGCCACCGGTCCCGCCCCGGGCGACCGCACCCTCGCGGTGGCCGCCGATGGAACGGTGGAGTTTGTCGAAATCGGAGCTGATCCGGCCAGTGGACGGATCAAGGACACCTATCGAATCGCGCGGCGCGGCAAAACGTTTTGCCTCACGACCGCGGCCAGCGGACTCATCGATATCGTGAATATCGATACGATGGTGTACGGCGGCGACACGTACCGCCGGACCAAGTAAGCGCGGCGCGGCCGCCGTAGGTTGCGCGCTTGTCGCGCAACGCCATTCGAACTGCATCACATCACGAGCTGAACAATTCCGCCGCGGTTCGCACGACATCCGCCATGATTACGCGGTGCGGCGGCAACTGGGTCCTGAACCAGGTGCGTTGTTTCTTCACCAGCGCGCGGGTGTTCTTCGCGATCTCGGCGGCGAGCTGCGATTCCGGCAGCAATCCGTCGAGCATGGCAATGACCTCCCGGTAGCCGATTGCCTTGGCCGCACTCGGATTTTGTTCCAGCCCTGCCGCCCGCAATCCCCGCACTTCCTCCACGAGCCCGGCGCGCAGCATCGCGGCGACGCGTTGTTCGATGCGTTTGGCGAGGTCCTCCGCCGTTCGGTCGAGCCGCGTGAGGACAACGGTGTATTCGGCAAAGGGTGGCCGCAACGCCGCGAAGTTGCGCGCGAGATCCGCAACGGTAAGCCGGGAAGCCAGACAGCGCTCCAACGCCCGCACCACGCGTCTCGGATTGGCCGTATCGAGGCTCCCGAGACCGGCGGGGTTCAGTCCCGCCAGCCGCTCCAGCGCCTCCGCGTCGGCCAGTCCCGCCACCTCGGCGCGAAGCGCGGGTGACACCTCCACGTCGTCAGCGACGGCGGCGAAGTACGCCCGCAGGTAAAACCCGCTGCCCCCCACGACAAGGATCTGCCGGTTCCGCTGCCGGATGTCTTCCACGGCCGCCTTCGCCTTCGCGACATATCCCGTCACATCGATTGGCTGCGTCACGTCCTGAATATCCACCAAATGGTGACGCACGCGCGCCAGCTCGGCCGGTGTCGGCTTCGCGGTGCCCACGTCCATGCCGCGATAGAACAGGAGCGAGTCGCACGAGACGATTTCGGCGCCGTTCGCCTCCGCCCAGCGCAACGCCCACTCGGTTTTCCCCACCGCGGTCGGTCCGGTGAGCACATGCAATACGGCTGGCATGCGGCTGAAACAAATCGACCGCCGCCGCCGGCGCGAGCGAGGAGTGTTTGAGACATCTGATTAGCCGCAAGAGAACGCAAAAAGTGCAGAGAATCGAACTCGTCTTTGTGCTCCATGTGTTCTTTCGCGGCTAAATCCTGGACTTTGAAATCGTCGCAATCCTGCACGATCCGGATCGATATCAGCTCACCGTAGCGGAAGCCGTGAGGCTTTCGCGACCGAGTTTCGGCGAAACGCTCACGCGTTCCGCTACGACAGCGCCTTCGACCGCTCATTCGGGGTGTGCTAATATCGATTCGTGCATTCTGCTGGCCAGCAGAACGACGATTTTGAGCGGCCAATCCTTGGGACACAGAGCGCACAGAGGTAACGGAGTTCGTCGTTTCGATCGGATCGGGTGTGGCTTCCAGCCGCAGGCTCGGTGGCGGCCACACCAGCCGCGGGCTCCGCGATTGCCAATCGCCACCGCGCATGCAATCGCTCGGCCCGCTGCATTGAAAACCCGGTTCATCGTCAATCTCCGCTCCGGCCACGCCGCGCGCGCGCTGGCGGAAGTCAGAACTCATGCCGCCGCCCACGGCGCCGGTGTCGTCCTGACCGAACGCGCGCGACACGCCAGTGAACTCGCGCAGCAGGCGATTGCCGATGGTTGCGAGCTCATCGTCGCCGTCGGTGGCGACGGCACGATGAACGAAACCGCCTCGGCGTTGATCGACACGCCCGCGACCCTCGGTTTGATCCCGTGCGGCTCGGGCGACGGCCTTGGCCGCCATCTCCGCATTCACGGTTCGGTGACACGGGCGCTCGGCATCCTGCGCGACGGTCAGCCGCAACACATCGACACCGGGCGGGCCGACGGCCATCCGTTTTTCACCGTGGCCGGGCTGGGATTCGAAGCGGAAATCTCGAGCCGGTTCAATCGCCTCGCGCACCGCGGATTCTGGCGCTACGTGACGACCATCGCGCAGACGCTACGGACGTGGGAACCGCAGGACTTCGTCATCACTCATTCCGGCGGGACCGAAACCCTCCGCGCGTTCACGCTCGCCGTGGCGAACTGCGCACAATACGGCAACGGCGTGCGCGTGGCCCCGGGCGCCCAAATCGACGACGGGTTGCTCGACCTGTGTGTACTCGCGCCCGTCACGCTCTGGAACGCGGTGCCGCTGGTGGGCCGCCTCTTCGCCGGCACGCTCGCGGGCTCATCCAACGCAACGCTTCGCCGCGGCGATCGTTTTGTGGTGGAACGAGCGGCGCCGGGCCTGCTCCACACCGATGGGGAAACGCACGAGGGCGGAACGCGGCTCGAGTTTGTCGTACGGCCCGCGAGCCTCCGCGTAATGTGCCCGGCCGACAGCGACACGTGATCGCGCGCCCAAGCCAGGATGCCTGGTCGCTCAATAGCGCCGGCGGGGCGGCGGCTTGTAGGTCGACGAACTTTCCTTCATGCGGAAGGTAATCCGCGCCTTCTCCAAATCGTAGGGACTCATCTCCATCTTCACCGTGTCGCCCGCGGCAATCTTGATGAAGTTCTTCCGCAACTTGCCGGAGATGTGTGCGAGCACGACGTGTCCATTCGCCAGTTGCACCTTGAACATTGTCCCCGGCAGCACCGCAACGACCTTCCCCTCCACCTCAATCGCGTTGTTGTCAGTCGACATGAGAAACGCGGATTTCGTGCGCGCGGCGGTAGGTCATGAGTGCTTCGTCAAAACCACCTTGTAAGGCAGAATTGGGCAGCCTTAGTCAAGGATTCACTCCCGTGTCCATGAACATGCCGGACTCATCCGCTCACTTGCCGCCTTGTCCGTTCGACAAGCGGTTTCCCTCGCAGCTCGTGCGGGATGATGTGTTTTTCATGAGCCTGGCGTTCAACCAGGCAATCGACGCCTGGCGTCAGGACGAGGTTCCCATTGGCGCGGTCATCGAGATTGGGGGCGAAGTGGTGGCGTCGGCGCACAACACGGTCGAAAACGTCAACGACCCCACCGCCCATGCCGAGATGCTGGCCATTACGCAGGCGGCGTCGGCGATTGGCGACTGGCGGCTCGAGGGCGCCACGATTTACGTGACGAAGGAGCCATGCCCGATGTGTTCCGGCGCCATGTTGATGTCGCGGGTGAAACGCGTGTGTTACGCCGTGCCCGACCCAAAGATGGGCTGCCTGGGCGGAGCGACGAACCTCAACGACTTGCCCCGAGTGAACCACCACGTGGAGCTCACCGCCGGTGGGGTGCTCGAGTCCGAGTGCCGCGAGCTGCTCCAAGCTTTTTTTCGGTTGAAGCGGGGCGCGGCGCCAGAGGTGTAGTGATACCGGATACCGGAGACCGGAGACCGGATACTGCTAGCCATGTGGGCGGCACGGGCGCCAACCAGCGTAGGATTTCGGTCGGCACCGTGATAACTGATGGAGGCGACCCGATCCGAAATCCGGTTTCCGGTTTCCGGTATTCGGTATCCTGTATTCACGGTCCGGTTACCGAAATTGCCCAATCCGCAATCCGCAATCCGAAATCCGCAATTGGGAATGCTGTGTCACAAATTTGACCTAACCGCGCGACAGTGCATCAGTTGCCCTTCCTCGTTCCTTCCAACCAGAAACTCACACCTCCCATGGCATTCGAACTTCCACAGTTGCCCTACCCTTCCAATGCGCTCGAGCCCCACATCGACGCCAAGACGATGGAAATCCATCACGGCAAACACCACCAGGCGTACGTGACGAACGCGAACAACGCGCTGAAGGACCAGCCGGCGCTCGCGAACCTCGACGTGAACGCGCTCATTGCGGACCTGAGCAAGGTGCCGGAGAACATTCGCGGTCCCGTGCGCAACAACGCGGGCGGACACAGCAACCATTCGTTCTTCTGGAAAATCATGGGCCCGGGCAAGGGCGGCGCGCCGAAGGGCAAGCTGGCCGATGCGATCACCTCGACCTGGGGTTCGTTCGATAAATTCAAGGAGGAGTTCGCCAAGGCCGCCGCAACCCGGTTCGGTTCGGGCTGGGCGTGGCTCGTCGTGGGCGCGGACAAGAAACTCGCAATCGGTTCAACGGCGAATCAGGACAGCCCGCTGATGGGCAAGGCGGTCGCCGGCTTCGAAGGCAAACCCGTCATCGGCCTCGATGTCTGGGAGCACGCCTACTACCTGAATTACCAGAATCGCCGTCCCGACTACGTCACCGCCTGGTGGAACGTGGTCGATTGGGACGCAGCCGAGAAGAATTTCCAGGCGGCGCGCTAAGAGCGCGACGTCAGGCGAAAACCGGGAAGCGGTTTTCTTCATCGGCAAATAACCGTCGCGGTCGGTTCGGCCGCGACGATTGGTTCTCCCCGCCGGGAAGCAAAAACCGGCCGCCGGTTTTGCCATTAGCCGGGAAATCGCCGAGGCCGCAGCGGCGGAATGAACATCCACCCGCGCTGCGCTGGCGTCGCACCGCCGCGGATGAGATTTCCCGGCTAGGGGTTCCAGACGCTCGCCTGCTGCGCGCCGATGAAACTCGCCGGGGTGATCGGCGTGCTCTTGCCCGTCTCCGTATCGAGGATACACACGACGCTGGTGCTGCGGCTTCGCGCGGTGTAAACCAGGTGGCGGCCATCGGCGAGCCAGGAGGGTTCGATGCCGTCAAACGCGGCCTTCGACACGACCTCCGTCTTGCCAATCGAAGAATCGTAGACCGCAATCTGATACTTGCCTCCCGGTACCCGGACCGTGCACGCGATTTTGTTCGGCTTCGCCCGGCTCCAGTCCGGTTCGGCGGAATAAGTGAATCCGACCGGCAGCTTCCGCGGCGCGCCGCCGGCGGCCGACATCACGTATAGCTGCGGGCCCGGTTCCATGGCGAACACCAGCTGGCTGCCATCCGGTGACCAGCACGGCGATGATTTGACCGCGTCGGATCGGGTCTTGCGCGCAACCTGCCGGCCCTGCGCGTCGCTGACATAAATTTCCGGCTGACCTTCGCCGGTGAGAACCATTGCGACCTGCCGGCCGTTCGGGCTGAAACGCGCACCCATGTTCGTACCGCGGAAGCGGGCGAACTCGGTGCGCTGATACGTGTTGAGATCGTGCTGATACACATCCGGAAACCCCGATTTGAAATAGCTCGTGTAAAGCAGCCGCGTGCCATCGGGCGCCCACCGCGGCATCAGGACCGGCGCACGATCGCTGGTCAGCCGCTTCATTTCGCCGAGGAAAAGATCCGACACGTAAACCTCCTTCTTGCCCGTGGCCTCGGCCACGAACGCGAGCTTGGCGGCGAAAAATCCGCCGAGCCCCATCCCGTTCGTCTTTGCCACGGCGATGTCCGCGGCACGGAGCAGCGCATTTCGCGCCGTCGAACCTGACGCGATATCGGATGACACCGCCGTCCCGGACGGCGCCCGGCTGATGTCGACGCGCACCTGGTTGGCGCTCATGGCGCTGAATTTGATGTCGAACGTAAAGCCGCTCGCCACGAGCTTGTAGCGGCCATGCGAGTTGAACGCCAGCAGCGCCAGCGTGTTCAACTCGGGCGTGTTCGCGGAGACGCGCACCGGGAGCGTGTTCTTATCCACGAGAACATCGACGCGACCGATGTCGCGCTGGGCGACGACGGCGGTGGCACTCAACACGGCGAACAGGAAAAGGCGGAGTAGACGGGTCATGGGTGGTAAACGGCGGACGGCGATGATGGACGTTGTCATCGCGGCGGACGCGCGACGACGCAACTCAAGTCCGGGAACTCGATCTCCGCCGCCGCGCTGCCCCCGCGTGATGACACGAAGAACAGCGAGACCGCATTTCTATTTGCTCCGCGCCGCGGCATAACAACTCTTATTTGCTCACAATCTTACTCCCTCCTCGTGACGCCCGAACAAATCAAAGAGCATCTCAAACAGGTGAAGTACCCCGGCTTCAGCCGCGACATCGTCTCGTTCGGCCTGGTACGCTCCGCGGGCTTCGTCGACGGCACGGTCAAGGTGTCACTCGCACTGACGAGCAGTGATCCGAAAATGCCGGTACAGTTGAAGAACGAGGTGGAGCAATGCCTCCGGGCGATCCCGGGCGTGAAGGACACCATCGTGGAGATCTCCGTCGCGCCCGCCAAAACGCCGGCTGCGCCGGCCGGCGGCAACATCGCGGGCACAACCGCAGCGCCGCGCACGATCAAGCACGCGGTCGCAATCGCCTCGGGCAAGGGTGGCGTCGGCAAGAGCACGTTCGCGGTCAATCTGGCATGCGCGCTCGCGCAGGTGTTCGAGCAGGCCGGTCGATCCGGCCGGGTTGGCTTGATGGATTGCGATATCTACGGCCCCAGCGTTCCACTGATGATGGGCATCTCGGGGCGCCCTGAAGTGGAGGGCAATGGTCCCGAAGCGATGCTGCTCCCGATGGAGAGATATGGTGTGAAGGTGATGAGCATGGGGTTTCTGGTTGATGACAACACACCGGTCGTGTGGCGGGGACCGATGATCATGAAAACAGTCCAGCAGTTCGTTCAGAACGTGCGCTGGGGCGAACTTGACGTGCTTCTGATCGACCTGCCGCCCGGCACCGGCGACGCGCAGCTTTCGCTCGTGCAGACGCTGCCTCTCGACGGCGCCGTAATCGTCACCACCCCGCAGCCAGCGGCCACCAACGTCGCGCGCAAGGGCGGGCTCATGTTCCAAAAAGTCAACGTGCCGCTCCTCGGCGTCGCGGAGAACATGAGTTACTTCACGGACCCGGCGGGGAAAAAACACATGCTGTTCGGCAGCGGTGGCGGGATGATCACGGCGGAAAAACTCGGCACTTCGCTGCTCGGCCAGGTGCCGCTCATTCCGGAAATTCGCGAGGGTGGAGATGCCGGCGCGCCCATCGTCGTGACCGCACCGGAGAGTGTCGCCGCGCAGGTTTTTCGCGAAATCGCTGCAACCCTCCTCGAGCAGTTGAGTCGGACGGCTGCGGTCCGCATGTGAAGTTAGGATAAATTGCGGGCATTGACAGGCATGGCAGCGCTCCCATTTTACACCGCTGAAGCATGACGCATCCTGCCCAAGAGCCTTCGGCTTCCCGGGAGTTCGTAAAACAGTCCAGCCTCTACCAAGAATTTTTGGCCGAGCGTGAGGAGATCCTAAAGCACAAGTGGCTCGAGTCGGAGCGTTTGGGGTATGACATCGGTTTCGAACGCGCCTTGCTCGATTGGATTCGGAAGCATCGCGAAAGCTGGCGGGCCGCCCGGCGGCAGCAACAGCAGGGCCAGCACCCGGGCCATCACGGCCCGGGTCACGATCGGAAAACGAGTTAGCCGGTCGCTGCGGGCAGCGCGGTCACCTTCAGTCCGTCCTGGCAGCGCGGGCAGCCTGCCCGCCGTAGCCTCCGGCGAAGGCGGGTCCTCGCCTGCATGCGATGGTCAGATGAACAGATGGTCGGATGATCGGTGAGGGGGTGAGACAGTGGCGCGGTGAGGCGGTGATTCAGTTGCGGGTGTCGAGTGGCTCGTCCTGGGAGCGCGGGCGTCTCGCCCGCAATCATGGCTGGTTCGGACATGCAGCCCGTCCCTGTATAGCCCGTCTTCGTTCGAAAATCGCGACGTCGTTCGACGGGACGCCCTCACCTCCAACCCAAATAAAAATGCCGGGCGTGCAGCCCGGCATCGGAGGAAGCGCGACGGATATCGCCGCTGCAACTCGTGTTACTTGATTTCCTTGTGCAGCGTGTGTCGCTTCAAGTGCGGGTTGTACTTCTTCTTTTCAATCCGCTCCGTGACGGTCTTCTTGTTGCGCTTCGTGAGGTAACGGGACACCGGCTTCCCCTCTTTGCGGGCCTCGGTGCACTCCAGGATGACTTGTTCTTGCATGAATGAAATGGGTTGAGGGGTCAGGAAAGACACTCGTCAGTGCGGTGCAATAGGAATCTTGGCGGCAAAAGTTTCGGGTTCCCGGTTTCGAGTTTCGCGTTCGGCAAGACGTTTGTGCCGGCCAAATGCCAGATACTTGGAACCGACGCAAATCCCGGAATCCGATGGACCAACGCGAAACGCGAAACGCGAAACGCGAAACCCGAAACGCGAAACCGAAAACGCCGCCTTAGCGGCGTTTTTCCGTCAACGGCAGCATGACGCCGCGGCGGAAAAGCGTCACCTGGCCGGTGCTCGATGACACCACGATGGAAATGCAATTGGCAGCCACGCTGATCGCCGCGGCCGCGGCGTGCCGGCTGCCCAGCCCGCTCGGGAGTTCGTGCGTGCTGTCCGTCGCCTGGATCAGGCTGCCGGCCGATTCAACCACGCCATCGCCGCGGATGATGAATGCGCCGTCGATCGAGGAGAACTCCTTCACCGTCTCGTCCATGAACGGATTCAGGATGTTGCGATCCTCCTCCTTGTAACCATAAAATGGATTCAAGACGAGCGGCTTGGAAAGCGAACCCACCTTGTCCGTGTCACCCACGACGAACAGGCAGCCGACCGGGCGGCCCTCGCGGCCCTCGACCGCGAGCTCGGTCGCCACCGCGATCACCCGTTCCAGCACCTCGGGCTTCACGTCCTCGGGCAGCAGGTCCGCCGTCGAACCGGTGAGCAGCGTCTGGAATTCGCGCTCGATGTCGACGACCACGAGCGTGTCGAACTGGTTGCTGCCGGTGATGCCGCCCACGCCGCAAATCCGATCGGTGAAAGTCACGATGCCGCGCGTTAGCGCCACCAGCATCGCGCTGCGCAGCTGCGCCAGCCGCTGGTTCGAAAACGAGCGCACCTGGATCGTCTCGCTGAATTCGCGCTCGTCATCGCTCGTCTCGAGCGACGTGCGCGTGACGAGAATGGTCTTCAACTTCGAGCGCAGCACGCCGGGCTGGATGCCGCCGATGAAGGTGTCGCCGAATACGATGATCGCGCTGCAATCGGCGCCATGCGCCACGCGCTCGGCCTCCCGAAACATCAGCCGGTTGACGCGGTTCTGCTGGGCCTGCACGGCGCGCAAGCCGCCGAAACCGCCGATCAGCCGCTCGTAGAGCGCATCGAGATCGGGGGCGTTGACCAGGTTGTCGACGAGTTCCTGATCCTTCACCTGCCGCGCGAGGGACGCCAGCACCTGGAGGTAGTCGCGCGCGTTTTCGCCCGCGATCAGCATCACGATCAGGTGCACACGCTCGTCGGCCATCGCGCCGTCGTGGCGGATGCCGACGCGGCTGCGGCCGATGGCGAGAATGTACCGGCGGCTCATCTTGACCCGCACGTGCGGCAGCGCGACGCCGTACCCGAGGTACGTCGTCATCGTGCTTTCGCGCGCGAGCAGGCCCTTGAGCAGCGTCTCCGGCTTGAGGTCCGGAAAATTTTTGACGCAGACGTCGAGCAGTTCCTGCAACGCGCCCTCGAGGTCGAGGCTGCGCAGGTCAACAATCCGGCTGCGGGCAATGATCCGATCGAGCCGCATGATTCAGAAAACCGCAAAAAGGAGAAAGGACGGAAATAAGAAACCAGCGGCTCGACACCTCAATGCAGGGGCAGGCGAAGTTTCTTCTTTTTGCGGTTTCTTCTCTTTGCCGTTTGGCGGCGTTTCTTCTTTTTGCCGTTTCACCGTTCTGGTGTTTGCCGGCGGCTTACTTCTCCCACTGCAGCGCGCCCTTCTTGATCTCGTAGAAAAGTCCGAGAACGAGCACGAAGAGGAAGAACATAATGGGACCGAGAATCGCGATCTGGTTGGCCAGAAATTCGCGGTAGATGAATGTCCACGGGATCAGGATCACGACCTCGAGGTCGAACAGCATGAAGAGCAGCGCCGTGAGGTAGAATTTCACCGAGAACCGCGTGTGCACCAAGCCTTCGGCCGCGATACCGCACTCGTAGGCCGAATCCTTGATCTTATTCTTCTTGAACCGCTGGCCAAGCAGATGGCTCGCGCCAATCACGCCGCCCGTGATGCCGGCGGCCAGTACGGCCTGAATCAGAAAAGGGAGATACGCGGATGAACCCATCGGTGGCAGAGACAATTGGGCGCAGGTCCGAGCATCCGGCAAGTGGGAAGTTGCCAGGAGTTTGTCTGTTTTCGTCCATGCGCGTTGCGGTCGCGGCGAAATTAGCCGGTCGAGAATAGAAGAATGCCCCGCCCTCAGGTAGTGTGCGGAAGCCCGACCTCGGCCCTGATCGCGCGCAGCGCGATCCAGCAGCCCGTCGGGGACGGGACTCGAGTACGCAAGAAATTGTTCGCGCCCCCCAGACCTTTGGCACACGTCCCGACGGGGTGCTACTCGACCCGGACGATCTTTGCGTCCTTGGTTCGCGTCGAACCGACGCCGAGCGTCTCCGCGAATTCCAGCGTGCGGATCTCCTCGTTGATCGGTTCGAAGCCATTCTTCTTGCGGCGCTCATTCATCCGGTCGCGCATCAATGCGTCCATCAGCACGGGATCATTGCTGAGCCACACGAGCGGCTCACTGACGGTGTAAAGCGAGTTGAAGAACGGACCGCCGATGAACTGATAATGTTCGAGGCTCGCGAGCGTGAACATCCAGGTCTGCCGCAACTCGGGAATCGCGCTCATCTCGGCGACCGCCGCCGGCGCGTTGGCCGGCGAACGGAAAAACCGCGCCGTGTTCGATGCATTCCAGAGTGTCGCATTCACCAGCGCGCCGTTGATCGCGAGCGTTGGATGATCGGTGTAAACTGGCAGGTTGATCCAGAAGTCCGCGTCGAGAAACAGGGGCGTCGCCAGGAAACTCTTTCGATCCTCGTCCTTCGTCGAGTCGGGCGAGACACCCTTGACGCCGCCCGCATCGGGAGTGGCAAAGATCGGATCGAAGCGCTGCGGGAGCGGCGAATCGTAGAACCAGACCGGGTCGTAGTAGCGGCCCGACTCGAGGACATAGACGGGATTGCCGGCGAACGGCGTGGAGCCGGACACGAGTGAGGGCAGGTAGCCGGTCATCCGCAGCCGGAGCGCGTTGAGGCCGACGAGAAAAATGTTCTTGTGGTCAAACCCGCGGCGCTCGAGCGATGCGATCACGGCCTTGACCAGAGGCACCGGCGTGGCCATCCCCGGCCCGGAATCGGTGTAAACCTTCACGCCGACCTTTTTCTTCTCACCGGGAAGCAGCTTCCGGCCGGTGGAGCGTTCGAACGCGGAAATCAGCGCCTCGACCTTCGCCACATACGACTCCTCGTCGATTCGGGGCAGCAGCGCTTCCCAAACCGGTTCCTGCGGTGCACCCTTCGATCCCGCTTGGCCGGCAGTCGCGGCGACGAGAAGCGGGGAAACGAAGCCGACCGAGCAAAGGAACAGGAGCGTAAGCAAGCGCATGGCTGATTTGTCGCCTGGCAGCGAGTGAAGTTTCATCGATTGCGACATCATCGGTGGGAGCCGTCGGCCGCGAGGCAGCGCCGGATTTGGTTTGTTGTTCGTGGCTCGCAATGACCGGGATGAGAAGGTGGGACCGCCAGGAGGGGCGCGAAACTTGACACCCGGGTGCGCCAGTTGAAAGTGCATTCTTCGCCGGCACAATTGCCGCATCGCGTTTCTCTCCATCCGGCTTTTTCGTCCGAGTCGTAAACGAATTCCTGCAGCACCCCTTTTCGGCGCGCGCGGCAAGGCTTCGGTTCGGTCTTGGTTGAAGAGCCACGAAACGCATGCGGCACGGGTCGGCAGCGCCTGCCAGCTCCATGCCCAGCATCAAGCCCACGTGTGTCCGCGACCTGAAGCTGCGGGTGAATCTCGCCGACGTCGTTTCGCGCGTGGTGACCTTGCGCAAGGCGGGCGGCGCCCGGCTGAAGGGTTTGTGCCCGTTCCACAACGAAAAGACGCCCTCGTTCCACGTCGATGCGGACAAGGGGTTCTACAAATGTTTCGGGTGCGGCAAGGCGGGCGATCTCATCACGTTCGTCCGTGAGACTGAACAGCTGAATTTCAGCGAGGCAGTCGAAGCGCTCGGCAAACGTTTCGGGATCGTGATCGAATACGAGGAGGGAACGGGCGGTCCGAGTCCGGCGGAACGGTCGCTGCGGCAGGAAATATTCGATTTGCACGATCAGGCGGCGGAGCATTTCCACCAGGCGTTGAAGGCGAACGACGCGACGGGTACGTTCTTCCGGCAGTATTGGCTCGAGAAGCGGCGGTTCCCGATCGAGGTGGCGGACGAATTCAAGATTGGCGCGGCGGATGCGGCGGGCAGCGGGCTGGGTGCGCTGCTCCTGCGCAAGAAATTCTCGGAAGAGGCGCTGCGCCGCTGCGGGCTGTTCTTCATCCACGAGGGTGCGGCGCTCACGCTCGGTTCCTTGCGTTCGCGGTTTCGCGGCCGGTTGATGATCCCGATCCGCGATCATCAGGGCCGGGTGGTCGCGTTCACGGCGCGGCAGACGGAGCTGACGCCGGCGGACGATCCGGCGCGCGAGGCGAAATACGTCAATTCGCCCGAGACGCCGATTTTCACGAAGGGCAACCTGCTCTTCAACCTGGACCGGGCGCGAACCTCCGTGGGCGAGGGCAGGCCGTTCGTGCTGGTCGAGGGCCAGCTCGACGCGCTGCGTTGCTGGAGCGCCGGGCTCAAGACCGCGATCGCGCCGCAGGGTACGTCGATCACCGAGTCACAGCTCGCCCTCCTCCGGCGTTATCATTCGCAGGTCGAATGTTTCTTCGACAGTGACACGGCCGGCCAGAAAGCCGCGCTCAGGTTCCTGCCCATGGCGCTGAAGGCCGGGCTCGAGGTGCGCTTCCTCACGCTCGCGGGCGTCGAGAAAATGGATCCTGATTTGCTCTTCCTGGAACGCGGGCTGGCCGCCTACGAGGAGGTCCGGCGGCAAAGTCAGTCCGCCGTGGAGTTTGCCTGCCGCGCGTTTCTGCCGGCGCCGGCGAAGGCAAGCGCTGAGCAGCGCGCCCGCGCCGCGCAACAGGTCGTCGAGATCATCGCCGCCAACGAAAGCGACGTCGGCCGCGCGAACCTTCTGCGTGAGGCATCCGGCAACCTCGGGCTGCTGCCGAATGTCCTGCAGCGCGAGTTCGAATCCTTCCTGGCCCGCCAGTATCGTCAGAGCGCCGCGCGTCCGGCGCCCAATTCCGAATCGCCCACCCAGCCGGTGCCGCTACCCACCGGCGCGCAGACATCGGAACAGCACCTGTTGCTCCTCTGCCTCCATTTCGAAGCGCTGGGCAAACCGCTCAGCCATGCGCTCCAGCACGATTGGATCGACATGGGCCACACGGCCGGCGTGCTGTTGAATCGGTTCCTGGGCGAGTTCGAACATGACGCGTGGCCCGGACGTGATCATCTGGATACATTGTTGGAAACGCCGGAGGAGCGAGCACTTGTCGCCGCGCTCCTGTTCGAGACGCCGGCCATCGAGGATCCGAGGAAAATCGCACAGGAGGGATTGCGCCAACTCCGCACCCGTGCGCTCGAGCCGCGGCTGCGGGAAATAGAACTTGCTTTGGCCAATACCCGTGCGGACATTGAATCTGACCCAATTTCACTCTTGAAAGAACGCTCGGAGCTACACCGACAGTTGCGCCAGCCGCTCGTTTTGACGCCGGCGGTTTGACCATTCCCGGGTTCCTCGTTCCCTCCGGTCTCTCCCTACACATGTCGCGAAAAGCCAAGCCCGCCGCAGATTCCGCCCAGTCCGAAGCCGTCGAGGCCGTACTGGCAAAGACCCCCGCGTCCGGTCCCGAAACAGCCGTCGCCGAACTGCCTGCGGGCGGCGGTATTAATGAAAAAATCCGGCAACTCATCCGGCTTTCAAAGGAACAGGGTTACCTGACCTTCGACGACATCAACGAGGCGCTGCCCGAGTCGGTCGAGAACCAGGAGGAAATCGATAACGTCCTCTCGATTCTTCAGAACCTGGAGATCGAGATTCTCGAGCCCGATCAGGTCGAGGATTACAAGCAGCGGCAGGAGGAGGCCGAGGAGGAGGAATCGCGCTCCTCGCAGAACGACATTCTGGACGATCCCGTCCGGATGTATCTCAAGCAGATGGGCCAGGTCCCGCTGCTGACGCGCGAGCAGGAAGTTGAGATTTCCAAGCGGATCGAGACGGCGGAACTGCGGGCGCAGGAGGCGCTGTTCCAGGCGGCGGCGATCGGCGCGTACATTGGCAATCTCGGGGCCAAGCTGCTCAACCGCGAGGAGCGCTTCGACCGCATCGTGATCGACAAGAAAATCGATTCGCGCGAGGCGTACTTCAAATCGCTGCCGAAGCTGGTGGAGAACACGCAGAAGTCCGAGGGCTCGGTCGCCGAGGCGTGGGACGAATACCTGAAGGCCCGGGGCGAGGCGGAAAAGAAGAAGGTCCATTCGAAATTCCGGAAGCGCGAGACCGTGCTGCGTTCCTTCTTCGCCAAGTTTTATTTCAAGCTGAAGGTGTACGAGGAATACCTCGAGCAGCTCCGCCCCACCCTCGAGGAAATCGATTCGCTCCACCAGCAGGTCGAACGCGCCAAGCATCCGAAAACGAAGAAGGATGCCGCCATCGACACCAAGGCCGTGCACTCGCGGCTGCGCCAGATCGAGGCCCAGCAGCGAATCACGCCCGACGAACTGCAGAAGGTCGTCGCCCAGACGATGATTCACGTGCGCGAGGCGCACAAGGCGAAGACCGAGATGGTGGAGGCCAATCTCCGCCTCGTCATTTCCATCGCCAAGAAATACACGAACCGGGGCCTCTCCTTCCTCGACCTGATTCAGGAGGGCAACATGGGCCTGATGAAGGCGGTCGAGAAATTCGAGTACCGCCGCGGGTATAAGTTTTCCACGTACGCCACGTGGTGGATTCGGCAGGCGATCACGCGCTCGATCGCGGATCAGGCGCGCACCATCCGCATCCCGGTGCACATGATCGAGACCCTCAACAAGGTCATGCAGGTGCAGAAGCAGCTCCTCCAGGAATACGGCCACGAGCCGACGCCGGAGGAGGTCGCGGACGAGATGAACCTCCCCGTCGAGCGCGTCCAGCAGATCATGAAGATGGCGCAGCAGCCCATCTCGCTCCAGTCGCCGGTGGGCGACGGTGACGACACCAGCTTCGGCGATTTCATCGAGGACAAGTCGGCCGAGAATCCGTACGACATGACGGCGTACTCGCTGCTGCGCGAAAAGATTATCGATGTTTTGGATACGTTGACCGAACGCGAGCGCCGCGTCCTGTCGCTGCGTTTCGGGCTGATCGACGGCTACAGCCGCACGCTCGAGGAGGTCGGCAAGCAGTTCAAGGTGACGCGCGAGCGCATCCGCCAGATCGAGGCCAAGGCGCTGCGCAAGATGCGGCACCCGACGCGGATTCGGCAGCTGCACGGATTCTTCGACGCCGAGCAAATCGACAACGCGCAGAATCTCCTCAAGGTCGCCGCGACGGCGCGGCCGCCGGGTTCGCCCGCGCCCGGCGGCGGACCGCTGTCCGGCGCGCACCACGCGGGCAGCCTGCCCGGCGGGCTTGGTTTCCCCGCGCCGAAGATGTGAGCCGGGACGCGCGGCGTTTATCCCCGCGCCGCGAATTGATGAACACGACCGCCAGACTGCTCACGCTGCTGGCGGTTTCTGTTTTCGCGTACGGCTGCCAGCACATCCGGATCGTCCGGCGTTCATCGCCACCGCGGGCCGCGACCGCGACACCGGCGGCGACCCGGACCTTCTCGCCCAGTCCGCGGCTGATTGTCGGCCGCGTCCTCGCGGTCGATCCGGCGCGCGGGTTCGCGTTCGTCGACCTCGGTTCCGATGCTCCGCCCGCGGCGTTGGCGGAAGGAACGGAGCTGACGTCGCGCACGCTTGATCTGCGGGACACGGCGCAACTCCGCGCTTCGCGCCAGCTGCGCGGTCGCACGCTCGGGGCCACAGTCATTTCCGGGCAACCGTCGCCCGGCGATGAGGTTGTGTGGCACGCCCCCTGAAGAAAACGCTTTCCCTCTTTACAGCCCCTCCGGCGAGCCTACGTTGCACCCGCTATGGCGTATTCGACCCAAGTTTTTGCCGTCTTCGGCCTCGGTCCGACTGAGCTGATCGTCATTCTGATCATCCTCCTCGTGCTCTTCGGCGGTTCGAAACTGCCGTCGCTGGCCAAAGGCCTCGGTCAATCCGTCAAGGAGTTCAAGAAGGCCCAGCAGGAAGCCGAGAACGAGCCCGTGAAAACGACGCCGGCGGCTCCGGCGGTCCCCGCCGCCACGCCCGCGAAGGAAATCGAGTCCGCGAAGACGCAGGGCACGCACTGATTTCGAGATCGATTCAGCGAACTTCCAGCGCGCCCGCGAGGCGCGCTTTTTTTGTCCGCGGCGGCTGACGCAGCGCGAGAACGCCGCACGAAAGGTGCGAATGCGTGAGCGAAGCGCGATGATGGCACGCGGCGCGACGCGATCGTGAAGATCAGGTTGACACCGCAGATCACGGACGCGAATTTCCCCGACCCTATACGGCGATCATAGCTCAGTTGGTTAGAGCATTCTGCTGGCCAGCAGAATGGATCTGGGTCCTGAAAACGGAGCCGCGCTTGAGCAATGAAGAAGGGTTTGACAGCCATGAAACCGGCGACGAATTTGCCCAACCCTTACGGCGGTCATAGCTCAGTTGGTTAGAGCACCAGATTGTGGATCTGGGGGTCGCGGGTTCGAGTCCCGTTGGCCGCCCCAATTTTAGCTCATGTATTTCGTCTACGTGCTGGTTTGCCTGCGCACGGGCCGGTCGTATGTCGGGCACACGGATAATCTCATTCGACGCTATCGGATGCACGGCGAAGGAACGACGCGCACGACAAGAGAGAAGATTCGCGAACCCTATGTCGCTCATTGGGAGTCATACCCCACCCGAGCCGATGCGATGAGGCGGGAACGCTACTACAAATCCGGGTCGGGCCATCGCGTAAAATGTGAAATCGTCGCCAAATGCCTTCGGCAATTGGCGCAGGTTGGTTAGAGCATTCTGCTGGCCAGCAGAATGGATCTGGGGGTCGCGGGTTCGACGGAGCGAGCAACGCGAGCGGAGGTGGGGCCGTGGTTCAGCATGGGTGCGCAGCGCGTCTTCGCCGCCGACCCTCACCCCAATCGCTCCGCCAGCCTGCGCACAATCTCACGGTTCGTCGCGGCGATCAGCCGGAACGGCTCCGACACCCACTCATCGTCGGCGACGCGCTGCCAGAACTGGACGGCACCCGCCGCGGCGTCGCTCCACACCTCGGCCACATGCGCCAGCGGCGGCTTGGGCGCGAAATTACGCGCACCGAGTTCGCCCTGACTCCCCGGCGCGTACAGCATCGGCAGCATGTCGTAAAATGGCGTCAGCCGGTACGGCAACTCATCGCCAAACCAGAAGCTCGCATTCGCGCGGTGCATGTCGGTGTTCGCAATCAGGTCGCCGAAACACCAAATCCAACGGAGAGCGCGAGCCTCGGCGCTCGTGATCCATTCGCCCTCTTCCAGCATCCCGGCCCCCGCAGCCCAGTCCGCCGAGCTCCTCTCCAGGAGCGCGTCTTCGATTGTCCCCAAGCTGATCACGCCGCGGCGACCTGCCACGGCCACCCGGTCGAAACGCTCGATCTCCAGGAAACAACGGCCGCCCGCTTCGATCACCTGTGTCGCTGCGCACGTAATTCCCCGCGCCCGCATTGTTTCAGCCGCCAGATGCTCGCACCTCAACAGATCGGCCCAACGCTGCGACACCAATGACGCCTCGGCCGCGGAAAACTTGACCATGACCGACGCAACCCCGCCGCCTGCCCGCTGCACGGTGGTCAGGAATTTCGGCTGCTCACCGCCGGCCGAAGATCCCACCACTTCGCCGCGCTGTGCCGCCGCGGCCTGCTCCAGATACGAGCGCGATCGGTTCGCCTCCGCGACCGCACCGGCCGCCGGATCGTCTGCCAGCCGGACCGCTCGCTCCAGCGCGCGATCGCCCACGACGAAATCTCCCGGCAAGTCGAAGCCCTCGATCAACAGGTACGAAAGTACGTCGTCGTCGTTCCATTGGCGGACATCCGGCGGCACCATAAGGCGCGCCGCCACGTCACGGGCGATCGCCCGACCCATGTATCCCTGCGGCCGCATGTCCTGCAAAAAGAACGGCAGCCCGGAAAACAGGCCATCCATGTACTCGCGTTGCATCCACGCGGGCGCTGGCTCGGCCGGCACAAAGCGAAAGCCGCGGTGCAGCGCTCGCAACTCTCCCCACACCCGCGGCCGGCCAGCATTTCCGATCCGATAAATCGGCCACCGGTCGCCTAGATTCCTCACCGTCCGGCGCAACGCGTAACGGGTCGACCGTGCCGCCCCAATCCGTTCGACCGCCGGTCCCAGCAATCCAATACACCGATTCAATGTCGCCGGACTGATGCGCAGCGCCGTGGCGATCGAACGCGCCGATGTAACGCCCTCCGTCTGAAGTCGCAGGGCAACCCGGTTGGGATCGAGCGGCGGACGTGGCATCGTAGTGAAAAGATACTAGATGCAATATCTGTATATTATTCAACTTAATAATAACCGGTTGTAACATTCATCCGCGACGTAGTGAAATGATAGCTGCGACGATATCACGGGCTGATCCTCATGCGCAGGCAAAGGGCGTTCTCAGACCACTTCTTCTGCCCGTTTCGTAGCGGCGAGAGCGCAGCGAGCCATCAGGTCCGCCCTGAACGGCAGTGGCGATCAACGCGGCGTCCGCTCAGCGGGTTTCGCCCCAGACGGCGGGCACTTTGAAATCGCCCGGCTTGTCGCCGCCCACGAGTGGCGCCGCCTGTCGCGCGTAGGACTCGTAGCGCGCCATCAACTCGCGGAGTAATTCCGGCTTCTCCGCCGCGAGGTTGCGGCTTTCCGCGGGATCGTCGGCGAGATTGAACAGTTCCACCTGCTGCCGCTTCGCGTCCTCCACCGGCAGTTTCGATTCACGCAACAAATCCGCCCACGAAAACTTCGCGTCGGGCGTCCCACCCTTGAAACGCAGGTGGCCATTGACGATCAGCTTCCAGTCGCCGCGACGAAGTGCGCCGGTGCCCGGCGCGGCGTTGATCAGGATCTCGTCGTGGATTGCACGCGGATCGCCGTTGAGCGCCGGCCACAAGTCGCGCCCATCGAGCGTGACCCCGGCCGCCGCCTTGGCGCCGGCGAGACGCAGCAGCGTGGCGTGCCAGTCCGTCATGTGCAGCGGCTGCGTCACGGTTGTGCCCGCCGGCAGCCGTCCGGGCCACGTGGCGAACGCAGGCACGCGCACGCCGCCCTCATACACGCTGCCCTTTTGATCGCGCAGCGGCGAATTGCTCGCGGCCGGCAGATTCCCGCCGTTGTCGCTGGAGAAAACAATGAGTGTGTTTTCGCGCAGCCTCTTCCGGTCCAGCGCGGCGACGACTCGCCCCACCGCGTCGTCCATTTGCGTGACCATCGCCGCGTAGGCGCGACGCTTCTCCGGGAGCTTGGCGTAACGCGCGAGGTACGGCTCGGTCGCCTGCAGCGGCGTGTGCGGAGCATTGAAGGCGACATACAGGAAAATCGGCCGCTGGCCGCCGTGCGCTTCGATGATCTGGACCGCCTCGGCGGCAATCAGATCCGTCGTGTATCCCTCCTGTCGCAACGCGCGATCCTGGCGGTGCCAGTCCAGTCCCCCGTCGCGCTCGTGCGTGAAGTAATCCGTCGAGCCGAGATAAAACCCGTGCTGGTGATTGAATCCACGCGCCGTTGGCAGATAGGCAGGGCCGCCGTTACCCAGGTGCCACTTGCCCGTAATCGCGGTAAAGTAACCCGCCTCCCGCAACGCCTGCGGCAACGTCCGTGCGGTCAGCGGCAATCCGTGCTGCGACTCCGGTTTAATCACGCCGAGCTGCAGCCCCAGCCGCATCGGATAAAGCCCCGTCATCAGCGCCGCCCGCGTGGGCGTGCAGACCGGCTGCACATAGAACGACTCGAGCTTCACGCCTGACGCCGCAAGTCGATCGAGATGCGGCGTCGCGATTTCCGAGCCGTGATAGCCGATGTCGGCGAAGCCCTGGTCGTCGGAGAGGATGAACACGATATTCGGCCGCGGTGCGGCCGGCACCGCCGCGCGGGCCACGAGGACGGCGGCGAAGCCCAGGCAGCCGAGGCGGACAACTTGAAGGAAAGCGGGGCGATGTCGGCGGTTCATTTTTTCCTGTTCTTGCGTTCCGCCTGCGCGTCCGCCGGCACCGGCCCGGCGAGCCGGGGATTTTTTTCCAGCAAACGTTTCAGCGCCGTCACGTCGGCGGCGCGGGCCGGGTCTGCGGCGAGATTCCGGTAT
>JAUSID010000084.1 GCA_030648295.1 Opitutaceae bacterium | reverse complement strand
TGCCGCCACCGCCGGTCGTGCCCGCGGCCGAGCCAGGGTGCGGACCAAACCTGTCCGCTGTTTGCGCGGAACAGGAGGAGGCGATTTCCTTCGATCACGATCCGGCGGACCGGCGACTCGATCGGCTGATGGCGTATTTGGGCTTCTTGGACGACGCCGCGCCGCTGTTCCGCTCCGAGCGCTCCGTGCCGCGCGCCGGAGTTCTGCTGGCCGTCGCGCCCCTGCTCGCCAGCGGCGTGTTCGAGTGCGCCCGCGACATCTACGTCACGCTCGCACCCGCTTTCTACGGCCTGCGCACCAGCTTGCTGACGATGCTTTTGATGGCGCTTCTGCGGCTCAAGCGACCCGAGGCGCTCAAGGAACACTCGCCCGGCGCCTTGGGCTGTATCCTCGGTTTGGATCGGGCGCCCGAGGTGAAGACCCTCCGGCGCAAACTCGCCCGCCTGGCCGCCGCGGGCCGAGCGGCCGATTTTGGCCGGGCCCTGGCCGAACGCCGCATCGCCCAGCGCGGCCAAGCCTTGGGCTTCCTCTACGTGGACGGCCACGTCCGCGTCTACCATGGCAAGCACACCCTCCCCAAGGCGTTCGCGCCACAGCGCCGACTGGCCGTGCCGGCGACGACAGACTACTGGGTCAACGACCAGCGCGGCGATCCGCTCTTTGTCGTCACCGCCGAGGCGAATGCCGGCCTGGTCAAGATGCTGCCGGTCGTGTTGCAGGAAATACGCGCCCTGCTTGGCCCGCGTCGCGTCACCGTCGTCTTCGATCGCGGTGGCTACAGCCCGAAGCTGTTTTTCGATCTGATCGCGCAGGGCTGCGACGTGCTCACCTATCGCAAGGGCCGCTCTCCTGCGGTGCCCCGCAACCACTTCCGACCGCACACCGGCCGGCTGGACGGCCGTCGCATCACCTACGAGCTGGCCGATCAGGAGGTGCGGCTGCTGCGCGGCAAGCTGCGCTTGCGCCAAGTCACACGCCGGCGCGAGAGCGGACATCAGACGCCCATCCTCACCTCCCGCCGCGATCTGTCCGCCTTCGCGGTCGCCTATCGCATGTTCGAGCGCTGGCGGCAGGAAAACTTTTTCAAGTATCTCTCCGATGAATACGCCCTGGACGCCCTGGTCGAGCACGATGCCCTTCCCGACGATCCCGCCCGCGAGGTGCCCAACCCGGCCCGCAAGGCCCTCGATGGCCCGATCCGCGCCGCGCGGGCCGAGCTGCTGCGCCTGCAAGCCGAATACGGCCTGGCCGCCTTCGTCCAACTCGAAGGCGAGGCCGGCGCCGTCACGCTGCGTCGCCTGAAAAACGTCCAGACGCCCTTGGCCCGCTCCGTGCGCGCCGCGCTCCAGCGCTTCAAGGAACTCCAAGCGCGGCGCGCGGAGCTGCCCGCCCGCGTGCCCGTGCGTGAGGCCGTTCGCGAACAGACCATGCGACTGGCACCCGAACGCCAGCACTTGATGAACCTGATCAAAATGGTCGCCTATCAAGCCGAGAGCGACTTGGTCACGATGATCCAGCCCCACTACCGCCGCGCCGCCCAGGAGGGCCGCACGCTCA
Organism: Opitutaceae bacterium; assembly: GCA_030648295.1. Lineage (GTDB taxonomy): Bacteria > Verrucomicrobiota > Verrucomicrobiia > Opitutales > Opitutaceae > ER46. Next base: position 34,288 of record JAUSID010000084.1, on the reverse strand, counting down.
TCCAGTCGGCACTGGCCAGTGCAGCGGATCTCGAGGTGACCGAACTCGAGCTACGCGTGCGCTTGCAGCCGCTGAGTTCCCCGCATCGCAGTCGCGCCGTTGCCGCCCTGTGTGACGAGCTGAACCGATCGCCGGCCTTCTTCCCGGGCTCGCGTCTGCGCCTCCACTTCTCGATCGCCACCCCACCCAAATGACCAAAAAGCGGACTTTTCGATGGGGGCTATGTCAGGAGGTCTGACTTTAGCCGATGCCGAGGCGCGCTGCGGCCATTTGGGAATGACATGCCGGCGCGCTTAGTCACTCCATCGTTCGCTCCCACCATTCGAGGTAGCCGTTGAGATCCGGAAAGGGTGCGAGATTCGCCGGAAAAGTTCCGCCGAGAGCGATGAGCGCTTGCAGAGGCACGACGGCCGTCATGTTGACGGTTGCACGCACGTCCGGTTGGGACGCAGCGAGCGGGCTCGCGAAATCGGTCATGTATTTTTTGAGCCGGTTCGCAAGGGACGGGTGAGAATCAGTCGCCCGGTGGTTAATTCCGGCAATGACGCCGAGCGCGAACGGAATCGAGCAGATGTTCCCGCGACAAATCATGGGGTCGGCAACAGCGGTCATTTGCGCATGAGCCCAATGATCGGCCTCGTGCTCTCGGCGGTGGGCTTCGACCGGCACCGCCGGCTCGCTCGAATCGACCGGGTCGCAATGGCCGCACGCGAAGTGCCCGATTTCGTGGAGCAGCATCCATCCAACCATCGCGATGAAATTGGTCTCAACACTGCGCATCAAATCCGCGCTCGGAAAGGGATGAGATGGCGACGGAGCATCGGGCCACGGCAATCGCTCACCCTCGTGGGCTGCGACGAACGCCCAGTTCAGCAGAGTTGTGGCCTCGACCAGCGCAATATGAGATGCCTTGCCTACTGGCTTGCCAGCGCGACGTTTACGGTGCTGTTCCGCTGAAATCTCGAAAAGCACGATGTAACCGAACGCCGCGGCCCATACGCGTTCCAGCGAACCGAGGCCGACCGACAACCGGGGATAAAACGGGCTCGCAACCGCCTCCATCGTGAACTCACCAGTGTTCTCGTGAAGCTGTATGCGGAGATTATGGCGTGCCATGACGTCGGTAATCTCTTTTTGACGGTCGGGCGCCACCATGTAGGCGGCCTTCAGCACCTTTGGGAAAAGCGGTTGGAGCGGGGTAACGACATCGGCGGGATTGGCGGATTCGATGAGGGGCATAGGATTACCTATATATACACGCAAACGTGTCGGGTTTTCGCGTGGCTGGCGAATGAAACGAGATTCTTGCTTCTTAGTCCTCGACTTTTTAGCGATTTCGCCCACCTGCGAGTTCCGGCGCAATCGGCAGTCTGCCGTCAGACTCGTGGCCCTTCTTCGCATCGGATTCCGATCCCGGCCGCTCGCCATGTCCACTCGTGAGGTCCAGAGGTAGCGTCGAGGAGACTTCACCGATCTGTTGAGGATGACAGGGACTCGGTTATGGTCGCCAGTAACGCCCGCACGTTCGCCAGCAACGTAGCGCATTGGTATCGCACGACATGACAATATACATGACGCTGCATGACAAAAAGCATGACAGCATAGTTCGATTACGTGCTTGAACATTCAATATGCCTCCGCCACTATATGTATGGAACTGAAACACGACCACGTGTTTGCGAACCACGCTGAAAAAAGTAGCTCAGGTCCGAGGTCAGCCGGTTCGAACCGACCCCGTCGTTTCGCCTCCCAAGAGCAATCCGCCGAATGCCGTGCACCGGCTCGGGCAATGGTGCGCCACGCCACGCAATTGACCTGCCAGTTCATCCGGCTGGTACGGTATTACCTGGAGCATAAGACTCCCTGGCTGGCCGCGTTGCCGCACTTCCAGCGGCGCTTGGAGGCGTATCTATGATGGCAATACCGGACACCCATGTTTGCCCCCATTTGGCTTATGCCCGATCAAAATGGTAGTGAACAATTCCTGAGCACGGGCACTTCTCCCCCTTGGCAAGCGACATCTCTTTGGCATCCGCGCACAGAAACAGGATATTCGCAGTCTCCAGCAGAGTACCCTCTTGTTCGATCTGAAATGGATAAAACGTAAGCCTGCGCCCTGGCTCAGGAGGAAGCGCCGATCCTTTCGCGATCACTTTGCCGTCCGCACTTCGTAATTCTGCGGATACGAGTGGAGTCTCGGGGTATTGAGCGAACGCTTCTTCCAGTGTGCTTGGTGGAGTTGTCATAGGTGGTCTTTTTTGCAACGAACGTTCAAGATGAGAGCCACGCCTACGGCTGGCGCGGCTCCTGCGCAGCAGGAGAGGTAACGGCCATGATCGTTGGCGCTGGCGGCGGTTCGGCCCTCTGAAACGAGATCATTGGACTTCCTTCATTGCTCCTGTCCACAGCCACGCTACGGCAGCACCGAGCACCACTAAGGCAAGGTAGACCGCGACCCGCCACCACAAGATCGTATGTACGTATTCGAACGTGGCGGAAGAATCAGGACTGAGCCGAATCGATGAATGTGCCGCTCTGCCCACAAAATGGTGTCCTTCGGAAAATGGCGGCGAAGTCTGGCCCGCGAATACCGACGTTGCTTCCCATGGCGGGAACAAGAGAACAATTGCGAAACAAACTGCTGCGGCTGTGAGAACCCACTTACGGCGCTTATTCATTTTTTCGGCTATATCAACGTCCGAGGTCAGCCACGCCCACTGGGCTGAGGGATGATGATCAATTCAAACATGAAAACGAAATCTTGGCGTCGCCGAAGCCCCCGACCGTGGGCGTTGCGCTGTGGCGACTGGTTAGGCCGGTATTTTGATTCGCCGGGTGATTTCATCGAGCAGCCTTCGGGCTACGCTTTCTAACTCATATTCGTCGACGCCGTGATGAAGAATATCAGCAAAATGCGCGACACACTTGTTGGCGGCGGCGAGGACCTTAACGATCTCCTTCTTTTCCGGAAGAGTATCGAGTTCAGCTTCGGACCTAAACGGTTCGATAACTACTTCGGGCGCGATATTCGCCCGAATCTCCAGCCAAGGGCAATCGCGCGCCGACCGTGCAGCTAAATCTGCGAACGAAAGCTTCGTTCCGACTGCCGTCTTAAGGTCCGTCTCACTTCGACTATTCGAGGATACGCCGAGCAAAGCCCAGAGGCTTCGGCAGGTGATCAATGTGGCGTCGAAATAGCAATTCGCACCGTTACGGGAAACGCTGCGACGATTAGTCACGAACTCATGCAAAATCGATTTACGGTGTTCCAAGTGACTTCTCATGTCGGACGCGGAGTGCATGGGTGTTCTTCGCTAACAGTGTTATTGGGCCTTACTCGACTGCCTTACTGCGGAGGGGTGCATCGATGGCAGACAACTTCATAAGTTCCGGCAGATCAAGTCATGCTCTCCGGTGGTAAGGGCTTTGTTGGAAAGCGGGACGGATATCCGGACCAACGCTCACGCGTTTCGCTACGCCGGGTTCCTGCGCCGAAGTTACCGACACGACCGGTGCATCCCGAAATTTTGAGGTGGCGGGACGCGAAGGGCGCGGTTCACTCGGGGATCGTGCCTTCCGACATCACTCCGCTCCGGACCGCCGCGTTGGCGGCAACGCTGCGGTCATGCCAGTTCGCCCCCGACGCAAGTCTTCGTTCCGTCCCAGTCACGCATTGAAAAACAAAACGGAATGCGCCGATTGATGGCGGGAAGCCGGCCGGACGGAGCCGGCCGGCCTCTCAATACTCTTCGCTCATCTGCTTGTCGCCGTGCGCGGGATTGGGGCGGAGGGCTTGGGCCTTAGAATCAACTACGAGATCGAGATACTCGAGCGGGATCTGGCCGAGCAGGTTCGGAACGGATTCGTCGATGTCCACGACACCAAAATCTCCGTGACGTCCCATCAGCTCCAGATGCACGGGTTCATAAACGTTGCGCAGGCGGTCGCCGTTGGTGGTGCGGGAATTCACCGTGCCGCTTTTTCTCAGCCCGAGTGCACGCAGCACGCTGGGCTTGAGGTAGAGGCGGGTTGCGCCGGTATCGACGAGAGCTTCGATTTCCAGCGTGCGAGGCTTGCGACCCTTGAGCAGCCGACGGCGCTTGAGCACGAGGTCGGCCTGGTTAGTGAGCTTGAGTTTGACGACGACTTTCCCCATGCCGCCAACTTGGAACGTCGTATCAGCCTGTCAAGGAACCGGGTATTGCAGTTTCCAATCCTCTCGGACGATCCAAAGGAGGGCCGGACGCACGGGGTCAGTCCGCTGATTGCAAGGCCCGTTGCGAAAACAGCCGTGCAGCCGCGCATGGCGGCGGGATGCCCCAACCTTCAATCTTCGCGGTTGACTGAATAATTACGGCTAAGCGGACAGGGGATGGGAATTGGGGGGCGGTTTCGAACCCGGACGCCGGTGTAGCGGAAGCCGTGAGGCTTTCGCCATACAGACGAAACGCTCACGCGTTTCGCTATGCCGGATTCCTGCGCCGAAGTTGCCGACACGACCGGTGCATCCCGAAATTTTGAGGTGGCGGGACGCGAAGGGCGCGGTTCACTCGGGGATCGTGCCTTCCGACATCACTCCGCTCCGGACCGCCGCGTTGGCGGCAACGCTGCGGTCATGCCAGTTGTTCTCGGGTCTTCCGCCCGGTGACCTCGACGCGATCGCGGCGTTCTCGGTTTTGCGCACGCTGTCGAAGGACTCGTATCTTTTCCACGAAGGCGATCCGTCCGAGGGATTTTATGTCGTGCAGAAAGGCGCGATCAATGTCCACCGCGTCAGCGCCACCGGGAAGGAGCAGGTCATCTATGTGTTTCGACCCGGCGAATCACTGGCCGAGGCGTCGCTCGCGAGCGAGCGCGGTTATCCCGCCAACGCGCGCGCGCTCGAGTCGTCGAGCGTGGTGATGGTGCCGAAGGCGCCGTTTCTGGCGCTGATTGGCCGGCGGCCGGATCTGGGATTGCGGATGCTCGGCTCGATGAGCCAGCACCTGCGCGTGCTCGTCGGATTGGTCGAGGACCTGACGTTGAAGGACGTGGAGACGCGTTTTCTCAACTGGCTCGTGAAGCATTGCCCGCGCGGCGCAGTCGGCCGGGTGGAGATTGCGCTTGGCTCCACGAAACGGGTGCTCGCGGCGGAGCTCGGCACCAGCAGCGAAACGCTTTCGCGAACCTTCGCAAAACTGCGCGACGAAGAGCTGATCGAGATCGACGGTTCGCGCTTGATCGTTCGCGACGTCGACGAACTCCAGGCGCGATTCCGGAAGCTGCTGGGCGAGGAGTGAGGCGCGGAGGCGCGGAGGGGCGGAGGGGCAGAGGGGCGGAGGCGCGGAGGGGCGGAGGGGCGGAGGGTCGGCTGATCAGTGAGCGACCAAGGGTGGAGCACGCGGTGACGATCAAACTGCACCGGTGGCGAGCCGCTCCCTGTGTGCTTTGGATTGTTCCCGCTCCCTACTTCTTCACTACCAGCACGCCTTTCATGCCGACGAGACAGTGCGCCGGGAAGGTGCACAGAAAGGGATATTCGCCGGGCTCGGCCGGCGCCTTGAACGTCACCTCGCCCACCTCGTCCGGACCCAGCAGCGCGATGAACGCGAGCACCTGATCCTTCGCCTTGGACGGAATGTAGCCGTCCTTCGCGTCCGCGGCCGCCGATGCGGCGAAGGCCACCGGGTCGGTGCCCTTCGTCAGCAGCACCCAGTTGTGGCCCATCACGTTTTTCGGGAGCGTGGTCGCATTGGTGACGACCACCTTGATCGTTTCGCCGGGCGCTGCGGTGATGCTGGCGACGTCGAACTTCATCACGTTGTCCGCGCCCGCGCGAATCTTGACGACGCGGGGACCGGAGCCGGCGTCGGCCGCCAGCAGCAAGGATGAGGCGCCGGCGATGACGCCGCCGGCAACCAGGAGCGCGAGAAACTTGGATTTCATGTGGAGTCGGAGCCGCGCGATCACAGCTTCAGCTGAAGCATCACACCGTACCAGTTCACCCGGTAGTTCAGCGGTCCGGCATCCAGCATGAGCGCGGTCGGCAGCGCCGCGGCGCCATTGCCACCCAGCACCACGGGTGTCGTATCCAGATTTCGGTAATGCCAGTCGCGGATGGATTCCTTCTGGTAGCGGTAAACCAGCCGGGTCGAAAGCCGCTCCGTCAGCGGGAACCGCAGGCTCGCGTCGACGTAGCTGACGTCGGTTGCCACATCGGGCATGCGCTCGCCGGCAAAGGGGGCGTTGGCGGCGTTAACGGCGCCACCGACATTGTACGTGTAGATGATGCGCGTGCGTCCGGTGGTGTAGGAGTAGTCGATGTTGAGGATCGCCTTGCCGATGTCCTGCTTCAGCCCGGCGCCAATTACGTGGTTTCGATCGGTGCTTCCGGCCGTCCATGCGTTCAGGAGCGGAAAGATCGGTCCGCCCGGCGCCGAACCGATTTCCACCGCATTCGCGGGCGTGATGACGCCGAAGGCGCTGGGCTGGCCAATGACCGCGTTGCCGTTGCCCGACGCGATCGCCGCCTGCCGAATCCGGCCGAACTGGTGCGAGTAGAAACCATAGATCGTTTGCCTCGGCGAAGGCTGGTAATTGAGGTCCAGATTCACGGAACGCAGGTCGTCGCGGGTGAGGCCGGAGGGGGAGTTCGGATAATTCGAGTTCTTGAGCTGCCCGGAGACGCCAACATCGAGGTTCTTCGCCAGCATCGTGTCGAACCGGCCGTTGACGACGTGCTGGTTTCGATCCGCCAGTTCGAGCGAGCGGAAGCCACTGTTCATCCGAATCCAGCTGGAAACGTTCGTCCCGGCCGTCGCCGGAATGGCGACGAGCGCCGGGCTGAAATACTCGTCGTAATGCGATGGCACGTAGTCCGTGCCCCGCCGGCGGGCGACCTCGTACGATGCACGCAGCATCGAGTCGCCGAGCCCGCGGTTCACGTAGCCGACCTTCAGCCGGTCGTCCCACGTCCGGTCCCGCTCCCGCAGGCGGCGCTCCACGGTGTCGCGCTCGAGCGTGGCGTTGACGGACGAGATCTTGTTCAGCCGGTAATCGGCCATCGCGTTGAAGCGATATTGTTCAGCGGCGTAGGGCTTGCTCTTGATTGCGACATTGCCGGCCGGGTTGCTGTTGGTACCAAAGAGGATCGACTGGCCGCTCCCGTCGTTCAACGGGCGTCCCCAGACTCCGGTTACGCCGTCGAGGGTCAGCCCGCGCGACTGGTTTCCGGCGACGGTGTTGTCGGTGTCGACATAGGTCGCGTTCGGATTAACGGAGAGGAACGGATCGGTGTTGTTGTCCGTCTCGTAATAGCGCGCCTTCGCCTTCAAATTCAGCGCCGGCGTCGGGTTGAGCGAGAGCGTGAGATCCGCGAGCCGCGTGTCGATGACCGCATCGGTGGTGCGGCGGCTCAGCGCGGTGACGGAATCCCAGTTTCCGCCGGGCAGCCGGGTGACGTTGGCCTGCGCGACGTTCGGGGTGATCATGTACGGGATCAGGTTGTCGTCCTGCCGCCATTTCCCCGCGGAAACGACCGCGGTGAGATAACCCCGGTGGAAGTCGGGCATTGAACGCGTGTATTCCGCGCGAAAATTGTAGGCGTCGTTGCTCGGGGTGAGGTCGAACCGGCCCTGGGTATACGCCCCCGCCGCCGGCACCGTGGTGACGCCGGCCGCCGGCGCGATCCGATACGGCTCCTGAAAGGTGAGCGTATCGATCTGGTTTTCGAATATCGAAGCGGCAAAACGGAGGTTCAGCGCGTTCAGTCCGTCCGTGTATTGGATGCCGGCGAGCACCTCCTGCGTGTCGTAATCGATCGACTCGGCAATTTCCATCGGCGCGGTGCCGCCGCTGTTGCCCCACACGGCGGCGAAGGGCCGGGCGCCCTTCTGGTTTTCAAGGGAGTAGCTGGCGTAGACTTTCCAGCTCTGCGTCGGCGACAAGTCGAGGCGAACTCCGCTCTTCTTCCGAGTCAGCCCCAGCGTGACCGGCTCGCGTGCCGTCGCCGCGGCCACCGCGGCGTTGTCCGCCGCCGTCGGGGTGGTGCCACCCGGTGTCATTCCCGGCAGCAGCGTCAGCGTGCTCGTGCCGATTCCGTTCCACAATGTCCGATAGCGATCGGTGAACACGTGTGGGATTTCGCTGAAGAACAGCTTCACTTTCCAGTCGTTGGCGCGACCGACTTGGAGCCCGTAATATTGATCGTGGCGGCCGGCCCCGCCACCCGTGAGGTCAACCGTGTAAGCACTCTCGGGTTTCCGGAGCTGGAACGCGAAATTGTTCACATAGGCCGTCTCGTCGATGTCCTGGTACATCTGGAACCGCGCGCTCTGCTCGTCGGCATCGCCGCCGATATAACCGACCTCGACCTGGCCCGAGTACTCCCAGCCGCTCGCGGCTTTGCGCACGTCGGGAACCGCAAAGGGCAGCTTGAACATTTGACCCGTCGGCGTGTGCTTCGCGACCGGCCACTCCGGATCCTGGGCGCGGGACTTGTCCGGCCCCGGGTTCAGGGCGTTGCCGAGCACCGTCCCGGTGCCCACGGCCGTGTCGCCCAGCGGCGCCGCCGGGGCGAGCGGCACCAGCGCGGCGCCGAGGAAAGAAACGAAGCGGCGCAACCCGGGCGAAAGTTTCGTTTTCATCGTGGCGTCAGGCTCGATGCGGATTTGGCGGATCGATGACGTGGTCGTTCTCCAGGATGTCGCATTCATCGCTGGAACCGGGCGCCGGCCGGATGATTGCTGCCGTGAACCTGGACGTGGCAGTTCTGGCACGTGCGTCCGAGGACGCGCGAGCTCACGGCCGCGCCACCACCGATGATATTGCCCGCATGATAAAGCGTCGACTGGTGTCCGGGGTTGCCATGGCACTGCTGGCAGGAGAACGGGCGCGCCACGGTGAGGAGCTTGTCGTGGTTCGAACCGTGGGCGTTGTGGCAGTTCAGGCAGTTATCGCGCACGGGTGCGTGCTCCCACAGGAACGGTCCGCGTTTTTCGGTGTGGCAGGTATAGCAGAGTTCGTTGATCGAGTCGGCCTTGAGCAGCGCCTTCGACGGCGAGCCGTGCGGATTGTGGCAATCGGCGCAGGACATCTTTCCCTCGGGCAGCGGCATGTGGGAATGCTTGGCGAATTCCCCGCGCTGCTGCTGGTGACAGGTGTAACACGTTTCGTTGATCGTCGGCTTTTTCAGCAGGCCGGTGGCGGAAATCTTCGCCATCGGGTTGTGGCAATCGCTGCAGCTGAGCTGTTGCGTCGCATGCGTCGAGCCGGGCCAGAACATCGCCTGGCTGCCCTGGTGGCAGGCGAGACACATGCTTGTCTGTTTCTCGACCGGCGTGCCCCATTCGCGTGTGAACCCGATCAGCGCCGTGCGATTCGCCGGGTTCGCGGGATCCTTTAGGTGATTCGAACCGGGGCCGTGGCATGCCTCGCATGACTGCGCCTGCAACTGGTTCTTCGGGTTCTGCCGGAACGCAATCGCATGCTGCGTGTGCATGAACTGGTTGTTTTGCGTCTTGTGGCAGGCGATGCACACGGCCTCGCCGACATAAACCGCGTCGCCATGATCGACCTGGGCGGTGGGACCGGGCGGCCGGGTGCTGACCGCGGCGACGAGCGCGACCGTGGCGTAAATTCCCGCCGCGATGCTGACGCGCAGGACGGTGAACGGGCGCGAGGTTTTCATGGGCGGGTTGACCTCGGGTTGGTTCGACGCCGGCGCCAAAGCCCGGCGGGGAAAACGGCAGCACGCCCCGCATCGGAATGCGGAACTTCACCACGGCGAAGAGCCGCGGCGGTGATCTGGGATCGGATCTGCTCACGCATGGGGATTGAGGGAATCAGCGGCTCGCGTGGCCGCCGGTGGAGCGGACGAAAACCCGCAGGCGCCGGAATGCGAAAACAGAACGGTAACAGGGTTGTTACATCATTCACGATACGGCTCGCGCCGTGGCGGTGTTCAACCAGCCTCGATCCGGACGCCTGCCGGACCAGGGGTTGATGAGAAGCCGGCCCGCGGCGATTGGAACCAGCGACGACAATGAACTCATTCACACGCGCGGTATCGACGGTCCGTGGATCGTTGCTCGGAATAGTGGCAGGAGGCTTTTTCGTCGCGTGTGCCGGCATCGCGACCGCGGCGCAACCAGCGGCGACGCCGGAAACCCGGCAGTATTATCTTTCCGGACACGGCCCGAAGGACGCCGTGCCATGGGACTTCTTTTGCACCGCCGGCCGGCGCAGCGGCGAGTGGACGAGCATTCCGGTGCCGTCGCAATGGGAGCAGCACGGCTTCGGCGGCTATGACTACGGCCAGGGTTCGGCGAAACGCGCCGAGGAACACGGACGTTATCGCCGCCAGTTCAATGTGCCGGCCGCATGGGCGGGAATGCGGGTGCGGATCGTGTTCGAGGGCGTGATGACCGACACGGCGGTGACGATCAACGGCAAGCCGGCCGGCCCGGTTCATGTCGGCGGGTTCTACCGCTTTCGCCACGACATCACCGAGCTGGTGAAACGCGACGCGGAGAATCTGCTGGAAGTGGACGTGGCGAAGGTTTCCTCGACGCGAGACACCGAGATTGCGGAGCGGCATGCGGATTACTGGGTCTTCGGCGGAATCTACCGGCCGGTGTACCTCGAAGCCGTGCCGCCGCAGTCGATCGAGCAGGTTTCAATCGATGCCCGGGCGGATGGCCGCCTGACGGCGGACGTGGGGCTCGCGTTGGTGAAGGACGCGGATCGCGTCGACGCACAGGTGTTCGACACCAATGACCAACCGGTGGGTGAGCCGTTCTCGGTTGCCGTGCCCGGCGGCGGTGTGGGTGCAGTACGGCTGGCGGCGACAGTTCCGGCGGCCCGGCCGTGGACGGCGGAAACGCCTCAGCTATATCGGCTGCGCACCACGCTGCGCCGCGGGGCCGAGACGCTGCACGTGGTGACGACGCGGTTCGGATTTCGGACCTTTGAGGTTCGCCCCGGCGCCGGGCTTTTCCTGAACGGTGAGCGTATTGTCCTCAAGGGGGTGAACCGTCACAGCTTCCGGGCCGACACGGGACGCGCGCTCACTCGCGAGGATTGCTACGAGGATGTGCGGCTGATCCAGGCCATGAACATGAATGCGGTCCGGATGTCGCATTACCCGCCTGACGTCGCGTTCCTCGAGGCGTGCGACGAACTCGGGTTGTATGTCCTCGACGAGTTGAGCGGCTGGCAGCATGCCCACGATACGGATACAGGCCGCCGGCTCATTCGCGAGATGCTGACGCGCGACGTGAACCACCCGGGCATCCTGTTTTGGGACAATGGCAATGAAGGCGGCTGGAATCGCGCGGTGGACGCGGAGTTTTCGCGTTTCGATCTGCAGCGACGCCCGGTGCTGCACCCGCGGGACACGTTCTCGGGCATCGATACGATCCACTACCGCTCCTACGACGACATGGCGAAGCGCGCGCGGGGCCCGCATCTCATCATGCCGACGGAGTTCCTGCACGGGCTGTTCGACGGCGGCGGCGGGGCGGGATTGCACGACTACTGGCCGTTGCTGTCGCGGCCACCGTTCGGCGCGGGTGGCTTTCTTTGGGTGCTCGCCGACGAGGGCATCGTCCGAACGGATCACGGTGGCCGGATCGATACGTGGAGCACGTATGGGCCCGACGGGCTGGTGGGACCGCGTCACGAGAAAGAGCCGAGCTTTTATACCGTGCGGGAAGTCTTTTCGCCGGTACAGATCGAGCCACCGGTGCTCGATGATCAATTCGACGGCAGGCTGACGGTGCACAACCGCTACAGTTTCACCTCGCTCGAGGCCTGCCGGTTTGCCTGGCGGACGGTGCGATTCGGTGAACTGGCGGCGGCCGGATCGGGGCCAGGCGTCGTGAACGAGGGTAATGCGCCGTCGCCGGCGGTGAAACCGGCCGCGAGCGGCGCGCTCAAGCTGGCGCTGCCGCGGAACTGGAACGACGCTGATGCGCTCGCCGTAACCGTATCCGATCCGCAGGGACGCGAACTCTGGACATGGATGTGGCCGACACCGGGGGTGACGGCGCGGCTGCGGGAAGCGCGGGCACCGCGCGCCGCGACCGTCGGCGGTGAAGCAAAGATGCAACGCGAGGGAGAGCTGATTATTCTGAGCGCAGGAAAGGTGCGGGCGCGTTTCGCCGGCCGGACGGGGCTCCTCCGAGACGTGCAGCGAGACGGGGCGGTGCGGCCAATTTCGAATGGGCCGCGGTTTGTGTGGGCCGTTCCCGCTTCCACCGACCATGCGATCACATGGACCAACCTCGCGGGGGAAGCGCGGACTGAAACGGAAAGCCGCGGCAAAGTCTGGACGGCGCAGCTGCCCACGGCGGCGCCCGGCAGTATCGTCGAGATGAAATTCGAGCCTGGTGCGGCATGGTACGGCGCGAAGCTCGAGGTCTCGGACGGCCAGCGCTGGACTACCGTGTTCGACGGCACGCGCCGCTCGAACGACGGTGATCGTTACACACTCAGTCCGCGACGCGTGGCGGCCATACGGGTTTCGAACTTGCATCGCAGTGATCAGCAGCCGGTCGCACTGCGTTCTGTCCGGCTGGGCCACGCGCCCACCCGTTTTCCATCCGACGATGAGCGAATGGCAATCTCGTCGGGAACGGCAGGGCAGGGCAGCGCGTCCACGGCGTGGATCGAGGCCCGTGGTTCCGCCCACCAGTTTCGCTGGACGATCCGCGCGGACGGATCGCTCCAACTCGACTTCAGCTATTCGGCCCCCGGCCCGCACGTATATCGCGGCGTCACGTTTGATTGTGCCGCCGAACAGATGACGGGTGCACGTTGGATTGGGCAGGGACCAAATCCCGTATGGAAAAACCGGATGCAAGGCACGTGGTTTGGCCGCCACGAACTCGCGCGCGCCACCGCGATGGCGCCGAACTCGCCCGAATGGGCGGGATATTTTGCCGGCGTTCGCGCCATGCGCGTGAATACGACGAATGGCGCCGTCGACGTGGCCTGCGAGGGCCCCGACACGTTCATCCGCGTCGGCACGCGCCTGACCGATTTCCCGAACACCTCCCCGGATTTTCCGCCCGGTGACTTTTCGATCCTCGATGCGATCCCCGCCATCGGCTCGAAGTTCGGCACCGCGGCCGAGAGCGGCCCCACCGGCGCCCCGGCGGAAGGTGCGGAAGCTTTTAAGAACCACGTGGTGTTTCGGTTCGACGACTGAACCGAGCTGCACTGGCGGATCGCGGCCCGGAGAGTTGAGACCTGCTTGTGGCCCCCATCGGCAGGGTCGATGGGCGGCATTGAATTTTTCGTCTCACGGGTTTTCGCGATCGGCCTTACCATCGGTGCGAAACCAGCCGCGCCACTACAATGAATACGCCCCCGGCGGAAGGCCGCCCGATCACCCTGTCGTCACTCCTTTGGCTCGGCGTGCTCGCGACCAATGCGGTCTTGCTCGCGATCCTGGTGCTGCGGCCGCCGGCGCCGGCGATCGCCGCGCCGCCATCTGCTCCGCCGCTCCCGGTGATTTCGGTCAACACCGATGCCACCAACGTCGCCGGGGTGCTGGCCGCGCTCTCAACCGGCGACTCCGCCACGCTGACCGCCGCTGGCGTGTCGCTGGACGTAGTCCGACAGCTCCGGGCGGTACGGGCATTTGCCCGGTTCCTGGCCCTCGCCCGCGGCGGCGGTGACGGAAATCCGGAGGGCACGGACTACTGGCGCAATCTCGCCCCACCGCGTCATGCCCAACGTGCCGAGTACGAAGTCGCCGAGCGCGAATTGGAGGCGGCCGTCACGGCGGCATTCGGCGAACTCTCGTTGTTCAAGTCCCCTGACACCCGCCACGCATTTCTGTCCGCGGCCAAACGGGACCAAATCCGCCGGATCGAGAGCGACTACGCGGAAATGGAACAGGAAATCTCCAGGCTCAGCGGCGGTATCGAGCTCGAGAGCGATCGCGAGAAAAAGCGATTGCTCGAACGGGGAAAGGCCCGCGACATCGACGCCGCCCTTACCCCGGCCGAGCGGGTACAGGCCGAGTTGCGGGTCTCGACTTCCGCACAGTCAGTTATCCATAGCTTCGGCGACATCATCGCCAGCGAGGAGGAGTTTCGGGCGCTCTGGAATCTCCAAAGGGAATTCGACGAACGGTACAGGATATCAGGGAAACGCACGGCCGAGGAACTATCCGCTCAGACTCGCGCCCAGCGCGAACTCGAGGATCGCTTCCGCGACATCGTGGGCAACGACCGCTGGGCGGCCGTGCTGCGCGGCAGCGATGATGATTTTCGTACGCTTCGGACCCTGAGCGCGCGGCTGGGATTGCCAGAGGCCACGCCGGAGCAAGTGCAAGCGCTGCGGGCAAACTGCGGCGCGCAGGCGGTGGCGATCAATCAGGATCCTTTCCTCTCGCCACATCAAAGGAGCGCACAACTCGTCGACCTCGCCGTTCGGGCGAAGGCAGAACTGCATCTAAAACTCGGTTCTGAGGCTGCGACCGCCTACATCCATCAATCGCAGTGGGTGAGCCTGCTCCAAAGCGGCAACGCCTTCACGACTGACGCCCGCCAGCTCCCGGCCGGAACCGCGCGGCCGACCGGGAATTCAAGCGGAGTTTATCAGCTACCGGCCAAGACGCCGAAGTAGGGCGTACCGGTTGCAGACCGAGGCGGTGCGCCACTCACGGAGAGCTGAAGGCGGACACCTGGGGGCGGCTGGCGCGGTTCGTTCGACATCAACCAGCGCGCCGGGTCGCAGGTTGGCGGTCCGCGTGGCGGGGCTTTACCAGCACTACGACGGTTGGCGCGACGGCGCGATCAACCAGCGGCACGGCGCGTTCGTCAACGCGAGCTGGCGGCCGACGAAGACGACGAAGCTCCGGAGGGCGCGGTGGTCGGCACGGTGCTGAATGGCACGCCCAAGCATACCGGCAACGCCTACGTCACCGTCATGATCCCGCCCGGCCGGTTCAAGGGCGTGGCGTTTCCCGCCTCCACGGCTTGGAGTGCGGTCACGAATATCTCGTCGCTTTCAGCTGCAAGCAGCGCGGCTTGCGTGCCTTCCGCGCCCGCGCCACACGCAGGCATTGCCGCATTTTGAAAACAAGCCGTAATCTCGCGCTCACGGCATCGTCCCTTCCTCCCATTCTGACTTTTCCACGCTTCCTGCCTGCGCTCGTCGCCCTCCTGTTGCCTGCGCTCCTCCGTGCGGATGTGGTAATCAACGAAATCATGTATCACCCGTCGTCCGAGGCGACGACGGAGGAGTACGTCGAGCTTCACAACACCAGCGCGAGCCCCGTGAGCCTGGAGGGCTGGAAGTTCACCAGCGGCGTCTCCTTCACGTTTCCCAACGTCTCCCTCCCGGCGGGTGGTTACCTCGTCGTGGCGGCAGACCGCGCGGCGTTTGTCGCAAAATATCCCGCGATGGTGAACTTCGTGGCGGGCTGGACAGGCCACCTCTCAAACTCCGCGAACTCCATCGTCCTGAAGGACAATCGCGGCGTGAAGGTCGACGAGGTTGATTACGCCGACGACGGCGACTGGGCCGTGCGCGAGCGCGACGATCCGGATGGCGGGTATCGCGGCTGGCGCTGGCGCAGCCAGGCCGACGGTTACGGGAAGTCACTGGAACTCATCAACGCGGCATTCGACAACAGCCACGGGCAGAACTGGGGCGCGAGTGCGACGGCCGGCGGCACGCCCGGCGCGGCGAACAGCATCGCCGCGGTCGACATCGCGCCGGTGGTGATCGGAGTGCGACATTTTCCCCTCGTGCCCACGAGCACCCAGGCGGTGACGGTGAATGCGACGGTGGCCGACGATCGCGCCGCGGCGGTGACGGTGACGCTGAGCTACCGCCATGACGGCGCCGCGAGTTGGAATACCGCGCCGATGTTCGACGACGGCGCGCACGGCGACGGCATTGCGGGCGACAGAATTTTCGGCGCGCAGCTTCCCACCGCGGCGGACGACACGATCGTGGAATTCCACATCACCGCGACGGACGGAACGCGCGCGCGCACGTGGCCGGCGCCGGCGCTGAACAATTCGGCGCCGGAGGCCCCCTTTGTGGCGGAGCAGTCGCAGAACTGCCTCTATCAGGTGGACAACACGGCCTATGCGGGGTCGATGCCGCTTTACCGCCTGGTGATTAAGGCCGCCGACCGCGCCACGCTCGCCGACATCAATTTCGACACCGACACCTACAGTCACGCGCGCTTCAACGCGACGTTCATCACCGTGGACGGCACGAGCACGGAGCTGCGCTACTTGACCGGCGTGCGAAACCGCGGCCACGGCAGCGCCCACCTGGAGCCGCAGAGCTTCAGGGTGGCGATTCCGAACGACTGGGATTGGAAGGGCCGCACCGCGCTGAACCTCAACTCGCAATTCACCTACCTCCAGCTTTTCGGCAGCGCCTTCATGCGCCGCGCCGGGCTGACCGCGCCGGAGTCACGGCAGGTCCAGATGCGGGTGAACAACGTGGACCCGACCGGCGGCAGCACCAGCGCGCCGAGCTTCGGTTTCTACGTCTGCAACGAAGTGCAGGATTCCGATTTCGCCGACCACCATTTCCCGACCGACAGCAGCGGCAACCTCTACCGCGTCCGGCGCAGCCCCTCGGATGATCAGGAGGGCGATTTCACCCATCTCACTCCCGCCGGGCTGAATGGCGGCGATCCCTACCGGCCCGTTTATTTCAAGACCACGAACGAATCCGAGGACAACTGGAGCGACCTCATCGCCCTGACCCAATCGCTGGCCAAAGGGCATTTCACCACGCTGCTCGACGCGCCCACCTGGGACGCGGACTATGTTGCCGCGGTAAAGGCGAAGGTCGACGTGGACCAGTGGATGACGTGGTTTGCCGCCGAGGCGCTCATCGGCAATGGGGAGACAAACCTGACGAACGGCTACGGGGACGACTTCTATCTATTCATCGGCGTCAACGATCCGCGCGCCCGGCTCATCCCCTACGACCTGGACACGATTCTCGGCCACGGCGACGACCCGGTGAGCGCGACGGACGACATTTTCCAGATGATCCGCCATCCCGCGGACAGCCTCACCGCCCCCACTCCGACGCCGGTATATCCCTTCCTGCGCCACCCGACCTTTGGCGCGCTCTACTTTGCGAAGCTCCAGCAGCTCCTGCGCGGACCGCTCTCAATCGCAAACTTCAACGCGCTCGCGGATCAGATCCTCACGGGGGTCGTGGACGCGGCACAAATCGCCGACCGCAAGGCCTGGTACGCATTGCGCCATGCCTACGTCAGCGGGCTCGTGAATGCGGACCTGAGCGTCACCCGCGGCCCCGCCGTGGACGTACGGACTGGTTACGCGAGGAGCACGGCGGCGACGTGCAACCTCGCCGGAAAATCCGATCCCGCGCGCACGCAGAGCGTGAAGGTCAACGGCGTCGCCGCGACCTACGTGCCATGGAAAGTGGCGACCACCACGGCGAGTTCCAACAGCTACACGGTCGCGATCGGCGAGTGGTCTCTCACGGATGTCGAACTCCGGCCGGGCATCAACCGCGTGCTCATCCAGGCGTTCGACGCCGCGGGCGCCGAGATCGAGCGAATCCATTCCGAGGTGTGGTATGACGACAGCAGCGTCGCGAACGTCTCGGGTACCATCACCACGGATACCACGTGGACGGCGGCGGGCGGGCCTTACCAGGTCACCGCGCCGCTCACGGTCAACAACGGCGTGACGCTCACCATCGAACCGGGCGCGACGGTGTACCTGGCAACGGACGTCGGGATCACCGTGGCCGGCGGCGGGCGGATCGTCGCCGAAGGCACGGAAGCGAAACCCATTTATTTCACCCGCGCTCCCGGAGCCACCGACTTCGGCGGCATCATCACGATCAACGGAGCGGCCGGGGCGCCGGAGACTCAATTCCGCCACGTGTTCTTCAACTTTGGCGGAGATGTCGCGATGACGTGCGAGGCGAACTCGAATGTCGTGCTCGATTATTGCGAGTGGCTGCGCAACGACGTCGCCTACCTCGAGCTCAACGGCGGTTCCTTCCTCATCAGCAACTGCGTCTTCCCCTCCGCGACGAACGCCTTCTTCCAGAGCATCAACGGCGTCGGATCCACGCCGGCCGGCGGGCGGGCCATCATCCGCGACTGCTTTTTCGGCAGCGTCCATGGCTACAACGACGTGATCGACTTCACGGGCAACAACCGCCCCGGCCCGCTCCTCCAGATTTACAACAACGTCTTCATCGGCTCGGACGATGACGTGCTCGACATCGACGGCACGGACGCGTGGATCGAGGGCAATATCTTCATGCACGTCCATCGCGTCGGCTCGCCGGACTCCGCGAGCGCGGTGAGCGGAGGAGATGACAGCGGTCAGACGTCGGAAATCACGCTCGTCGGCAATCTCTTCTTCGACGTGGACCAGGCGGTGACCGCGAAGCAGGGGAACTTTTTCACGTTGCTCAACAATACCGTCGTGGACCAGAACTCGCGCGGCAGCGAGGACCGGCGGGAGGACATCATCAACAAACCCGATGTTTTCCTCCCCGCGGTGTTCAACGTCGCCGATGACGGCATCCCGGGCGCACTGGGAATGTATGTCGAAGGCAACGTCATTCACTCCGCCGAAAAGCTCGTCCGCAACTTCACCGGCAGCGAGCGGATCACGTTCAACAACAACTTGCTTCCGCCCGGCATGGCGTGGGCCGGGTCCGGCAGTGGCAACACGAGCGCCGCCGCGTTGCTCAACGACGTGACGGTGGATGCCGCGACCGGGGCATCGAACATCCCGACGCCGACCAGGGACAACTATCGCCGGATCGCGCCGGAAATCCGGCGGCAGTTCGGCCTCGATTCGCGTTCACCCGCGCGCGGCACCGGTCCGAATGGCGCGGACAAGGGCGGTGTGCGTCCCATTGGAGTGAGCCTCAGCGGGGCGCCTACCGGCAGGACCAACGCGACCGTCGCAACCGTCACGGTGGGCACGCTGGTGATCGGCTCCGGCCTCCCCGCGGGCGCCGGGCAGTTCCCGAACGGCTCCGGTTGGACACACTACAAGTGGCGGCTCGATGCCGGCGCGTGGAATGCGGAGACGCCGTTGGCCACGCCCATCTCGCTCACCGGGCTCGCCAACGGCACGCACACCCTGGACGTAATCGGGAAAAACGACGCCGACACGTATCAGGACAGCCCCGACCTCGGCACCGATGCCCGGATCAGCAGCGCGAGTTGGACGGTGGACAGCAGCTATGTTCCACCCGCCGCCGCCGCGATTGTCCGGATCAACGAAGTGCTCGCGAGCAACACGGCGACCGTGGGTTTTGGCGCCGTTTTTCCTGATATCATCGAGCTGACGAATGTCGGCAACGCCGCCGCCGACCTCGGCGGGTGGAGCCTCACCGACAACGCGGCGGTACCGTTCAAGTTCGTCATCCCCGGCGGCACGATGCTCGTGCCCGGCGCGTATCTGGTCATCTACGCGAGCAACAGCGGATCCGTGCCGACGCCAAAAACCGGATTTGCGCTCGGCGCGAGTGGCGACGACCTCACGCTCACGCGCAGCGCTGCGGCTGGCGGCGGCACCGCGGACAGCGTGGTGTGGGGTCAGCAGCTCGCCGACTTCTCCATCGGCCGCGGTGCGGACGGCTCGTGGGCGCTATGCCGCCCAACCTTTGGCACCGCGAACATCCCCGCCGCCCAGTCGCCGGCGAGCGCCGTGAGGATCAACGAGTGGCTTGCCGACGGCGTGGCACCCTTCGCGCAGGATTTCATCGAACTGTACAATTCCGGCCCGTTGCCGGTGGAACTCGGCGGAAATTACCTCACCGACAATCCCGTCGGCTGGCCGAACCGCAGCGCGATCCGCCAGCTCACGTTCATCGCCGCGGGCGGCTTTCTTTCCTTCAAGGCCGACGGTGATCCGGCGCAGGGGCCGGAGCATGTGGACTTCCACCTGTCGCCGCTGCAGGGCGAAATCGGATTTATTTCCGCGGCACTCACCATCATCGACAACGTCGTTTACGGACCGCAGCGCACCGACATCGCGCAGGGCCGCGTCCCCGACGGCACGACGACCATCATGACGATGCCGCCCACGCCGGGCGCCGCGAACCAGCAACTCATGCCCGACCGCGACGGCGACGGCATGCCCGATGCCTGGGAGGTCGCCCACGGTTTCGACCCGACCAATCCCGCTGACGCCGCCCTCGACGCCGACGGCGACGGCCAGAGCAACCTGGCCGAATACCGGGCCGGCACCGACCCGCGCAACCCGAACGATTTCGTCAAACCTCCTTCTGATCCTGGTCTCTTGAAAACCAGCCGGCTGATCAATCTCGCGATTCTCGCGCCGCTCACCGAGGGGGAGATCATGACGATGGGCACGGTCATCGGCGGCGCCGGCACGAGCGGGACCAAGGCGATCGTCGTGCGCGCGGCCGGTCCGGCGCTCACGCAATTCGGCGTGATCGATGTCCTGCCCGATCCGAAGATGGCGCTCATTCACCAGGCCAGCGGTGTCACGGTCGCCAGCAACAACGACTGGGCGGGCGATCCGGTGCTGAGCGCCGCCTTTGCGCAAGTGGGGGCGTTTCCGTATGCCCCCCCCAGTTCGAAGGACGCCGGCATTTCCCAGCCCGCGCTCGCCCCGGCCAACTACACGGTGCAGGTGAGCGATGTGGGCACGGGTGCGGGCACGGTGATTGCGGAGCTTTACGACGCGACGCCGGCGAGCGCGTTTACCGCGACCACGCCGCGACTGATCAATGTTTCCGTGCTGAAGCAGATCGGCGCCGGGACGACGCTCACCGCGGGTTTCGTGATCGATGGGCCAACCAGCAAGACCGTGTTGGTGCGCGCCGTCGGTCCGACGCTGGGGCTGCCGCCGTTCAACATTCCCGGTGTAATGGCCGACCCAATCCTCGAGCTCTTCAACAACGCGACGGGCGCGAAAATCAATGAGAACAACGACTGGGGCGGCACGACCACGCTCAGTGCGGGATTCACATCAACGGGCGCCTTTGCCCTGACCAACGCCTCCACCAAAGACGCCGCGCTGCTCGTAACGCTCGCTCCCGGTCAATATAGCGCGCGGGTCAGCAGTCCTGACGGCGGCGGAGGCATGGTGATCGTGGAGGTTTACGAGGTGCCTTGAGTCGACGTCCTTTCCCATGAAAACCTGCGTCGCGCTTTTCCTCGCCGCTGTCCTTCCGTGCGGCGTTCTATCCACGGCCTCGTCTGCCGCGGAGCGCCCGCCCAACATCGTCTTTTTCCTCGCGGACGACATCGGCCTGGACGGCATCGGCTGCTACGGCGCTGATCGCTTCACGGGCCGCACGCCGAATATCGACGCGCTCGCCGCCACGGGCGTGCGATTCGATCAGGGTTGCCGAGCTCGGGCGCGCCGCGCTGCCGGCCGGTGTCACGTTCGACGGCCACAGTTTCGCGCCCCAACTGCGCGGCGAGAAAGGCACGCCGCGCGAATGGGTCTATGTGCAGCACAACACCGCGGCCGAATGGTACGTTCGCGAGCAGGGCTGGAAGCTGACGCATGACGGCCAGCTCTTCGACATGACCGACGCGCCATTCGTCGAAAAGCCCGTTGCGGCCGAAGCGGCGAGCGAAGCCGGCAAAGCCGCGCGTCTTCGCCTGCAAGCCGTGCTGCATAAACTCAGTCCCATCGCCGCCCCGCTGGTGGCCTCGGATCGAAAATCGTCGGGCGAAAAGCCGCTAAAACCGAAAAAGAAGAAACGGCCGGCCAAGTAGGCACTGGATGGTTGAGCCCTCCCGCCGCCGACTGCCGGAATTTAGGATCTTTGGCATTTCTTGAAGGACGAATTGGCCACGATCCTCGTCTCAAGTCCGTGCTTTGGTGACATCGTGTCGGCGCTTGCCCATCGCGACCGGTTGATCGCGCGGCTCGAAAGCGGGTTCGACGTGGGAGACGGCACACCGGTCGCGCGCATTTAGGAAAGGTTGGTTCGCGGTGGTGTTGCGGAGAGGGCGCGGCTCGGCAGGGCGTATGGGCCGCAACCTGACCTTCGTAGTCCCCACGATTGAAAATAAAATGTGAATGTCGTTCTTTCACGGATCGTGAATGGCGCGGAATTTGAAGGACTGGAAAAATTTGCGGCAGGACGCTTGGTCCCCGACCGTCAGTCCTGCGTCCTGTGGCTCTCTGACGCCGAACATCAGGGCTACGACACGAAGGAACTGGTTCGACTGATTTCCGAATATGAGAAGCTGCCAGCCAAGGGACGGTCCTTTTCCTTCGTTCTCAGTCCCGGGACGATTCTGATCTCCCGTGCCCTGAACTGACGACGACGAAGAAGTGGAGCAGCTAAAAAACGATTGGTGGGCCCACAGGGATTCGAACCCTGAACCAAAGGATTATGAGTCCTCTGCTCTAACCGTTGAGCTATAGGCCCGCTCCAACGCAGAACGTGGGCCAGATTGCTGCGGCCGGCCAGCGGTGCAAGCGCTCAGGAAGATTTCACGTCGCGAGGCGCCGCGCTCGACCATGTTCTCACCGGCAGCCGGAACAATCGCCCGAGCGCGCTTAATACCCGGCTAAACGCGTGGCCGGGCAGCCCATTGGCGCGCCGTTTCGCAAGGCGTGAAATATTCATCGTGTTCCGCCGCATCATTGATTTGAATGCCGGACCGCTCGCAACGAACCGCATCGAATCACCCCGCCTCGCGCCTCTTCACCTTACATTCACTCCGCCGCACCATGAGAGATGATTACCTAAGAAGCGCCCTGCAGGTCGTCGATGATCCGACCATCCTGGTCAACATCGTGTCGCGCCGGGTCAAGCAGCTCAAGCGGGGCAACCGGCCGCTCGTGGTCTCGCTGGAGAAACTTTCCGCCGAGGACACCGCGCTGCGTGAGATTTCCGAGGGCAAAATCAGCTACGAGCTGGCGACGCCCGAAGAGATCGCCCGCCACTGATGCGATGCGGCGCCAGCGCCGCCGCGCCTTCGCTTCCCATCCTCATCGTTCTCCCGTCCCTCCCAATTTCCATGGCCCAACCCAAGATTCAGCCCGTCGGTGATCGCATCCTCATTCAACACAAAGAGGAGAAGGAACAGATCCGCGGTGGCGTGATCATTCCCGACAGCGCGCAGGAAAAACCGCAGGAGGCCAAGGTCATCGCGCTCGGCTCCGGCCGGAAGGGCAAGGACGGCAAGGTCATCGCCTTCGAGGTGAAGGTCGGCGACAACGTGCTCGTCGCCAAATACGGCGGCGCCGAGGTGAAGCTCGGCGATCGCAAATACACGCTCGTGCGTGAAGACGACATTCTCGGCGTCATCGGCTGAAACGCCGACCGCATCGCATCCAATTTTTCCCGACCGTAACCCACATTCATTTTCATGGCCGCCAAACAACTGCTTTTCGACGAATCCGCCCGCCACAAGATCCTTCGCGGAATTGAGCTGCTCTCCCGCGCGGTCAAGGTGACCCTCGGCCCCAAGGGCCGCAATGTCGTCATCGACAAAAAATTCGGCTCGCCGACCGTCACCAAGGACGGCGTGACGGTGGCGAAGGAAATCGAGCTGCCGGATCCATTTGAGAACATGGGCGCGCAGATGGTGAAGGAAGTCGCTTCCCACACCTCGGATGACGCCGGCGACGGCACCACCACGGCCACCGTGCTCGCCGAGTCGATCTACAAGGAGGGGCTCAAGAGCGTCACCGCCGGCTGCAACCCGATCTTTCTGAAACGCGGAATCGACAAGGCGGTTGACGCCGCCGTCGCCGAGCTCGCGCGCATTTCGAAGAAGGTCAACGACCGCGAGGAAATCCGCCAGGTCGCCACCGTATCCGCAAACTGGGATCAGGCGATCGGGGACATCATCGCCGATGCCATGGACAAGGTCGGCAAGGACGGCACGATCACGGTCGAGGAGGCGAAGGTCATCGAGACGACGCTCGACGTCGTGGAAGGCATGCAGTTCGACCGTGGCTACCTGTCATCGTATTTCGTCACGCACAACGAGGCGATGGAGACGGTGTTCGAGGATGCCTACATCCTGATTCACGAGAAGAAAATCGCGCAGCTGCAGGATTTGCTGCCGCTGCTCCAGGCGATTGCGAAGAGCGGAAAACCGCTGCTGGTCATCGCCGAGGAAGTGGAGGGCGAGGCCCTCGCGGCGCTCGTCGTCAACAAGCTGCGCGGCACGCTCAACGTGTGCGCGGTGAAGGCGCCGGGATTCGGCGATCGCCGGAAGGCCCTGCTTGAGGATATCGCAATCCTGACCGGCGGCCGCTGCTTCACCGAAGATCTCGGGGGCAAGCTCGAGAACGTCACGCTGGCCGAACTTGGTCGCGCGAAGCGGATCGTCGTCGACAAGGACAACACCACCATCATCGAAGGCGGCGGAAAATCAGGCGACATCCAGGGTCGGGTGAAACAGATTCGCCGGCAGATCGACGAGACCACGTCGGACTACGATCGCGAGAAGCTGCAGGAGCGGCTGGCGAAGCTCGCCGGTGGCATCGCGGTCGTGCATGTCGGTGCGTCGACCGAAACGGAAATGAAGGAAAAGAAGGCGCGGGTTGAGGACGCGCTGCACGCCACGCGCGCAGCGGTCGAGGAAGGCATCGTCGCCGGCGGCGGCGTCGCCCTGCTCCGTTGCGTGAAGGTGATCACCGCGCTCAAGCTCGAGGGAGACGAGGCGATCGGTGCGCAAATCGTGCGTCGCGCAGTCGAATCGCCCATCCGGATGCTGTGCGCGAACGCGGGGGTTGAAGGTTCCGTCGTCGTCAACCAGGTTGCGGCGGGCAAAGGCGCCTACGGCTACAACGTGGCCACGGGCCAATACGAGGACTTGATCAAGAGCGGCGTCGTCGATCCGACGAAGGTCACGCGTGCGGCGTTGCAGAACGCCGCCTCCATCGCCGGGCTGTTGCTGACGACGGAGTGCATGATCACGGAATTGCCGGAGGCGAAGGGCGCCGCGCCCGCGCATCCCCCGGGCGGCGGCATGGATTATTGAGCCGGGCTGTGACTTACACGCTCATGACCGCGGAGCAGCGGTGGAAGATCGACGCGGTCAAATTCGACCAGCTCAATCGCTGGCAGCTGTTCGTGGCCGGCGATACGGTCTGGATGCGGGTGAATTACTTTCCGACGGCCGAAGCGGCGATGGAGGCCGTCGCGAGCGGAGCGACCGGCGTCGAAGCGTGGGACGCCGAGCGCCACAACCGGGCGGATTTTGAGAAGGAAAAGTGGTCGACCGAGCGCTGGTGA
Organism: Opitutaceae bacterium; assembly: GCA_030648295.1. GTDB lineage: Bacteria > Verrucomicrobiota > Verrucomicrobiia > Opitutales > Opitutaceae > ER46. Next base: position 9,073 of record JAUSID010000084.1, on the reverse strand, counting down.
CGGGATGCGGCGCGGGGCAACCGAAGATAATCACTCGGATTGTCTCATGCGTCGTGTAGACGCGACCTGGCAGCGCAGGCCTCCGGCCCGCAAAGATCGAGTGGCTGCGGTTTCCCCATTCGGCAGGCTCAGGGCCCCTAGCAGCCTGTCGGACTTAGAAAATGAAGGCCCACTGGCATCGATTATTCGCCAAAAAAAATTCACGCGAGGTCAAATATTCATCCATAAACGCCTTCAGACACCTAAGTCCGACAGGCTGCTAGCCTGTCGCGGGGCAGCCGCAGATTCGGTAGGATTGGCGCTCGGCATTTCTCTGCGGGCGAGGGCGTCCGCGCCCCCAGCACCACCGGCAGAATGCCCGTGCCACTTCAATCCATGCGGGCGAGACGCCCGCGCTCCCAGGTGATGCACGCAGTTTCCTGGGAGTTTAACCGCGAATAGACGCCAATTCACGCGAATGGAGCGGGCATCTTTGGAGAGCATGGAAACAATCAACCAAACGGTGACCATGGTTTCACGTCGGCAACGCTCCCCTTCCTCCTCTGGAATTTGCGTTCATTCGCGTTCATTCGCGGTTGTCCTCTGAATCGCCGGTGAAATCTGCCGCGGCACGACCGCGCTCATGCTCCGGCCGAAAGAAGGGGACCCAAAAAAGGCGAAGTGCCGAAAGCACTTCGCCGGAATGTTCACCGGCCTGAGCCGGCTACGCCGAATCAATAACGGCTGTTGCCGCGAGCCTGGAACGCGCCGGGACGGCGGTCCGGGCTGCTGAAATTGCGGCTGCCGCCCATTTCTTCCTTCGGCTTGGCTTCGTTCACGGTCAGCTGACGGCCGTCGAGATCGATGCCGTTCATTTTTTCCATGGCGAGCTTGCTCTCCTCCTCGGTGGCAAAGGTGACGAAGGCGAAACCGCGCGGGCGGCCCGTCTCGCGATCATTGGCGATGTAGACGTCGGTCACGCTGCCGAATTTCCCGAAGGCGTCGCGGAGGTCGGCCTCAGTGGTCTTGAATGACATATTTCCAACATAGAGTTTGGAGTTCATGGTTTGATGTTCGTATGCTTCGTCTGCTGTCAGCGTGTTCCCGGGAGTCGGGTTTCGAATCATCACCTGAACTTGAAGCTCACCTGAGGACCCACCAGCCACTGTCATCTAACGCGATCTACGAGGCGTCACGGTCGGTGATGCGGCGGGGAACGCAAGGCGCATCTTCTTTTTCAGCCGCCGAGGTGGTGGCGAGCCGTGCAACTGGTCACGTCAATGCACGCCGGATACGCGCATCTGTAATCCCCTCCGCTGCAACACGGATCGGCGCGGCGAAGCGCGGACGTCTCCAGAAACTGGATAGGAGCTCCGATCAACGATCGAATCAGGGGCCAATATTCGCTGGCTTCGGGTGTCGGCGGCATCGCGCCGACTCACCTTTACGCCGCGTCCGCTTCGGACCCGCGGTCCGGAATTCCGTCCGCCCGGCGGGCAGAGCGGATTCCGTTGCGACAGCACCGTGGAATCGGCGGGCCGCCCCGATGAATCAGGGCAGGGCCGAAGGTGCGATGCAGCAAAACACCTCTAGGGTGTGAGAACGGCAGGATCAGCGCTTGGCGCGCTTCGCCTGCTTTTTCTGCTTCGCCGTTTTCATCGGCGATTTCTTGGTCTGTTTTTTCGCATTCCTTGTCTTGGCCATGTTATTCCTGGGTTGATGTTAACTTCCCGAGCCGAGGCGGAATGCCTGGGACCCGACATCCATTTTGGATCAAGTGAGGACGCACGGTGGGACCATGGTCACACTTCCAACTTGGACATGCGCAAAGCATGCAACGTCAATTTGTTCACGTCGAACTATTTTCCCGCCGCGATCGTGATCCACTCGTGGCCGCGATCTCGTCCATGCGCGCCGATCAGAGTTCGCACGACGACCGCGCGCGCCGCGGATCCGCGCGACGCGAATGGCGGTCGACTTTGCGCGCCGGCCGGCGAGAATCGAGCTGCTCGATGACAATCCGTGGTCGACATTCGCCGGCGGCTCCCGTGACGGTGTATCCGGCGAATGGATTCTGGCCGCGCCGGCGCCCGGCGCCGCGGGAAACTCGCGGCGCGACCGCGCACGGGCGAACGCCCGTGGAACCCGCCGGCCTTCGGGCGGGATGAGATTACCTATGCAAAAACCACACGATTACATCCTTCAGGCCCGCGCGCTGCGGGCCGACCTCCTCGGCGCCCCCGATGTCTGGGTGCCAAGGCGGGACGTCCTGCTCGACTGGCTGAATGCGTTCCTGCGCCGGGCCGAAAAACCGCGCTACACCCCGGCCGAGAGCGAAGTGACCGACCTGGCCGCGCTCGATCAATTCCTGCGTCGGAAGAAAGTGCCCGTCGCGTAAGTCAAACGAATCGAGGCGCCATTTCTCCCGCCGCCGATTACACGGGCCGCGGGAGCAGGAAAAGCAGCACGGCGAGAAAGTGGCACGTGCTGCCGCCAAGCACGAATGTATGCCAGACGGCATGGTGGTACCGCAGCTGTCGCCAAAGATAGAATACGACCCCGACGGTGTAGCACAGCCCGCCGGCCAGCAGCAGCCACAGTCCGCCGTGGGGTACATTCGCGATCATCGGCTTGAGGGCGACGACGACGAGCCACCCCACGAAGAGATATGCGATCGTCGACGTCAGCCGGTAGCGCTCGCCGAAGAAAAGCTGAAACACGGCGCCGGCGCCGCACAGGCCCCAGATGATGCCAAACAGCGTCCAGCCCCACGGGCCGCGCAGGTTCGTGAGCAGGAACGGCGTGTAGGTGCCGGCGATGAGCAGGAAAATCGCGGCGTGGTCGAGTTTGCGGAAAAGCATTTTTCTGCGCTCGCTGCGCTCGATGTGATAAAACGTCGAAATCGCATAAAGCGTCAGCAGGGTCAGCCCGAAGACGGTGAAACTCACCACGTGCCAGGCATCGCCGCGCCGGCTGGAAAACACGATCAGCAGGGTCAGGCCGGCGATGCTCAACGCCAGCCCGAGCCCGTGCGTTACCCAATTTGCGATCTCCTCGCCGCGCGAGTAGACGCGCGCCTGCGGCGCCACCGGCAGCGGGTCGGCTGTTTCCTCGATTACGTGCTTCTCCGCGGCGGCGCGTGCCCGCCGGTTTTGCACGACGCGCTCGGCCCAGGTGTCGAGCTGCCGAATCAGCCGGCGCGGCCGCGGACGGCGAAACTTGTCCGGGCTCCATTCCTCGCCCTCGGCGTAGACGGTCTGCGGGATGATGCAGGTGCCGAACACCCAGTCGCCGAGTGGCAGCCCGAAGAAGCCTGAAATCGATTCATTGCAATCGATGACGGCGTGGTGGCGCAGGTGAAACGCATAGGCGGGCGTCCAGAACCGGCCCCAGAAGGGGTGCTGGATCAGCGGCTCCCATTTTTCAAAGGGCCAGTGATTGATCGCATGCAGGACCTCGTAGAGCGTGAGCGACACCGCGAGCGCACCGAACCCGGCGAGAAACCACGGGAACGTCGGCAGCAGCCACTGGAGCCACGCGAGCAGCGGCGAGAGCACGGCGGCGAAGAGCGCGAGCGAGTACCAGGGAAAGAAGGACGCTTCGCCCTGCTCGGGTTCGACGATCGGAAATTTGTTTTCAATGAAGAGAATTCCGCGACCATCGCGGCCCGGTTTCCGCGCGATCCGCGTGAGCGCGTGATGCAGCGTGTGCTGCCGGTAAAGCCGGCGAAGGAAGGGGATGGCCGGCATGTGCAGCACGTAGCGATGGAAAAAATATTCCATGAAGCAGTTGAAGACGCTGATGACGAGAAAGGCCACGACCCCCTGCCACAGCGGCGCGAGGAACTGCCGGGTCCACACTCCCGGCGCGAAGAGCCGCAGCGCGGCAAGCAGACCGGCGAGCGTGGCGAGAACGGTGAGGACGAAAAGCGGGAGCGAGAACTCCTCGGGGTCAGTTTGGGTCGTGGGAGTCGTTTGAGCCATGGTGTCCTTCCCTGCCGTGCATTTCCGGCGTCGGCCGCGAAGGTGCAACCGCGGCCGCCGACAAGTTGGCACGCGATGCCGGCGATTCAATCCAGGCCGGTGTATTTCACGGACCGGCGGAGCCAGCCGAAGTTCGCCGCAACCGGCTCGAAACTCCGGGCTTCGGACCTTCGCGACTGATGAGTTTTCACCCCGCCTCTCACCCCGGCTGCTCCGAAATCCAAATTGGCTGCGGCTTCCAGCCGCAGAGTCGGTCGAACGGCCATCCGATTACTCTGCGGCTGGAACCCGCCGCCACTTTCGCGACGACGCTTCCCGGCGGGGCGCAAACAACCGGATCCGCAGTTTCTTCCGTCAGCCCAGTGCCGCCTGAATTGCCCCCGGCGCTTCGGCGTCTTGCGGACAAGCCACGGCGATTCCGTTGCACGCCTTCGGAAGGGAAGTGCCGCGCAAATATCGGATCACGTCCTCCGCGCTGTAATGGCTGCGACCATCGGCGACGAGCCGCGCGAGATCGGAGATTTCGTTTCCGGCGGTGACGAGCGCCGGCTCGCGGATGCCACCGCGCGATTGCGGGAGTCCCACCGTCGCCGCGAGTCCGTTGCACAGGCATTTCCGGCCCACGGTGTCCGACGCGATTCCACCTTTGCGGACGTAATCCTCGACCGGCTCGCCCGCGCAGCGATAGCCGACTGTGCCGTCAGGCTTGCGATACGCCTGCCGCAGGTAGCCGAGGTCGCAAATCCGTTCGCGTGCCGCGTACACGGCCGGTTCGGAAAGGGTGCCCGGCATCTGCGCAATCTTGAACGGAAAGCCCGTGGGGGATGCGGCGGGATCGGTGAACACGCGGGCGCTTCCGGCGCGGCTCGCGCGAATGGCTTCGCGCTTCGTCGGTGCCTCGATGCCCGACTCGTCACAAAACGCGAAAGCGGTTCCAACCTGGATCCCGGCGGCGCCGAGCTGCAGTGCGGCCGTGAGTTTCTCGGGGTTCGCCTGTGATCCCGCGAGCCAGAACGGCAGACCGAGCTCCTTGATCTTGGCCAGATCCGGCACGTCGCGGGGCCCGTAAATCGGCTCGCCCTGCGCGTCCAGCTGCATGGCTCCGCGAGGCGGCGCGTTGTGCCCGCCGGCCACGTCGCCTTCGACGACAAAGCCGTCGACACGGCCGTTGGATTTTTTTGCCAGCGTGAGCGCGAGGGTGGCCGATGAAACAATGGCCACAAACTGCGGCCGGCGCAGCTGCGGTGCGCTCCCGCCGAAGCAAGCCGCCGGATCAAACGACGAAACAAACTCGTCCGTCGGCAAGGCGCCTTCGACGTCGATCTTCAAGTCGACGCGCTCGCCGGCGGCAAAGCGATCGAGCGCACCTGGAATGGCGCGGGGAATGCCGGCGCCCATCAGCACGTAATCGACGTCCGCGAGCATGGCACCGTAGAGCGAGGGAAGCGTTGCGACCTGGATTTTCTCGAGCAGGTTGATGCCGACCTGGCCGGAATGACCTTCCTTGGCGAGGAACACCTCGACGAAATTGCCTGCGACCGTCAGCTCGGTCAGCGCGGACGACAGCTGAACCCCCGGCATGCTGACGCCCTTGTACGGCGCTGCGGGATCCTTGCCGCCGGGAATGAAGTGAGCTTCGAGCACGCGTTCGGCGACGCCGGGAATGGGAAACGCGGCGAGCGCGCGGCGCACATCCCCGCCCGGATCGCCATCGGCGAGCCGGCGGACAAGGATGACCGCGAGCAAGGTTCCGGAAATCACGCCCAACTCGCCCAGCCGCGAGACGGTCCGGGCGAGCCGCCAGTTGGAAACCGCTACGCCCATGCCGCCCTGAATGATGACCGGATGTGACATAAAGAAATTGTGCTCGAGGTTCGCTGCGTCTCGCCACCGGATCGCAGCTGGAAACATCGGAGCCGGCCCCGTGGAGAATGTCCCGCGCTGGCGGGAGGGGCGTTGGTTGTCCGACGCGGTTTGTTAGCCTGTTCGCCCGCGAGCGCAACGGAAGCCCGATGCTTCGGCCGCGAGAGGTATTAGCTAGAACCAACCTAGCCGGAAAGATTGCTCGCGCGGGGCCGAAGCTTATGACGGTAGCAATTTATGCAGCACGCACATTGCACGGATCGCGCCTCCGGATCTCATTCGTGCCGGAAGGCGCACGCCCCGCAGACAGTTCGCCCGTGAACTGATCTATTCGTTCGCCAAACCGGCGGGCCAACACTACGGTGCGGCCCAGGCAGCGCTAAAAACCAAAATCCAACCCACAAAAATTTTCATGGCCCGACCTTATCGCCGACGTGCTGTCTCGTTTGTCAGTCGCGCTTACAGCCGCGACCCCCTCGAACGAGTCGAGTCGATCAGCGGCACCTATCCGGATCACACGCATTGGACGCTTTCGCAGGCGACGGCGATTGCTGTCATCGAAGCCGGCACGGACGAGTTCTTTGTGCGGGCGGGTGATCAGATCGTGAAACTGGTGGTGCACACCCGCGGCGGCGAAAAATACCTTCAGACCGAGCGCGAGAAAACGCACCCGGATGACCTGTTGAATCTCACCGCCGGACAGCTGCAGACCGCAGCGAAGTAGTCGGGATTGATGTCGCCTCGATGAGGGAGGCGCGGCCGGGGACGCGGTCCCAGAAACAGGCCGGGTACTTTCCATTGTCTCCGCCATCCCTGGAAAAATGGTTTGGTTGCGGGCTCAGGCTGCGTTACGGGGATCGTAATTCTTTTTTTCGCATCATGAATTCACGCTCCGCCTTCCGCCCGATCCTATCCCGCCGCGAATGGCTGCTGCGCAGCACGCTCGGCGCCGCATGCATCACGCTATCCGGCCTCGGCCTGGCCGGCGCGCAGGGACAAGCGGCAAAAAAAGCGGCGCGTCCGCAGACTCCTCCCCCGACCAAGCCCCCGCTCGAGCCGGTGGACATCGCACGGTTCCCCGCGGGCGTGCAGCGGCTGGATTTGTTCCTGCTCATCGGCCAGTCGAACATGAAGGGCCGCGGGTTCATGCCGGACGAGCCGAGCCGTGATCCAAGGATAGTGATGATGCATCTCCGCGACGACCACTGGTTTGTTGCGCGTCATCCTGTGCACCTGACGGGCGACGCGAAAACTTTTGCCGGCGCGGACAATGCCGGCGTCGGACCCGGGCTGGCGTTTGCCGAAGCGGTTGCGCGGAGCGATCCGAGGGTCCGCGTGGGCTTGATGCCCTGCGCCCTGGGCGGTTCCCCGATCGCGCAATGGCAAAAAGGGGCGAAGCTGTACGACGAAGCGCTGCGGCGGGCGAAACTGGCGCTCACCCAAACGGCGCCGGTGCAGGCGCGGATTCGCGGCGCCCTCTGGCTCCAGGGCGAAGCGGACGCCAACGCGCAGCGACTGCCGGAGTACGAACGCAGCCTGTTGAAACTGGTCGACGACTTGCGCGCGGACCTCGCGTCGCCCGAACTGCCCTTCATCGCCTGCACGATCGGCGAGATGCGGCCCGACACGGATGGCGCGAAGAAGGCCGAGATGAACCAGCTGCTGCTTTCGTTGCCGCAAAAACGGCCGCACACCGCATGCGTCGATGCCCGCGATCTCAAGAGCAACATCGGTGACAACGTGCATTTCGACACCGCCGCGCAAAACGAGATCGGCCGGCGCTACGCGTTGAAGTATCTCGCGCTGATCGGCCGGCAGCGCTGAAGCGGCTGGAAGCGCGGCCGGTGCGCTATCTCATCATCCGCCCAAGCCGCGCGCGATGATACGCCGCGCGTTGAGCTGAATCCATCCGCCCGAAATCCGGCAACCCATCGGCGTGCTGCGGCCATTCCAACGCCGGCGCCGCAATGTCGTTTCCGTTCCGGCCCGGGGCGGCAGACGGGGCGCCGTTGGGTTTTGCAGCCGCCAGCGGGTTGTTCCGCAGCTGAACGGTGGCGCGCCGCGTGCCCGCTTGATCCGCGACCAGCGCCGGATCCGTCAACTCGAGATCTTTCTCCAGCGACCGCCTGGGCTTGATCTCCTGGGCGTCCAAGACGCTGTGATACGCGCGCACGGCATCCTCCGGCCCAACCTGGTCCTCGGTGATCAGCCGCAGGAACTTGATGAACGCGAGTTGGTGTTCCGCCTGGTTGATTTTGCGGCCAAACAGTGCGGCCCGCGCACCATGCTTCCGTGCGTCGTGGATCAACTTGAACGCATCATGCGTTGTGCCCGCGCTGCCACCGAGCACGCCGACAACGAGCTTCGGATCGTATTGCACCAGCTCCTCCATCGCCTTCGGCCCGTGATAGACGATTTTCAGAAAAACCGGCCGCCCCGCTTCGGGCACGCCAGCGAGGACGCGCAGGATATTGTCATTGATGAATTCGGGCAGCCGGCCGGGCGCGAGCCCGCTGCTCACGTTGGGATCGAACACCTCGAGGAAATAGCGGAATTTCTTCCGCTCCGCCTCTTCGCGGAAGGCCTTGAACCAGAGCAGCGCCTCGCGGTCAGCCTCCAGCTCGTTCAGGAAAGTGATCGAATACAGCCCGAGATTCGCGCCGGGGAATTCGCCCGTGCCGCGCTCGCATTCGATCTTGCCGCACTGGATTTGATCGATGCTCGCGCTGCGAAACGGCTGGGAAGGCTCCTGCGTGTAACACCCGTGCCGGATCGCCCAAACGTCCGTCGTGTCGTTCGCGCGGGCCGCCGGCGTCACGGGCGAGTCGCGAAACAACTGCTCCTTGATGCAGAGCTGTTCGCTGACGTACGCCGACATGAGCATGATGTCGACGAGTCCCTGATGCACGACCTCGCGAATGATATCGAGGAATTCGGGCAGGTTGCGGTAGCCGAACTCGTCGCGCGACCAGACCTCGGGAGAAAAACGCGCCGGCCGCTCTCCGCGCCGCGACAAATACGAGCGCGGGCCCGGCGCACGGACGCCAAACGCCATGTCGGCGTCCTTCGCGTCGGCAAGGATGAAAGCCCGCGAGGAGCTGCTGGCTTTGACTTCTGCGAGTTTGGCGTCGAGGGATTTCATGAGGTAAACCCGAAGGGTGAAATAAATCCGAAGGCCGAAATCCGAAATCCGAAAGAAATCCGAAGTCCGAAGGCCGAATAACCCTGCGCCGTCCGAACGTCTTTTT
>JAUSID010000077.1 GCA_030648295.1 Opitutaceae bacterium | reverse complement strand
CAACCAAACCCAACCCATTTAACAGGAGGCAGCGGAGGAAGCAGAGAAAATGCATGAAGTGGACCTCTGCTCCCTCTGCTTTCTCCTGTAAAATTCAGGGTTTTGAAATCGTCGCAAACATGAACGATTCGGATCGATATTGGCACACCCCGAATGACCGGTCGAACGCGCTGTCGTAGCGGAACGCGTGAGCGTTTCGCCGAAACCCGGTCGCGAAAGCCTCACGGCTTCCGCTACGGTGTGAATTATCCGGGCTAGTCACCCCCCCTGATAACTGCGAACAAAGCGCCGGCCGAAGAGCTGGCGCTTTTTTTGTCGTTGCACGCCGCCGTTGCCGGCGAAGCAATCCCCCGGCGTGACTCGCCGTGGCCGGGGCCAGCCGAGCGCATGCCGTCATGATCGAACCCAAACGCCCGCGCGCTTTCCTGCGCCCGCCCTCCCTCGCCGCCGCGCTCGTGGCGGCGGTGGCGGTGGCGTACCTGAGATCTGCATACGGCGAATTCATCTGGGACGACGACCTGCACGTGACGGCCAATCCCACCATCATCGGACCGCTGGGGCTGAAGGAAATCTGGACCACGGCGCGGGCGAACTACTTCCCGCTCGTGCTCACGAATTTTTGGGTGCAGCACGCGTGGTTCGGTCTCAATCCGCTGCCGTATCATGTTGTCAACATCGCATTTCACGCCCTCGCGGCGGTGCTGCTGTGGCGCGTGCTGGCGCAGCTGAAGATTCCCGGCGCCTGGATTGGCGCCGCCCTCTGGGCGCTGCATCCCGTGCAGGTCGAATCGGTCGCGTGGATCTCGGAATTGAAGAACACGCAATCGGCCGTGTTTTTCCTCGCCGCGGTGTGGTGTTGGTTGAAGTGGATTGATCGTAGCCACGAGCGTGAGCGAGTGGACGCTCCTCCACTCGCTCACGCTCGTAGCTACCGATCTTACGCGCTCGCGCTCTTCTTCGCCCTGCTCGCGATCCTCAGCAAGCCATCCACCGTGATGCTCCCGGTCGCGCTCGTGCTGTGTTCCTGGTGGATGAAGTGTCGGGAATCATCGACTCATGGCTTGAGGTCCCTGGTCCCTAGTCCCTGGTCCTTGGTCCTTTCTCTCGTGCCGTTCTTCGCCTTCTCCGCGATCGCCGCGGGCTGGACGATCTGGGAGCAGAAGGTCCACTCGGGTGCGAGCGGCGCGGAGTGGGCGCAGACCTGGCCCGAGCGGTTCATCATCGCGGGGCGCGTGATCTGGTTTTACCTCGGCAAACTCGTCTGGCCGGAGCCGCTGATTTTCATCTACCCGCGGTGGTCGATCACAGCGGGCAATCCGATCGCCTATATTCCGATTGGCGCGGCCGTGGCGGCCATGGCAGCACTGTGGTGGAACCGCACCGGAGCGCTGCGGCCGGTGTTGTTCGCCGCCGCATTCTTCGTCGCGCTGCTGTTTCCCGTGCTGGGATTCTTCGATGTTTATTTTTTCCGCTATTCCTTCGTCGGCGATCATTTCCAGTATCTCGCGAGCATCGGCCCGCTCGCGTTGGCGGGCGCCGCGGTGGCGCGATTGCCGCGCCGGGCATCCGTCGCCGTTGCGGGTCTGGCGGCAGTCGCACTCGGGCTGCTCATGTGGCGACACGGCGGCACATTTCGCAACAAGGAGACGCTGTGGCGGCACACGGTTGCGCTTCATCCCGGGTGTCGGATGGCGTGGCTCAATCTCGGCGACACCTACTCGCGGCTCCAGCGCCACGGCGAGGCGATTGCCGCTTTCCAACGCGGGCTCGAGATCGACCCGAATGACGCATCGGCGCACAACGATCTCGGGTGCGAACTCGTGCTCCAGGAACGGCTGGAGGAGGGCGTACGGCACCTCGCGCGCGCTGTCGAGCTGAAGCCGATCGCCGAGTACCACGCGAACCTGGGAAACGCCTTGCGAAAGGTGGGGCGGGTGCCAGAGGCGATCCGCCATTACGAGCGCGCCTTCGAGTTGGATCCGAATCATCCCTCCGCGCACAACAACCTCGGAGCCGAACTGGCGGAGGCGGGCAAATTCGAGGACGCGCTCCGGCATTTCGAAACCGCGTTGCGCGCACGGCCAAACGATCCTCCGACCCACGAAAACATCGCGAATGCGCTGCGGCACCTGGGGCGGATCGCGGAGGCGCGGACTCATCTCGAAGCCGCCCTGCGACTCGATCCGGCGAGCCCGCTCGCGCACAAATTACTCGCCGAGATCCTGTTCGCTTCCGGCCGAAACGACGAAGCGTTTGCCGAACTGGAAAAGGGTGTGACGCTCGCGCCCAGCCGTCCGGATGCGCACAATCACGTGGGTGCGGCGCTCGCCCAAGCCGGGCGATTGCCCGAGGCGGTGGCATCGTTTCAGAGGGCGGTGCAGTTGCAGCCACGCTTCACCGCGGCCCGGCTGAATCTGGGGATGGCACTCTGCGGGCTCGCCCGGTGGGAGGAGGCAATCCCGCAGCTGAAGGCGGCGCTCGCGGTACGCTCCGATTTGCCCGATGTCCAAGCGCAGCTCGCGGTGGCGCTGGTCAACAGCGGACGTCTCGACGAAGCCATCGCGCCATTTCAGGCAGCGCTGCGAATGACGCCGGCGTCGACTGAGCTGCACAACAATTTCGCGCAGCTGCTGCGCGCGCTCGGCCGAAACCGCGAAGCCTTCGAACACTTCGAGGAGGCGGCGCGGCTCCAACGCGAGACTCCGCGCGCCGCTCCGAGGTAGGGTTGGGCCAGGATGCAGGAGCGTGCTTGCACGCGATGGGAGCGCGACCGCCCTCGGTCGCAATGATCTCCGGGCGACCGGGGGCGATCGCACTCCCATTCAAACCTACGCCCACCTGCATCTTTGCCCGTCTCCAACGCCAGCCGCCCGAGTGGCGTTTTTTTCGCCGGCGGCCCGTGGCTGCGTCAGGGCGACAGGGCATGCGGTATGCGGACGCGTCGACAGGGCGGTCCCAGCAGTCGCGGTTGATGCGATCAGGAGCAACGGAACGCGTCGTCCGCGTGAATCGAGCAAGCTCTGCGTCGGCTCCGACAACCGATGCGTAGCAGGTGGAATCTTGGGTTGGCACACTGTGCCGCCAACAACACAGAACGGCGCCCGCCTAGGCGCCGTTCACCCCCAAGAACTACATGAAAACGTCTCCAGTTCGTTTGAAATTCCTTCATTTCGTTTTGCGCTGCCTGCCGGCGATGATCGCCGGCATCCTCTGCGCCCAAACCGTTCCCAGCGGGACGGTGACCGGCCGCGTCTACAATCCGTCCACGGCGGAATACGTCCGCAACGCCGAGGTCCGGCTGGAGGGAACGAGCGAAGTGACGTACACCGAAAACGACGGCACCTTCGCGTTCCGGGGCGTACCGGCCGGCACAACCACGATCACCGTCAGCTATTCCGGCTACGTTACCGTGCGCGACTCGTTCACGGTCACGGCGGGACAGGCGGCGGTGCGCGAGATCAATGTCGTCAGCACGGCCGCGGCACGCGGGACGGAGGACGTGATCAAGCTTCAGGCGTTTACCGTTTCGTCCGAGCGCGAAGGCAACTCCAAGGCGATCATGGAGCAGCGCCGCAACATGGACATCACCACGTCTGTGGCCTCGGATATCTTCGGCGACGTGACCGATGGCAATGTCGGCGAGTTCCTGAAGTACCTTCCCGGCGTCGATCTCGATTATGTCGAGTCGGAGGCCCGCGGGCCGCGGCTCGGCGGCATGGAGGGGCAGTATGTCGGCGTTTCGTTCGACGGCATCCGCAGCGCCAGCGCGGATGCGAACCGCGGCGGTGGCGACGCGTCGCGCGCGACGAGCTTCGAGGGCTTTTCGATTACCAGCATCGAATCAATCGAAATCTCGCGCACCCGCAGCCCGGAGTCGGACGCGGATGCCCCGGCGGGCACGATCAACATGAAGACGCGCCGCGCCTTCGACCGCAAAGGCCGCCGGTTCGGCTACAATTTTAGCATCAACACCAATGCCGAGGAGTTCACCTTCCGCCGGACCCCGGGGCCGAACGACGGGTACAATTACAAGTGGAAGCCCAACCTTTCTCTCGAGTATTCAGAATCCTTCCTCGATCAGCGGTTCGGGGTCCTGCTCAGCGTGAGCCGGGCGAACTCCTACACCGAGCAGTATTCGTTCTCGCACGGTATCAATCGCAGTTCGACCGCCCTTGACCCGCGCCCGGCCGTGATCCGCTCGATCGGCATCAAGGACGGCCCGAAGTTCATCCTGAAGGACGCGTTGATGCTCACCGCCGACTTCAAAGCCACCCGGCGGCTCGTGCTCTCCTTCAATGCGATTTACACCTACGCCGAGGGCGATTTCTGGAATCGGACCTTCGATTTCACTGCGGCGAACGACAACGCCAACGTGAACAACGGCCGCGCCACTGTCGGCGGCGATGGATTGCTGACCGTCATTGGCACACGTGCTCCGAGCGGCAGTGTCAACAACGTGGCGCAGATTAGCAATGGGAGCGGCACGTCGACGAAGCTGACCTATACGCGCACCTTTGCCCCGAAGTTCGAATACAAGCTCGACGAGTGGACGTTCGACGGTGCGTTCACGTTTTCCAAGTCGGTCAACAACTACGAGGCGCTCGAGCGTGGGTTTTCCGAATCGGAGTCGCTCACCATTCCGAGCAGCTTCGTCGCGACGCGGCCGAACCTCGAGTCCTGGGAATGGACGATCCGACAGACCTCGGGTCCGGACTGGTTCGACATGGCGAACTGGACCGGGGGCACGCGCATGGAGAATTCCGGGCGGGAATGGATCACCGAAATCTGGAATGGCCAGGCGAACGCCCGCTGGGTGCTGCCGTTCATGCGCCGGCTTCCGACCATCCTGAAGCTTGGCGGCAAATGGAACGAGGAAAGTCGCGACAACAACAACATCGATGCCTGGAACATCTGGCGGTACATCGGGCCCGGGGGCGACGTATTGACCGGCTACAATGCGACCACCGGCGTGCCGACGGTCACGACCAGCGGCAACTGGGGCAACCTTGGCTTCATTTCACCGCATCCGTTCGACACCGGCACCACCAATGCGTTGACCGTCTACAACATCGGCGGGGTGAACGGCATGCCCCCGCGCGCCGACCGCATCCGCATCGCGAATTTGTATCGCTCGAACCCGGAGCTGTTCGTGCACACGGGCACGCCGGACAATTACTACAATTCGTTTATCACCAACAAACGCGATTTCCGGCAGACGATGACTGCTGCCTATACGCAGGCCGACATTCGAGTCACCTCGAAGATGAGGTTGCTCGGCGGGATCCGCTGGGAGAACACGAAGAACGAGGTGACCGAATGGGAGCCGCAGCTCCGCGAGGAAGTGGTCGCCGCCGGTTTTCCCGTGAATACGTCAGGCCGCGCCACCACCTTTCCGGGGCTGCAGTACCAGTACCAGAGCAATCCGCGGGTCACGCGGTCGTCGGAATACCACAACTGGTTTCCGTCGGTCACCACCAAATACATGATCGCGCGGAATTTCGAGCTCCAGGCTGGCTACAGCAAGGCGATCGGCCGGCCGCCCATCGACAATCTGACGGGTCTGTGGAACATCATCGAGGACGCGAATGGCGTCACGCAGCGGGTCGACGCCCCGAACCCGAAGCTGCTGCCGGAGCACATCAAGAAGTTTGACGCGCGGCTCGCCTATTACTTTGGCGGACGTGTTCCGGGCCAGCTCTCCGTGCACTTTTCCCAGTTCGATGTGTTGAACCTGCGCGAGAGCCACGATTACTCCGCCGCGGAGTTCGGGATCGATGACCCCGAGTTCCAGGATTATATCTTCCGCTCGACCCGGAACAGCGAACAACGGCGTCGCAGCCGGAACATGGAGGTGAACTATCAGCAGACGCTGGGTTTCCTGCCTGAACTCTTCCGTGGTACCAGCGTGAACGTCGCGTACACGCGCTCATACGCCAGTGCGCGGCGCAGCGGCTTGGCGCCGCATCGCGTGACTTCGCGGCTCGGCTACGCCTATCGTCGTTTCTATGGATCGCTCGGCATGGTGTGGATCGACGATCGGCCGGATGGGAGCGGCACCAGCAACCCGGGCCGGTTTCGGCCGGAGCAGACGCAGTTCGATCTCACGTTGAACTGGAAGTTCACTTCGCAGGTCGCGCTCTATGTGCAGGGGCGCAACATCACCAACCAGCCGGTGAAATGGATGGATACGATGCCGGGGTATCCGCAAGGCAGCTATCCGATCCTGCGGCAGTATCAGGAATATGGAGCCAACTGGGTCTTCGGCGTGAAGGGATCGTTCTAATGCGATCCTGAAAGCTATCGGCGGGTCGCTTCGACCGACAGTAGCGCCGGCACGACTTCCGTCTCACTGAGCCTTCGACCGCGGTAGAGCTGGATTTTGTTTTCCGTCCACCGCGCGATCAAGGCGTCGGCGCCATCCTGGGCCACGAAACCATATTGCACGCCAGGCGGCCACGGCGCGGTTTCGCGCCGGCCGTCCGTATAAAGCTTCCCCGCCAGCACACCTGACGCTCCGGGCGCGAGCGCGGCCGCGGGTGCGGGTCGCTTTGCCGACGGCGAAGTGGTTTCGCGCCCGCCGGTATAACACGAATACAATCCAAAGAGCGCGACCGTCGCGAGCGCGGCCAGAACTCCCTTTGATACCGGGGACGAGAGCGGACGGCCCCGCGGGTTTTAATGTGGAGCCAGATACGTGATACGATCGTATCACGTATCTGGCACGGGCATCCTGGCAGTCATCGGCACGGCAAATCATGGGCGGGACGCCCATCCCACTCGATCAAGCAGGCGCCGCCTCGGTTGGAAGTGGCACGGGCATCCTGCCCGTGAGCTGTACGACGCAACATGGGCGGGACGCCCATGCAACTCGATCCACCGCACTCGCGACGGCTTGGAAGTGGCACGGGCATCCCTGGTCGCCTACGGCGCCGCCAGAGGCGGGTAAACTTGCCCGTGATCTGTACGGCGCATCATGGGGCGAGACGCCCATGCCACATCGGAGGCGGACGCATTGTTCGCCACCCATGTCGCTGCGCGCGGAGTTGCGCCTGCGCGAGGATTCCGTTCGCTTCGATCACCCCATGAATCGCCGGTCCTTCATTCAATCGAGCGCGGCCGCGAGTGCGCTTGCCACGTTCGGCGTTCACGTTCGGGCGGCGGACAAGTCCGGCCGCCGGTTTCGCACCGCACTCATCGGCACCGGCTGGTGGGGCGGCAACATCCTCGGTGAAGCCATCGCCAGTCGCGAATGCGAGATCGTCGGGTTGTGTGACGTCGATGAGCGCCAGCTCGAGTCGATGGCCGGGCGCGTCGTGAAACTCACGTCCGATCAGCCGCGGCATTATCGCGACTATCGCGAGCTGCTCGCGCGCGAAAAACCCGACATCGTCATCGTGGCGACGCCGGATCACTGGCATGCCTTGACCACAATCGCGGCGGTGAAGGCCGGCGCGCATGTGTTCGTGGAAAAACCAATCGGCCACACCATCGCGGAGGGACGCGCCATCGTGAATGCCGCGCGCGCGGCCGGTCGGGTTGTGCAGGTCGACACCCACCGGCGATCATCGCCGCACCTGAAGACCGGCCGCGAATTCATCCGCTCGGGCAAAGCGGGCGAGATCGGCATGATTCGCACCTTCGTGTTTCAGAGTGGCGCGGCGCGCGAGCAGCCGTTGCCGACGCAGCCTGTGCCGCGAGAGCTCGACTGGAACATGTGGTGCGGTCCGGCGCCGCTGCGCCCGTATAATGGCGGGGACCCGCGCAATCCCGACCCGGCGTTGCGGGGTGCAATTCATCCGCGCGGTTTCCGGCAATATCTCGACTACGCGAACGGCAGCACGAGCGACATTGGCGTGCACTGGTTCGATCAGATCCTGTGGATCACCGGGCAGAAATGGCCGCGCCGCGTGTTTTCCACCGGTGGCCGCCCGATCAAGGGTGCGCCGGTGTTGACGCCCAACGAGCAGACGAGCGACGCACCGGATCACCAGGTGGCGCATTTCCAATTCGAGAATCTCACCGTCGCCTGGGAAACCCGGATGTTCGGCGGCAATAACGCGGAGAAGGGCGAGCCCGGCGGATGTTATTTCTACGGGACGAAAGGCACGTTTCACCTGGGTTATCGGCGCGGCTGGACGTTCTATCCGCTGAATTCCAACCAGCCTGCAGTGCACGAGGAAGGACGGCTGAACGAACCCGACGACCAGAACATTCGCGAGCACTGGGCGGATTTTCTCGACGCGATCAAGACCGGCCGCCGGCCGGTGAGCGACATCGAGGACGGCCACCTTTCGACGAATTGTGCTTTGCTCGCGATGATCAGTTATCGGCTGGGCCGGAGCATCGAGTGGGACGGCGCGAAGGAGCGGATTGTCGGCGATGAAGCCGCGAACAAACTGCTGCGCCGCGGGTATCGGCCGGGCTGGGAGTATCCGCGCGCGTGAGCGAAATGGGTGAAACCGGGTAGCGCTGCGTCCCTGGCCTCACGTAGCAGCCGATCCTTCGACAAGCTCAGGACAGGCCGTGAGGAGGCTGGAGTACTTCGATCGAAATCCCAGCCTCGTCACCTCGGCGGCTACGAACCCTCTCTGATGTGCAGAGCGGAGCTTGGGTTTTTCGAGGGAACCGGGTCCCGGTCGCGACTCTGTTTCAGAACCTCGAAGATGGCGCGCGGGTGGAGGAATACCTGAATTGGTTTCCCGGAGTGACCGTGATCAGGTTGAGACCGTGCTCGAGTACGCTGCTCGGAGTGTCGCCACTTGAAGGTCTTGTTCGATCCAGGCGTTCCGGTCCCACTGCCCTGGGAGCGCGGGCGTCGGTCGATTTCGGATTGCGGATTTCGGATTTCGGATTCGGCAAACCACGACGAATCGCACGGCGTTGTCCCCCTGGGAGCGCGGGCGTCTCGCCCGCAACGGCCCGGAGCGGGCCGGGGGCAGGCGCGTTTTTCCCTACTTCACAAACCGCCCCACGAATCCTCCGCCGCTGCCGAGCTTGATTGTGATCGTGTCGCTGCGACGGGCGCGACCGGACTCGAGCCGCACCGCATCGGATTTCACCGCGTCATCGCGCACATAAGTCGTCGCGTAGTCGCCATCGCCGAGGAACGCCAGCGGCACGCTGATTTCCCGCGCCGCGCCGGCCGACATCACGGCCAGTATCCACATCGCGCCGCTTCGCCGCGCGAAAACTGAGAGCTCCCCAATCCGTGACTGCGGCAGCACGGCTGTTTCATCCCACACCGGCTTGATGCTCTTGATGACATCAGCCGCGGGATGATTCAGCACCGTCTGCGGATGTGCGGCGATGGTAAGCATCGGACTGTGAAACGTCGCGAGACACGCGATCTGATGCGCCCACGTCGTGTCACCGCGGCGCTCGCCGAAGTGCATCGTGGTGTAATCGGTCGGCCCCGCCAGATACCGCGTGAACGGCAGGATCGTCTCGTGTCGCGCGCGTTGCTGCACGCGGCTCTCCATGCCGCGGACGGCCTCGCGCAGCATGTCGTTCGGCCACGTCCGCTGGCGTCCCGTCGGTTTGTTCGCGCCGTGAAAATCGATCACCATCTGGTTCGCGGCCGCCATCCGCAGGAGTTCCTCGTATTGGTCGACGCCGGCCTTCGCCTCCTGGTCGATGAAATCGATCTTCGCGCCCGCGATGCCGAAGCGATGCAGCCGCGTGAAAAACTCGAGCCGGGCCTCGGGCGTCGCCAGCTGCCGGCTGTGCCGCCAGAACAGCAATCCGACGCCGCATTGCCGCGAATAGTCGGCGAACTCCTTGATTTGCTCTTCGGTCCAGCGGCTCCACATGCCTTCCACGATGTGATATTTCGCGCCGAGTTCGCCGGCCCATTTCGAGAACTGCTTCAGGCCTTCGAAACTGTTGTCACCGCCGTCGACGTAGCGCCACACCGCGAGCCCGGGTGTCACCCATGGTGTCGCGATCCCCTGCGGAAAAACCGCGGGATTGGGTGGCGGGCACAGGCTCGCAATCACGTCGCTGTTCACGATCGCGTTGAGATCGCGGCCGGCGAGGATGACGCGCCACGGCGTCGTGATCGTCCCCGTGATCGCGGCGGGTTGGCCGAGCCGGCGTGCATTGTCGCGACCGTAACGCAGCTCGTACGGATAATTCAGCGGCTGCCGGTGCCCGAGCCCGACGCTCCAGCCGCGCCGGCCATCGCATTCGAGCGCCATGCCGGCGTAGTTCACGAGGTTCGCTTCCGTGATCACGCCGTAGCCGCCGCCATTCGGCAGCTCGAACGTGAAGGGTGGCGCGCCCCATTGGCCGGCCGGCACGACTGAGCTCTCGATTCGCTTGTACTCCGCCTCGTAATGCCCGCCGAGATCGTGAAACCAGAGCGTGGCGCCGGACGGCACGACGAACTCGGATAATTCCTCCGGTGTGCGCTGCTCGTGTTCCGTGCCGGGCACGATCAGCCGATACGCCACGCCATCGTTGAACGCGCGAACCTCGAGCGTGAACGGCGTGATGCTCAGGTCATGCGTGAATGAAATACTGGCGGCATTCGCACGGTTCACCGCGGTCGAATGCGCGCCATGCCACGGAAATTTTTCGTCCACCGCCGAGCGTTCCACCTTTCCGAATACCACGCCCGAACCGAGGTCGTAGCCATCGATGCTCAGCTTGAGAATCGAGGGCTCAATCACCGTGGTCTTGCCCATCGTGACACGGTAGGCCAGTCGCTCCGGCTGGCCTGCGAGCGTTAACTTAACCCTGCCGTCCGGACTCGCGACCTCGATGGCCTCGAACGGCACGACGCGCTGCGAGCGCCGCGACGTGAGCTGCCGTTGCTGCTGCGACGGCGTCGGCTGGCTCGCCGGTGCGGCAGCTGCCGATGGCGAAACGGGCGGCGTTTGCGCGAAGGCGAACGAGGAAATGATCACCGCACCGACGAATGGGAGGAGTGGCTTGCGTTTCATGGAGTCGTCTTTGTAAAGCGGTTTGGGACCACGCGGGCGTTTTTGAGAGGTAGGAGCATGAGAGCGATTGCCTGGGAGCGCGACCGCCCCCGGTCGCAATCGCCGACGCGACCGGGGGCGGTCGCGCTCCCAAAAGCCGGGTCATGGGGGTCGCACTCGTTGGCAGGCCGACAGCGAACAGCCGCGTCGCGCGGCGCGGAAGCCGGGGCGAGCTTATATGGTTAAGCCGCTCCGACGCGCGCAGCCGCAACCAAATTAATACGGCTACCGGAATTCCGGTAGTTATCGCACTGGAGTCGCGGCCGACTTTTCGGAAACTCGGCGTGGCGCACCGCGAAACTGACGGGGCGAAGCTCGCCCTGGGAGCGCGGGCGTCTCGCCCGCCGAGGCGTGAATCGGTGAATCGGTGAGGCGGTGAATCGGTGAGGCGGTGAGGCGGTGAGGCGGTGGTCGGATGGTCGGATTTCGGCAATCAGGAGAAGCACACGTACCCAACGCGAATCGCGAAACGCAGAACTTCGCGCCGGGACGGCGCGGCGAAACGCGAAACCCGCCCGCAGCTGCGAGCGAAACTCGAAACGCGAAACCCAAAACCCAGAACTCAAAACCCAGAACCCAGAACTGGCGCGCCAGCGCCGCGTCAGCGCGCCGCGTCCAGCGGGCCGCGTCCAGCGGGCGCCGCACCCCCAGCCCCGGTTTCTGCATCACATGGGTATATATCTGGGTTGTCTCCACGCTGTCGTGCCCGAGCAGCTCCTGTACCGTGCGGATGTCTGTGCCGCTCTCCAGGAGATGCGTCGCGAACGAGTGCCGCAGCACGTGCGGTGTCACGCGCTTGTCGAGCCCCGCCGCCTGCGCCGCGAGCCGGATCGCGTTTTGAAACGTTCCGTCCAGCACGTGATGCCGCCGCTTTTGGCGCGTGCCAGGATCGGTTGCCAGTTCCCGCGACGGGGAAAGCCACTGCCAGTTCCATGATTCGCCCGCTTTCGGGTATTTGCGCGCCAGCGGCTCTTCCAGTCGGGAAATGAAATTGAGGTGTATTCGCCCCACCGAGGTTTTCCGGCAAAAGCCATACCCGCACTTGAGCTTTGCCAGGCGGGCCGTGTAAAGTCCGTCGAATACTCAAAATTGAGGCTTGAGCCGTCAAGCCTTGGGATTGAACCACATCCAGCAATACCGCCCTTCGCATCAGTCCTCTTCGCGGCCCCGGCTCCCCGGTCCAAACATCAACCCAGTTGATGCCAATAACACTGTTCGGCAAAAATGGACACTGACGACCTCACGCCGATGGCATACAGTACGCTTTCGTTGGCATATGACGCCTGTGAGCCAATGCGTGCCGAGATCGGCATGGCGGCCAGAGACTACCGCACCGAAGACGAATATCTGCGAGGCATCGCCAAGTTTCTCAAAGAAATACTGGAAGATCCACGCGAATATCTCGAGTCCTGGAATATGGAAGACGAAGTGGATGTGAAGGCATTCACAGCCGCGGTCGAAGGTCTGCTCGCACATATAGGGTTGACCTTGTCGACACCGAGAGCAAAGAGAGGAAAGCCGCCATTCGAAACGTAGACGCGGTGCTAAAACGGCCCAACCTGAAGTGAAGTAGATCGCGAGCGGACGGAGCTGAGCAGGTGCTATGGGGTCATCGAGCGATCTACATCACGGTTGGACGAAGACGTCGGCCGGACGGATCAGCGGATGATATATATATAA
>JAUSID010000034.1 GCA_030648295.1 Opitutaceae bacterium | reverse complement strand
GTGCCGTGCGCCGGCGCGCGCTCCACGATTTCCCGGCTAAGGGCATTCTGCTGGCCAGCAGAATGCATTTAGCCCGCATGAACGCGGGGCGCTCGCCGGAACATTGGGATGTTGGCGGTCCGACACGGGTGAAGACCATTTCAAGGGTGAAAAATGCGGGCTGGAGAGGCTCCGCCTCAGACCAAAGACCAAAGACCAAAGACCCCAAGCCATGAAACATGCGTTCGGAAGACTTGACCTGTTCACAATACCTTTCGCATTTCTAGGATTCTAGCGGCGCAGCCGCAGACCCGACACAATTCCCGGTTTGTCATTCTGAGGCTTGGCGAAGAATCCAGCACGATGCTTGCAGCCGGACGCGCCACGGTTGGGAGACACGTTAACAGCTGCGCCGGGCGGCGGTCAGTTTGTCGCGGTGCGCGGGTCAGGTTGGCCATGGCCGTCACACTGCCGTCGCATTTGCCGCCGTGAAATCAGTGGGATATGGTTGGCCCGCCATCTGCGAGGGTGGCGCTGATGGATTTCGCAAAACTCACCCAGATGTCCCGCGAGGCGGTGACCGAGGCGCAGAACATCGCCCGCCGCCAGTCGCACAACGAAGTGGATACATGGCACCTGCTGGCGGCCTTGCTCGCGCAGGAAAACGGGATCGTGCCGGGATTGCTCAACAAGATGAATATCATCCCGAGCGCGGTGCAGCTCGCGGTGGAGCGCGAACTCGAGCGGTTGCCCAAGGTCACCGGCAGTGTCGATCGCTCGAAGGTTTACGTCACGCAGGCGGTCAACGAGGTGCTGACGCGAGCGGAGGAGGAGGCGGAAAAACTCAAGGACGAATACGTCTCGGTGGAGCATCTGTTCCTCGGCTTGATCGACGTCGGCAAGCCCGACGCGCTGAAGAAGCTATGCAAGAGCTTCTCGCTCGATCGCGCGAGCGTCCTCGCGGCATTAAAGCAGGTGCGCGGCTCGCAGCGGGTGACGACCGACAATCCCGAAGGCACCTACCAGGCGCTGGAAAAGTACGGCATCGACCTTGTGGCGCAGGCGCGGAAGGGGAAAATGGATCCGGTGATCGGCCGCGACGAGGAGATCCGCCGCACGATCCGCATCCTATCGCGAAAGACGAAGAACAACCCGGTGCTGATCGGCGAACCCGGCGTGGGCAAGACCGCCATCGTCGAGGGTCTGGCGCAGCGGATCCTCCGCGGCGACGTGCCCGAGGGGCTGAAGGACAAGATCATCTTCTCGCTCGACATGGGCGCGCTCGTCGCCGGCGCGAAATACCGCGGTGAGTTCGAAGAGCGGCTCAAGGCCGTGCTGCACGAGATCAAGCAGAGCGAGGGCCGGATTCTCCTTTTCATCGACGAGCTCCATCAGATCGTTGGCGCGGGCAAAACCGAGGGCGCGATGGACGCCGGCAACCTGCTCAAGCCGATGCTCGCGCGCGGCGAGCTGCACTGCATTGGCGCGACGACGCTCGACGAGTATCGCAAGCACATCGAAAAGGACGCCGCGCTGGAGCGGCGCTTCCAGCCCGTGCTCGTGGACCAGCCGTCGGTCGAGGATGCGATTTCGATCCTGCGCGGCTTGAAGGAGCGCTTCGAACTGCACCATGGCGTCCGGATTCAGGACAACGCGCTCGTCAGCGCCGTAACGTTGTCGAATCGCTACATCAGCGATCGGTTCCTGCCCGACAAGGCGATCGACCTGATCGACGAAGCGTGTGCGATGATCCGCACCGAGATGGACTCGATGCCGCAGGAGCTCGACGAGCTGACGCGGCGCGTGCTGCGGCTCGAGATCGAGGAGACGGCGCTGGCCAAGGAGAAGGACGAGGCGAGCGCCCGCCGGCTCGAGACGTTGCGCAAGGAACTCGCCGAGGCGCGCGGGCAGGCGAAGGCGATCAAGCTGCACTGGGAAAAGGAAAAGGCCCAGATCGACCGCACCCGGAAGTTGCGCGAGCAGATCGAGGCCGCGCGGCTCGAGATGGAAAAGGCCGAGCGTGCGTACGATTTGAACCAGGTGGCGGAGCTGCGCCATGGCCGGATCCCGCAACTCGAGGCCGAGTTGAAGCGGCTCGAGCAGAAATCGCATCAGCAAACCACGCTGTTCAAGGAAGAGGTTTCCGAGGAAGAAATCGCGGAGGTCGTTTCGCAATGGAGCGGAGTTCCGGTCACGCGTCTGGTCGAGGGCGAGAAGGAAAAACTCCTGCGGCTCGAGGAGGTGCTGCACCAGCGGGTCGTCGGCCAGCACGAGGCCGTATCGCTGGTGACGGAGGCCATCCTGCGCGCGCGCAGCGGCATCAAGGATCCGCGGCGGCCGGTGGGCAGCTTCATGTTCCTCGGCCCGACCGGCGTGGGCAAAACCGAGCTGGCGAAAACGCTGGCCGAAACGCTCTTCGACACGGAGGCCTCGATGGTGCGCATCGACATGTCGGAATACATGGAGAAGCACAGCGTGGCGCGGCTGATCGGCGCGCCGCCGGGCTACGTGGGGTATGACGAAGGGGGGCAACTCACCGAGGCTGTGCGGCGGAAGCCCTACGCGGTGATTCTCTTCGATGAGATCGAGAAAGCTCACCCCGACGTTTTCCACGTGCTGCTGCAAGTGCTCGATGACGGGCGACTGACAGATGCGCAAGGACGGACGGTGGACTTCAAGAACACGGTCATCATCATGACCTCAAACATTGGCTCCCGTCATTTGCTCGAAGGCGTGACGGGCGAGTCCATCCCGGAAGCCGTGCGCGAGAGCGTCATGGCCGAACTGCGGAAGGCATTCCGCCCAGAGTTCCTGAACCGGATTGATGAGACAATTCTTTTCAAGCCACTCACGCTCGAAGAAATCACGACCATTGTGGACCTGTTGCTCGCCGACTTGAACAAGCGGCTTGCAGATCGCCGGATCACGGTGCGGCTCGACAATAAGGCGAAAGCGTGGGCGGCCGAGAAGGGTTACGACCCGGTCTTTGGCGCGCGGCCCCTTAAGCGATTCCTTCAACGGCAAATTGAGACCAAACTCGCTCGGGCTCTGATCACTGGCGAAGTCGGTGAGGACACGACGGTCACGTTCCAGGTTCGTGGCGACGAACTGGTGCTCGAAGGCGCGCCAGTTCATGTGTAGGGTTGCCGGCTCCCTCTTCCGCGCAGGGCTTGCCCAATGCCAACGGGTCAGAATTGCACCGGCAACTTCGCGGAGCGATCGACTTTCAACGAGAAGACATCCGCTCGCGAGTAATGGCCGACCGGATCGAAATCCATTTTGCTTTTGATCAAAGTCGCGTCGTCCAGATCCGCATACAGAATTGTCGCTTGGTCAAAGACCGGACCGGCCAGAATCTCACCCAGCGGACCGACGATGACGCTGCCGCCGCGCATGACGGCGTCCTCCGGGTTGGACACGAGCACGCTGCGATAATTGTCGCCGAATTCCTTCCGCCGGATGAATTGGGCGGCACTCAAGACATAGCAGCGGCCTTCCATGGCGATATGCTGCATCGAGGGCAGCCACGTCGCCCGATCATCCGCTGTCGGTGCGCAATAGATTTCGACTCCTTGGGCATACATCGTCGAGCGCAACGACGGCATGTAATTCTCCCAGCAGATCACGGCAGCGGTTTTGCCGAGTCCCGTGTCGATGACATCCAGGGTTGAGCCGTCTCCGAAACCCCAAATGAGCCGTTCGGCCGCTGTCGGCATGAGTTTTCGCCGCTTCGCCACCACTCCTTTTTGCGGGTCGATGTAGGCGACGGCACAGTAAAGCGTCGAGCCGCCGCGTTCCACGAGGCCAAGCACGACGAACACGTGGTGTTCGCGCGCGGCTTTTTCGATTTGGGGCAATTCGGCCCCACCGATCTCCACCGCTCCGTGGTAATAGCGGAGAAATTCCTCCCGCCCTTCCGGCAAACGGCGGCCAACTGGCGCGTCAAAAGTGAGGCCTTTGGGATACGTGCCGAGGAAGGCTTCGGGAAATAGCACGAACTGCGCTCCTCCCGCCGCAGCTTCGGCGATCAGACGACACGCTTTTTCCGTCGTGGCAGCTGCGTTGAAAGGAACGCTGCTATCCTGCACGACTGCGACTTTGAGTTTCGATTGCAAGGTGCGAAGAGATTAGTTCAACCGATGTCTGCGTCCTTTGTCTCGGGCAGGATGAACCAGCCGACGATGGCGGTCACGCCGGCAATGACGATGGGATACCACAAGCCTGCAAAGATGTTGCCGTGGTAAACCGTGAGTGCCGAGGCCACGAAGGGCAGAAACCCGCCGAGAATTCCCACTCCGAGATGGTAAGGCAGCGAGAGCGACGTGGAGCGAATCCGCGCGGGAAACAACTCCACCATGAATGCCGCCATCGGACCATACACCATTCCGACGAGCGCCAGCATCCAGACGATGACGGCGACCGTGCCCACGAAATTGATTTGGGCGGGCTGCGCTTTGAAACCGGCCTCCGCCAGCGCTCCCTTGTAGGTCGACTCGTCAAAACCCTCGAGCCGCCGTGCCCCAATCTGCGTGATCACGGAAGGAGTGTCGGAAGCCGCCGTAAATTCATAGGAGAGCCCGTTGCGAATGAAGAAACTGCGCGCCTTGTCCGCATCGGAGGAAGGTTTGGCGAAAACGGAAAACGTGCCGGCGTCGCCCGCGATCGTGATGGGTGTGGCTTCCGAGAACGCGATCAATGCCGGGTTCGTGAACCGCGCCAGCGCGCGAAACGACGGCATCAAAGTCAATGCGGCCAGCACGAGGCCGGTGACCATGATGCGTTTTCGACCGATGCGATCGGAAAGCGCTCCGGCCACGACGATCAAGGGCGTGCCGAGGATCAGGCCGACCGTGAAAACCAGACAGCTGGTCTTATAGTCCACCTGCAGCACGGTCTGGAGAAAGAAAAGGCAGTAGAACTGCGCCGTATACCAGACGACTGTCATGCCGGTCGTGATACCGAACAGCAGGATGAGCATTCGTTTTACGTTGTCCCAGCGACCGAACGCCTCGGCAATCGGCCGCCGCGACGCCCGCCCCTCCGCCTTCATCTTTTCGAAGATCGGCGACTCCTCCAGCTTTAGTCGAATGTAGACAGACACGGCCAGAAGTGCCGCCGAGGACAGGAAAGGGATTCGCCAACCCCACTGTTTGAAGGCTTCGTCACCCACGGCGACGCGGCAGACAAGGACGACCACCAGGGAGAGAAGGAAGGCGACCGTGCTCGTCGTTTGCAGCCAGCTCGTCGCGTAGCCGCGCCGCCCCTCGGGCGCGTATTCGGCCACATAGGTCGCCGCACCGCCATACTCGCCGCCCACCGCAAGACCCTGCGCCAGCCGAAGCGCCACGAGCAGGACGGGAGCCCACAGGCCGACCTGCGCGTAACTCGGCAGCAAGCCGACCGCGAACGTCGAGGCTCCCATGATCACCATGGTGATCTGAAATGACCGCTTGCGACCGATGCGATCGCCCAGCGCACCGAAGATTAACGCGCCAATCGGTCGGACGGCGAAGCCGGCTCCAAAGGTAGCGAGCGCGGCCAGAAACGCGCTGCTTTCGTTGCCCGGCGGGAAAAAGTAAGCGCTGAAAAAGACCGCGAGGCTGCCGTATAGGAAAAAGTCATACCATTCGAAGACGGTGCCTACGGAGGCGGCGACGATCGCGATCCGGGTCTTGGCAGAGTTCTCGGCCGGGTCCGTGGTCGGCGCTTGGGAGAAAGAAAGCACGAATCTGGGCAAACGCCGGAAGAAGGATTTGCGGGAGGCTGGGAGGGCGATCATGGCGATTCATGTGTCGTCCGGTCGGACCACCCAAGCGCTCGTGGGAAGGCCTGACGAACGCATGGAGAATGGGTTGAGGGTTACTGCCGCCCGAATGGGGGCTTGCCAATAATGCGTAATTTGCCGCACGGAACCGGACATCGTTCCCGTAACTTCAGGTGTTTTTTCTTGCGGACTCGCTGCTGCCGGAAATTTCGCGCTTCCGCTCCCGGCGCGATGCGGCATACCGGCTGCCGTGGATCCCGCGGACATCACGATCGTCTTGCAGCAAATTGAAAGCGGAGATGAGCAGGCGGCAGCGCGGCTGTTGCCGCTGGTATATGAACAACTGCGCTCACTCGCCGCGACTCGGATGGCGCGCGAAGCTGCCGACCACACCCTGCAACCCACCGCTCTCGTGCACGAGGCCTGGCTGCGACTCGGCGCGGATCAACAGCCGGTGTGGAAGAGCCGGGGCCATTTTTTTGCCGCCGCCGCCGAGGCGATGCGGCGCATCCTAATCGACCGCGCGCGTCAGCGTTTGGCCCAGCGACGCGGCGGGCGGCACGAACATGTGAATATCGACGACGTGGATCTCGCGGCACCACCCGACGAAGCGCGCGTCATCCGTGTCAACGATGCCCTGGAAAAATTCGAGGTGATCGAGCCGGAGAAAGCCCAGTTGGTGAAGCTCCGGTATTTTGGCGGACTCACTCTTGAGGAGGCGGCGCAAAGCCTGAATATCAACGAGCGCACGGCCCGCCGGTGGTGGGATTTCTCGCGCGCGTGCCTGCTGCGGGAGCTTTCCGAAGATCGCGCTTAGCCAGACGGCCTCGTGCGGTCAGAAGCGGAATTCGCTCGCAGCAATGACTCGGTGTCACGGCAGCCGGCGAAATTTTGCCCGAATGTCCAGTTCTCCTCGCCCGATTGCGCATTGGGAGAAGAAGCCCACCGCGCTCGTCACCCTTTTTGTGCCCATGGCCTCAATCTTCCGCGCCACCGCAATATCCGACGGTTTTACCAACGTCGGTTGCTGGTCGCGGACCCACAGTGCGAATGTCAGGCAATTCAATCGTTGCCCGCTCCCGCCCAGGTTTCATTGTTCCAGGCGTTCCATCCAGCCCATCATGAATAGCCGTCCCCAGGGCTTGAGCCGCACGTTCGGCTGCTATCCGTGAAGAAACTGCCCGCTGAAGCCGAGACCTTGTTCAGCGACGCATTAGCGTTGCCCGCGGCGGAGCGCGGCACGTTCCTGGCCAAAGCCTGCGGGTCCGACGTCGAACTGCTCGCTCAGTTGGTGGCACTGGTGGCCGCGCATGGCGGCCCCGACAGCATCCTTGAGCCGCCGTCGCCCCTGGTGCTCACTCAGGACGAGGACAAACCGATCATCGGCCGCTACAAACTGCTCCAGAAAATCGGCGAAGGCGGGTGCGGGGTGGTCTGGATGGCGGAGCAGGAGGAACCAATGCGGCGCCGCGTCGCGATCAAAGTGATCAAGCTCGGCATGGACACAAAGTCGGTCGTCGCGCGCTTTGAAGCCGAGCGGCAGGCGCTCGCGATGATGGATCATCCGAACATCGCTAAAATCCATGACGCCGGCGCCACAGAGGCGGGCCGGCCCTATTTTGTGATGGAGCTGGTGCGGGGCACTCCGATCACAAAATTCTGTGATGAACACCAACTCAAGCCCCTCGCGCGGCTCGAACTCTTCGTGAAAGTTTGCCAGGCCGTGCAGCACGCGCACCAGAAGGCAATCGTCCACCGGGACCTGAAGCCCTCGAACATTCTAGTCACGGTCAACGATGGGCAGCCGACGCCGAAGATCATCGATTTCGGGATCGCGAAGGCAACGCAAGGGCGGCTGACGGATGCGACATTCTTCACC
The DNA here is from genome assembly GCA_030648295.1 of Opitutaceae bacterium. GTDB lineage: Bacteria > Verrucomicrobiota > Verrucomicrobiia > Opitutales > Opitutaceae > ER46. The sequence continues at coordinate 61,741 of JAUSID010000034.1, read as the reverse complement.
GCTTTTGAGCAGTTCATCGGCACGCCGGCTTACATGAGCCCCGAGCAAGCGGATATGAGCTCGCTCGATATCGACACGCGGAGCGACATCTACTCGCTGGGCGTATTACTCTACGAATTGCTGACGGGGCGGGCGCCATTCGACGCGAAGAAGCTGGCCCTGGCTGGCGTGGATCAAATTCGGCGGCACATCCGCGAGGTGGAGCCGCTTCGTCCTTCCGCACGCCTCCAAACGCTCGCCGAAGAGGAGCGAACCACCATCGCCCGCCTCCGCGGTTCCGCGGTCTCACAACTCTCACTGATCCTCCGTGGTGATCTCGACTGGATCGTGATGCGTTGTCTCGAAAAAGATCGCACGCGGCGCTACGATACCGCGAATGGCCTCGCGATGGACGTGCAGCGCTATTTGCGAAAGGAACCCGTTGTCGCTCGTCCGCCGAGCACGGTGTATCTCCTGCGAAAGCTCATTTCGCGTCACAAAGTGGGGTTTACCGCCGCAGCCGCGGTGGCCGCCGCCGTCGTGCTCGGTTCCGTGCTCACAACGGCGCAAGCCCTGCGCGCCCTGCGCGCGGAACGCGCGCAAAATGAACTTCAGGAATCAAATCGGCAAGCGGAGCTCAAGGCCTCCGCGGCGCGTCGGGTCGCGGACGAACGCGACCAGCGGCTGGATAAGATCCGTTGGGCGCGTGAAACAGCGCTGCCGGAAGTTACTCGGTTCTTATCCGCAGGAGACGTGAGGGCCGCGTTCAAATTGGCTCGGGAAATCGAAAGCGTTCTGCCCGACGATCCAGCCGTCACTGATCTTTGGCCGCGCATTTCACATCGCGTGTCACTGCAAACTACGCCGGCTGGAGCAAAGATCTACCTGAAACCCTATCGGATGCCGGCGGCCGAATGGGAATTCGTCGGAATCTCACCACTAAACCAAGTATTATTGCCCCGAGATGGGAGCCGTTGGCGGATTGAAAAACCTGGATATGCGACGCTGGAGCGTGCAACCGGCTTCAGGCCACTCACGCGCGATCCAACCGTCACCCAGGTCGACTACTCTTTCATTCTCGATCCAATTGAAAGCGTTCCACCAAGTATGGTTCGAGTGGATGCAAAACCGGAAGGCAGCAATGCATCGCAGCCGAAGCTGGGCACATTCTTCATCGATCGCTATGAGGTGACCAATCGGCAATTCAAGGAGTTCGTCGATCGCGGCGGTTATTCGAACCTGCAGTTCTGGCGTCAACCATTCATCAAAGATGGGAAAGAGCTCGCGGCCGCGGAGGTCATGAGCTCGTTCTGCGATGCGAGTGGAAAACCAGGGCCGGCAACCTGGAAGAATGGAACGTATCCTAAGGGCGATGACGATTATCCTGTATCGGGTGTCAGTTGGTTTGAGGCGGCGGCGTATGCTGAATCTATCGGCAAACGCCTACCTTCGATTCATCACTGGACCCATGCCGGCACCGCCCAAAGTGCCGAAATGCTGGCTCGTCTCAGCAATTTCGGGCAGCAAGGGGTCGCACCCGTAGGACTGTATCAAGGCATGTCCGTGTTCGGTGCCTTTGACATGACTGGAAATGTCAAAGAGTGGTGCTGGAATGAAACAGGGGCCGGGGCTCGCTACATTCTCGGAGGCAGCTGGGCTGAGGAATTCAAGTTCTTGAACTACCGCGATGCTCTTTCGCCTTTCGATCGCGCTACGACAAACGGGTTTCGCTGCGCATCCGTTCCCGCCGGCGTCGAATTCGATTCCCGGTCCGATGATCCTGTAATCGAAGTGAGTCGCGACCATACCCATGACGAGCCGGTGAACGATCAGACGTTTGAGATATTCAAACGGCTTTATTCGTTCGACCGAACTGAACTTGATATATCCTTCGAAGGGCCTGAAGAGGTCAAACCCGCGTGGCGGCGGGAGCGGGTATCATTTCGGACTGCTTACGGCAATGAGCGCATGAGTGCACAGGTTTTCCTACCGGTGAACCGTCCGCCGCCTTATCAAGCTGTTATTTATTTCCCAGGATCGGGAGCTCTCCACAATTCAGAAGGCGGAAGCTATCGTCATTTTATCCTGACGTCGGGCCGCGCGTTTATATATCCCAGATATCAAGGGACATTCGAGCGCAGCGACGGCCGAAGTCTTAATGAGCATTTTAGCAGGATAAATGAATTCCGGAGCCTTGTCATAGAGTGGTCAAAGGACGTTTCCCGCACCATCGATTACTTGGAGACGCGGACCGACATTCAGCACAAGAAATTGGCCTTTCTCGGCTTTAGCCTGGGTGGGGCGTTGGGATTCATCGCCCCGGCGGTTGAAAACCGGCTGAATACGAGCGTGTTGATCAGCGGTGGTTTTTGGCCCGCCGAAGTGGCTCCGGAGGTCGCGCAAGTGAACTATGCGCCGCGAATCAGACTGCCGACGCTAATGCTAAATGGCCGATTCGATTTTATCTTTCAACTACGAGATCAGCGGCAGCTATTCCACTTGCTTGGCACACCGCCTGAGCACAAGCGCCACGTGATGCTTGATGCTGGTCACGTGATTGGCCCCGAAATGGTCAAAAAGGAAATTCTGGATTGGCTCGATGCGTATTTAGGCCCGACGAAGTGAGGAATATGTTTTTGAGTGCATCGAGTGTGTAGCACCGACGGCATGCGGGAAATTTTGCATAACCGTGACCGCTGCCGAAGCGACTAGGTCCGAATCCCGCAGTATGAGTACATGGAAAAGCACAGCGTCGCGCGGCTGATTGGCGCGCCGCCCGGTTACGTGGGCTACGACGAGGGCGGCCAGCTCACCGAGGCCGTGCGCCGGAAGCCCTACGCCGTGATCCTTTTCGACGAAATCGAGAAGGCGCACCCGGATGTGTTCAACGTCCTGCTACAGGTGCTCGATGACGGTCGGCTGACCGACTCGCAGGGGCGCATGGTCGATTTCAAGAACACGGTCATCATCATGACCTCGAACATCGGCTCGCGCTTCCTGCTCGAGGGCGTGCAGGGCGACACGATTCCCGACAGCGTGCGCGAGAGCGTGATGGCGGAGCTGCGGCAGGCGTTCCGGCCGGAGTTCCTGAACCGGATCGACGAGACGATCCTGTTCAAGCCGCTGACGCTGGAGGAAATCACAAGTATCGTGGACCTGCTGTTGGCCGACCTGAACAAGCGGCTGGCGGAGCGGCGGGTCACAGTGAAACTCGATCCGAAGGCGAAGGAGTGGACGGCCGAGAAGGGTTACGACCCGGTATTCGGCGCGCGTCCATTGAAGCGTTTTCTCCAGCGCAACGTTGAGACCAAGTTGGCCCGTGCGCTGATCGCAGGCGAAGTGGGTGAGGGTTCCGACATCACCTTCACTGTTCAGAATGACGAACTGGCGCCGTTTCAAGACGCGCCTGCCGCAAAGAAATGAGTGGGAGCCCGAGTGGCTGACGAAAGCGGAGTTTATCGTGATCAACAAACTCTGCGCCGATCATGCGTGAGATTGAACGCAGCAAGCACGCCTGAGGTCTGAACGGCGCAGAATCCCGAAGAGGAAGGTGGGTTCACTACTTGACTTACTGGACGAATTAGACGAATTAGACGTCATGGCTCAACTCCTCGACCGGAAGAAGAAGCCGGCAGCACCCGGCAAGACGTCCCGAAATTTGGCTACCAAGGCACATCGGGCGAAGATTTCCGCGGGCTCCAACCTGGCGCATCTCCAGATCCCACAACTGCATGTGGTTCCTCAAGGCAGTTTGGCTTTGAAGACGGTCATCACGCCGCTGCCGGGGAACGCAACCGAAGTCGTGACTTGTACGGCCCAGCCCCTCGCCAAAGCGGTGGGGCCAACCCTGGCGAAGAAGATCGGCGGCAACCTCCGTGACGTGATGCGAGAATTGGAGCAGAAAAAACTGGGCCTCGCCTTGGTATCACTCGACGAAATCAAGGCGGCGCCGGTCGTGAGCCAGATTCAACCCGCCCAAGTGTCAGCGGAAAACGAGGCTTGGGATCCCTTCGAAGAGGGCCGACGCGCAATCGAAGCGCTCAAGGAGGCCGGGGGAGGACATCTTGATCGCACCGAGGCCGCACAGCGGCTCGACCTGCGTCTGGCGCAACTATACAACCGAATCGACCAGAAGAAACTTGTCGTCTGGACGGACGCCGCGGGCCGCTACCGGTTTCCGAAATGGCAGTTTGGTGCGAACGGAATGCTGGCCGGAATCTCCGAATGCCTGCAAATTCTCGCCGATTCCGACCCTTGGGCAATCATGCGGTTCTTCCTCACGCCATCGCACGCAGGACGCGACAAGAGCCCGCTAGATTTGCTCCGTGCCGGTAAGATTGCGGAAGCCACTGAGATCGCGGCCGCGCAGGCGAATCATGCCTAGGCCGGGCGCCCGGCGGCCCGCCTTCAAGGGACCGGGCCGATACTTTTCGCGGATCCGACTGAAATGCGGTCCAGTGTCCGGCGAGTGGCTGCGCATTCATCCAGCCGCCTTCGGCGCGATTTATTTTTCGCAGGCGGGGAATTCGCGATGGGACGCACGGGACGGCCCGGTGGGAGCGATGTGTGTCGGGCAGTCGCTGGCGGGCATTGTTCGATCGCGCTCTTTACCTTGGGATACATCACGGCCACCCGGACGTAGTTCTCGAGGTACGCCTCCCACGTCCATTCCTTCTGGTCTGCCGACTTCGCAAATTCGGTCACATCGAGCCGGGGCAAGGAGTAATCGAGGTCGACAAGGACAACAACGAGCGGACCCTCGCGGCTGGCGAAGTCATTCAAATCAAGCCCGGAATGGGCTTTGGAAAGAAACACCGCTGGAAAAGAGGCTGATGCGTCCCCGGATTCAACAAGAGCTTGATATGTTGCGTCGAGGGTTCCCCTCGATCGAGCACACCGAAGCCAACGGTGAGGACTGGTTTCGCATTCCAGCTTATCTTTTGCCGGTCGGCTGGAGGATTGCGGACGCAGCCGTAGCCCATGCGCCAGTTGTGTTCAAGGTATGCTGCCAGCAGGCAGCAAAGAATACTCGGGTAGGAGATTCGGACGAAGGTATGGTCGCATGCGGCTTCGACCGGCTGTCCCGAATTCGACGCGCTCGATACGTGCGCGGAATAGAATGCGGCTAACCTCTGCGCATGCTCACAGCCCAAGCCGCACGGCACCGATAGGCTGATCCGGTTCTCTCCGGTGTTCATATATTAAAGGGCAGATGGTTCACCAGTGACGCAGATGCACGACGAGACCGAGCGTTTCGGTGCCGGGATTGCGCGAGCCGAGGTGCGCGTTCGACAGATGCTAAAATCCGAGTCCGATCCGGCGATTGAAGACGATCGTCGTCACCTCAATCCAGCTGGCGAACTCCACCGCGGATCCCAGATCGGGGTCGTTGCCCTTGTGCCGATATAGGCCCGGCCCCGTTCCAAAGGTCAGCCACGTGCGAGGAGCGAGCTTGCATTCGTAGAACATGCCGACGCCACCGTATATACTTCCACCGTGAGCCTGCCCGACCTGCACAAAAGGATGCAGGTCCCAGTAGGTTTTCGTGAAGTGGGCGCGGAGGATTCCGAACCCCCGCTGGTCGCGTTACGGAGGTTGTCGATGCCTCCGATCATGACGAGCTCAGTGCCCGGAAGAAATTGCTCGGACGCCACGGCCTGCGCCGGGAGCAGAATTGTCACCACGGCGAGGCTCACCCACCTCATCGCGCAGCGAGCGGACGTTCGGCCTGATTTCGTTTTCATGGCGTGCGCTGAGGAGCGGGGACGTTACCGGGCGTCGCGCCCCGCGCTTCACTCGACGGGATCTGCCCGGTCGAAGCGTGGCTACGACGCAGGGCCAGGTGACGGGCAAACGCGGCGTCACCCAGCCCGGGCTCGGACGTTTCAATCACGAGGAGCGGAGGCTTGGAAATCGAGGCGCAACTCGTGGCGACGGCAGCGACGAGGACCGGAAGCACCCACGGAGCGATCCTGCGCCCCGAGCGAAATTTTTTCGCGGCGGCGGCAACCGAAGAGGACGCTTGAACCAGGATGGTCGAGAGCATGCGCGACTATAGTCGTCGCATCGCTGCGCGGGAAATGCTCGTTGTCGCTAAGCGTTATGCCACGCCGCTATCAGGCCTCGACCCGTCCGCCCGGCTGTTCGGTTCGGAAGCGCCGTTATCGCTGGTAAAGAGAACCAGCGTGCTTTGGTCCAAGTTCAGAGCCTGCAACCTGGCCAGGAGCTGACCAACCGCCCAGTCCATCTCATCGATGTAATTGCCGTAGCAGCTCAAGTCACCATAGCCCAAATCGTCGGCCAGGATGAGGAGGACATTGGGTTTCAGTGCCGGCGCCTCGCCAGCGTGGAGCGCGGCCAGCGGTGCCAGCAGCACGGCGATGAGGGTCAGCAATGCATATTGTTTCATTCCGCTTACGATTGATGGGAGCGAACCATCGACCTGTCTTGTCGTTGAATTAACGACCACCGATCTTAATGCGCCCGCTGGCATAGACAAGTTCGATGAGGTGCCACGTGGAGACGCGGAACGCGCGGAGCAAGCCGTTCTCGATTCAAATCTCCGCGACCTCCGCGGCTCCGCGTGATTTGGCAACCGAAGACCCCGTGGATCGGTCCCAACTATTCGACGCACGCGACCATCGTCGATTGGACGCGGTGAGGACGCAACTGCGGTATGCGCGGTAATGATAAAATCACAGCGGAACCGGCATGAAAAAGCCCGCTGGGCCAGGGCCGAGCGGGCTGGAGGAAGGGCGGCGAGTTCAGGCCGCGTGCTTGGGTTTGGCGTCGGGCTTAATCGCCTCGATGTTACTGAGCGCGACGAGCGTGAGCCCGCCCGCTTTGGAGTAAACCGCGACGGAGTCGCCGGTGGGACGACCAGCGCGTCGTCGGTATGCAGGACGCGCAACGTGCGACCACTCACAAGCTGAAGCGTGAGCGGCGCGTTTTGCAGCGTTTCGCGAAGTTGGGCGGCGAGAATCATTCCGGAAAAGGATGTGAACGAAGTTAGATTTTACCAACAAAAATCGCGGGTTCACTCCGACGGGGTCAGGCTGTTGCATGTTGCACCGACAACCCTTCGGGACCAAGCAATCGCACTCCGAGCGTGCAGCTCACCGCGTACGTTGACGTTACGAACAGCGAAACGATAAGACGCCGTGGATTACATTGAGCCACCGGGCCGTTCCGAACATCTGGCGACCACGCCGATTGCAACGTGCAACAGCCTGACCTCGTCGGATCGCCCCGTCGGATCGTCACTCGTCCTACGCTATGCCCGTGAAGACACGGACCCCGCGCGGCGGGCTCGATCCGAAAGGGTCAGGCTTTGGGGTTTGGGGTACGATGGAGCTTTACGTCAGCTTCTTCCGTCAACCCCAAGCCCCAAAGCCTGACCCCGTTGGCTTGGCCCGGGTTAGGGCGCGCGCAGGTTCACGATGACCCGGCGATAGCTGGTGAGATTTGGCTTTCCGTCATCCGTGGCGGAGAGAATGAGATGGATGGTTTGCGGCGTGGACACTTTCGGCGCGACAAAGGTGACCCGCGGCGATGAGGCCGTTTGCAGAACAAGTGTTTCACGAGACGAGCCGGCCTCCGCGTATTGCCACCAATGGAAGCGGATCGGGTTGCCGTCCGGGTCCTGTGAACTGGCGGCGTCGAGGGACAGGGTTTCGCCCGCAACGAGATCGCGCTGGAGCACGCGGCGTGAGGAGTCGCCGTCGACGCGCACGACCGGCGCGTGGTTGGCGCGGTCGCGCGATTGCACGCACCAATCCATGCGGGCGGCAAAATCGTTGGCGATCGCTTCGTTCCAGCGCGCGAGCGTCCATCGGCTTTCGCGCCGCGGATCGTCCGACGCCGGATGGCGGTCGCGGGCATCGATGTAACGGCGCGACGTGGCGTCGAAGGGCTGGAAGCGCCCGCCCCAGCCACCCCACGTCGGCTGCTCGGGATCGGTGAGGCCCGGCGCGAGGAGGTGCAGGAAACTCGCGGTATCGCCTTCCTTCACGTTGACCGCGGATTTGCCGGTGGCGTTGGCGGCGGGATAGCCCGCGCCCAATGCGCCGTGGCCTTCCGTGAGATTGGCCTGCACCCAGGCGGCGTCGCGCAGCTCCGGCGGACCCTCGGCGTAGAGGCCGTGCGCGACCGTCGTGCTTTGAATGCGGAAGAGGTCGGGAAAGTTTTCCCACAGCCACACCGCGCCGCTGTCCTGCCAGCTGATCTGATAGAGACGCAGTCTGGCGACGAAGCGCGCGAGCGCAGCGGGCGGGCGTTCGTGGCGGACTTTCCACAGCGCCTGCGCGAGATCCATCGGGCCGCCCCAGACGGCGACCCAGACGGGTCGGGGGTCATCGCGATCGACGACCTGGATGATGTGCTGCGAGGCGGCGGTGTCCTTGCCGGCCCCGATCCAGTTTTCGGCGGGGGTGCAGGCGCGGCTGTCGTGCGCGCCGGGTGGATACGGGATGGCGAAACCCGGCCGCCCACCGCCGCGCGTCCGGACGACGGGCGCGCCGGCCTTGACGAGGAGCTTCAATGCCGCGGGAGCGGGAAACCCGGCCCCGGGCCGACCGTGCAGGCGCAGGTTGGGATAAACTTTCGCGTAGTCGTCGATGATTTCATGGATCAGCTCCGGCCGCACCGCGCCGTCGCCATAGGCCAGCGAGGTGGCGATCAGGCCCTCGAGCTCGAACTCGTTGGCATAAACGAGCAGCCGGATCATCGACTGCTTGTCGTCCGGATCCTTGAAGTAGTCGGACAGGACAATCAGGCGCGGACGATCGGCGGTCGCGATGGCCGGCGCACCCTTGAGAACGGTCGCGGTGCCGACGAAAACGAGCAGGAAAAAACGGCGGAGCACGCGCATGAGGAAGGGTGGAATCAATCGAGCCGCGTGCCCGCAGCATCGACGGGTTCGAAACGTTGGACGCGGCCGGCAAGCGCGACCAGGTCCGGCAGATCGTAAGCGCGCAGAACCCCATGCACGGTCGCTTCGAGTTGGCGGCGCGGCACCGACGCATCGATCACGCGCTGCCAGGAGTCGATCGCGCGGCTGACGCGCACGCTCGCGAACTGCGCAGGTGCCACGGCAGCGGCGTGCAGGGCGGGTATGGCGGCGTCCTCCACGGCGACGAGTTCGAGCGCCGTTGGCGTCGCGCCGATCATGCCGGCGAAGGCCCGTGCGGTCACGAGAATGTCCTCCGCACGCAGGCCGACGAAGGAACGGCCCATCATGTAGGCGATGTAGAACTCGGCTCCGTTGTCGCCGGCAATCTCGGCGGGTCGGACGCGCCAGGCGTTCATCGAGGTCTCGCCGAAGCCGCGCAGATCCACGGCGAGCACGTCGACGCCCTCGGCCACGAGTTGGGCGATAGGACCACCCGGAGCCGCGTCGATCTGTTTGCCGCGGCCGTGGACATAGAGGCAGGCGCGGCCCGAAGGTTTTTCCGGCCGGAACCGCAGGGCGGGCAGCGGGACGTCACCTTCGCGGATCAGGACGAGTTTCTCGATCCGGCAATCGGAGCGGCGTGATTCGCCCTGCGACTCGAGGCGCACCGCCGGCAACTCCGCGACCGCCCGGATCCCCGCGATCTGGCGCACGCGATCGCGGCGCGTTTCGTCCGTAAGCGCCGCCCATGCCGACTGCCGGAGCGGAGCGAGGCGGGAGGCTTCGGCCCGGTTGAGATCATACAGCGAGCGTGCGCCCGGTAGCGCGAGCACCTGTCCGCCCGGCGTGCAGGCGATTTGTTTGTCGGTGAAAGTGGCCACGGGCTGCTCGAAGATCGGCGTGTCGTCGCCGCACAACCACCGGCGCATCCAGCGGGTGGAGGCTTCCCGCAACTGCACGCTGTAGCCGTGAGTCGCATCGGTCTCGACCAGGTCGACGCGCTCCGGGTAGCCGAGCCGGGTGTAGATTCGCTTGGCTTCGCGGAACGTCTCCCAGGCGCCAGCGATGGGCACGTAGTCGCGCGTGGCCGACAGAATCTGCACCGGACGCGGCGCGCGCAGGATGAGATAGTCGGCGAAATCGAGTCCGTATCCGTATTGGTTATATATGTTCTGCTCGGCGTCGCCCGCTCCAGGAGTTTCGTTTTTCCGCGCACTCGTGGTGATGAAGCAGCCCGGGGCGGCGCTGACGATGCGATCGTCGAGCGCCATCAGATAGCTGGTCATCATGCCGCCACCGGAATTCCCCGCGCAGCCGATTCGCTTCGGGTCGAGGTCGCGCCGGGTCTCGAGGTAGTCGATCGCGCGCATGCCGTCCCAGATCATGGTGGTGGCGAGGCCTCGGCCGAGCAGGATCGGGGCGGCTCCGAGGATCGTGTGTTCGTTCGTCCCTCCGGTCGCACCCGCGGCCCCGTTTTTGCCTTCAACCACGACAGCGCGAGAAACCTGGTGGCGTTCGCCCTGCCCGATCGGATCGAAGCAGAAAACGGCGAGACCGTTCCGCGCCATGAGCATGGCCGGAGCCTGATAGCCGCCCTTGCCGTTCGCCGAGTGGCCGCAGGGCATCAGCACCACCGGATGCGGGCCGGCGCCGGTCGCGGGCAGATAGAGCAGCCCGGTGACCACGAAGCCTGGCTGGCTCTCGAAAAGAATTTTCTCCACGCGAAAGCCTTCGCCCCGCAGTTCGCCGGTCACCCGGGCGTTGAGCGGGGTGCGCTCTGGAAAGCCGCCGAGCGACTCGATGAAACGCGCGCGGAGGTCGCGCTGATAGGCGGCGATCGCGTCGGGCGAGGTGAGTCGCTCGAAACTTTCCCTCCGGCGGGCCAGCACGGCTTGCGACTCACGTCGGATCTGGTCGCGCAAGGGGCCTTCGCCTTTCCGCGCGGCGGGTCGCGCGGGCAGCACGCGCAGCGATTCGGCTTCGGCACCGCGGTCCTGGGCTGACGCCGGCGCGAGCGCCGCGCCGCACGCGCAGGCCGCGGCGAGCAGTCGCAGCGCGCAAAGGCTCGTCGTTTTGTGATGCGAACGGCCTTGGCGGTGGGTCATGTTAGCGATCGCCGAAATTGGCGGTGAACGAGAGGGCGTAGAACGTATCGTAGAAATCCCAGCGCGTGACGCGGCCGCCGCTGCGGAATTCGCGTCCCTTCTCGGCAAAGATATTGCGAGCGTTGAACTCGAGCGAGTAGCGTCGGCTGAAGCGATACCGCGCGGTGAGATCCCATTTCTCGGTGGCCGAAATGGAGGTGCCGCGCAGGTCGTTCGCCGTCGGCCGCGTGCTGAGCGACTCCGGAAACACGGTCGCGCGGGCCTCGAGGTAGAACTGCCGTCGCGGGGTTTCGTAGCTCACGCCATAGCTCGCGAACCAGTCGAAGAAGTTCGGCGCCGTCGGCCGCACAGGTCGGCCGGCCAGATCCGTCGTCTCGCCCTTGGTGTTCTTGGTGTAGGAGAAAAACACGCCGAAGTTGCGGGCGGGCTCCGGCAGGAACTTGAGGTATCTGGCGAGTTGCTGGCGGCCGGCGGCCTCGAAACCGGCGAAGCGGCCCGTGCCGCCGTTCTCCTGGGTCAGCAGCTCATAGCCGGCGTATTCGCCGCCGAAGCCGTTGTCCGGCCCGTCGCCCACGATCGATTCGTCGCTGATGACATAACCGGAGATTTTCTTCTGGAACCAGCCGACCGACAGCGAGCCGGAGGGACGCGTGAAGAGTTCGAGGCTGATGTCGATGTTGTTGGAGTAGGACGGTTGCAGCGCGGTGTTGTTGACCGACACCCGGCCCTCGCCGGTCGTCTGGTTGAACGAGACGTTGGTGTTCGGCAAAATCGAATGCAGCTTGGGACGCTTCATCGCACGGGTGACGGCGGTGCGCAGGATCAAGTCCGGGGTGAAGCGCCAGGCCGCCTGCCAGTTGGGAAAATAATCCCGATAGCTGCTGGTCGCGCGCTGGGTCTTGGAAAGCGCGGCGCGCCAATACTCGTGCGAGTCGAGGAGATTGTTGGCCGGGGGATTATTCCGCGGGTTGATGCCGGCCGCGAGGGCAAGATCGAGCAGGGGACCGCGGGCTTCGAATTCGGTGATCTCATGGCGCAGGCCGCCGATCAGCGTGAGCCGCGGGCCCGCGCGCATCGTCGCGCTCACGTAGCCGGCGGTGATGTCCTGGCCGAAGGTCTGCGAGCCCTGGAGGGTGTTTCTCGTATTCAAACCGTCGATATCCAGGAACTGGCCCGGGTTGGCGTTCAAGAAGTCCGCCAGCTTGTAGATGTCGTAGCGCGGCGGGTTCTGGAAATACGGCGCGCGGGGGCCGTCGGTCCAGGCCAGGCCGGCGAGGGTGAGGGTCTCGTCACCGCTGCGGTAGCGCCCGTCCGGACCGACGTAGTCGAGGTTGGAGTTCTTGAGCCACTTTTCGCGCTCGAGCCTGGTGTAGCTCACGCCGGCGCGGAGTTCGAGGGGGAAGCGCAGCGCGGCCAGATCGCGCCGGGCGTTGGCGGTGAGATACCACTGCCGGTCGTATTGCGCGCGCGGCATGATGCCGATGCGGCCGGTCGTGGTCGTGGCGGCGCCGGAGGCGAACCGGTAGTTGGCCGGATCGAAAATGTCGGGCCCGGCGAGCTGTTCGACGTGGGAGACGGCCTCGTTGGCGGGAGTCCGGAAGCGCACGGTGGAGGCGCCGGTGTAGACGAAGCGGCTGGTTTGCACGTGGTCGGGCAGCATGCGGTTCTCCGCGTCGGATTTCGAGTATTGCGCCGCGGCGTCGAACCGCCAGGCGCCGGCGCGATGCTCGATCCGCCCGGTGTATCCGAAGTTTTGATTCTCGAGGGTGTTGTTGTCGCCGACGAGGTTGGGCGCCACGTTGCGGGACGTGGTGTCCTCGGCGGTCGCGCCCGGATCGATCGCGCCGGCCGGGAGGTTCATCCGGCTGTTGAAGGCGCGCGTGATCTGGCTGGTGTGGCTCGCGTTCAGCTTGAGCACGGTGCGGGCGCCGAGCCGGTAATCGAGGTCGAAGGCGATGTTGCGGGTGTGTTTCTCGTTGGTCGTGTTCACCAGGCTGAAGGTGCCGTAGCGCAGGGGCGTCGCGGCGGTGGTCGGATCGGCGGCGAGGGCGGCGCCCGTCTTGCCGTCGAGGCGGGCGAACGCCTGGATGTAGTTGTGCCGCGGATCGAGCTTGCCGGTCTGGCCGTAGGTGAAGGCGATGCCGAGGGTGTTGTTGAGAAACGCCTCCGAGTAGTTGAGGCGCAGGCCGGGCTGGATCGGAATGGTCTTTTCCCCGCCCGGGCCGCGCATCGGACTGAACGTGAGCCACTGGCTGTTGCCGTTCAGCGTGCCGACGATCGTGAGCCGCCGGCCTTTCTGGGCAAACGCGTTTTTCCGCACGGCATTGATCACTCCGCCCGTGCTCGGCGCCATCCAGGCGGGCGGGGCCTTGTAGACCTCTATGGCCTCGATGTTGTCGATCGTCATGTCGTTGAAATTCATCCCCGTGGTCGATTCATCCGCGGCGCGCGGCACGCGGCCGGACGAGGCCTGCGGCATGCCGTCGAACGTGAACTGCGTCGCGTCGGCGTCCTGTCCGCGCATCGAGACGGATTCGGCTTCGGGAAACGCGCCGTAGTCGATGAGCAGACCGGGCACATACTTCAGAAACTCGCCGACGTTGCCGCCGGGGACGGTGCCCAGCATGTCGGCCGAGACGGCATTGATGAACACATCCGACTTCTTCTGCTTGTTGAGCTCGGCGGCGTTGCCTTCGAGTTCCCCGGCGACGATGAAGGCGTCCATCTTGTAAAGCGACGAGGTGAGCTCGAAGTCGTGTTGGGCGGTCTCGCCGGCGCCCACGGTCACCGCTTTCGTCTGCGGGTCGAGGCCGACAAAACTCACCGTGATCTCATAGGTGCCGCTGCCCAAACCGGTGATGGCGTAGCTGCCGTCGCGTTCAGTCAGGTATTCCTGGGGACGTCCGGTGACGCGCACGCTGGCTTGGTTGAGATTGGTGGCGGTGGCGGCGTTGCGGACCGTGCCGCGGATGGTCGCGGCGGCGGTGGAAAGCGGCGCAGCGGAGGCGGCGGCGGTCTGCGCGACGGCCGGCGGAAGCGCCAGCCCCGCCTGGCAAGTGGCGAAGCAGAGCAGGAGGCGGAATGACTTCATGATGATCGGCGTCAGGACGGTGGGGTTCGGTGTTGGTGGTCGCAGTCGCATTCCGACGGCTGGATGCGCGTCAAAATGACTTCGAGGCCGGACTTCCCGATGAACTGTATCAATGCTGCACGGAAGTCATCACGAACTGAAACTCAATTTTCCGCCCTCGGTTCGGTGACCTATCTTTTCAGCGGACAAAAAGTGAGGCTGGAAGCGGGCCGGTTGACGGGTGGAGCCCGTTGTCCCCAACGGGCTGGTTTGCGGCAGGGGAAGAGAGAGCTGCTCGCCGGCACCCGGTGGGATACTGGCATGAGAGAACGTGAGACCGGGGCTGGTGGAAAGGGAGTGAAGTGCGGTTAGCGGATCGATTGGCGCCGACGGCGACACGATATCGATCACGTTGAGAGAGCGCGCAAGCGCGCAAGACGCCGGGAGAGGTTGGCACTGGCGTTTTGTGGACTAATGGTCGGAGTGGGACGCGTTCTCCCAGTTGTTACCTCGAGTGGGATCCCAATGTGGCGTTTGAATTGCCTCGAACTTGTTCATGGCGCGACCGGCGGTGCCATCACGCTATACGATCATCCGCTGGTCCGGGACTTGGGGCGCTTCATTTATCGGGTGCACATAGCGGGCGATTATTTTTTCAATTTCAACGACGCGCCGGGTCGAATGAAGCTGCCGTCGCAGTTGCTCATGCGTTTCGGGCGGTGCATCGACGATCCGCATCTCACGGCACTGGGCGCTTCGATGCCGGACGGAGATGCGACCGATTCCTCCGCCAGTCTCCTCCGCCGTGTGCCCGCGTTGCGGGAAAGCATGGCCGAACCGCCACCGCGGACAGCACCGCCGCTCCTGCGGGACACATGGATGCCCGCCGTGCAGGTGATGACGGCGCGGGCGCAGGCCGGGACGACGAAGGGGTTCTTTGTCGGCGCGAAAGCGGGGCACAATGGAGAAGGACACAATCACAATTCCACTACTACAACTGGGGAGTTTTCGTCGAACAGCGGGTGCGCGAAAACCTGTTCTTGGAGCTGGCGTTCAACCGCCAGGAGAACACCCGCTTCACTGGCCGGGTCTTCTTCAACATCACCCACTGGGAGATCGAAGACACGGCCCAGAACGTCACGGGGCTGAGCGGCAATTGGTGGACCTACATCAACGCGATTCACAACCTGGTCGGCGGCGCCGCTCCGGATGACATCCTGCCGAACCGCGATCCGATTCCCGCCTCGATCGTCGACAAGCAGGACTTGAATGGTGACGGCTACGAATATGAAGTCGTCGCGAATCTCACGGTGAATTGGCGGCTCAGTTTCAGCGCGTCGCAGAATCATCAGAAAACGGCGAACAAGTATCCGTTAAGCCGCGCCTATATGGAGGCAAATCGGGCGGCGTGGATGGCCAGGGGCGACCTCTACACCGCGACCACCGTCGCATTACTCAGCGGCGGCACAGAGGGTCGCGTCACGGTCAACGAGTTGATCGAGGCCGCCGACACGACCCTGGCGACCGCCCGGGCGGAGGAGGGCATGACCCGGCGGTTGCTACGCGAATGGAACGGCAGCTTTTTCACGAGCTACAAGTTCCCCAACACCGACTCGCGGCTGCGCGGTCTGTCGATTGGTGGCGGCGGCCAGTATCAAGGCAGAAGTCCGATCGGCTACGACGACGCCAACAACGGTGCGCTCATCTACGGCAACGATTTCTTCCTCCTCAACGGCATGATCGCATACCAGACGAAGGTCCTCGGCCGGACAGTGAAATTCCAGCTCAACGTCAACAACCTCCTCGAGGAACAAGAGATGATCGAACAGGAGGGAGTCATCAACGCCACCACGCGCGAACGAACCGTTTACCGTTACCGGCTCCAGCGGCCCCGCGCATGGACGCTGCGAACGGGAGTGGATTTCTAACCGCCCGGACCGGCCGTTTCATGACATCCTGCAGACGCCGCGCCGGTTCGGCTTGACCACGGCCCTGACGTTTTGGCTGGTGTCCTATGCGAACCCGGCGCGATTTCTTTAAAGCGGCGTCGGTCGCCACCCTTTCTTCGATGGTGGTCCCGCGCAATTTGCCGGCGGCGCAAACTCGGACGACGCCGATGGAGAAATCATTTGTGGTGGTCGAAATGGCGTGGGCTCAAGCGCGCGAGCCCATCGTGGAAAACCTGCGCAAGGCGCGGGAGCAGTTTCAGCGCTACGTGCGCCTATGAACACACGATCATCCGCCCAAAACGGTTTCTTCCACGGGATGAGGTTGCGATGCCTGCTGGCCGCACTCTGGATACTCGCGGCGGGCGCGCTCGCCGCTCCCGTCAGCGTTCCGCTCGAGATTCCGAGTGTGTCGGACGAGCGGATTCAGATCGCGTTGTTCGCCGATGCGCCTGACATCGTCACGCCGATCGGCGCGGCGGTCGATTCCCGTGGACGATTGTTCGTCCTCGAATCGCATACGCATCTGCCGGCGACGAACTATGCGGGACCGAAGCGGGATCGGATAAAAATATTTGAGGGCATCGGAAGCGATGGGCGCGCGGAGCGGGTGAGCGTGTTCACCGACAGCGTGTTCGAGGGGATGAACCTGGCATTTGCGCCCGATGGCACGCTGTTCGTCATCACGGCGAAGACGATTGAGGTGTTGCCGGATTGCAATGATGACGGGAAGGCGGACGAAGCCCGCGTGATTCTGCGGCTCGAAACCGAGGAAAAATACCCGCATAGCCAACTGCTCGGCATTACCATCTCGACTGACGGTTGGGTCTACGCCGCGCGCGGCAACACCGGTGGGCACCCCCATGCGTGGATTGGCGCGGACGGCCGGCGGTTGGAGGCGTATGGCAACGGTGGCGACATCGTTCGGTGTCGGCTCGATGGAACCCTGCTGGAGCGATTTGCGGAAGGATTCTGGAATCCGTTCGATCTCAAATTCGATCGCCACGGGCGTTTGCTTTGTGTGGACAACGACCCCGATTCGCGCGGTCCAAACCGCCTGCTCCATATCGTCCAGGGTGGCGACTACGGCTTCAAATCGCTGTATGGGGTGAGCGGATTGCATCCGTATATTGCGTGGGACGGCGAACTGCCGGGGACGCTACCGATGATCGCGGGCATCGGCGAATCTCCCGGAGGAGTCCTTGATCTCAGCTTTGCCGCGCTGCCGGAGGGGTATCGCGACACGATTGCCGTCACAATTTGGGGCGAACACGCTGTTTCGATTGTCCGGCCGACGCCAGTCGGCGTGTCGTTACGCGGGACCGCCGAGTCATTCATTCGCGGCGGCAAGTGGTTCCGGCCGGTCGCCATCGCGGCGGCGCCCGACGGGACGATCTATATTACCGATTGGGTGTTGAAGGATTATCCGAACCACGGGCAGGGGCGGATTTGGAGACTCACCACCCGCGAGGGTGTCGCCACGGTGAAGCCGGCGGCGCCGGCACCTCGCGTTGAACGCTCACCCGTCGCCGGGGAGGGGAAGCTGGCGGATCTTCTTGCCGCGTTGAAGGCGACTGATCCGTTTGTTCGCCACGCTGCGGGCGTTGCTCTGGCTCGATCGGAGTTACGAAGCGCCATCGAGCGCGAATTGGAGAGCGCCGATCCGGCCCTGCGCCTCGGTGCGTTGATCGCTTTGCGCCGCGTCGACGCGAGCGATGCCGAAACGATTATTCGTCCGCGGTTGCGCGATACCGACGAACACGTGCGTCTCATGGCGCTGATATGGGCCGGCGAAAAGGAGCTGAGGACGTTGAAGCCGGAAATCGAAGCCACGGCGACGTTGCCAGGCATCACGCCCCGATTCTTCGAGACGTGGCTCGCGACGTTGCAAATACTGAATGCGCCCGCACCGGCGCGGGATGCGAAGCGGCCGGCGGGCTTTCGCATCAAGCGCGACGTTGATCACACTCTACTGGCGAAAATCGCGGCCGACGGGTCGCGACCGGTGGGCGTGCGCGCGTTCGCGCTACGGCGACTGGCCGGCCGCGCCGGTGCGCTGGATCGCGACGTGTTGTCGGCCCTCGTGCGAACCGGAGACCTGATGTTACGGATCGAAGCGCTCCGGATGTTGGCCGAGATCCGCGATACAAACGCGATGGAGACGTTGCGCACGATCGCATCGAATCGTGGAGAGCCTGCACGCGTGCGAGCCGAAGCGATTGTCCTGCTGGGTGCCGCCGAGTCGGTTGTGCTAACCCCGCTGCTCGACGATCCCGAGAAAGCGGTAAGAACCCAGGCTGCGCGGACGTTGCGGCGATCGACGCAAACGATCGCGCCGCCGCCGGCCGATGCCGCAGCCGAGTGGGTGAAACTGCTGGCGGTCGACGGGAATCCCGAGGCCGGTGAACGCGTCTTCTTCGCGCCGACTTCGACCTGCGTTCAATGTCATCGGGTCAACGGTCGCGGTGGAATCATCGGACCCGATCTCTCGGTGATCGGCCGCGCCGCCCGGCGGGATCAGATTATTCGATCGATCGTCAGTCCTTCGCAAGAGATCGCACCGCAATTCCAAGGCTGGGAGGTGACGACGAAGTCCGGGGAGGTGTTTACGGGACTGCAAGGTCACTGGCGGTCTGGTGGCGCCGCGTCGCTTATTCTGCTCGACGGTCGGGACAAGGTGGTTCCGGCCGGGCAGATCGGAACGTTTCGGGCATTGCCTCACTCCTTGATGCCGGCGGGATTGGCGGCAGCTTTTTCAATCGAGGAATTCCGAGATCTGGCTGCCTACCTGGAGCACCTCAAATGAGCGGTATTCAATGTCCTGTTGCAGGTGCTCGATGCCGGCCGGATCACGCTCACTCCTTTACTCGAAACACGTAAGTGTAGACGTTGGAGAGGTCGTCCTTGCCGCGATAGGCGACGTAGACGAAGGCGCCGTCGGAACGCCGGCGCATGTCCCCATAGCCGGTATCGACGAAGTCCTTTTCGTCCAGCACTCCGCCGCGCCACGTCCGCCCGGCGTCGTCCGTCCACCAGATGCCGTTGCGCTGCACCGTTTCCTTCGTCCGCAGCCGCCCGACCAGATAAAGCCGCCCCGGCTTGTCGCCAAGCATCACGAGATTCGGCTGCTGCGTCACGCCAACCTGCGGCGAGATGTCGGTCCATGGTTTCCACGTGCGCCCGAGATCGTCGCTCGTGCTGAGCAGTGTGGCGTTCTCGGCGACGGTGCGCCCGACCGCCATCAGTTTCGTGCCGCCGAGATGAGCGAGCCCGGTTTCCTGGATCGGCTCCTGGCCGGGATTGATGATGCTGACGCGTGTCCACGTGTGCCCGTTGTCGGTCGATTTCAACAACTGCACCGCGTTCTTCGGTCCTCCCGCCGGCACGATCATCAACGTGTAGATATCGCGGCCGATGATGCAGTGATCCAGCGAGGAGCGGTAATCGCCGCCGCCGACGGCGGCGCTCATGGGCTTGCCTTCATCGCGCCAGGATTTGCCGCCGTCGGTGGAGCGGAATTGACGCATGCCCTTGCCCGGCCGGCCAATCCCCTTGGTCGGCGGCACCGCCACCATTTCGCGCACAAGAATCAACAGGTCGCCCGAAGGGCATTCGATTAAATCCAGTTCGCCCGCTTCCACTTTTTCCTCGATCGGACCGAGCGGAAGCCCGGTTGCCTTTTGGCCGGAAGGCAGCGTGTCGGACGCGGTCCACGTGCGGCCTTCGTCCGTCGAGAAACGTACATGAATCCGCTTGGTGACATCGGTGCCGCCGTGGTGGTTGCCGCGCACGTAAGCGTAGAGCCATTCGCGGCCGCGCACCGCAAGGCGCCCACGGCCGACCCACGTGGCGTCGGACGCGGTACGAATGACGAGCGTGCGTTCGACGCCGGGCAGTTCGCGCGCATAAGACTGCGCGTAAACCTGCGCCGCGCCGGCATGCAGCGCCACGAGGGCCAGGAGCTGTGAGCGCAATGAAACCCGACGGGGCGAAGTTGAAATCATCATGAGAGGGAAGGGGCGATCCGCGGTGGAAATCGCGCGAGGAACGCGTCGCGGACGCCTCGTCTCAATCCCGTCCGCGCGCCCACTGCTCAAGCGGAATCGAGAGGTCCGTGGTGCAAAGCTCCGCGTGAATGCTGCGACGCGAGGATGCTCCAGCTGCGGCAGCGGCGGCGTGATTACCCCCACAACGAGACAGCCATCGTCGTCGCGGAAAACCGGATTGTGCGGCGCGACGTCGTGGTCGGTGACGTTTGGCGGCGCTGGATTCTCCTCGGCGTGGTCCAGTTTTTGGACCAATGAAATGTGCTATTCCGGCCGCTCGACCTGTCCAACCCTGCTTCCAGACATCTGGCGTCGTGGATGACGTCGCCCCGCAGACGACCGACTGACCGCAAGTCGACCAATAACCCCAGCCATGCATTCCCACCCTCGACTCGTAGATCGCGGCGTCCGCATTGCCGCTCTTGCCCTGTTGTATAGCCTCGCGCCCTTGGTCGCGGTGGCGCAGACCGCGCCGCCGGCCTCGGCGCCCGCAGGCGGTGACCTCGTGCAGTTGTCGCCCTTCCTCGTCGACACCGATCGCGACGAGGGCTGGATCGCGAGCAACACCATGCTCTCCAGCCGCACCAACCAGCTCCTGAAGGATGTGCCGGTGACGATCGAGTCGATCACCCAGGAGTTCATGCTCGATATGGGCATCTACGACGTGTTCGCCGCCGCCGAATGGGCGGCGAACTCGCAGGTGGTCTCGCTCGATGACCGCATCCTCAACGTGGGCAACCCGCCGGCGGACACGAACCGCTACTCGTATCGCGGCATCCCCAATGAAGGCGGGCCGACGCGCAATCTTTTCAACTGGGGCGTCCCGTCCGATTCCTACAATGTCGAGCGAATCGATTTCGGCCGCGGGTCCAACTCGCTGCTGTTCGGCGACGCCGAGCCGGGCGGGCAGGCCAACATCTACACGAAGCGCGCCCGGATTGGCCGCACCTTCGGGCAGGCGCTGCTGCAGGTGGGTTCGTCCAACTCGTATCGCGCGAGCATCGACTACAACCGATCGCTGTCGAAGAAGTTCGCCGCGCGGCTGAACCTCACGAAGAACTACGGCGAGGCGGACTACGATTTCTTCGAGCAGGGGCTGGTGGCCGGCCACCTGACACTGACGTATCAGCCGTTCAAGAACACGGTGATCCGCGTGGAGGGTGAGTATGGCGAGTATACCCGCAACCTGGTGACGAACAACCTGCGGATCATGCAGAATCCCGCGACCGGCCGCGCCTTCAACCAGCGCTGGACCGTCCTGCCCGGCGGCACCGTGATCGACAACCGGCTGCTGCCGGCGGCCGATCGCACCAACGTCAGCGGCGCGGTGCTGAGCTACCTGGACGCCGACAGCGGCATCTCCCGCGAGCGCGTTTGGGAAGGCAAGCGGCTCATGGATCAGGACTACGACAGTCTGTCCGTTTACTGGGAACAGCGGATTGGGAAGCTGGGGCTGGAGTTCGCCGGTCTCCGTCAGAACCACACCCGCTGGCAGGATCAGGCGCGCGGCAACAACCGCGTCCGGCTCGATGCCGCGCGCCGGCCGCACATCGATTACCAGTGGGCGGTCTCGATCTCCAACTTCACCGACGAGGCGTTCCGCTCGACCGCGGTCTACAATTGGGAGCCGTTCAAATGGATGTCGCAGCTCTTCGTGGGCAACGCCGTCTGGAGCCGCACGCGGCGGTTCAACGAAGCCTGGCAAGACCGGAATTACCGCGACACCCAGGGCCCCGCCGTCGCCGCGGCGCGCCCGGTGTATCGGGTTTATCTGGACGACCCGACGCACTACAACCAGGCGTTCATGACGCGCTACGACGTGCCGGTCTCGCCCACCGTCGACATCCGGCGCTGGACGAACCAGTTCATCGAGCAGATGACGATCGAGCGGAACTACTCGCTTGCGGCGAGCGGCCGCTACTTCAACGGCCGGCTCTTCTCGAATGCCGGCGTCCGCGTCGACCGTGGCTACCGGCTCACGACGCTCCCGTGGCAAAACGCCAACCGCGGGCCGGACGGCGAGTCGCTGCCCTCTGGAAAATACCAACACCACCCCGAGCGGTTCACGCTCGACCCGGCGCTCGCGGACGTCGACGAGCTCACCCAGAGCTACGGGCTGACCTACGCCGTCACCCCCCACCTCAACGCCTACGTCGTGCTCGCCGAGTCGTTCCGGCAGGCCAACGGCGCGGCGGTCGATTTCACCGGCGACGCGATCGGGCAGCAGCGGGGCGGGACGTTCGAGGTCGGCGTGAAGGCCGACTTCTTCAACCGCAAGCTGTCGTGGAATCTCAACTACTATGATCTCGAGCGCAGCAACGTGGAAATGGGTCTCAACCTGCAGGGCATGACGATCGAGGAACTGGAGGAGGTGTTCAACCCGAACAACCTGAATCCGGGCAACCCCGGCTATGTCGAGATCTTCAGTCCCACCCGCGACAAGCGGAAGCAGTTCTCGGAGGGTTACGAGACGACGCTCACCTTCTTCCCGGGCGAAGGATGGAACGTGCGGGTTTCCGCCGCCGTGCAGGAAGTTTTTCAGGACGAGGCGATGACGAAGTTCAAGCAGCACCTCGAAGACGCGATCGCGCGCGGCAACGAGAATCCCGGCCTGATCGCGGAGGCCCAGGCCATCGTCGCGTTCAACGGCCGCGACGGGGAAAAAATCACGGGCAGCCACGGCACGCCCTTCAGTTTCAGCTACGCCGTGAACTATCGCTTCAACAACTCGTCCCGGCTGAAGGGCCTCAGCCTCGGCCTGAATGGCAAGTACTCGGACGATTACGTCTTCCTCTATTTCAACAACCAGCCGGTTCATGGCGGCGCACGGTTCACGATGAACGGATTCGCCGGCTACCGCACCAAGCTCTTCGGCCGCAACGCGAACATCCGGCTCAACATCACGAACCTCCTCGAGGAGGACGGCTACATCACGACGGGCAAGGTCAACGTCGGCGGCACGCTGCGCAACGTCCACTCCTATCCCACGCCGCGTTCGTTCATGCTGACGACGACGCTGGATTTCTGAACCACCGATGTTCGCCGCCCCGTCGCTCCGGATGGTTCGCGCGGCCCTCGCCGCCCTGGCCGCGCCCCTCGCCTTCGCCGCGCCTGGCGGCCTGGCCCCCACGATCGATCTCAACGCGGAAAAGCAGCGCCAGGTGCTCGTTGATCGCGAGCCGGGCCAGTATCTCGGCCACACGACCTCGGCGCTGCTCGAGGATGGCAAAACCATTCTCCTCGTGTATCCGAAAGGCCATGGCAGCGGGCCGATCGTCTGCAAGCGCAGCACCGACGGCGGGCTCAGCTGGTCCGATCGGCTGCCAACGCCGGCAAGCTGGGCGACGAGCAAGGAGACGCCCACCATTCACCGGGTCACCACGCCCGAGGGAAGGAAGCGGCTCCTGCTGTTTTCCGGCCGGCAGAAGAAGTTCGCCGGGGAAAGAATCCGGCTCTCGATCTCGGACGACGACGGCCGCACGTGGAGCGAACTGAAGCCGATCGGCGACTTCGGCGGCGTCACGGCGATGTCGAGCCTCGTCCCGCTGCGCGACGGTGCGCTGATGGCGCTGTTTCACGACTCCGGGGTGTATGACGCCGATGGCACGTTTCGGCCGAAAGAGGAAACGAAGGGCGACAAGGGCTATATCTATGTCGTCTTCAAAACGCTCTCAAGCGACGGCGGGCTGACGTGGTCGGCGCCCGAGAAGGTCGTCGCGCACCCCGACGCGCGCCTGTGCGAACCCGGAGCGCTGCGCTCGCCCGACGGCCGGCAGATTGCGGTGCTGCTGCGCGAGCAGGCGAAGAAGTTCAACTCGATGGTGATCTTCAGCGACGACGAGGGGAAAACCTGGAGTGCGCCACGCGAGGTCGCCGCGGGATTGACCGGCGCGCGGCACGTCGCGGTGTATGCCCCGGACGGCCGCCTGTTCATTTCGTTTCGCGACATGGCGGAGAACTCACCGAGTCGTGGCGACTGGGCGGCGTGGATTGGCACCTACGACGACATCGTGCACGCCCGCGCCGGGCAGGTGCGCGTCCGGCTGCTCGACAGCGTGAAGGGCGGCGACTGCGCGTATCCCGGCGTCGAAGTCTTGCGCGACGGCACCATCGTCGCGACGACCTACGGGAGTTGGACGGCCAACGAGCCGCCCTACATCATGAGCGTGCGGCTGAAGCTCGCGGAAATTGATCAGCGCGCGCGGGAACCAGGCCGGCTCATACGCGCGCCGGATGCCGGCGGCCGCTCGAAATGACCCACCTGCCGCATCGTCCGGATTGCGACCGGCCTCGCGACGTCTTGCCCCGGCGGCGCGGCGTGCGGGCTGGCCGGGCACTGCTCGGCGCTGGGTGGATTCTGGCGTCCGTCGCGCTGGCGGCGCCGGCGGATCCCGGCGTATTTCGCAAGGTCGTCCGGCGACAGGGCGACGACGGCGTCCATGCGTTCCGCATACCGGGCCTGGCGACGACGCCGAAGGGCACGCTCATCGCCGCCTTCAACGTGCGCCATGGAACGCTGCTCGACCTGCCGGCCGATGCCGACATCGCGATCATGCGCAGCACCGACGACGGCACTACCTGGAGCCCGATGAAGGTCATCATCGATTTCGACAAGAACGAGCCGGGATCGATGGGCAACGGCGTCGGCGATCCGTGCGTGCTGGTCGACCGGCAGACCGGGACGATCCTGGTGGCGGGGCTGAACACGCGGGGCGCACCGCCGGGAAAGACTGCGGCCCAGCCGTTGCTTCACACCCTCGTGCTCACCAAGAGCGTGGACGACGGTCTCACGTGGTCGCCGCCGGTGGACATCACGCCGCAAGTGCAGCACCCCGATTGGAAGAAAACGCTCGTCGGTCCCGGCGCGGGCATCCAGTTGCGCGACGGCACACTGGTGATCCCGGCGCAGTATCAACCGAAGCCGGAAGTCGTCGGGAAACGCTATGCGGCGAAAACTTCGCCGGACGCCGACGCCCTGGAGCAGCTCCGCATCGCGGATCGCGAGCTGCCGAAGCATGCGTGTTTCATTTACAGCCGCGACGGCGGCAAGACGTGGAAAACGTCGCCGACCGCCATTCCGGGCGACCTCCGCACGAGCGAGGCGCAGGCCGTGGAGCTGGCGGACGGCTCGCTGCTGCTCTCGATCCGCAACCACGATCCTTCGAAGCGGCGCGTCTGGTCGCGCTATCGGTGGCAGGACGACATCGGCGCGGGCAAGTGGAGCGAGCCGTGGTTCGTCGTGCCCGATCCCACGTGCCAGGCGAGCCTGCTGCGGCACCCGTCCGGCGTGCTGCTGTTTTCGAATCCGAATTCACCGACCGAGCGGGTCGCGATGACGGTTCGCGCCAGCCATGACGACGGTCGCACCTGGAACGAGGGCCGCCTGGTCGACGGCCGGAAGAGTGGCTACTCGTGCATGACCCTGCTCCGGGATGGTCGGATCGGTCTGCTTTACGAAGGCGGCGACGTCCGGCCGCCGGAGACACTCACGTTCGTGCGTTTCCCGCTGAGCTGGATCACCGCGGCCGACGCCGCGGCGCCGAAGCGTTGAGGTGAGGATCTTGATCAGGCTGCGCTCGCCTGGCAGCCAGTCGCGCCAGCGCGCGGCCTGAATTTCGCGCCGCAGTACGCGGGCCACCTGATCGGCAAGGAACTCGCGGCGCGGCGGCAGGACGGGAGACGACATGCGGGAAAGCGCGCCGACGCTGCCTGCGCCCGCCGCATCGGGCGAGCGCGATTCACTGGTCAGGCGCGCAGACCAGCGGCGCGCCCGGCTCCCGCTGGTCTGTGGAGCGAACCACCCAATCGCTCTTCCGGCCCCGCGCGACCGCGGATATCTAACCTGGCCGATCGGGGATGGCCTGAAACCGATGCGCATGATTCCGTTGCCCGATGCGCCCCGAGCGCGCAGATCAATCGTTCATCCCCTCGTTTCTATTCTTCCCATGAAATCACCGCTCCGATCGGCCGGACTCACTTCAATGTTGCGCACGGCGCTGCGTCGTTCGCGCGTCGGTTGCGCCGGGCTGGCTTGCGTCGCCGGCGCCTTTGCCGCGGACAAGCCGCCCGCGATCAAGGTGACGAAGACGCCCGCGACGGCGACCTCCGGCGCGGTCGTGAAAATCGAGGGCATTTTCGGCACGCGTTACACCGCGCATGCCGACGTGGCGGACAACACCACTTTCGACCTCACCGGAATGGCGTGGACGCCGAAGCCGACGCATCCGGTCGTGACGGCGTTTTCGGTCGGCGAGCAGTCGAAACCACCGACCAACATCACTATCCTCGGTGGCACCGTGAACGGTTCGATTCCGCTCGAGTGGAGTTGGGAGCTCACGCATGCGTTCGGCGGAGCCGGGTTCTACACCGTGGGCGCCGGGCTGCACCGGCTCGAGGGTGCCCGGATCCACAACATGCACGACGGCTGGCGGCCGCGGGAGACGCCGCTGTTCCGCGCGCGCAGTTATCCGAACAGCGGAAAGTTTCTCATGCGCGCCTGCTACCTCACGGGCATCCGCGACGACGCCATCGAGAACGACGAGTTCATGCCGGGCGACATCGAGGACTGCCTGATTGACGGAACGTGGACGTTCCTGTCCGAGCAGAACGAGACGGTGAACGGCGTCCGTTACCTGAAAGTTCCGGCGATCGGCCCGAACGAGGATCCGGAAATTCGCGTGACGCGCACGCTGGTGCGCCTGGCGCGGACGAACGGCGACCCCGGCCTCGGCACATGGTTCAAGTTCCACGGCTATGAGACGCCGAATCACAAAATCGTGATCACCGACTCGGTGTTTGCAGCCGGCGAGCAGCCGCGCAACGGCTGGAAACTTTTGAATTTCCACCAGAACGCGACGTTCAAGGGCACGAACTACCTGCTCTGGCTGGGTGAGCCGGGCAAATACGGTGCGACCAAACCCAAGGGCGTTACCTTCCTGGAAGGAGGGGCGGCGAAAGCGAAGTGGCACGCCCTGCGGAACGAATGGCTGATGGCTCATGGCTACGAACCCGTTTCGGCCGACGACTGGAATCCGATGAAGGCGGCCGTAGCGGCGCCGAAGCGGCGCTGAAAGATTGCCGATGATCGCCCTCGCGCGCCTCGCTGCCGTGCTTTGCGGGCTGATGCTCGCCGCTCCGGCGTTTGCCGCGTTGCCGTCGGCGCCCGGTGACGTTCGGCACACCGGTTCGTCGCCCGCGCACCTGCGCGTGTCGTGGCAGGATCGAGGGGCCGACGAAGCCGGTTACCGGATCTGGCGGCGGGAGCAGGGAACGGAGCGGTGGTATCTCGCGGGCGAGGTGCCGGCCAACGCCACGCATTTCGACGACGGCGGCATGCAGCACGAGACGAGCTACGAGCACAAGGTCGCGGCGTTCGGTGCCAGCGGCGAAAGCGCAGGCACGGTCAGCGCCGCGACGCGCACACCGCGGATGCAGTCGCATCTCTCGCCGACGATGATCCGGCGCGGTGACGACTGGTATGCCGGGGCGCCCAGCGCGATCGGGCTGCGCGATGGCCGGCTGCTGCTGATGTATTTTCTGAAGCCGCGCGAGCAGCCGCGGCTGCACCTGAACACCAGCCTCTGGCAGATGGAGTCTGCGGACGGTGGCGCGACCTGGTCCCGGCCCCGCCGGCTGCTGGAGGGAAACCGCGAGGTCGCGTGGGGCAAGCCGGCGCTGGCGCGGTTGCCCGACGGCAGTCTTGGGCTGACCTATTCACGTTTCGGGCTCGATGCGGGCTACAAGATCGTCGCGCGGGCGCGCTTCTTCATGCGCTCGACCGACGAAGCCGCCATCTGGTCGGCGCCGGTTCAGGTGAGCGACGAGATGTCGGCCAACAACGACACGCTGATCGTCGGCGACCGCTCGCGGCTACTGCAGGCGCTCAACAGCTACGCGCCCGCCGTGCAGATTGCCGCCTCCGATGATCTCGGGGCGACGTGGCGCGTGCTGGCGCAAGTATCGGCGAAGGCGCTGCCGACGGGTGAGTCGGCGCTGGCGCACCTGGACGACGGCCGGCTGGTGTTTCTCAGCCGGCACGAGGCACCGTTCTATTTTCTTTCGTTCTCCGACGACAACGGCCACGCGTGGAGCCGAAGCGGCACACTGTATTTGGGCGGTGGAGACAACCCGCCGAAGCTGGCGCGGATTCCGGGCACTGACGTCCTCGTGGCGGTCGTCCACTCGTGGCATGTCGGCAGGCGCTCGAAGGACCGGCGGCAGCTCGCCTCGGTCATCAGCCGTGATGGCGGTCGGACCTGGGATAATTTCCGCCTCCTCGGACATTTCCCCGACGGCAAGGACGGCTTCCTGCAGCATTCGCTCACGTTCGTCGGCAACATGGCGTATATCTTTTACGGCGGCGGCTCGAACAACGACACCAACGACGGCACGGACCTGCGCATGCTCCGCGTGACGAAGGGGTTTTTCCTATCCACGGCGCCTTGGCCGTATGACGGCAGGGGGCAGGAGCAGGCCGCCAGGCAATGAGCGTGATGGCGGAGCTGCGGCAGGCGTTCCGGCCGGAGTTTCTCAACCGCATCGACGAGACGATTCTCTTCAAGCCGCTGACATTGGAAGAAATCACCAGCATCGTGGACCTGCTGATGGCCGACCTGAACAGGCGGCTGGCGGACCGGCGCGTCACAGTGAAACTCGATCCGAAGGCGAAGGAATGGGCAGCGGAGAAGGGTTACGACCCGGTATTCGGCGCGCGGCCACTGAAGCGGTTCCTGCAGCGCAACATTGAAACCAAGCTCGCCCGTGCGCTGATCAATGGCGAAGTGGAGGAGGGCTCCGACCTGACGTTCACTATCCGTGACAACGAGCTTGCCTTCGACAAACAGCCCGCGGTCGCGGTGTAACCGGACCCAGGACTGTCCAGTATATTGGCGGGGTGATTCGCCTGCGGCACGGTCTCGTTCCGCGTCTTCGGCTATGGTTACAGGTCGTAGCGCGCAGCGAACAACCACGCGATCCCGGTCGCCTGCTGGGTGTTTCGAACGATGCCCATCTCCGAGAACGTCGGGCGTTCCGAGAACAGATTTCGGCCCGTGCAGGTCAGCCGCAGTTTCTCGGTCAGGCGGTAGCTGGCCTCCATGTTCCAGAAGCGATACGCCTCCTGCATTGGCCGCCGTTGTGAGGCGGCGTTGGTTGCCGGCAGATTCTGCGTGGGTTTGGCTGCCTGGTAATTAGCGGAGAGCTGCACGAAGAATTTTCCGCGCGGCGTGCGATAACCGATCCCGCCGTTCACGAGTTCCGGACTCACATTCGACAAGTGCGTGATGGTCGCACCGCGGGTGCCGAAGTCGCCCGACATTTTCGCGATCTTCGTGTAGTTTGCCCACAGCGTGACGCCGTGCAGCGGGTTCGGAATGAACGACCATGCGCGCAGCGCCTGCCGGAAGCTGAGCTCATACCCGCTCCATTTGGCACTACCGAGGTTGGTCTTGGTCGACACCTGCCAGGTCGCGAACTCCGGCCCGAGGTTCAGTTCTTCGAGGAGCGCGGGCGTCATCGGCACCGTCGCCGAGGAAATGTAATCCTCGACATCACGACTGAACCAGCCCGCGGTCCACTGGCCCGCCGTGCGGGTGTAATACTCCAGGCTGAAATCGAGGTTCTTGGAGCGCTGCGGAAGCAATCCGGCGCGATTGGTGGAGATGGTCTGGGTCGTGTCGTTCTGGGTCACGTTGTTGGGCAGCACATCCGACAAATTGGGGCGACCGATGGCTTCGGTGTAGCTGCCCCGCAATTGCAGACCACGCACCCACTCGTATTTGAGATGGAGATACGGAAACGGGTCCGACGTGTAATCGGAGCGCGTGGTGAGTGTCCGGTAAGCCGCAAGGATGCCCGGCAGGGAGTTCGGGTCGGTGCCGGCGGGAAGCACTGACGCCGGGCCGCTCGTCGGCAACACGCGATAGCCCTCGGCCTTGATCTCGGTCTTCTCGACCCGCACGCCGGCAAGCACGTTGAGATTGTTGAACGTGGCATTGCCCATGAAGTAGGCGGCGCTGATCTGTTCGTTCACCTTTTGTTTCCCCGCGATCTTCTGCTGTGCCGTGTAAGCGGTGTTTTCCTGGAGGACTTGGGGATTTGCCTGCCAATACTTGAAAAGCTCCGTCGTGCTAAGGTAGCTGGGCTCACGCAGGTCGAATCCCGATATGCCCTGTGTGACCGGAACGGGTTCGGCAAATCGGCCGAGCTGGGCGCCAGCGGCGGTGATATCGTCGGCGGTGGCGACACCGTCCTGTCCCATCCAATACCAACGTTTCTGTTCCTGGCGCTTGTTGCGGATCTGCTCGTTGTAGGCCACGCCCGTTTTGAGGTACAACGGGAACGTCGTCTGGAAGTCGCGGCGAACGTCGAGCCGGTTGGAGTATTTTACGTCGGACGAGTCACGAAAATTCGTCGAGACGAGTCCGTTGTGATTCGACCGATGTTGCCCGGCCGTCGACGCCAAGTTCCCCTGGTTAGGGGCGTAATTGTTGAGGTTGTAGAAATCGGGTCCCGCCGTCTGGCTGATCGAGGTCGGCGTGTCGTCGTGGGTCGGTGTGCTCATGGTCCAGCCAACGCCGCCGAGCGTGATGCCCAGCGCTCCGAAGTTGTCGGGATTCTTGTAGTGGTTGATGGATTTCGAGAACCCGCCGATGAGATCGATCTTCCAGTTTCCCTCCCGGTATTTCAGCCCCGGATTGATCTGCCACGATTGGGTATACTTGTCGAAAACGCTGACCCCTTGAGAAGCTGTTCCGGCGGTGGCGGTGTAGTCGGTGACCGTCGCACCCGCCGCCAGCGTTCCCGGGTTGAGGGTGAACCCATGATTGCGATTCGTGCTGTGGTAGTCGGAAAAGGTCGTCTTGAGGAAAAGAGCGACGCTCTCCGTAAGCTTGAAATCCGTGTTCAACGAAACGTCGCCGCGCGTGCGCAACTGCCGGTTCGGGGCAAACGACATCGCGCCGCGGCGCACCGCCACGTTGTCGGTGGTGTAGGGGGTCGGCGGTGAGGGCAAGGTCGAGCCAGGCAGCGCCGACACATTCAGGTTGTGCGTGACGCTCGAGCCGAGCTGGTTGGTGTGATCATAGCCGACGGAAGCCACGATCCCGAGCCGGTTGTTCAGAAACGAATTCGAATACTCGATGCGACCGACAGGATAGATTCTACGCTCGGCCTTTTCGCCGTGACCGGGACCGGGAGTCTTTTTCCAACTGAAGTCATTTGAGTCCATGTTCACGCCGATCTGCGTGAACGCGCGGCGGCCCTGCTGATCGAAGGCGCTCTTCGTGTTGAAGTTCACCACGCCACCAATGGCGTTCGCAGAGATCGACGGAATGGGCGCTTTGAAGACTTCGACATTCTCGATACTGGCAATCGATAGCTGGTCGATCTGCACCGCACGGTTGGACCCGCTGGATGCGGCCGACGCGATCTCATTGCCATCCATCGTCACCATGGTGAGATTCGGGTCAAAGCCGCGGACGCGAATCGCCTGAGGTTCGTTCTGGGAGTAGTCCATTTGAATTCCCTCGACGTTCTTCAAGAACTCCCCGGGATTGCCCGTCGTCTGATCGATGAACGCGTCAATCGAGGTGACGCTGCGAGGTGATTCCGCGCGGCGCTGCTGGTTCACGGCATAAGCGCTGCCTTCGACGGTGGACGTGACCACGAACTGGCCCAGCTGGTAAACCTCGCTGGCGGTGAGTTCGAAGTCAGACCGCACAGTTTGTTCGCCGGCGACCGTAACGGTTTTGGTCGCGTCATCGAGGCCGGCGTAGTTTGCGACCAATGTGTAGGTCCCGGGCGGCAACCCTGCGATGCGGAAGGTGCCGTCCTTGTCCGTGAGGGCCTGGTATCGAGTTCCCTGCACCTGCACGGTGGCGCGCTCCAGGAACCGCTTCGTGTTTTGATTGACGACGGTTCCTTGAATGATCGCCGCGCTCGCGCCAACCGCCACGACACTCGCGGTGAAGACCGCGAGGAGTGTGGATTTTAAAACGTCGCGGAAAAGGCGAATGGTGGGTATCCGTCTTGTCCATACGCACTGGCCTGGTGTTTCAGTATTCATAGGGAGGGTGATAATGGGCCTCACACCCGCGGGGCACCGCGCCCCGGAGCGAACGCCCTTCGGCTGATCCTATTCCAGTCTAGTGCAATCTTACGGGGGTTTCTACCCGTCCTGACGCCAATTTTACTGGTATACTAAGCGCCTGGCCGGGCGGCCAGCCGCCGCCGGTTTGCCGGCCGGCCAAACCCGGAAATTTCACACCCCGAATGACCGGGCTAACGAGCTGTCGTAGCGGAACGCGTGAGCGTTTCGCCGAATCTCGGTGCGAAAGCCTTACGGCTTCCGCTACGGTGTGAAATATTCGGGCTAACATCGCTCGCTTCGATGCGGGCGGGACTGACCGATCCGACCTCGGGCTAGCCCGGGCTAAGATCAAAACCGCCGAGCGGTTTTGCCCTTAGCCGGGAAATCGTGGAGCGCGCGCCGGCGCACGGCACAAGCGAACACCCTGTGCGTTCGCAGCGGAGCAAAGTGTGAAATTTCCCGGCTAGGCAGAGGAGTCCGTCACTCGTGCGATTTTCGATAATCTCGTGGAGAGCAGCCACACGCCCGCCGAAAGGCATCGTTGAAGCGGCTGATCGAGTGAAAGCCGGATTGAAACGCGATGTCGGTGACCGACTGATCGGTGGTGGCGAGAAGCCGCTGCGCATGCGACACCCGGTGTTGGGTGAGGTAATTGATCAGCGTCGTCCCAAACGTTTTTTGGAACAGGTTCATCGCGTAGTTGGGATGGAGGTCCACGCACTCGCCGATCTGCTGCACCGTTACCTTTTCGGTATAGTTTTGGGCGATAAAGCAGGCCATCTGCTCGACTTTGTTCAACCCGGTTTCCGTGACCGTAGTAATGCGATCGCGCTTGGTCCGGGTTTTTTTCCGCTCCGGGGTGTTCAGCGCCAGACGCAGCAACCGCGCCTGCATCTCCAGCAGAACGGGGCGCTCGAGCGCGGTGGATTTTTTGAGCAGATCGCTTTCCCAATGCTCGAAGAGATGGGCGTCCGACGCGGCGCGCCCTGCGGTGGGTTCGCTGACCAGACGCCCTTGCATCAACGGCTGGACGAAATGCTCCGGGAGCCGCCACTGCAGGAAACACTGGAGCGGGATCGTGGCGACGAAGTAGGCAGTCTCGTCCCCATAGTCGATTATCTGGTGCGGAATCGCCGCCCAGAACGCGCTCAACTTTCCGGCCGGCACGGTCGTCTTGGTTCCGCCCAGCAGGTACGTGACTGTTCCGGATTCGAGAAAGTTGAGTTCGACTTCGTTGTGGTGATCCGGACGACGCATCGGCGACGGCTGCCAGTGAACACACGTCAGACCGTAAGGAGCGAAATCAGGGCGATCCGGATCGAACGAGACGGGGGCAGTTTTAGCGGCCATTGAGCCCATCTTAGTATGTCGTTAGAAAAATCCAAAAGCGCGGAAGACTGCTAGCAAAAAGATGTGTTACGGTGCGATGGGCGCTTCAGCTCCATCCCTCGGGGCTCCGGCCCTCCCCGCAAATCCATGTCAGTTTCATTCGCGACGCCGCACACGCAAATCAGCGCGTGCGGCGTGGCCGCTCTCTCGCTAGCCTCGCAATCACACGTAAAAAATTCCAATGAAAACCCTTCGTTACCTGCGCGCGTTCACGCGCCTCGGCGCCGTGGTATGCCTGCTTCTGGTATCTTGCAAACGTGCCGATTCCCCGGCTTCTGCCGATAAGAGCGGACCGAAGGTTTCGGATTCGCGCCGAGTGGCTGTCGTGGTCTCGACGCTGAACAATCCGTGGTTCGTCGTCCTTGCCGAGACGGCGCGCGACCGGGCAAAGGAACTGGGCTACGACGCGACAATTTTCGACTCGCAAAATGATCCGGCCAAGGAGTCCGCGCACTTCGACAACATCATATCCTCCGGTTATCGTGCGGTGCTCTTCAATTGCACGGACGCAAAAGGGTCGATCGCCAACGTGCGACGGGCCAAGGCCGCGGGTGTTCCGGTCTTCTGCATGGATCGCGAAATCGAGGCAAACGATGCGGCCATCTCTCAGATTCTCTCGGACAATTACTCCGGCTGCGTGGCGCTCGGACAATACTTCGTCGAGCAAGTCGGCGAGACAGGCAAATACGCCGAGTTGCTCGGCATCGTCGCGGACACGAATACGTGGAACCGCTCGAAGGGATTTCACAGTGTGGTCGACCGCTTTCCCGGGTTGAAGATGGTCGCACAGCAGAGCGCGGAGTTTGATCGGAGCAAGGCCCTCGAAGTGATGGAGTCGATTTTGCAGGCGAATCCGGACCTCGATGCAGTCTTCTGCGGCAACGACGCCATGGCGATGGGCGCTTATCAGGCGCTGCTCGCCGCGGGCAAGGCCTCCAAGGTGAAGGTATTTGGATTCGACGGCGCCGACGATGTCGTCAAAGCCGTCGCCGAGGGAAAAATCACGGCGACGGTGATGCAGTTTCCAAAGGTCATGGCACGCACCGCGGCGGAGAATGCAGACAAATACATCAAGGGTGTGCGGGAATTTCCACAACGGGTGCCGGTTGCGGTCGAATTGGTGACGCGCACGAATGTTTCCAAATTTGGAGACTATGGCCGGAAGCAGTGAACAGTCGATGCGACGTGGGGCAGGCGTAGCGTGCGTGGTGCTCCTCGTCGCGCTACTCTGGTTCTTCCCGCTGTTTCGTGTTGTTCCGCTCAACTCCACCCACGGCACGACAGTGACGGGCGCTGCAACCACGACCTTTGATCCCGCGGCTGTCGCGGCAAGACTCTGGTCGACCGAGTTGCCGACGGCCGCCCAGCGTGCGGCTGATGCGGCGACCGTCGCGGCTGACATCCGGGCGAACCCAGAGGTCGCACGCAAGAAGCACGGAGGATCCGCCGGGCTCGGCACGGCGTATTACTTTGTGCGCGGCACCGGGAAGGTCGTCTCGTTGGATCGGAACTATCTTCGGTTAAGGCTGGCCGGGTCGTCCGACACGCTGGTCGCACTGCGAGTGGGACCGGTGTTCGGCAACGTGGTGCGCGACGGGTGTGGGCTGCTGGATGTGAACAAGGTTCCCGGGTTGCAGGAATACAACGCGCTGGCGGCCGAACTGAACGCGCTGGTGGAGAAAAATGTGCAGCCGCACCTCCGCCAAGCTGGCGTCGGCGCGTCGGTCACCTTTGCAGGCTGCTCCGAAGCACCGGAAACAGCCGCTGCTCCAGGCGAACCAATCCTAAACATCGTGCCCGTGCTGGCCGAAATCCAGCAATGATGGGCAGCAGCGACATTGTCCTGGAGGCGACGGCGATCACGAAGAGCTTTCCTGGTGTGCGGGCGCTCGACGGAGTTTCGCTTCGCGTCCGCCGGGGCCGGCTGCTCGCACTGCTCGGCGAAAACGGCGCCGGTAAGTCGACGCTCATGAACATCCTGTCCGGGGTGTTTGCGCCTGACACCGGGACGATCCGTCTTTCGGGCCAGGCCGTGGAGTTTACGAGCACCCGCGCCGCCCTGGAGGCGGGGATCGGAATCGTGTTTCAGGAGTTGAATCTGATTCCGCATCTCTCGGTCGCGGAAAATATTTTTCTCGGGCGCGAGCCACGCACGCGGACAGGTCTTATCGACTACCCTCGTCTGAACGCGGATGCCGCAGTGATCCTGAAGCGGCTCGATTTGCAGGTGCCACCACAGACCCTCGTCGCTGATCTTCGCGTCGGGCAGCAGCAGTTGGTCGAGATTGCGCGCGCCGTGTCGCTGGACGTGAAGGTGCTCATCCTCGATGAGCCGACTTCGTCGCTATCGGCCCACGAAGTGGAAGTGCTTTTTGGCGTCATTGGCGAATTCAAGCGGCGGGGCGTCGCGATCATTTACATCACCCACAAGTTCGAGGAACTCGGCCGCGTGGGCGACGACGTCACGGTGATGCGCGATGGCCGCGTCGTCGGGGAAGGGACGCTCGCCGAGCTGACTCGCGACGCAATTGTGCGTTTGATGGCCGGTCGCGAGCAGGGTGAGGCGTATCAGAAACACGTCGCCAGTCCGACCGACGAGATTCTCCGCGTCGAAAACATGTCGGTGCGGGGAGGACTCACCGGCCGCAAGATGCTCGTGGACGGGGTAAGCGTTCGCGTCTGCCGCGGCGAAGTCGTCGCCATATTTGGTCTCGTGGGAGCGGGCCGCACTGAACTGTTGGAGGCAATTTATGGATTACATTCCTCGCGCACGAGCGGCTTGGTTTTCATGAACGGTCGGCAAGTTTCCATTTTGGCGCCAGTGGATGCGATCGAAGCGGGATTGGCTCTCGCCCCGGAGGACCGGAAGCGCGAAGGACTAATCCTGGAGATGAGCGTATTGGAGAACGCCAGCCTCGCCAGCCTGCCGGCTGCAGTGAAACGCGGACTTATCCGACCACGACGCGAGGCGGCACATGTCAGCCCCTACCTTGATCGGTTTCGCGTGAAAACGCCTTCACTCGGTCAGAAAATCCGCAACCTTAGCGGTGGCAATCAGCAGAAGGTAATCCTGGCAAAGTGGCTGGCAGCGCAGCCGAAGGTTTTGCTGCTCGATGAGCCCACGCGGGGGATCGACGTCAACGCGAAGCGAGAAATCTACGCCTTCATCGATGAACTCGCGCGTTCCGGACTGGGCGTGCTCGTGGTTTCCTCCGAACTCCTCGAGGTGCTCGCGATCGCTGACACCATTGTCGTGATGTGCGAAGGTCGAAGGACGGCGGAATTCGCGCGGCGCGACGCCACGGCGGAAAAAATCCTGACGGCAGCGCTGCCTGATCGCGCTGCCGTCGCCCTCTAAGATGACCGAAATCAGGCACCGAATTAACCTGCGCCAGTTTCAATCGCTGATCGCCCTCGCGGTGATGGTGCTGGCGCTTTCGTTGCTCTCCGATCGCTTCCTCACCGTGGACAACGGTTGGAATATCCTCCGACAGATTTCGGTGAACCTGTGCCTGTCCGTCGGCATGACGCTGGTGATCCTGAGTGGTGGTATTGATCTCTCGGTCGGCGCAATTCTAGGCCTCGCAGGCGCGATCGCGGCGGGACTCCTGAAAAATGGCCTGGTGCTCGCGACATTTGGCGCGCGGCTGGAGTTCACCGTCACCGGGGCGATCGTCGCTGGCATCGTCGTGGGCGCCGCCGCCGGCTCGTTCAACGGATTTGCGATCACGCGGTTTCAACTGCCGCCGTTCGTCGCCACGCTGGGCATGCTGAGCATCGCGCGCGGGCTCACGATGCTCTGGACCGGCGGCTTTCCGATCACCGGCCTTGGCGATCGCTTCGGTTTCCTCGGCACCGGTGCATTTCTCAGTATGCCGATGCCGGTCTGGATTATGCTCGCGCTGGTGGCGGTCTTCGTGGTCGTGACGAAGCGCACGCGTTTTGGCCGGCACATCTACGCTGTCGGCGGCAACGAGCGCGCCGCGCTCTTGACCGGGTTGCGGGTAAATCGAATCAAGATCGCGGTCTACACTCTGGCCGGCGCACTCGCCGGAGTTGCGGGACTTATCGTAACGGCGCGGCTCGATTCAGCGCAGCCAAACGCCGGCCTCGGCTACGAACTCGACTCGATTGCCGCCGTCGTCATTGGCGGCACCTCGCTCTCGGGCGGACGCGGTTCCGTGATGGGCACGGTGCTCGGTTGTCTCATCATCGGCGTTCTCAACAACGGCCTGTTCCTGCTGAACGTTTCCCCGTTCTGGCAGCAGGTCATCAAAGGCGGGGTCATCCTTCTGGCCGTCGCCATCGACAAGATGAACGTCCGCTCTCGTGACTCGGCATGAACGTCATTCGCTTTCTCATCCTCGGGCTTGGCGCGGTAATCGGCGCGAGTTGTTCGGCAGCCGGTGACGGTGGCGCGCTTGCCGGCCATCGTCATCGCGTGCTCGTCTCCAGCGACATCGGCGGCACGGACCCGGACGATTTTCAGTCGATGGTGCATCTGCTCCTGTATGCCGATGTCCTCGATCTCGAGGGGCTGATCTCGTCGCCGTTTGGTCCAGGCCGGAAAGAACACATTCTCCAAGTCATCGACGTCTACGAGCGAGACTACCCAAACCTGCGCACCTATTCGGAGAAATATCCCACACCGGCCGCATTGCGGGCGATGACGAAGCTCGGCGAAACCGAGGTTGCGCCTTACGCGGGTGTTCGACGTTCGACGGAGGGCTCGCAATGGCTGGTGCAATGCGCGCGGCGTCCGGAGCCGCGGCCGCTGCACATTCTGGTCTGGGGTGGGATCGAAGATCTCGCCCAAGCGCTGCATGATGCGCCCGACATCCTGCCAAAGCTGCGCGTCTATTTCATCGGTGGTCCGAACAAGAAATGGTGCCCGGACGCCTATCACTACATCGCGACACACCATCCGAAACTCTCGATCATCGAAGCCAACGCCACTTATCGTGGTTGGTTCGTGGGTGGCAACCAGACGGGGGACTGGGGCAACACCGCCTTTGTGGGCAAGCACGTCGCCGGGAAGGGAGCGATGGGCAACTTTTTCGCGACGCAGCTCGGTGGCACGATCAAGATGGGTGATACGCCTTCGGTGGGGTGGCTGCTGAAAGGCACGCCGGCCGACCCAACGCAACCAGGATGGGGTGGACGGTTTGTGCGCGCATGGGATCGGCCGCACGCCGTGTTTCGTCGGCTGACGACGAAGGATGATCGCATCGAGCATTTCGGCATTCTCGAGTTGATCGTGCCGCTTGGCGCGGGCGCGCCGGCGAAACCCGAGGCGCGAATGGTGATCGAGAACCAGACGCTGATCGGCCACGTCGACTCGGAAGGCGCCGTGCGATTCCGTTTTTCGCCGAAGGATGCGAAGGCTTATCGCTACACCCTGCGCAGCAATGTGCCGTCGCTCGACGGCAAGACGGGGGAGATCACCGCAGTGGCGCCATCGGCCATGGCGAAATCGAAGCCGTCGGAAAGGTTTCCCCACTGGTGGACGGACGATCCGGCGCCAGAGGCTGCGGAAGGTGTGCATATCGGGGCCCGGACCGTGAGCCAATGGCGCAAGGACTTTCTCCGTGATTTCGCTGAACGAATGCTGCGCTGCGTTTCGCCAGCCAGCGGTCGCAGCGCCCCACATCCCGTACCGCGATGAACCCAGGCATTCGGCTCGACATGAAAACCCTCCGATTGATGACCTCTTTTGCGCTGTTCGGTGCGACGGCCGTTGCGCAAGTTCCATGGAGTAACGGCAAGCTCGTCGTTTCGTCCAACGGTCGCTATCTTCAG
Source organism: Opitutaceae bacterium (assembly GCA_030648295.1). Taxonomy (GTDB): domain Bacteria; phylum Verrucomicrobiota; class Verrucomicrobiia; order Opitutales; family Opitutaceae; genus ER46. The sequence continues at coordinate 22,429 of JAUSID010000034.1, read as the reverse complement.
CACGCGAACGGCCAGCCTTTCTTCTGGCTTGCGGATACCTGCTGGCTGCTCTCGCAGAAGCTGGATCGCGCCCAGGTCGAAAATTACTTTGAGAACCGGAAGGCAAAAGGGTTCAACGTCGTCCAGTGCGTCGTCGTGCAGATGCTGAACGACAAGAATGCCTACGAGGATGCCGCCCTCGTGGAGGGCGATTTGCTCAGACTGGCAATCACGCCGGGCAGCAACCCGTCCAATGCGGCCGAATACGACTACTGGGATCACTTCGACTACATCGTCGAGACGGCGGCCGCAAATGGCATCTACCTCGCCGTCGCGCCCACCTGGAGCCACACGGTGCGCCGCGCCCCGGTGACGAAGGCGCAGGCCGAGTCCTACGCCGCAACACTGGCGAAACGTTATCGGACCAAGCCGAACATCATCTGGCTGAACGGCGGATCCGCGCGCGGGAATGAGAACACTGATGTGTGGCAAACTATCGGTGAGACGATCAAAGAGCATGCGCCTGACCACTTGATGACGTTTCACCCATTCGGGCGGACTTCAATCGTCGATGTGGTTTCAGCAGGAGCGCTGGCTCGATCTGAACATGTTCACGTCCGGACATCGTCGCTATGATCAGGATACGGACGGCAAAAAGTTCGGAGAGGATAACTGGCGTTACGTGATCGAAGACCTCGCGAAGACCCCGGCCAAACCGTCCATCGACGGGGAACCCTCATTCGAGGACACGCCGCAGGGCCTGCACGACGGCAATCAGCCCTACTGGAGGGACGGCGATGTGCGGCGTTACGCTTATTGGTCGGTCTTCGCCGGAGCGGCGGGCCATAGCTACGGCCAGAACTCGGTGCGGCAGGTCTACCTGCCGAGCGATCCCAAGCCGGCGAGTGCGGCGAAGGGTTACTTCGCCGAGCAACTGGAGGCGCCGGGCGCAACGCAGCTGCGCCATTTAAAGAACCTGATTCTGTCCCGTCCGTTTCTCGATCGCGTCAACGATCAGTCCGCCGTCACCGGCGACGAAGGCGAAAGATACGACCGCGTGCTGGTCACGCGCGGCGCCGACTATCTCTTCGCCTACACGTACACGGGCCGCACCTTCACGCTGAAGCTCGGCTCGATCTCCGGCCCAACTCTCACCGCGTCGTGGTTCAATCCGCGCACCGGTGCCGTCACCGCCGCCGGCACGCACCCGAAGGCCGGCACCGCCACCTTCGACCCGCCCGGCGAACCGGCGCCGGGCAACGACTGGGTCCTCGTCCTCGACGATGCCGCCAAAAAATTCCCCGCCCCCGGCACCGCTCGCACCCGTTAAGGTGGAGCTTGGAGAATCTGAAAGGCCGCGCCAGTGAATGACCATGGATTTCGTTTCTAAATCTTGGCGCACCACCCTGACGGCACTCGTTGCGTGGCTGCTCGCTTCGGGTGGGCAGGCCGCAAACTTCGTGACCGCTGCTCCCACCGCCCCCTTGTTTGGGACGTGGCAGATCGAACTGTCGCTCGATCGGCCGGGCGGCAATCCATTCTTCGACGTGGAACTGCACTTCGTTTTCACCCGGCCGGATGGGAAGGAAGTCAAGGCGGAGGGATTCTACTGGGGCGGCAACACGTGGGCAGGCCGGGCCTATTGCGCGCAACGTGGTGCCTGGAAATGGCGCAGCGTCGCCAATCGTCCGGCGCTCGATGGCAAGCGCGGCGCGTTCGAGGTCACGCCATCCGACCTGCCCGGCAAGCTGCGCCTCCACTCGGACGACCAACGGCAGTTCGCCTCCGACAACGGAAAGTGGTTTCTGCACGTGGGCAATACGGCCTACCGTTACGTCACCGACACCGAGCCGCTCTGGCAGCAGTATATCGATGAAGCCGCGCAGGTCGGATTTAATAAGATCCGCACGTGGTTCTGTCGCGGACGGCACGATGTGGGGGCGTTGTTCACCTCGGATCGCCAGGGGCTCGATTTGGCATACTGGAACGAGATGGAGCGCCGCCTCGTCTATGCGCTCGAGAAGTATCCGCATATTCAATTTCAGTTGATTCCCTACGGCGAGGACTGGCCGGAATTGGTGCGCTATGGCAAAGGGGATCGCGCCGCGCTGCTCGTGGCCCGCTATGCGCAGGCCCGGTTTTCCGCCTTCGCCAATGTCCAATGGTGCATCGCCAACGACAGCCACATCTCGCCCGCTCCCGGCCGGCGCAACGCCGCGCCCGCGACCATCGACCGCATCGGCCGCGACATGCGCGCGCGGGAACCCTGGGGCACGCTCCTGACCAATCACCAGGCGCGGACCCACGGCTATTCGTTCGTGGGCGCCCCGTGGTCGGACATTATCACCCTGGAGGATCGGGACCAGGTGGCCGGCGCCATCATCCTCCAATACCGCGAGCTGGGGAATCATCCGGTCGTCCTCGATGAAGACCGCTACGGCGTCTACCTCTCGCCGCAGCACGACCGCTATTTCTTCCGCCGGCTGATGTGGGCGAGCCTCCTCAGTGGCGGGCACGCGACCTACGGCGGATTGAACACCTTCATCCCCTACGACGGCCCGATGAGCCTCAACGGTATCCACGGTTTTGCGACCGCCGTCAGAGAGGGCCGGCTTGAGGACGGCGCCGCCGATTTTGTCCACCTCCCGCGTTTCTTCGCCGAGGCGAATCTGACCCTGGTGGGCCTGAGGCCCAACGATCCCATGGGCGGCAGCGACGCCCACAGCGTCAAAGTGATTGCCGGCCCGCAGACCATCATCGCCTATCTGCAGAACCCCGACGCGCGAGTGCCGGCAACGGCCAACGTCGCTGACACGCCGGCCACCGGCCGGCTTCACCTTCCCGCCGGCACGTGGCGGATCCGCTGGTTCAATCCCCGCACCGGCCAATGGCACGCGAATGCCGAGCGCCCGGCGATCGACGGCGGCTACACCCGCGAGTTCAAGTCGCCCTTCGCCGGCGATGCCGTGCTGCTCCTGACGCTCCCATGAAGGATCCGGCGGCGATGAACGCTGGTTCCGGGAAGGCGAAACCGCCCCGCACCGAGCTCTCTCTTTAATCCCATGAAACTCCGTCCCGGTATTCTGCTCGTCGTTGCGTTCCTCTTGAGCGTGTCCCTCGGCTTCTCCGCCGAAGAAAAACTCCGCGTCCTCGTCCTCACCGATATCGATAACGAGCCTGACGACGCACAGTCGATGGTTCGATTCCTGACGTATGCGAACCACATCGACATCGAGGGTCTGATTGCCACGACTTCGATTCACCAGCAAAAGCGCACGGCCGCCGCGCGCATCCGCCTCATCGTCGAGGCCTACGGCAAAGTCCGCGACAACCTCGAAAAACACGAGCCCGGCTATCCCACGGCCGAGCGCCTGCTGTCCGTCGTGCGCGAAGGCCGGCCCGACTACGGCATGCGCGCGGTGGGCGAGGGGATGGACTCGTCCGGCTCGGAATTGCTCATCCAGGCCGCCGATCGCGACGATCCGCGCCCGTTGTGGGTGCCGGTCTGGGGCGGTCCCAACGTGCTCGCGCAGGCACTGTGGAAAGTCCGCGCGATGCGCGCATCCGAGGCGCTGGAGAAATTCGTGGCGAAGCTTCGCGCCTACACCATCTCGGATCAGGACGACAGCGGACCCTGGATTCGGAAGACGTTTCCGAAACTGTTCTATATCGCGAGCCCGGGCATCCATGCCGGCGGCGCGTATCATTTCGCGACGTGGAGCGGCATCAGCGGCGACAAGTTTCACGCTCGCTTCCCCGGCGCCGACTTCAGTCTCGTCGACAATCCCTGGCTGGATCAGAACATCCGCAAGAAGGGTCCGCTCGGGGCGCAGCATCCGCACACGGAGTTCCTGATGGAGGGCGACACGCCGAGTTTCCTCGGCCTGATCAACAACGGCCTCAACGCCCCCGAGCATCCGGACTGGGGCGGATGGGGCGGCCGCTACGAATTCTACACTCCGCGCACGCAGCGGTGGTTCATGGAACCCGAGACCCGGCCTTTGTGGACGAATGCAGAGGACGAAGTGCGCGGCGTCGATGGCAACTGGCACACGACCAATCACGCGACGATCTGGCGCTGGCGCTCGGCGTTTCAAAACGATTTCGCCGCCCGCATCGACTGGACGATCAAGCCCTATGCGGAGGCGAATCATCCCCCGGTGGCCAAGCTCGGTCACGCCAGCGCGCTCGCGGCCAAACCCGGCCAGCGCGTCAACCTCAGCGCCGAGGGCTCCAGCGATCCCGACGGCCATGCGCTCTCCTATGAGTGGTTCTATTACGGCGAGGCCGGCACGTTCACGACCTCCAACGCGCGCAGTGGGCAGCCGGTGATGGTTCAGAATTTCGATCAGCCAAAGGCCTGGCTGACTGTGCCGACAAGCCGCGTGCTTCGTAATGGCACAATGCATATCATCCTGGCCGTAACCGACCATGGCACTCCCCGGCTTACGCGTTACCAGCGCGTTATCGTGACCGTTGCACCGTAGCACCATCCGCCGGGCGAACTGCGCCCGGGCTGACGTCCCTGATAACTTCCTATGAGAATAGCCCGATCCCACACCGGCGCTCGCCGAAGGCCCACGGATCGGGGCCAAAACCGTCAATCGGTGGCGCGAGGATTTCCTGCGCGACTTTGCGGAGCGGATGCGCCGGTGCCAGGCACCGGCACCCAGCGACGCGGACGGCCGTCGCTGAATGATCATTGAAAAAGCATGTCGACCCCAACCCCACCATCACGTTGAAAATAATCGCATTCTTTATCGCTCTCGCCGCGCCCGCAGGTTTCTTCGCGGCATCGCCTCTTGCAAATGCTCCGCTCATTATCGAGGCGGAAACCGGCAAATTCACCGGGGGCGTTGATCGGCATAGCTGCTGGCACAATGTGATGCTTACCGACGCACCGCATTCCACTCATTCGGGCAAAGGTTCCGTCGACACGAAAAACGAGATCGGCAGTTACATTGAATGCGACTACGAGGTAACATTGACCACTTTCGATTCTCGCGCGGTGATGTTCGGGACTAACAACGACCGCTCAATCTTAGTTTACGATAACAATAGGCCCAACCTGCGGGGAGAAATGCCCGGCGGATGATGGTATCTTCAGCCTCCGACTTCCCTCCAGCCACTTTCCCTCATTCTTATGCCACCCCCTCGCAGTGTCCTCGGTGTCATCTTTGGCAACCGCGACTTTTTCCCCGACAAATTGGTCGCGGAGGCACGGACCGACATCGTCAAACTATTGGGGGAACTCGGCGTCGACGCAGTGATGCTCGATCCGGCCGCGACCAAGCTCGGCGGAGTCGAGACTCACAACGACGCCCGCAAATGCGCCGAACTCTTCCGCCAAAACCGGGATCGCATTGGTGGCGTTCTGGTTTGTTTGCCGAACTTCGGCGACGAAAAGGGTGTGGCCGACACGCTCAAGCTGTCCGAGCTGAACGTTCCAGTTTTAGTCCAAGGCTACCCCGATGACCTTGACCGCCTGGACGTCATTCGCCGGCGCGACGCGTTCTGCGGAAAGATTTCGGTCTGCAACAATCTTCGCCAGGCGAACATCGCCTACACCCTGACGACGAAACACGTCGTCCATCCCCTTGATCCTTCCTTCAGGACCGACCTCCAGAATTTTCTCGCGGTGACGCGCGTCGTCCAGGGTCTGCGAAAGGTTCGGATTGGCGCAGTGGGCGCGCGGCCCGGTGCATTCAACACCGTCCGGTATTCCGAAAAAATCCTCGAACGGCATGGGATCTCCGTCACGACAGTTGATCTTTCCGAGATTCTTGGCGCCGCGGCCAGGATCGGTGAAACGGATCGGCGTATCGTCACGAAGGTCGACGAGATCAAAGCGTACGCCAACGCGACTGCGGTCCCAGCGCCAAAGCTGGTGCAGATGGCCCGGCTCGGGGTGGTCCTCGACGATTTCGTGGCGGCTAACCATCTCGACGCGACCGCGATCCAGTGCTGGACGTCCGTGCAGGCCAATCACGGCTGCAACGTCTGCACATCGATGAGCATGATGAGCGAGAGTTTCCTCCCGAGCGCTTGCGAGGTCGACGTGACCGGCGTGCTCACCATGTATGCCATGCAGCTCGCCTCGAATTCGCCGAGCGCACTTGTCGATTGGAACAACAACTACGGCACCGATCCAGACAAGTGCGTCCTTTTCCACTGCGGCAATTGGGCCAAATCGTTCCTGCCGGACATCAAGGTGCTCAACGCCCCCATCCTCGGTTCGGCGCTTGGCGTGGAGAATACATGGGGCGCCCTTGACGGCCGCACGCCAGCGAGCCCACTGACCTTTGGTCGCATCACCACTGATGATACCGCGGGCGTCATTCGCACCTATGTCGGCGAAGGCGAGTTGACCAACGACGAATTGAAAACGTTCGGCAACCGTGCGGTCGCCCGGGTGCCGAACTTGCAAAAACTGCTGCATCACGTCTGCCGGCAGGGATTCGAGCACCACGTCGTGATGAACTCATCACATACTGCGGGCATTCTGGCCGAGGCTTTCGAGCGCTATCTCGGCTGGGAAGTCTACCATCACGCAGCTCCGCAGGAATAACATGCCGACCGATCGCGAGCTCGCGCTCAAATCGCTTCACTATCGCCGCAGCGTCCTCAAGTGGATCAAGCATGCCGGGGCCGGTCACACCGGGGGCAGTCTCTCGTGTGTGGACATTCTGAATGTCCTCTACAACCGGATACTTCGGGTCTCGCCGGTGACCTTTTCCGATCCGAAACGCGATCGTTACATCCAGAGCAAGGGCCACAGCGTGGAGGCTCTGTTTGTCGTGCTCGCCGACCGCGGCTTCTTTCCTGAATCAGACCTGGAGACGCTTGGCGGCTACAAGTCCGACTACGTGGGACATCCGACGCGGCATGTCGCCGGTATTGAACAAAACACCGGCGCCCTTGGCCACGGTCTGCCCATCGCGGTCGGGACCGCTCTCGCCAGCAAGATGGATGACGCGGGGTTTCGCGCGTTCACGCTGCTCGGCGACGGAGAGCTCGCTGAAGGCTCGAACTGGGAAGGCGCGCTGGCGGGAGCCCATTACAAATTGGACAACCTCACGGTCATCATAGACTGCAACACGCTTCAGATCACCGGCCGCACCCGCGACGTGATGAACCATGAGCCACTCGCCGGCAAATGGGCCGCGTTCGGCTGGGCGGTGCGCACGGTGGACGGGCACGATTTTGCGGCGCTTACCGCCGCGCTGGAGAAACCGTTGGAAGCAGGAAAGCCGTCGCTGGTGATTGCCCGCACCACCAAGGGCAAGGGCGTCAGTTTCATGGAAGACGTTGGGAAATGGCACCATGGTGTCCCCAACGATGACGAGTATGCGCGGGCGCTAGCGGAACTCGATGCCGGGATCGCGAAGTTGAGCGGAGGCGCCACATGAGAAGCATGACCCGAAATCTTGAAATCGGGCATCGGGCATCGGGCATCGGCAAATTTCAGACTCCTGATTTTACGATGGCTGGCGATTCGTGCATTCCCGCGGAGGAGCCAATCCCATGAGCGCGCCCGCTCCTTCAATGTATTCGCCGGCCGCCAAAGCCGTCGCTGAAAAACTGGGCCTGAAGATGGGCCGGGCGAACCTCGAGGAATTTGCGGACACCTTGCTCGGTCTTGCGAAGGGCGATCGGAACATTCTGGCGGTCACCAGCGATTCTCGCGGCTCCGGCAAACTTGGCCCGTTCGGGCAGGCGTTACCTAAACAGATCGTGGAAGTCGGGATTGCCGAACAAAACTTGGTGGGAATTGCGGCAGGATTGGGTTCGTGCGGGAAAAAAGTATTCGCGGTTTCCCCGGCATGTTTTCTAACGGCTCGCTCGCTCGAGCAGATTAAGAATGACATCTGCTATTCCGATCATCCAGTCACGGTCGTTGGCATCAGTGCCGGGGTGAGCTACGGCGCACTCGGCACCACACATCACTCGCTGCACGACTTCGCGGTCCTCCGCGCCATTAACAACATCACGATTGTTGCTCCGGCGGATAACTTCGAAGCGCGTGAAGCCGTCCGAATCTGCGCTCGTCACGACAAGCCGGTATATCTCCGATTCGGCAAGGCCCCGCTCTATACCCTGCCGCGGAGCGAGGACGTTCCGTTTGTGCTCGGGAAAGCCCGTCAGCTCTGCGACGGCAGTGACGTGGCTTTTCTTGCCTCTGGCGAAACCGTAATTCACGCGCTGCTCGCAGCGGAACACCTATCGGCCGATTCGGGACTGCAATGTCGGGTCATCAGCGTCCCCACGATCAAGCCGCTCGATATCGAAGCCGTGCTCGACGCGGCGCGTGAATGTCGTGCGGTGATCACGACCGAGGAACACATGGTAAATGGTGGGTTGGGCGAGGCGATCGCCGGACACCTGGTGCAAAACGGCATCGCCACCCGATTCCAGATTGTTGGCATTCCCGACGAATATACGGTCACCGGCAGCCAGGCGGACATCTTCCGCCATTATGGACTGAGCATGGAAGGTCTGGTGGCGCGCGCGCGCGATCTGCTCCGCTGATTCTCGCTGTTTGCCATGTCGCTGATTCTCGCCATCGACCAAAGCACGTCTGCAACCAAGGCGCTGCTGTTCGATGCGGACGGGCGAGCACTCGACCGCGAATCGCGCGAGCACAAGCAACACTATCCGCAACCGGGGTGGGTCGAGCATGACGCCGACGAAATCTGGGCGAATGTCGTCGAAGCGACCCGCGCGTTGCTGGCGAGGAATGGGGCACGAATTGGGGATATCGCGGGGATCAGCATCGCCAACCAGCGCGAGACGTTCGTGATCTTTGATCGCACGACGAGTCGACCGCTGCATCCAGCGATCGTCTGGCAGTGTCGTCGGGGGGATCGCTTTTGCGCGGAACAGGTGGCAAATGGTCGCGAGAAATCCCTGCGAGCGCGGACCGGGTTGCGCGTGGATTCGTATTTTTCGGCGCCCAAAATGCAGTGGTTGATTCGCGAGCGGGCTGATTTGGCCGCGCGGCTGCGGGACGGGAGCGCCTGCCTCGGCACCATCGATGCATACTTGATCCATCGATTAACGGGTGGAGCCGTATTCGCGACCGATCACACGAATGCCAGCCGCACCCTGCTGTTCGATATCGCGCGGCTCGATTGGGACGATGAGCTGTGTGCGTGGTGGCAGGTTCCGCGTGTCGCGCTTCCCGAGGTTCGCGCCAGCTCGCAACGCTTCGGCACAACTACCATGGCAGGAGTCTTGCCGCGGCCCGTGCCGATTTGCGGCGTCATGGGCGACTCCCAAGCCTCCCTGTTTGCGCATCGGTGCTTCGAACCGGGAACTGCGAAAGTCACGTTCGGCTCCGGCTCCTCGGTGCTGCTCAACGTGGGATCGTCACGGCCGCGGACTGACAGCGGCTCGGTTGCAACGCTGGCGTGGGTATTGGACGGCAAGCCGAGGTATGCGGCTGAGGGGATCATCACTTCGTCGGCGTCAACGATCACGTGGCTGCGCGATCAACTTGGGCTGATTGCGGGGCCCGCCGAGACCGAAGCGCTCGCGCGCGCGGTCGAGGGTAACGGCGGCGTTTACCTCGTTCCGGCGTTTTCCGGACTCGGCGCGCCGTATTGGGACGAAGAAGCCCGGGCTGCCATCGTCGGGCTCAGCGCGCACAGCGACCGACGCCACGTGGTTCGCGCCGCTCTCGAGTCGATCGGGTTTCAGCTCCGCGACGTGCTGGACTCGATGCGGGCCGATTCAGGCGTGAAGCTGCAGCGGCTTCAAGGCGACGGGGGCGCGACGGCGAACAAGTTTCTCATGCAGTTCTGCGCTGATCTTTCGGGCGTCGAACTGCGGGTCGGCAACAATCCAAACCTCTCCGCTCTCGGCGCCGCGTGGATGGGCGCGCTCGGCCTGGGCCTGCACGCCAGCCCCTCCAAACTGCTCGCGTTGCCCCAACCCGAGGAGTCGTTTCGGCCAAACGCGTCGGCGAGTGAGGTCGAGAACTTGCTGACCGGCTGGCACAGGGCCGTGAGGCGGGTGATGCTGGATTGCTGACGGAAGGCATCTTGGCTAAGATGTAAATTATAGTAGACAAATATGCGGGTTTTTGCCTATTAACGTTTACATCTGAAACCCTCCCGCACCTCCTTTCCACCCCCCTTGGCCAAGCAACTGCGCGAGCTTGGCGAACGGCTGAAGCTGGCCCGGCTCAGGCGCCGCTATTCGGCGGCGACAGTCGCGGCGCGCGCCGGCGTGACCCGGATGACGCTCTATAAAGTGGAGAAGGGCGATCCCGCGGTGAGCATGGGTACCTACGCGAACGTGCTCCGGGTGCTCGGCTTGCCCGGTGACCTGGACCTCGTCGCGCGCGACGACGTGCTTGGGCGCAAGCTGCAGGACCTCGAGCTCCCCGTCCGCAAGATCGCACCTGCGCGGAAAGGTGACAGATGAGCGCGAAGTCCAGGGCGGCCCGGGATGAAGTGCAGGTCGTCCTCGACGCGGACGTCGTGCCGGAGGCGTGCCCCGTCGGCACGCTCTACCACGCCTCGGGCCGCGGCGGCGGCGTCTTCTCGTTCGAATACGACGACGCCTGGCTGCGGCGGCCGGACGCCTTCGAGATCGATCCCGGCCTCCAGCTGGTCGGCGGCGAAACCTACCCGGCGAACACCGCGGGCGTCTTCCGGATCTTCCTCGATTCCGCGCCGGACCGGTGGGGCCGCGTGCTGCTCGAGCGCCGCGAGGCGATGCGCGCGCGCGCGGAGAACCGCGCGGCGCGCACGCTCGGCGAATGGGACTTCCTGCTCGGCGTGCACGACACCGCGCGCATGGGCGCGCTGCGTTTCCGGGCGACGGCGGACGGCCCGTTTCTCGACAACGACGAGCACCACGCCGCGCCGCCGCTCGCCACGCTGCGCGAACTGGAGGCCGCCGCGCTCTCTCTCGAGAATCCCGACGCCGAGGACTCGCCGCAGTATCGCGCGTGGCTTACCGCGCTGCTCGCGCCGGGCAGCTCGCTCGGCGGCCACCGGCCGAAGGCGAACTTCACCGACACGGACGGCTCGCTCTGGATCGCGAAGTTCCAGAGCCGGCAGGACCGCCGCGATGTCGGCGCCCTCGAGATGCTCGTGCATCAGCTCGCGGCCGAAGCCGGCATCGACGTGCCGGCTGCCCGCGTGTTCAAGCTGGGCAGCGAGTATCGCACCTTCGCGTGCCAGCGCTTCGATCGCGCGGGTGCCCGCCGGCGTTTCTTCGTTTCCGCAATGACACTCCTGCAGCGCGAGGACGGCTCGGGTGGAAGCTACCTCGAGCTCGCCGACTACGTGCAGACCCGCGGGAGCGCGGACCACATCGCGGCGGACTTGGGCCAGCTCTGGACGCGCGTCGTGTTCAACGTCCTCGTCCGGAACACAGACGACCATCTGCGCAACCACGGCTTCATCTACTCCGGCGACGGATGGCGGCTCGCGCCGTCCTACGACGTGAACGTCAACCCTGGCGCCACGCAGCACGCGCTCGCGATCGACGGGCGCGACCATACCGGAGACGTGCAGCTGGCGCTCGACACGGCCGGCTTCTACGGCCTCGACGCGGCCGCCGCGAACGAGATCCTCGCGCGCGTGCGGTCGGTGCTCGCCACGTGGCGTGAGAAGGCCAGACGCCTCGCGCTGAGCCGCGGCGACATCGCGTTGATCGAGCCCGTGTTGGACGCGTCCTGACCGACCCCGCGGCGCGGATTTCGCATCGCGTCTCGCGCGGAACGTGGCTGATTCGCTGCTCTGCCTCCGGCGGCGCCCTCCAGCCCCTAGGTTTTCGCTCCGCGAAAACCTAGGGCGGCGGCGTTGCTGTCGGCGTAGCGCGGTCCATTCGCATGAGGAAAATAGGCATCGAGGTGGAGCGGCTTGACCCCAAGCCGCTGGCAGTCGGAGTGCGTTCTGCCGAGCGATACGAAAACGTCGCTGCGATCGACTGATCGACGAAGCGCGTTGAGGTCAACGCGCTCCACCGTTAGTCACTCAGGAATGTCGACCTATCCGCAGCGACTGTACCACAACACGCCGGGATGGGTCCCTGACGGTTCAGCGTATCACATCCGTTTTCGCGTAACTTCAGCGCAAATTTCACTTCTGACCGAGCCAGTGCTTGCAATCGATCTTCTGCGCGCTGCAAAACGTTATCACGACCTTGGGCATTGGTGGTGCGAACTGTTTCTGCTGATGCCGGATCATACACACGCGATTCTCGGTTTTCCGGCCGAACCGGGTATGTCGGAAGTCGCGCGGAACTGGAAGCGAGGCACGGCCCGCTACCAACAGATCGAATGGCAGGAGGGGTATTTCGATCATCGGCTCCGAAACGAAGCCGAGGCGCAGGGAAAGTGGGGATACATCCGTCGCAATCCAGTGGTGAAGGCACTCTCGGCAACCGAGGAGCAATGGCCGTGGTGGTGGAGCGCGGCCGTGGAAAATAAGTTGCTCCCGGCGGAGTTTCACCGTGGCGGAGTGGAAACGTAATTCGGAACCCGCACCGAGGTGGAGCGGCTTGACCCCAAGCCGCTGGCAGTCGGAGTGCGTTGTGCCGAGCGACACGTAAACGTCGCTGCGATCGACTGATCAACGAAGCGCGTTGAGGTCAACGCGCTCCACCTACGCATCTGACGCGGGAACCGAATATTTCCCGCACAAACTCAATTGAGGTTAGTGCATTTCTTCGTTTGGTTCGCCGCGATGCCGGCCGAACCGATTCACTTCTACAACCGCTACACCAGGCGAATCGAGGCGGAGCGCGTCTTCGGCGAACGCTGGGTGCGGCTCGCGTACGAGAACCTCACCGGCCGGTTCTTCGTCTGGCTCGTCGCCCGCCGCACTTTTTTTTCGAAGTGGTATGGCTACAAGATGAACAAGCACGAGAGCGCGCTGCGGATCCTGCCGTTCATCGCCGAATACAACATCGACGTGGACGAGTTCGCGAAGTCCGCCTTCGACTACAAGACGTTCAACGAGTTTTTCTACCGCGCGCTCAAGCCCGAGGTCCGGCCGATTGCGCCGGGGGAAAACGTCGCCGTGTTCCCGGCCGATGGCCGGCACCTCGCGTTTCCCGACATTCAGGCCGCGGCGGGATTCTACGTGAAGGGGGCGAAGTTCTCCTTCGCCCAGCTGCTCGGTGACGAAAGCGTCGCGGAAAAATTCGCCGGCGGGGCGATGTTGATCTCGCGGCTGTGCCCCGTCGATTACCACCGTTTTCATTTCCCAGTCGACGGTGTCCCCGGCGAATCGCGGCGGATCGAGGGTTGGCTATACTCCGTCAGCCCGCTCGCGCTGAGGCGCCGGCTGGAATACCTGATCGAGAACAAGCGCGAGATCACGCTGATCGATTCGCCGCGCTTTGGCACCGTCGGGATGGTCGAGGTGGGCGCGACGAATGTCGGCAGCATCCAGCAGAGCTTCGTCCCTGGCCGGGCGGTCGTGAAAGGTGCCGAGAAGGGGTTGTTCGCGTTCGGCGGCTCCTGCGTTGTGACGGTTTTTCAGCGCGGTCGGATTCGATTCGATGCGGATATCGCCGGCCAGAGTGCGGAGCACCGTGAGACGTATGCGAAAATGGGTGACAGGTTGGGCGAGGTGCCGTGACGGACGAACTGCGGCGGAAATTCCGGGTCGAATCCACAAACGATTTTACAGGAGGAAACAGAGAGAACGGAGGAGAAGGTGTTTTTCGCCGGATGCACCGCGCTATTGCGCTGCTTATCTGTTGCAAGATCGAGCCCTCACTTTATCCGTGCTCATCTGTGAAATCCGTGGCGATGAAACGGTGGTTTGCCTGGATCGTGCTGGGCACCGCAGGCGTTGGATTCCCCGCTCGCGCGGAATTCCGGTTTGCCGAGGCCACCATCGATCGGCTGCAGGCCGAGATGGCCGCGGGAACGCTGACCGCACGCGAGTTGACCGCGGCCTATATCGAGCGGATCGAACAAGTGGACCGCGCCGGACCAAAGCTGAACGCCGTGATCGAGCTCAACCCGGACGCGCTCTCGATCGCGGAGCGGCTGGATGCCGAACGCAAGGCCGGCCGTGTCCGGGGACCGCTGCACGGAATTCCAATTCTGCTGAAGGACAACATCGCGACGACGGACAAGATGGAAACCACCGCGGGATCGCTCGCCCTCGTCGGCGCGAAGCCGCCGCGCGAGGCGTACCTCGTCACGCGATTGCGCGAGGCGGGCGCGGTGATTCTCGGCAAGACCAACCTGAGCGAGTGGGCGAACTTTCGCGGCACGCGCTCGGTGAGCGGCTGGAGCGGCCGCGGCGGCCAGACATTGAACCCGTACGTGATCGATCGCACGCCGTCCGGATCGAGCTCCGGCTCCGCCGTCGCTGTGGCGGCGAATCTTTGCGTCGCGGCGATCGGCACCGAGACGAATGGCTCGATCGTTTCGCCGTCCTCCGCCTGCGGGATCGTCGGCATCAAGCCGACTGTCGGTCTCGTCAGCCGCGACGGAGTCATCCCGCTCGCGCCGAGCTTTGACACCGCGGGACCGATGGCGCGCACGGTTCGCGATGCCGCCATCGTGCTGGCGGCAATGGCCGGCATGGATCCCGCCGATGAGGCGTCGACGAGACAGCCGGCTGCGCTCGGATCTCACCTGGCCCCGTCGCCGTCGCACGGGGCGCTGAAAGGTGCGAGGATCGGCGTGCTCCGCTCGGCGAGTTATCGGCCGAACCTCGATCCGATGCTGGAGCGCGCGATTCAGTCGATGCGTGACGCGGGCGCGGAGGTGAGCGAGGCCGGCGATTTGCCCGGTTCACTGCCGGCGGTCGAGGTGATGCGCTACGAAATCAAGCACGCGTTGAACGAGTACTTCCGCGGCCTCGGGCCTTCGTCGCGAATGAAGTCGATCGCCGACGTGATTCGATTCAACGAGGAAAACTGGGCGCGGGAGATGCCGCTCTTCGGACAGCAGCATTTTGTCGCCGCGGCGGCGAAGGGCCCGCTGACCGAATCGGCGTATGTCGACGCGCGCGCGCAATGCTGGCGGGTCGCACGCGAGGAGGTCATCGACGGCAAAACGAACGCGCACGGGCTTGATGCGCTGGTGGCAATCACCAGCGGGCCGGCCGGGCTGATCGATCGGACGCGCGGCAAGGATCCGGTTTTCGGGGAGAGAGGCCCGGCCGGATCCGCCAGCAGCGCCGCGGCAATTGCGGGTTACCCGAGCGTCACCGTGCCGATGGGCACGGAATCGGAACTGCCAGTCGGGCTCTTGTTCTTTGGGCGGGCCTGGACCGAGGCACGGCTGCTCGCGCTCGCGGCGGATTTCGAGCATCGCGCCAAAGCCCGCGTGGAACCGCGGTTCCTGCCCACGCTCAGCGGCAGGTGACGGTGCTCATCGACGCTTGCCGCCGCGCCGAAATCCCCGATTTTTTCGGGTCGCGTCGCTCAGGTGGTGGAATGACGCCGCGACTCACAGACGATTCCGGGGGAGATTACCGGGATCGCGCCGCGTATCGTAACTTTGGATGGCCCGCGAGCCGTAGCCTGGCCGCTGGCGTGAATCTGGCCCGCCTCCGCCAAGCCCACGGCAGGCAGCCTTCGCCTCGCGGAACTCGGCGAAGGCTGGTGCCCGGGACAGGACTTGAACCTGCACGTCTTTCGACACCAGATCCTAAGTCTGGCGTGTCTGCCAATTCCACCACCCGGGCGAGCGAATGTCTTTTCAATAAGTGCAGGGCACCGCGCCAGGGCAAACTTTCTTCCCGGGGAGTCGCCGCCGTGTCGTTTGCGCCGCTCCTGCGTGACTATGCCGAGCGCGACGCTCCGCGGCCGATCGGATCGCAATGATTCCGCGCGGTTGAACGCAGCAGCGGAATCAGATTCTCCATATTCGCAGCCTGCCCAATTGCAATCCGGCGATCGCGGGATGAACGTGGAATACTCGATGACGACACTTCGATATCCGTTCGCTGCCCTCGCCGGCCTTGGATTCGCGCTCGGTTGCGCGGGTGCCGCCGCGCCGCTCGCGCCCCGTCCCAACATCGTCCTCATCGTCGCCGACGACATGGGCTACTCCGACGTCGGTTGCTTCGGCTCCGAGATTTCCACGCCCCACATCGATCGACTGGCCCGCGAGGGGCTCAGGTTCACGCAATTCTACAATGTCACGCGCTGCTCGCCCTCGCGTGCGGCGATGCTCAGCGGGGTTTACAGCCAGCAGGCCGGCCTCGGCGAGGTCCCGGAATATGCCGCGCCGATCGGCGGGCCCGGATATCTCGCTCATCTCAGCGACCGCTGCGTGACGATCGCCGAGACGCTTCGCTCCACCGGCTACGCCACCTACCATTCCGGCAAGTGGCACCTCGGTCGCGAGCGTCCGCACTGGCCCATCGACCGGGGCTTCGATCGCTCCACCGCGCTGATCGACTGCTGCAGCAATTTCTTTGGGGACCCCGAGGCCAGTGAAGAACGCAAGCCCGCCAGCCGCCGGGAACGCTACGCGATCGACGAGCAGCTCTGGCGCCCGCCGCTCGACGGCTATTACTCCACGGACTGGTTTGGCGAAAACGCCGCGCGCATGATCCGCGAGCACGACACCGCGAAACCTTTCTTCCTTTACCTCGCCTTCACCGCGCCGCACTGGCCGCTGCAGGCCCGTCCGGAAGACGTCGCGAAGTTCCATGGCCGCTACGACGCCGGCTGGGATGAGATTCGCCGGCGCCGTTTCGAGCGCATGCGTGAACTCGGCCTCCTCGACCCGCGCTGGCAGCTCAGTCGTCGCGAAGGCACCGCGCCCGATTGGAAAACACTCGATGCCGCGAAACGGGCCGACTGGGCCCGCCGGATGGAAATCTACGCCGCCATGATTGCGGTGATGGACGAGAATATCGGGCGCGTCCTGACCGCGCTCGAGACCCGCGGCGTCGCCGACAACACGCTGGTCTTCTTTCTCTCGGACAATGGCGCGACCGAGGAAAACCCGAACCGCGGCAAACCGGGCGCGGCGCTCGGTTCCCGCGACTCATATCACGGCTATGGCCTCGGCTGGGCCAACGTCAGCAACACGCCATTCCGCCGTTACAAGCATTGGGTGCACGAAGGTGGGATCTCCACGCCGCTGCTCGCGCGCTGGCCCAAGGGAATCGCACGGCCTGGCACCAGTTACCCGCATCCCGCGCACGTCATCGATCTCATGGCCACTGCCGTCGAGCTGTCTGGCGCCAGGCATCCGAAGGAGTTCCGCGGCCAGCCGATCGTGCCGCTCGAAGGCCGCAGTCTGGCCCCCGCATTCCGTGGTGCCTCCGCGCCAATCCACGATGAACCGATTTTCTGGGAGCATCAGGGCAACGCCGCCGTCCGCCACGGCCGCTGGAAGCTCGTTCGCGCCGAGGACGGCCCCGGCGCGTGGGAGCTCTACGACATGGACGTCGACCGCACGGAGACGACGAATCTCGCCGTCCAATATCCCGAGCGCGTTCGCGAAATGCGCGCCCAGTTTGAAACGTGGGCGGCGCGCGCCCAAGTCCGGTGGCCGTGGCCGCTCGCACCTTACAAGTTGCGTTAATCTGCATGCACATCCGAAGGGTCTCGCGGTTCCGCAAACCTTCTGAGGGGCTAATCAACGGCGATACCCATGATGTTGTACTTTACACGAACCAGGTGGATCCGACTCTCCCTGATGGCGCTGCTCGCCGCCGCCGAACCGGTGGGATTGGCGGCGCCGCTAACCCGGTTATTTCATAGCCAGACGAACCAAGGCCTGGGTCACAGAGGACACAGAGCTCGGACACGGAGGCAGCAGGAGGCCACAAGGTGTTTGGACGCGCCTGATGCGAATGGGCAGGCATTCCAAATTGGATCGAAGGGTTTTCCTCTGTGAACTCTGTGTCGGAGCTCTGTGCGCTCTGTGACCAAAAGGGTTTTTTCATTCAGCCTGTGAAATGTCCCGGTTAGCCCGCACTTCTCGCCGTCTGCGTGCAGGATTGCGACGATTTCAAAGTCCTGGATTTAGCCGCGAAAGAACGCATAGAGCACACGGATGCATTCGATTCTCTGCGCACTTTGCGTTCCCTGGTCGCCTGCGGCGCCGCCGAAGGCGGGTAAACTCTTGCGGCTAACGCTGTTTGGTTGCGGCCGCAGGCCGCGGTGGAAAAATTCCCGGCTAGCATTACTTCGTTAAGTTCGGCTCCAAATGCCGACGATTCTCAGAGGTAATGTCACATAATACGTGACATTCGAAAATCGCCGTTTTCACGAGGGACTTTACAGAGTGATACTAGGGCGTGCCTTCAAGCCGGGAGACCGGTGTAGCGGAAGCCGTGAGGCTTTCGCACTGCCGCCGAAAAGCCCGCTCACGCGGTCCGCTACGCCGGGCTTCTGCATTGGGTTTGAGAACACGGCCTGGTCAACCGGTCGCCGTACGCTGCGGCGCGCGTGACTCACAGCGCATTGTCGAACTGCATCGGGTCTTCCTTCATCTTTTTCGGCGGCTGGCCGAAATGATACCGGATTCCGAGATACACGATTCGCCCCCGGCGGCGCCGCTCGGTCTGCTGCTGGAGCAGTGGCATCCGGATCACGGTCCGCTCGCGGAGCGAGTCGAACATGTCGGACACCGTCAGCACCACGGCCGTCTTTTTCACCCCGAACTCATGCCGCACGCCGCTGTTCGCGAACCATGACGGCCGGCGTGAGCCCTGGGCCGTCAGCCGGGACGAGGTGTAGTTCGCGTTGAACTGTACCGTCGTGCGGCGCGGGAGTTGCACCGTGACGGCGAGCTTTGCGGTCGTGGACACGTCGGACTTGCGGGTGCGGTAACCGAGATTCGAGGCATCGATGGTGTTGAAAAACGTGTTCGAGCTGAAGTTGAACGTCGCATGCCCGCCCAGTGCGGCGTTGGCCGTGAGTTCGAGACCGGTGGCCTCGCTCCGCGCCAGGTTCTCCTGCGTGGTCAGGAGCACGCCGCCGCCGAGGTCGCGCGTGATGCTCGCGAACCCGTGGTACCGGTAGCGATGGTAAATCGTCGAGGTGAACCCGGTCTCGTCATGCCGGTACCCGTAGCCGGCCTCGAGTGAGTGGATATCCTCCGGCAGCAGCCGCGGATTGCCCGCGTGCAGGTTCAGCGGGTCGGTGTATTCTGGAAACGGATTCAACTCGTCGGGATCCGGCCGGTTCACGCGGTGGCTGTAGTTGAGCTGCGCCTCATGGCGATCAGTGAACTGGTAGGCGAGGTGCAGGCTGGGGTAGACGCGCGCATAGCGGTTCGGGATCGTGGCGCCGGTGTTCACGAGGCGGGACGTCACGGATGCCCACTCCGGCCGGACGCCGGCCAGCACGCCGAGCTTGCCGAAGGTCCGGCCGTAGGTCGCGTAAAAGGCGTCAATCGTCTGCTCCGCGCCGAATCGGTTCGAGCGCGCAACATCCGTGATCCAAAGCGTCGATCCACCGTCGGCCGTTTCGGCGTGAAAGTCCGAATCGAGCTCGTTCGCGGTGCGCACGTAACCGGCCTCCAGTTTCGATTGCTCGTCGAGTGCCCGCGTATATTCGACCGTCAGCTCGTTCTCGTCCTCGCGGGGACGAAGCGTGATCCGCTCGAAGCTCGGGCTTCGCGCCGGCGACCGGTAAATGTCCGCGAAATGATTGTCCTCGAGTTCGCGGTCAAAGGACGCCTTCAGCTCGACCGACAGCTCGTGATCGTCGCCGGGAAACTTGTGCCGCCACGTTCCCATGACTTCGGTGGCGCGTTCAACTTCCGGGGTGGTTCGCACGCGATCGTAATCCACGGTCGGTCCGCCGGGCGCCACGCGCGTCACGCTGGAATCCAGCGCGTGCCGCGTGAGGGTGCGCCGGTGATAATTCACGCTCGTGCCCAGTTTGTCCGACGCCGTGGGCGAGTATTCGGCTCCGGCCCGGACCGTGTGCGAGAACGGCCGCGACTCCTCGTGCGAGCTTTTCTCGACGCGTGTCGTCCGGTCCGCGTCCGGCGCGAAGGAGGTGCGCACGTCGGTGCCCCAGCGTTCACGATCGTCCTGCCGCACGCTGTAGCTGCCGAAGAGAACCGTCTTGCCGCGACCGTAGTTCGCCGAAATTCCCGCCTGATACCGGCGCTGATCGCCCATCGCGACATTGGCGGTGCCGGAAAAACCCGCGGCACGTTTTCGCTTCAACGCCAGGTTGATGATCCCGGCGGTTCCGTCCGGTTTGAATTTCGCCGACGGATTGGTGATGACCTCGATTCTCTCGATCGAGTCGGCCGGCAATTGCTGCAACACCTCGGCCCGGCTCTTGCCCATCAGCACGGATGTCCGGCCATCGATCAGGATGAGCACGTTTTCCGAGCCGCGCAGGCTGACGCGGCCGTCGAGGTCGACCTGCACGGAAGGCACATTTTGGAGCAGATCGCTCGCCGAGCCGGTCACGCCTTGGATGTCGCTGCCGACGAGGTAGACCTTGCGATCGATCCGGTTGAGGAACGGCGAAGCGCCCGCCTTCACTTCGACTTTTCCCATCTGCACCGCGGGGTCGGTGAGCTCGAATACCCCGAGCTCAATCGTCCCTTGTCCCGCCACCGCCGAAAAGCGACGCGTTGCGACGGCGTCCCCGCCCACGATCCGGGACAGGACCGCGTAATCGCCGGCCGGCACGTTCTCCAAGCGGAACCGCCCATGGGCATCGGTGATTGTTTGCTGGACCATCGTGCCGTCCGGCTGCTGCAACGTGATCGCGGCGAACGGCACTTCGCGACGCGAGCCGTGTTCGATTACCGTCCCGGTCACCTCCGTCTGCCCGTGCGCCGAGGCCACAAAACCGAGCAGTCCAAGCAGCAGGCGCAGGTGTCTCATGGAGCCGTAGGGTTCGCCGGGCGGCGAGTGTGCACTTCGAATCCTGCCCGGACGATCATTATCCGATCCACGCGGGCCCGACCAGAAATGACCCAGGGCGGCGCAGCCGCAATTGGGCGCCTGCCCGGCAATGCAGGTGCCTGGCCGAAGCCATGCCGGTTTTATTCGCGTTCATTCGCGTCCATTCGCGGTTGAACCCAATTATTCGCGGTTTCACGCCACAACATGGTTGCGCCCGGGGGGCGGGTTTCCAAAACATCTGGCCCTCTTTTTTTACATGACGAAGCCAACAGGCGTTTTCATCGGCACGGACAGCGGCGCAACCACCTCGAAGACCGGCGGCGTTCGGCCCGACGGTTCGACCATCTCGCTGAAACTGCGACAGAGCTCGACCAACTCCCAGGCGGGCACGGCGGCGGTGATCAACGGCTGGGTCGAGGGCGTCCAGGGATTTCTCACCGACAACAAATTGTCGTGGGACGACGTGCTGGGCGTCGGGCTCGCGCTGCCGGGACCGTATGTCCGCTACGGCGTCCTCGGCAGTTCGCCCAACCTCCCGCCGAGTTTCGCCGGCTGGGATTTTCACCGCGACTACAGCAACGCCCTCGCGACGCGCGCCGGCCGTCCCGTTCCGCTCGTCGCCGGCAATGATGGCAATTACGGCGGCGTGGCCGAGGCGCACCGGCTGCGCGCCGGTCGCAAGGTCGGCGTGCTGATGCTCGCGCCGGGTTCAGGTCTTGGGGTGGCGTACGTCGATGGCAACGGGCTGCCGCTCGACGGTGACACGCTCAACGGCATGGAGGGCGGCCACCTGCCCGCGCCGCTGCACCTGCTCGGCGGCGTTCGCGCCTACAAATGCGGCTGCGGCCGAGACTGGGGCTGTATCGAACCTTACACGACAATTTCCGGGCTGCCGCAGCTGCTGGGCGACATGATCGCCAGGTATCCGTCGCACCCGCTCGCCACCTCGACCGTTCCGATCAAGGAAAAGGTCCTCTCGCTGCGCACGCTCGCGCAGAAGGGCGATCCGCTCGCGGTGGAAGTCTTCGACTTCCAGGCGCGCGCGCTCGGCCTCCACATGGCGTCGCTCGTGATCGCGATGGATCCCGAGTATGTCGTCATCGGCGGCGGATTGATGGATCCGGAAGCGACCACGGCGGAGTTTCGCGAGCGCTACCTGCGGATTCTCCGCGAAAGCGCCCAGCCGTATCTCTGGCCCGTGCAACGCGAGCGGTTGAAGGTCGTCCCAGCCGCGCTCGGCGATTTGTCCCAGGCGATTGGCGCCGCGCTCGTGGCCTTATACACGAGCCGGCAGAATGTCGCCGGTTAACGCGGCTGCCCCGTGTTCTCTTTATCTTAATCTTTCTCCCGTCGTCGAACCCGAGAGAAAGAGAAAGTTTACCCGCCTTTGGCGGCGCCGGAGGCGACCAGGGATTAAGAGAACGAGAAAGACGCTGCGCTCCCGCGGTTCTAACCCGGTTATTTCACAACGCGGCACAGGGCCGCAACCAAACCCAACCCATTTAACAGGAGGCAGCGGAGGAAGCAGAGAAAATGCATGAAGTGGACCTCTGCTCCCTCTGCTTTCTCCTGTAAAATTCAGGGTTTTGAAATCGTCGCAAACATGAACGATTCGGATCGATATT
>JAUSID010000072.1:217500-229679 GCA_030648295.1 Opitutaceae bacterium | reverse complement strand
GGAGCTTTGGGCCGACGGAACCCTCGTCACGCCCTGGGCAAAAAAAACACGCGAGCGCGAGGAAGCGCGCATCGTGCAGTGATCACGGCAGCCACTGACAGCAGGCCTTGCGCCGAACACTATTGGCGTCTCGCCCGCAATCGTAGGCAGCGGGCCGGAGGCCCGCGCTCCCAGGAACGCGCGCCAGCGCTCAGAACATAAACGTCGTCGTCATTATAATCTGCCGCGGCTCGACGCGGCCCCAGTGGAGCCCGGCGCCGGTGACGTTGTTCGAACGGATCGGTTCGATGTCGTCGTTATCGAGGAGGTTTCGCACATTGAGCTGAACGCGCCAGCCGATCGCCCGGCCGCCCAGGAACTTCGTCCGGCCGCCGTAGCCCATCAGCAAATCGACGAAGGTCTGCGCCTCTCCGGGAATCGGCCTCGTGACATCGTCACCCATGCTGCCGTTGGGGAACACGCGCTGGTAATATCCCGTCGTGACCGGCTTGTCGAACCACCGCACTCCGCCGCCCACGTTGAGTCCCTTGAGCCAGCTCTCGGTGAAACGATAGTTCGTGAACAGGTTCGCGCGCCAGATCCGCTGCCGGAATCGCGGCAGCGCATTGCGCAACTGGTCCTCCAGGATCTGCGCCGCGACGTCCTGATCGTAATACTGGTGCACCGTCCGCGGGTCGGTCGGGGTGATAGTCACGTTGTCCCAGCCGAGCCCGCCGAATTGCTGCCACACCGGCAGCCGGCGCGCGACCCAGCGGTGGAAGTCGGCGCCTTTGTTATACACGAGCGTCTTTTGCCGGCCTACCGCCACCCGCGCATCCCAGTTGCTCGTGAGCCGGGCGACCAGCGTGACATCCATGCCGCGGCCGATCTTGTCCTCGACGGATCGATACGCGTTAACCCCGCGCGTCACGGGATCAAAACCATCGACCGGTACCTCGGCGATGCCCGCCGGCCGCGTCGATCCGCGCAGTCGTTGCTCGATGTCGTCCGCCGCGGTGCGCACCGCCTGCCCGTCGCCAATCAGGTTTTTCTGGTGCTCCTTGTAGAAATTCACGCGCAGCGAGATGTTGTCGTCCCGCAGCGAGGTACGAAATCCGTAGTCGTATCCGTCGCTGGAGACGCCGGGCAGCAGCCGGTTTTCCGTATCCAGAAATGCCGGCGGCAGCGCCGTATTGTCGGACTTGCTGGCGAAAACCGAAAACCAGCGCAGCGCGTGGAAGACGGCGCCGTACGAATAGGTCGTGCCTTCGTCGTCGAGCTGCGGCGTGGAAGCGAAATGGGTCTGCGACAATGGCGTGTAGAGGCCGCGCCGATCGCCGGGCGTTGTCTGATCACCGCGGACCAAAAACGCCGGATCGATCAGGTAGCTCTTGAACTTGTCGAGCCGTCGGCCGGCAAAGATGTTCAATCGATCGCGGAAGAAGAAGCTCTGGACCGCGAGCATGTAGGTGTCCACGTCCTTGCGGGAGCCGCCGGTCGCCGCGAACCGGCCGGCTGGATGGTCGAACATCGTCGCGTCAAAGGACTGTCCCGTGGCCGCGTCGGTAAGCGTCCATGGGCCAAAGAAGCCACTGTCCTGCGCGGTGCTGCCGCCGGGCATCGCGCGCGCCGTCAAGTTGCCGCTGGACGGATCGAGGTAGTACCGCGCCCGCAGCAGCCGGCTGTTGTTGAGGAGATCGCCGGTGGCGAACGACGGGTTGCCGAGAATCATGGCCCGCGATGTCTGCGAGCGGTTCTCGTCCACCCGCGATGAAACGAGGCCGGCGAGCCGGTAGCGGCCGAGGTGCCGCGCCGCATTGGTGTAATGGCTCGAGAAATCGAATTCGTAGGAGGTGGTCAACCGCACCTCCTTCGTGAGATCCCTTGACTCGATTCCGGTCGGGTCCGTTTCGACGAAGAGACGTCCCGCATTCGGGTTGAGTGCGGACTGCCGCGCCGCCGCCGTGCCGCCCGGGAGAAACCGGTTCGGATCGGCGAAAACGTTGAGCGAAGCCGCCGGTTGGAACGGGCCGCCCAGCAGTTCGGCGGTCGACTCGTAGTTGAAACCGAGCTCGACGAAAAACTCGTTGGTGATCCGCTGTTCAATCGCGCCGCGAAGCAGTTTGCCTTGAAGCCGGTTGAGCCGGCCGCCGACGCGCACATCACGATCGACGGGGTAAATCGAGCTGTCGATCAACGACGTGTTGCGCGTGTCCGGAGCGCCGGCGAGCTGATTCGGCCCGCGCGTGTTCGCGGAGCCGTTCCAGGTGCGCACCGAAGGATCCCCGGCGCCGTAGGAAACCACGCGCGTCGCAGTCGTATTCCGGTTGAGCAGCGGAAACGCCGCCGCCGTGATCGATGCATTTCCGGCCGAGTTGTCATAAAGTGGACTGCCGGCGGCGACCCACGGGCTCACGAAGTCGTACGCCAGGTAGTTGCTGGCGTTCGACGCGCGCTGGCCCATCCGCTCGGCGCTCACTCGGACCGTGGTCCGGTTGAGTGGCTTCCAGGTCACTGCGCCGAACAGGCGCTTCTGCCGGTTGAACGCGTCCTCGACGTAGGTGCGCGCGTCATTGGCCACCGCGGCAAACCGCAGCGCCAGCTTCCTCGGGACAATCTCGCGGTTGACATCGACCGTCCCGCGCAACGAGCCGTTGTTGTCCGCCCGGAACGTCACCTCACCGCGGTTGCGCAGCAGTGCACGTTTGGTCGAGATGTCGATCGCGCCGCCCGCGTTGCCCAGCCCGAATAGGATCGACTGGGGCCCATTGGCGATGGTGAGCCGTTCGACGTTGTAGAACTCGCTCGGGAGGTTCGTCTCGTAGAAATCCGCAGACTGGGTAATCGCATCGAACCCGCGCGCGCGGCCGACAGCGCGGGTGTTCGTGATGCCCGCATTCCCATCCGTGTTTTGGTCGGTGGGCGTGCCGTTGTTCGTGCTGAACGACACCGCCTCGTCCATGTTCGTGGCCGCGATGTCGTTCAGGAACTCGAGCGTCATGACGTCGATTTGCGCCGCGATGTCCTTGAGCGGCGTGTTCACGCGGCTGCCCGCCAGGGAGCTCGTTGCCACATAACCCTTGTCCGAAGAAGTCGTCGTGATGAAGGGCGACAGTTCGATGATCGACTCGTCAGTCGCCGGTGCCGGCGGATTAGGAGCGGTCGGAACGGCCTGCGCGAGTGCCAGCGTCGTGATTAAAGGCAGAATGGCGCTTAGACGCGCCCCGGTGCGGAACCGGCGGGAAGGAATGAGCGTAGTCATGTCGAGCAATGAGTTGTTCATCGAACCGGGAAACCGGAGGAAATACAGCCTTTGTTTTACCGCGGCACGGCGGAGAAACCTTCGGAGCGGAAACTTGGCGACAACACCATGAGCATCAATTTCGCCGCGTCGGCGTCGGCACACAAAGATTGAAATACGAACACCGTTTCCGAGAAAGGCTCGTTCGGCCCACCTTCGCCGCGGATAAAGTCGAATTTCTGGGGTGACTCCGGTTGATCGGTGTGTTGATTCTCGTTCACGACCTCCGCAGCGCTGCCCTTGCGGCCAGTGGCGCGGCCAGGTCGAACGATTTCCCGCAGATTCTTCCCCGCCCAAAAGGACGCCGCAACAGTGAACTCAACTACAAACGTGGAGAAGAATCGACATGCACACTCAACTCGAGTCGGAGCCTTCCGGGCGTTCGCGGCGGAATTTTCTTAAAACGTCCGCCGGGCTCGCCGCTTCGCTGGCGACGCTCGGAATCACCCGCAGCGCCTATGCTGCCGGCAATGACCGCATTCGCATCGGCTTGATTGGGTGCGGCAGCCGCGGCACCGCCGCGACGATCAACGCCCTCGATGCCGACCCCGGTGTCCACCTGGTCGCGATGGCGGATCTGTTCGCCGGCCGGCTCACGGCATCGCTCGCAAAAATCAAAGCTCACTGTCCCGACCGGACGCTCGTCGATGCGGAGCATCAGTTCACGGGTTTCGACGCTCATCGGCGTGTGATCGCGTCGAGCGACGTCGTGCTGATCGCATGTGCTTCGCGGTTCCACCCCTATTACCTGCGCGCTGCCGTCGATGCCGGAAAACACGTGTTCGTCGAGAAGCCGCACGGAATCGATCCCGTTGGCGTCCGCGCGACCCAGGCCGCAGCGGATCTCGCGCGGACGAAAGGGCTGAGCGTCGTATCGGGACTGCACAATCGTTTTGATCTGGGCGTGCGCGAAACCATCGCACGGATTCACGATGGCGCGATTGGCGACGTCGTGGCGATGGAGGTGAATTTCCTGCGCGGCCCCTACATGCTCGTCGAGCGCCAGCCCGGCTGGAGCGAAATCGAGTACCAATGCCGCAACTGGTACCATTTTTCGTGGCTCTCGGGGGACGACGTCACGCAGTCGCTCGTGCACAGCCTGGACAAGGCCTGTTGGGTGATGCGCGAGGAACCGCCGCTCAAAGCGCACGGGTTCGGCGGCCGGTCGGCCTCATTCGGTCCGATCTATGGCGACATGTTCGATCATCACTCCGTCGTCTACGAATACGCGAACGGCACGCGGCTCTATGCTTTCTGCCGCACCCAGAAGGAGTGCCATGGCGGCATCTCCGATTACGTCTTCGGTACCAAGGGCCGCGCGTCGCTGCTGAATCACACCATCCGCGGCGAGAAGAACTGGGATTATGCCGGGGAAAATCCGAAACCGTATTTGACGGAGCAGCAGGAGTTCTTCGCTGGAATTCGTGCCGGCCATCCGCTCAATAGCGGCGGCTACATGGCCAACAGCACGATGGTCGCCGTGCTCGGCCAGATTGCGTGCTATACCGGCCGCCAGCTCGGCTGGAAAAAAGCCACCGCAGCCGATTTCGCGTTTCCGCCCGGAGGTGACATCAGCTTCGACACGGATCCACCGGTGAAACCACGCGCCGATGGTGAGTATCCGATCGCAGTTCCAGGCCGGACCAAGCTCATCGCCGGCACATGAGTCACATTGGTTCGTCCTCCATGGAATCGTGCCTCCGGCGAGGAGGGGCGGCGTCTTCAGCGGTGCTCCTCGCGCTTGGTTTGACAGTGGTCGGCGGCTTCGCGCTGGCGGCGGAGCAGAAGTCCGCGGCGTATCCATATTCCGGACCTCCAGCAGCGGAGCCAAAACCACTCCAAGTGCTGCTGATCACCGGCTGCGACTATCCGGGTCATGTCTGGCGTGAAACCACGCCGGTACTGGCGGCAGCGTTGCGCGAGGACGCGCGAGTTGATGTTCGCGTGTTGGAAGATGCGCACTTCCTCGATTCGGGCGCCCTCGCACGTTACCAGGTGGTCGTCCTGCACTACATGAACTGGAGGACGCCGGCGCCAGGTGCGGCAGCGCAGCAGAATCTGAGGCAATTCGTCGAGCGCGGCGGCGGCCTCGTCCTCGTTCACTTTGCGTGTGGCGCGTGGTTGGAGTGGCCCGGCTTCGCGAGTCTTGCCGGTCGGACTTGGAATCCAAAATTGCGCGGCCACGACCCACGCGGTCCATTTCGCGTGGAGATTGTCGCGCCGGAGCACCCGATCACGAAAGGGCTCGCCGCGTTCGAGACAAATGACGAGCTGTATACCTGCCTTGAAGGCGCCGTTCCGGTCGAGGTTCTGGCGAAGGCGAGATCGCGCGTCGACGGGAAGGATTATCCAATGGCATTCGTGCTCCAGGTCGGCCGTGGTCGCGTGTTTCACTCGCCACTCGGCCACGACGTGAAAGCGTTTAATCCCACGACGCTCGCGCTGTTCCGGCGCGGGGTCGCGTGGGCCGCGGGATTGCCGGTGGCGGCGCCGTAGGGCATGCCGATTGTAGGTTGCGCGCTCACCGCGAAACAAGGCTCCTCAAGGCTGCATCCGGCGCACGCGGCCGGGAATCTGCACTTCGCCGATATCGGCCGAACGCGTCGCGGCAAACGTCAGCGCGAGGCTGTGGAGATTGCCGGCCGCGGCGTTCTCTGGTTCGCGGCGCTCTTCAATGGCGCAGAGCAATTCGCCCATCGTTCCCATGAAGCCGTTCGTGAACCAGGTGCCTTCCAGCTTCGGCACGGCATCGCCGGCCGCGGTGTGTACCGATACCGACTGTTCCGACAAGCTCGGGCCCCGGCTGCGCAACGTGCCACGACCGCCCGCAATCACGGTGCGATCCTCCTGTCCGAATTGCACATGTCCGTTGAAATCGAGCCGCACCTGCGCACCGTCATAATCGATCGCGACGTGCGCCAGCATCGGCGGCTTCATTTCTTGAAAACTCGTCCGCGCAACCGATGCCCAGACGCGTTTCGGGCTCCGGCCTTGCATCAGTCGCGCCGTGAGATCGAACCAGTGAATGCCGAAGTCGAAGAGCACGAGATGATGGACCTCCTCGAACGCCGTGCCCGCCGTCCAGGTATGATCCCACTGGAGCGTGAAATCCACGCTCGCCACGTCGCCGATGACACCACTCCGGACGGCCGCGCTCAAGTAGCTGAAATGCGGTGCCCAACGGCCGTTCTGATTCACCGCGAGTTTGACATTTTGGTCGGCCGCCAACGCGACGAGCCGCTCACCCACGTCGAGATCGAGTACAAAAGGTTTCTGGCTTAGCACGTGTTTGCGCGCGCGCAACGCGGCCTCGATCACGGCCACCCGCTCAACCGGATGCAGCGCCGCATCGACGATCTCGATGTCGTCGCGCCGCAGAATCTCGCGATAATCCGTTGTCACGGTCGCGTCGGGAAAAAATTCGCGGCGCCGCTTCTCTGCCCGCTCGCCGTCGCGATCACAGAGCGCAACGAGGTCGAGTTCCATCGCTCGATACGCGCGGAGGTGGTACTCCGAGATTCCGCCGCAGCCGATCAGCGCGATCTTCGGCCGATAGGCGCGCGGGCGCGGCGGCAGATAATCCAGTGCCGGCGCCGCCACACTTGTCGTGGTCGGGATTGCGCTCAGTCCGTAGCCGCCGCCTGTCGTTGGTTCACTCATGAATCATTCGACGAGCTTCACCGTTTTGCCTCGTCGCGCACTGAGCACCGCGCTGTCGACGATTTGCTGTCCAATCCGCGCGATCTTCGGTGAGAGCGGACCCTCGAGGGCCACACCTTCATTGATGCAGTACGCGAAATACTGGATCGGGTTCTGAAATGGCGGCTTCAGTTCATCGACTGTGACGTCCTCGCCGGCCGGCTTCGCGAGCGTCTGCACCCGAATGGTGGGCGCGTAGTCGTACGAGCTGATTGTCCCATCTTCGCCTTTGAGGACGAAGCCGCATTTCGGCTGCGGCTGGTGCACCCAGGGATCCGTGAACGTTCCCCAGCGCGTCTCGAATTTCGAAAGCCCCCGGGCGTAACGCGCAATCGTAATGCTGTGTTCGTCCACTTCGAGCCCGCGCGGCCGGTCGACCACGGCGGTCACCTCAAGTGGCTTCGCTCCGTTGTGGTACCAGGTGCCGAGCGTCGTGCCATAGCCGAGATAATCGAGCAGCGCTCCTCCGCCATGTTTCGCGCTGTAGAACCAACTCTTTCGCTTCATCGCCGCGGTCGGGGTGGTTTCGATCTTGTCGGCCGTGTGCCACAACGGACCGCGGTTGCCATCGTAGAAATGCACTTCCTGCAACGGGCCAATCCGCCCTTCGCGCAGCAGCCGGTGCGCGGTCACGTGGCCGGGCACCCACCGCAACGGCCAGTTGATCGCGAGGAGCCGGCGTGTTCTTCTAGCCGCTGCCATCATCCGATCAGCCTCGCGCAAGGTCGCTGCGAATGGCTTCTCCACCAGCATGTGCACGCGGTAGGGGGCCACGAGTTCGACGTACTCGGCATGCCGGCCGGTCGCCGGACAAAGGATCACGAAGTCGGGCTCCGTAACCTCGAGGCAACGGTGCGGATCAGTGAACACGCGCTCGCGCGGAATTTTGAAATTCGCCATCGCCGCCTGCATCCGCGCCGGATCCTCGTCGCAAATTCCCGCCATCTCCACTCCCGGGTGCTCGTGGCATTTCCGCAGGAGATCGCCCATGTGCATGTGGTCGAAATTCAGGCCGACAACTTTGAGCTTTTTCATCGGGGAAAGAATCAGGCGGTGGTGGCGAACGAAAAGGTGGCAGCCGGGGTCGTGACGAAGATTCGCCGCAGCGCGTCTTCCGTGACGCCGAGCGTGCGCAGTTGGGCCGAAAACTCCGTCAGTAAAAAACTGAGTCCGGGAGCACCACCGTGGCTTCGCCAATACCGGCGGCGGGCGGCATCCATTCCGAGCATGATCTGGTCGGGAAAATCGCGCAACAGTACCACGAGCAGATCGCGCGTCGGATTCCCTCCGTTTGCCGGCCAGCGAAAGGCGCGGTCGAACTCGACGCGAACTCCGCTGGCGAGAATCTCGCGATGATATGCGATGTCGGGTTTCGCGTCGGTGTGCGACAGGCACACGTGGTGGAGATCCACGCCGAACTGGCGGAGAATCTTGATTTGCTCGAGCGCAAGTTCGCCCTGCTCGGTGTGCGTCAGGATCGGGCACCCCGTCGCGCGATGCGCACGCGCGGCGGCCGCGAAAATTCTTTCCTCGCGCGCGCCGAGGGTTTTTCCCGTGGCGATCTTGAGCACGCCGGCGCGATGCGCCGTCCGACGGACGAGGGGGCCGCCATAGTCGTGGGCGTCGATGCCGTCGCGGATATCGGCGATGAAAAGCGCGGTCAGATCGTTTTCGTCGTAAATCGTGCCCCAATGGCCCGGATCGTAATACTTCGCGAGGTGGAGGCCGGTGGAGGAGACAAGATGCACGCCGGTTTGGCGCGAGACCTCGACCAGCTTGGCGATATTTCTGCCCGCATCGCACGGCATCGAATCAATCATCGCGCGGCCGCCATCGGCGTGGAACTGGCGCAGCTCCGAGACCGCGCGCTCGACATCGTCGAGCAAAAACTCCGGCGTCATGTGCGTGGTGAAGCTGCGATCGATGACGACATGCTCGTGCACGTAGCAGCCGCCGAGCTTCTCGGGAGCGATGTCGCCCAGCACGGTGCGGATAAAGGTCATGGAGCGTGCGCAAGAGTCCAACGTTCCCCGGCGCGGAGCACAACATGCCGCTGGCCGACGCGCTCGCATTCGGCGATAAACGCCGCGGGCGACGCGGTGTTGAATTCAAACATGTCGTAGTGACAGGGAATGACCCAGCGTGCGCCGATGTCATGCGCGAGTTGGGCGGCCTCGGGGCCGTTCAGGTTCCCCGCGACGCGACGCTCCGGTGCGCGTCCGTTGATCGGGAGCAGTGCCACGTCGATCCGATGTGGCCGCAACCGTTCGGCGATTCCCGGAAACCGCACGGTGTCGCCACTGTGGTAAATCCGAAATGGTCCCGCCGTGGCCACAAAGCCGGCAAACTCGGGCGCGAGTTCCTCGTGCGCCGCCGGCACCGTTTCGAAGGTGAACGTACTGACATTTGCCTGCGCGCGGTCCGCGATTGGTACCAGTCGGCCGTTCGCCGCCGACCCCAACCGCTGGGCAACGACGCCGACGTTCGCCGCGGGCAGGACGAGCTTCGCACGGCGCGACGCCGCGAACAGCGGAACGAGAGTTTCCGCGTCGAGATGGTCCGTGTGGGTGTGCGACGACGTAACCGCGGTCACGAAATCGAGTCGCGCCGGATCAACCACGCGCGCCGTCATCCGCACATGCGGCTTGTCCGTGGTCGCATATTTTTTCGTGAGCGAATCGCTGAGGTAAGGATCGAACAGCAGGAAATCGCCCGCCTGACAGATCAGAAATCCGCTCTGGCCCAGCCACCACACGAACAACCGATCGGCGGTCGCACTCGCGCGGACGGCGGCAACGTCGGCGAGGAACGCATCATCTTTCAGCACCGGCTCGATCATGGCTGAACGGGACGAGTGATTCGGCGCGAGGAACAGGTGAGCATTTTCATGGCGCGCGGCGCGCATGGAAAACGAAGGCGCGCGGACCTGGCCGAGGCTCAGCCCCCAAGTTCCTTTCTCACCTGCCGCACGCCCGCGACCATGTTGCGCAATTTCGGTTGTGCCGCCCAGCGCGCCGTCTGGCTCAGTCCGCAATCGGGCGCGAACACCAGCCGTTCCGCAGGGGCGTGCTTAAGGCAAAGTCGCACGCGATTCGCCACGTCCTCGGGTGTCTCGATGTAGTAGCTCTTGACGTCGATGATTCCGACCGCTGCATCCATTCGGCGCGCGATCTGGGCGATGAGTTCGATCTCGGCAAACTCGCGGCTGGCCATCTCCACGTGCATCTCGTCGGCCTTGAAATCGAGAAAGGCGGGAAACATCGGTGCGATGCGTCGCAGGCCAATGGCGCGGCCTTTGTAGTTTCCGAAACACAGATGGGTGCAAAGCCGCGTGCGACCGAACACGGACTCGACGGTGCGATTGAAGATGTCGACGAACCGCTTCGGATCCTCGCGGTAGGCATAGCAACTCATCGATGGCTCATCGACGCTGATCTCGCGGCAGCCCGCTGCCACCAGGTCTTCGAGTTCCTTCCGGACGATCGGTAGCAGCGCTTCGGCCACGGCCCATCGGTCGGGGTAGCGCGCATTGGGCACGAGCCGGCCGCTGAGCGTGTACGGTCCGGGAACGCTCGCCTTGAGCGTGGGCCCGGACGGGGCGAGCCGCTGCAGCCGCTTGAATTCGTCGACGACGCCTAGCCCACGCGGCGCCCGGAGTTCAGCGGTAATCTGATGTTTTCCGCGCTGGTCGTGTGCAGGCGGACCAAATCGCCGCGGCGAAGCACCCTCGAATTCGAGACCTTCGAGATAGCCGTAAAACGAAAGATTGAAATCGAGCCGGGTCTGCTCTCCGTCGGTGATCACATCGAGTCCGGCGTCAACCTGATCGTGAATCGCCGCGACAACGGCGTCGTTCTGGATTTCCGCGACGTCGGATCGGCCGAACACCTCGAGGTGCTGGCTCGCGAACTCGAGCCAGCTGGGAAAAGGGTAGCTGCCGATGACGGAGGTACGGAGGGGATTCTCTTTCATGGGAACACGTGAAACAAGAACCGGATCGGCGCGGCCGCTCGATGGACTGACGCGTCATCGGCGACGGAACCGGGCCGTATTGTGGAAGCGCAATCGTGGCGTGATGACGAGGAGCCCGCGATGGTTAAATTGAGGGTGCCAACCGGACCACGGTGAAGCGGAAGGAAGACGGTCGTCGCGGTAGGGCTGTCTCGGGGCGCGTGGGCGGACGGAATGTCACCGGCAAATCTCACCGCGGACCGGTATTCGCATAAAGTTTGGCCAACCGGTGGGCGTGTTCGTCGTACGCAGCCTCGAATAACGCGGTCGCACGCGCCGTGCCAACCACGGCGGCGGCGCTGAGAACCTTCGGTGGCTGCCCCGCGGTCACAAGCCGCGCGGCGACCTCCGCCTTGAGCGCGTTCACGATCAGCGCGCCACCCACGGTCGAACCGGGCGACACTGGTGTATCCAATCCGTCGATCGTCACCATCGCGTCGCCCACGGGTGCGCCGGTGTCGAGCACGAGGTCGGCGAAATCCGTGAGCTTTCGTCCGTCGGGGCGCCGTGATGTCGTCGCGTCCGCGTGCGCTTTGCTCACCAACGCAACGACGCGAACACCGGCACGCCGGAAGTACTCCGCGATCTCAATCGGCACAATATTGCTGCCGCTCGAGGAGATCACCAACGCGCTGTCTTGCGGCGAGAGCGCGAAATTCCGCAGAATCCGTTCCGCAAGCCCGCTGACGTTTTCCAGAAACATCGCCTGGCGCTGGCCGTTGGCGCCGACAACGAGGTTGTGGAAGGACAGCGAGAGCTCGACGATAGGATTGAACCCCGGAAAGGAACCGTAACGTGGCCACATTTCCTCGACCATCATCCGAGAATGACCGGAGCCGAAGAGGTGAACCATGCGGTCGGCGAGAATTGTCTCGGTGAACCAGTCGGCGGCTGTCTGCACTGCGGCATGCTGCGCCGCGACGGCGTCGATTAGTTGGCGCGCTTTCGCGAGATACACTTCGGACGGAGTCATGCGGCAGATGGGTTTCGAAATGCGGGCAAATGGTGGCGAGGCGAATGTTCGTCGCGCTGGAAGGTTTGGATTGGCAGCGGACAACTCTGATTTTCGTTCACGACGCAGTCATGCAGCGGCGATCGGACGTTGAGGATCAGGGAGTCAGCGAGAGGGGTGGTGCTCATGCGGCCGGAAGATCAACGATGCCGCATCGGCGACCTCAACCATTGAATT